>CAMAXW010000028.1 GCA_945862315.1 Klebsiella pneumoniae
GCGCTGGATACATAGCGACACTGTTCTAGATCGAGCGTGAGGGAGCTGACGCCCTCCAGTTGCAAGGCCTCAGCCAGTGCTCGAGCTGACGTGGAATCGAGTCGCCCGGATAAGGCCAGCGTGAGTGTGTCACCGGATTTTGTCGCTTCAATGTGCATGGTGTTGCGGGGTGCTCGCGAGTGGAGGTTGGAACGCCGGATGGCCAGAGCAGGCCAATCACCTGCCGGGAATTGGGTTTGAGTGTAGACCATTTTACCTAGCCACCACCGGGCCCATCCAAACGGTTTGTGATACCGCTACCATGGGTCCCAAGCCAGGCCAGACCAGTGCCTAGATCCGGTTCTAGAAGACTCGCTTGGCGCAGCCCACCTTCGAAAATTTGACTGACAACCTCGAGGACGGCATTGCCACTCTCACGCTAAATTGCCCTTGAAAGCATTAAGACCCCGCCCCTTCGCGGCGCACGCAGCGTGACCTAGATTGCTGCCAATCCGGGGTTTGGCAGCGCGCCGAAATGCCGCCGATGGTCTGCTAGACGGCCCTCCCGCAGCCTCGCCATTTGACGCCAAGTCCCGTTGGACTTAGAGTTTTCCGGGCAACCCCAACGAGGATCAGGCCATGGCTGAATTCGATACGCTCATAAAAGGGGGCATGCTCATTGATGGTTCCCGCACGCCGCGCTACCGCGCCGATATCGCGATCAAAAACGGGCTGATCGCCGAGATTGGGCACATCGCCGAACACCGCGCAGATAAGATTCTCGACGCCCACGGCCTGCACGTAGCGCCCGGCTTTGTCGACCTGCACACCCACTATGACGCCCAAGTATTTTGGGATCCCTACTGCTCCATTTCTAGTTGGCACGGGGTCACCACGGTGGTCATCGGCAACTGCGGATTTGGCTTCGCGCCGGTAGCACCCGCCGCCCGCGAACGCGCCATGCTCTCAATGACCCGGGTCGAAGCGATTCCATTGGCCGCCATGCGCGAGGGGCTGCCGTGGGATTGGGAATCCTTTCCCGAATATCTCGACAGCGTCGAGCGCACACCCAAAGCGATGAACATTGTGCCGTACGTCCCCATCGGGCCAATTCTTATTTCGGTATTAGGTCTCGATGATGCCAAGGCGGGGCGTCTGCCAACGCCGGCCGAGCACGCCCAAATGTGTCACATTCTTGAGCAGTCCTTGGATGCCGGTGGCTGTGGTTGGTCCGCGCAACGCCTGCCCCCCACCGGTCCCGCTGGGGCGCAATTGGATTTCGACGGCACGGCCATGCCCACCGACGTCATGCACAACGAGACGGCGCTAGAATTCGCGAAGGTCTTGGGCCGCCGCAATGCAGGCCATATGCAAACGACGATGGTCTCGGGCAATCCCAAAGCCGACCAGGCGCACATGGCGGAACTGGCGCAGGTGAGTGGCCGGCCGTTGGTCTTTAATGTCGTGCAAGCACAAGACAGCATGCCGCACGTGCATCGCAAAGTTATTGCGTGGTTAGAGCGTTGCCGGGCCGAGGGTATTCGAGTCTACGGCCAAGGCTTCACCACCGATGCGGGTTATTCGTTCACGTTCGAAGACTGGAATTTATTCGACGAGTGCCCCGCCTGGCGCGAGGCCACGGTGGGTACTCAGGCCGAGCGTTTGGCAAAACTCGCCGATCCCGAGCGCCGACCGGGGCTGCGTGCGCAGGTCCCCGCGTTTGTGTTGGGCCCATTTGAAGGCATTGTCGTGACCGGGCCTGCGACGCCACAGACCCAACAGTGGCTGGATCACACCATCGGGCATGTGGCCGAGAAAACGGGTAAGCACCCGGTGGACGCCATGCTAGACATTGTGGTCGCCGACCAACTGGCCACCGAATTTTTCTCGATGCCGCCCAACACGCGTCTGGACCTACTGCAAGAAATTGTCGACAACCCCTACATTTTGTTTGGGGTCTCTGACGGTGGTGCCCACACCAAGTTTCTCACCGCCGGGCGCTACCCCACCGAGACGCTCACCAAGATCGTGCGCGAGCACGGCATGTTGAGCTTAGAAGAGGCACATTGGCGCTTATCGGCATTGCCCGCCCAACTCGCGGGTTGCGGTGAACGGGGGGTATTGAAGGTCGGCGCGCCCGCCGACATCATCGTGTACGACTACGAAAACCTGACCAGCCTGCCCGCCGAAGTGGTCTACGACATGCCGGGCGGTGAATGGCGGCGGGTGCAACGCGCCCAAGGCTATCGCTACATTCTCATCAATGGGGTGGTCACGATTGAGAACGATACCCAAACCAATGTCTTCCCCGGAGAACTGCTACGGCATGGGGTTGGACGGCAGGTACCGGTGACCAAGAAGGCCGCCGCCTAATAACAGAGCCGCCTTGGCCTTGGTGACCTAAGGCGGCGTTAGAGGGGCTAGTAGGCGCCTGCGGATCAAGAGCAGCTTGGCGTCAGCGTGCGCCCGGAAGCCCTGCTACAAGGGCCAAAAGCGCCAGGTCGGCCTGCATTTCCGCACAGACCACGGCGAACCCAGCTCGCCGACAACGCCTGCGGTTTTTACATCGGCGCGATGACGACTTGATAGTAAACCCCTGCTGACCCGTAGTAGGGCTTAAACCACGTCGGCCCACTCCGGTAATAGGTTTCGCCATTCACGACCGCTGGCGCGGCACCCGGCGGTAACAAGGCCACCTGACTGCCCAGCGGCATATTGCCTTGGGTCGCGTAAACCGGTGGTGGCGCGTAGACCGGTGGCGCCTGTTCGATGTAGACCGGGGCCGGTTGCTGGACGTAAACGGTTGCGGGTTGTTGCACCACGACTTGCGGCGTGGCCGCCGCGCTGGCAATCGCAACGCCCGCCATGACGCCAACCGCGACTGCAGCCCCACCGCAGCCGTAGCAACCGCCACCATGGTAGTAGCCGCCACCGTGGTAGTAGCTGCCTCCATGATAATAAGCCCCTCCCCCGTGATACGCCCCCCCGTGACCGCCAACAGCAACCCAGGCGTTAGCGTTCTGCAGAGGGACCAGCAAGGCTGCCAGCAGCGCAAAGCCTACCAGCGGCATTTTTTCTCGCATCATCACATTAGCTCCTGTTCATCACTTGGACGGCTCTACGCCAAGCGGCTTGAATTTGATCTTCGTCGCATCCTTGGGAATCAGCGCCGTAAAAGTGTCTGCGGACACCGGCGCGTCAGGTTTCCATTCCGAGAATTGCACCGTGAAGGTCGGCTGCCGCTTGCCCTCACGGTACGCCACCACCATCAGGCGCGGCAGTTTGTCGGCCGTGCCAATCCAGATTTCCCAATCGACGTCCTTGGCGATAAACGCGAGGTGATCGGTATCCGTCCCATCGATTTTTGACCGACCAACCCACACCGCACTGGTCACCCCGACCGACAATCCCGCGTAGGAATCCGGGCCCAGCAAATCAATGAACGGCGCCAACGAATCTGAACCGGGTTGAGCTTCGTGCAGGATCGCTTCGAGACCCTTACCTTTGGCCGGTTGTTGCGCATAAAAATGTTGATCGACCCCAATGGCCGTGACCGTTTTACCGTCGTAGTAGAGGTCGTTCGGGAAGAGGTCCCCGCGTGATTTCACCAGCAGTTTGTCGGGCCGTTGCAGCAGCACGCTAGAGTCTGCGAACAGACTGACATACTGGCCGGTAGGTGCTCGAAAAGGCACTAAGCCACGCGCTCTGAAGCTGAGGGTCGGTGCTTTAGCGAGGGTGTCGCTCATGCCTTTGAGCAAGGCCAGTGCTTGCGCGTCTTTGGTGAGTGGCGCCGGGGTCGAGGCCGAAGGTGGTACGGGTTGGTCTTTGGCAACCGCCCCCGCGGCCAGCAGCAACGTGGTAGCGAGGCAACTGCCAGCCAGTAATAGCGTGATCGGGTGTTTTTTCATCGTTGTTCCTATCCGTTACAGCGCGAGTCTAGCGTCCACAGTGCAAACCCCACAAGGCGTGGCCAGAGGGGCGCGAAAACCCGCCGAAAAGTCAGGTGCTGGCGCGCGCCGCCCTCAGCGCCGACCCCAAAAAAAGCGGCACTCACTGGCTCAAACCATAAAAGCGCAGCGCGTTGCCGCCCAGCACCCGCGCTTGGTCGGCCAGCGGCAACACGGCCAGATGGCGACGGATGGTGCTCACCACCCCCATTGAGGCATCGATGTGTGGGTAGTCGGAAGCCCAAACAAAGTACTCGGCACCCACATGCGCCACCACTGCGGCGGTCAGCGATTCATCCGGATCGGCCGAGACCACACACTGGCGGCGAAAATACTCGCTGGGCGGTACGCTCAAACAGGTGACCGCGCGAATGACCTCATATTTGTGGTCGAGCCGGTCCAGCCAAGCCGAGATCCAGTTGGCACCCGCCTCGAGAATGGCCACCCGCAAGCGTGGGTAACGCTCTAACACGCCGCACGAGAGGAGTTCGGTAAAGCCCGCCATGACGTCGATGGCGAGAAAGGCAAAATTGAGCAAACCAAACGCGCGCCCCCCCGCCTGGTAGCTATCGATGTAGCTGGTGGTGGGTTGATCACGGACCACGACGTGGAAGGCAACGGGGAGTTCGAGTTCTTGAGCACACGCCCACACCACGTCTAGCGAGGGATCGTTAAAGCGCTTGTGGCCACGGGCAAAGAGATCGGGTGATAGATAAATACCCCGACAGCCTGCGGCATGGGCGCGGCGCATTTCGCGCACGGCCAGCGTACTGTCCAGCAGGTTGATATGCGCGATCGGCACTAGCCGCCGTGGGTCGTGGCTACAAAAATCCACGAGCCAACGGTTGTAGGCCTCGGTATAGGCGTGGGCTAAGGCGGGATCTTGCACATGCCCCTCCCAACAAATGCCGATGGTGGGATATAGCAGCGCAATATCGATGCGCTCGGCATCCATTACCCGCAAACGCGCAGCCGGATCATAGCCGCCTGGCGGGCAACCCTCCTCGTAGCTGAAGCGTCCCGGCGTGATGACCGCCACCGGGTCCATTTCGATCCCGCCTAAGGACGCCAACCGGTTCCGCAACATTTCCAGCGGTCGACCGTCGATTAACAGCACCTCATCCCCGCGTTCATCGCGCGCGATACGAATGGCCCGCTCACGATAGGTCGGCGTGATGTAGTCCAGCCACGTGTTACGTGGTTCCAAGATGTGACCATCGGCGTCTACGGTCAGCATTTCGTTGTGCATAGTGAAGCTCCGTGGTCGCGTTAAGCGCGACCGGGGTTTGTGCGCGAGCAGTGGGCCAGAGAGTTTGTGGGCAATCCAAGCGCCACCACAGCAGCAAGTGGCGGCGCTTGACGGAGTGCCAACTGCGCGCCCTACGCCGCAGTTGGCGACTATTCAGCGCCGGTCGATGAACACGCGCTCCTTGCCTATCCACATCGCCGAACGCCCAAAATCGATAAATTTTCGCTCGTCCTCGATGGCGAGTTCCATTGCCCGATTGGCCTCGGGCACATTGGCCATCGTCATTAAGTCGGCGCGGTTGAACCATGCTTCCGCGTGCCCTGCATAGGGCGGTGTGAGCGTGCCACGCGCCGCGCGCAACGCCGCAATCACCGGCATATCGTCACAGTAATGGACTTGCAGGTAGCGCTGCATCCGAAAGCCCGGCGCCACGCTACGGATCAGCGGCCCATGGTTGGTGCGCCAATACAGTTGGGTCTCGGCCAACGAGCGGCCCGGCAGCTCACGCAGGCAAAAGAACAGCTTCACCAGCGGGCTGTGTTCACGCGCGCAAATGTCCTCGGAAGGATTGACTTGGGGGTATTCGTAGGCGAACCACAAGGGGGAGTTAGGCAGATCGATAAATTTCCGCTCGTCTTCTAGCAGTTCAAGCAGCGCGGCCTCGCCACCGCCAGCGCCGCTGCCCGCCAATGCCTCGGGCGAGGTCCACCACAATTCGGCTACGCCGTCGTACATCGGCTCCATCCCGCCCCGTGCGCTGGCGAGCGCCTCGTTGATCGGATCCTCACAGGTGTGCAGCTGGATATAGCGATGAATATTCAGGGTCGTCGAGTGTTTCGCGACCAGCGGGCCGTGCACGTCGCGCCAGTATTGTTGAAAATCAGCGCGACTCATCCCGGGTTTGCGTCGCAGGGCGAATTCTAAACGGATCATGGGTTCCTCCTTTTTAATGCTCGGGGCAACTCGTGGTGGCGGCCTGTTAGCCGTGCTTAAGACTACCGCGGAAGCCGGCTAGGGTGCGACAAAAAGACCCGCCCGGCAGCGCGCAAAGCGTGTGCTGCGAGCGCCTTGACGCGGTGTCGTGGCAGCGCCGCTGCCGCCGGCTGGAGCGTGCCGTCGTCGAACGGCAGGTACCGCCACCGGCGAGAATTCTCGCGAAAACATCAGTCCCCGTCGAAATTCGCCGCCCGCTTGTCGCGGAAAGCGCTGGTGCCTTCGGCGAGATCACGGGTTGCGCCGAGGTCATGGAAAGAGCGTGATTCCTGCCGCAAGCCCTCGGCCAGCGGCGCGCCTAGCGCACGGAGCATCACTTCTTTGCCCAGACGATGCGCCAAGGGCGCGCGGCTCGAAAGTTTAGTGGCGTAATCCAGACAGCGTGTTAGCAACTGCGCCGCATCGACCACCCCATTGACGAGCCCCGTGCGAGCGGCCCACACCGCGTCGTAGCGATCGCCCGACAAAAACATCTCCATCGCAAAACCCAAACCAATAATCCAAGGCAGCCGCACCAACGCCCCATCGCAGGCGTGGAAACCCCATTTAACATCCTGCAGCGCGAATTCCGCCTGCGGCGCACAAAAACGCAAGTCGCAAGCGAGTGCCAATTCCAGCCCGCCCGACATCGCATAACCATTCACGGCGGCAATGATCGGCTTGTAAATTTCGAGGTTACGGGTGATGCCGCCAAAACCCGGCCCGTTGGTAAAGCGCCGCACAAATTCCGGTGCCGGGGTGGTGGCAAAAGGCATGGTGTAGGTTTTAAGGTCGGCCCCTGCGCAAAACGCCTGCTCGCCGGCCCCCGTGATCACCGCCACCCGTGCCTGCGTGTCGGCGTCAAATTCGCGCCAGCACTCGATCAATTGCTCGTTGGCCGCGAAATCCAGCGAGTTCATGACGAGCGGACGGTTGATGGTAATCAGCCGCACCTGCCCGTGCCGTTCGTAAAGAATGTCACTCACCGTGGTTGCCTCGAAGTGCTGCAAGCGTTGCAAAGATACTGAGAAATGGACGCGCGCAGGGCTGGTTATAAACACCCTAAAAGGGCCAACAACCGCGCACTCGCAGCCCTCAGCGCGCTAGTTCTGAGCGCCGCGGCGCCGTGAGTCCCGCCACCCGCCAAGCGGTGATTAACGCACAGAACCAGCATACTGCGATGCCAAAAAATACTTGTTGGTAATAGCCGTGATCCAGCATTTTTCCAAACAACACCGGGCCTGCGGCAATGCCGAAGTCGAGTCCCGAATAAACCACCCCGTACACCCGCCCCGTGGCGCCGCGTGGGGTAGAGGCGCGAATTAACATGTCGCGTGAGGGGCCGGACAGACCACTGCCAAAACCCATCAGCGCGATCAATGCCCAGCCGACTCCCAGTGAAGTCCAATTCAGGCCTAGGCACACGGCACCCAAAATGGAGCAGGCGAAGGCAAAACTAATATTGCGCTCCAGTTGCGCTTGCCGAGCCACCAGCCAGCCCCCGCTCAACATGCCGAGCGCACTCGCCAGCATAAACACCGTGATGCTCAAGGCCGCCGTGGTACGCGACACCGCAAACAAGTGCGCAAAAATAGTGGGGGCAAAATTTTGAATGCCGCCAGCGGCTGCGGCCACAATAAAAAAGAACCCAAAACACCACCACACCGCCGGCAGCCGTAGAAAACCAAACAGCGACGGATCCTCGGCATTTTCTCGGTCCACCGCGCGCGGTCGCAATTGCAGGGCATCGCGCTGTGACAGCAATAACGCAATCACCAACGCTGGGAGCAATGCGGCGGCAAACAGGCTCGCGCGCCAACCTGCGTAAGTCGCAATCCCCACCACGAACACAGGCGCTAGCGCCCACCCCAAACTACCGGTCACACCATGTACCGAATAAGCCGGCCCGAGGCGCGCCACGCTAACCCGCGCGTTGAGCAGTGAATAATCCACCGGGTGAAACACCCCGTTGCCCAGTCCAATCAGAGCAGCACCCGCCAGTAACTGGGTGTAACTGCTACTGAAGCCACAACCCACCGTGCCGAGCGCCAGACACGCCAGTCCCCCGACCAACGTAAGCCCGGCGCCAAAGCGATCGACCACAAATCCCGCCACAGCCTGACTGGCCGCCGACACCATAAAAATGACGGTAGTGACGAAACCCAGCGCGGCGTACGTCAAACCCAATTCGCCCTTAAGCCAGGGAAACAGCGGCACGATAAGGAGTTGCGAAAAATGACTGGTCAAGTGCGCCAAACCCACCAGACTGATGATCCGCGCGTCCTGGCGCCAAGCGACCGGGGCAACTTGCGCGAGGACGGCCTCAGCCATGGCTAGCCACTACCATCATGGTCGTCACCAGATGCGCGATCAGTTTCTCGGCAGTCCCCTGCACTGCCAGTAAGTCGCCATGACACACCGCCAACGTGCGGCCGGCGCGAATGACCCGCCCCCGCGCTAGGTAGTGCGTGCCGAAACCCGGCGCGAGGAAATTGATCTTAAATTCCACCGTCACGATGTCCATTTCCACGGGCACCAAGGTCTGCGCGGCGTAGCCCGTGGCGCTGTCAGCGAGGGCCGCCAACACGCTGCCGTGGACATGACCACCCGGCTGCAGCAGGTCGGGCTGAGCCGGCGCCATGATTTCCACAAAACCCGGCGTGACTTGGGTGACCCGCGCGCCCAAAAGTTTGTGCATGAAGGCTTGACCGGCGAGGCTCGCGTGGACTCGCGCGACAAAGTCCGGGTTTTTGGCTGAAAATTCGGCCGTCATGTGATTTGATTTTCCTTCAGGTGAAACATAAAAAGCCCCGGCTGATGATCGCCGAGCCGGAATCTGAGAGCACGCTAAAATTGAGCAATTGCGGACCCCGCCCATCGATACGGAGAGTCAACGCACTGGGCAGCCTCACCATGCCGCTAAAGCGACAGCCCAGCCGGGTGACCCGACTAGCATCATCGCCCAGCTGGTGATGGACCAGCAGCGACACCGCCCGCGCCAGCGTGATAGTGCCGTGCAAAATAATCCCCGGCAGCCCCGCCGCGAGCGCATGCGCGTGGTCGGTATGAATGGGGTTCCAAATTCGCGCACATTCGGTATAAACATGCGCCGCCCCAGGCGGAATCGGTAGCGGAAAATATAACGCGGGGCAGTGCGGCGCCGGATCCGGCCAAGGCGGCGGTGTCTCCAAGGTCTGCGGGCCATCCAACAAGGCCACCCCGCGATACAACGAGTGCTGGTAGGTCCGGCAAAACAAGGTCCCATCCGCATCGACGGTATCGATGCGTTTAACCAGATTTGCACCGGCTTTACGGGCTTCCACGGCAATTGCGTGCGCGACGCTGAACAGCGTCAGACCCGGTTGCAGCGGCTTTAGCAGATGCAGATCGTGCTCGGCATGCACGGCACGGGCTTGTTCGGCCGCCGACATTGGCGCCATGCCCGGACCAAAGCGTAAGGCGACGATAGCGTCCCATTCCAGACACACCGGGAACACCGGATGCGCGCGCAAAGTTTGAGTGGTGTCGAGATAGCGCGGGTTAAAATCATCGATGCTCGCCGCGTAGGCCATCAGCCAGCGCGCATCGATTTTATTCTCGATGGCAGGCGAGCAAGTGCCCACGATCTGTTGTGGCAGCGGCATAGCAGCTAGCGCTTAGCGCTGCGCCGGCAGGCGCGGCTACTCATCGCAGTCAACAGCGCGCTTAGGCTTCAAAGAAACCCCGCACGCGGCTCAACAATGCTTCGCACTGTTCCAACGGCGGTTCATGACCGCATTGCGGGAGTGACAGGTGTTGCGCGTGCGGGATGCACCGGCCGAATTCCTCGGCATAAACCGGCGGGATTAAACGATCGTTTTCACCCCACACAATCAGACTGGGCGCACTGATCCGATGTATGCGTTTTTTGAGGCCTTTATCGGGAATCGGCCAAATCACTTTGCCCGTGCAGCCTAGGGTCCAAATAAAATCGACCAGCCATAGCGCTTCGGCATCCTGCCCGCTGGGTGGCGACATTCTCCGGACTACGCGCGGATTGGTTTTGTCATAGAACAGGACGTCGAGAATTTCTTCGCTGTTTAGCGTGCACCAGTCGGCAACCGTGTAGGGCGCATCTTCGCGCCACAGTCCGATGGGCGCGATAAGAACGAGGTTCTCGACCGCCTTGGGACGTTGTGCGGCGAGTTCCGCGGCCAGCATGCCGCCAAACGAATGCCCGATGAGGCGGAATTTCTTGAGGCCGAGCCCGTCCAGCAAATCTTCGTAGGCGATCACGGCGTCCCAAAGATTATCGATTTTGTCGATGTCATTTGGACGGCCTGGCGCGGTCCCTGGGAAATGGGGCACGTAGACCGTGTAATCATCGGCCAGCGCGTCGAGAAAATCGTCCCAGTAATAACCGGCTGCCGCGTGCAGATACAGCAAGGGCTTACCCTTGCCGGCGATATTGACCGTGATCTGGGTTGCACCACCCAGCACTGGAATGACCTTTTGGCGAGGTTTTTTCATGGGTTAATCTCCAGATCGTTTTTAGGCGCCGACGGTGGTGGCAGTACGTGGCTCAACTTTTGCCGCCTCCGGCCACCAACGATCTTCCCAGCCTTCGTCTTCCCAGATTGGGCGCAAATGCGGCAGCACGCTTTTTGAAATGCTCTCAATATTTTCCATTGTTTTGGGATGCGACAGCGATCCAAACTGCGGCAAAATCATGAGATGCCCAATCCGCAGCGTCTTAACGATGTTGATCAGGCGTTCGGTGACCGTTTTGGCGCTCCCGCAGACCACGAAATCGCGCTCATTAAACTGCGCATAGTTCATTTTCTTGAGTTCTTCGTACGGCGGGAACGGGCGGGTTGTTAACAGGTGCGTCAGACTGCTGTGGGTCATGTGACCCGGTGGGAGGAGCAATTGCTCCGGCAGGTGCAGTCCCTTGTGATAGAAATACTCGGCGGCTGGGCCATATTCCAAAGCGGCCTTTTCGTCGGTGTCGGAGACCCCTACCGGGATTAGGAAGCCCATACGATACGGATTGCGGTCGCGTCCGTTTTCTTCCACTTTGTCCCAGTAACCCTTGACCATGTGTTCGGCCCCTTTGGCGCCGAAATAAGTGAGGTAGCAATACGAGTAGTCGTGCTTGGTCACGAAATCCCAAGTGCTGGTGCTGGCATTGCCTGGCACCCAGATGGGTGGATGCGGACGCTGCACGGGCTTAGGCCAAATGTTGACCATCGGCAACTGATAAAACTTCCCGTTGAAAGCGAATTGCTCCGTCGCTTTCCAGGCGCGCGTGATGAGGTCGTGGGCCTCGGTGTAGCGCGCGCGCTGCTCGATCGGCGCCATGCCATAGCTATAGGCGAAATCGCCGCCTAGACCCACGGGGAAGCCGGCCACGAGTCGCCCCTCAGAGATTGAATCGAGCATCGCGTATTCTTCGGCCACTCGAATCGGCGGATTCAAGAACACCGCGGTCTCACCCATCTGGATGATCGCCGTCTTGGTGCCACGCGTGGCACGCGCCAACACCGAACCCATCATGTTGGGGTTGACCATGAACCCGTAAGCATTCTGGTGATGCTCGTTGGTACACACCCCATCAAAACCAGATTTAGCCGCGAACTCGAGTTCGTCGAGGGTCCAGTTGTAGTACTGCGAAACCTTGTGACGATCGGCCACTGCGTCGAAAGGCAGTGTGAACCAAGAGGACTTATATTTTTTTTCGAAATCGGGTTCGAGGTCGCGATAGGGCATCAAATGGAAGCAAGCAATTTTCATGGATTGGCTCTCCAGACCGGTGGCAGTAAGGCAACGATGTCTAAAGTATTGAGTTTCCGCACCGACCCGGCAAGCACTACCCGCCGCCGGACTTCAAGCCTCTCGTCGCCGCTAATTTGTTGCGGCGCGCTATTTTCATGCCGCGTGGCGCCGCTTCGAGCGCGTTTTCATTCACTCACTTAGAACTGGCTAGCGGGTTGGCATGAAACGCTCGTTTACAGTTTGCCGGCCGCACGCAGAAGTTTAACTTGCTGGTCTTGCACAATGGCACCGCTGGCGTAGAGCGCCGCCAGTTGTTCGGTGGAGTAACCCAAACGGGCGCTGAGAATTTCTTCGTTATGCTCGCCGAGATACGGTGCGCGATAGGGAATTTTCATTTCCATCGTTGACAATTTAAACGGCGCCCGTGCCACTGGGGTCGTGCCGAGTTCGGGGTGATCGAGATCTTGAAACAGGCCGCGCGCCGCATGTTGTGGATGCAATGGCACCTGCGCAATATCCAGAATGGGTGCTGAAGGCACCCGCGCCTGCGCCAAAATAGCGAGTGGTGTGGCATCGTCGGCAAAGCTCTGTAACCAGCTCTCAACGTAAGCGCGCACTTCTGGCCGGCGGGCACAGCGGGCGATTTGGGTCGCGTAACGCTCGTCGGTTTCGAGTTCTGGTTTGCCCATGGCGCGCACCAGTGCCGGCCACTGGTGCTCAGCGACAGCCAGTACCACATAGCCTTCGGTCGAGCGGTAAGTGCCATACGGGCAGATGGACCAAAAATCACCGCCAAAACGTTTGGGTTCGATGCGCCCGCCGCTCATCATCGATAGCGGAATATTGATGTAGTCGAGATACACCAACGCTTCAAGCTGGGAAACATCGATGTATTGCCCCTCGCCGCGCAACGCGCGGTGATAGAGGGCCGCGCAAATAGCTAACGCCGCATGCACGCCGGCATTGGGGTCCCCGATGTAATTGCCCACATATTGCGGCGGCCCGTCCGGTTCGCCGGTCATAGACATGACCCCGCTCTGTGCCTGCGCAATGATGTCGAAGCTGGTGAAATTGGCGTAAGGGCCTTCCTGCCCAAAACCCGAGATCGAGCACATGATGAGCTTGGGATTAAGTACCTTAAGCGAAGCGTAATCAAAGCCATATTTCGCCATCACGCCAGGGCTAAAATTCTCAATCACCACGTCGGCATCGCGCACCAGATCGCGCACGATCGCGCGCCCCGCTTCGCTGCGAAACTCAATCGCGAGGCTTTTTTTGCCCGCACTGGCCGCGAGAAAAAACGCACTCACACCCGGCGCCACAAAATGAATCTTGCGCCCGTGGTCGCCATCGGGCGTGCGTTCAATCTTGACGACATCCGCACCGAACTCGCTCAGTAAGCGCGTGGCGGCGGGGCCGGCCAAGTACTGGGTGAAGTCGAGCACCTTGACGCCAGAGAGCATTTTCGTCGCCGAGGAAGGGAGATTGGTCATCGTGATTCCTAATGGTTCGATGAGTCGGGCAGGTCGTGCCAAAGGCTTAGCCGTTGGTGTGGAATTATGCGGACGCGCAAGCGCCTAGTGTCAATCGGCGTGCAAGGACCCGCGCCGCGTAGCCCTTGTGGGGGGCGGCTAATTGCCGCAGCGCAGCGGATTTTTATACCCACGCTCGCCACCCATTTGCGTCTACGCTACGGCTTGGGCGCCGCGCGAAGTGCGCCCCACCCATCCAGTTAATAGGCTAATGAACTCAGGAGAAAAACATCGCAGCAGGTACACGGTCCGCAGGTCGCTTTATGCAGTCTTGGTTGCTCAACAGCGTATTTGCACTCGCGGGCAAGGCCTACGCCGATGCCCTCCCAAGCACCGACTGGCCCGCCTATAACCACACCGCCAATGGGCAACGATAGTCTCCTTTGGCGCAGATCACAGCGCAAAATGTCGTTGGGTTGAAAGAAGTGTACCGCCTAAAAATTGAGGATTTCGGGACTTTTCAAGCGGGGGTGATCTACCTCACCAACTCCCTTAACACCCTCACAGTCGACGCCACCACCTGACCTGCGCACTGGCGCCACGAAGTCGCACGCCTGTCCTTCGGGGAGAACGGCAAACCGAGCTTGGTGATCTATGCGCTGGCCGAAAACACGGCGGCTGTAGCGGGCGCAGCTGCTGGGCGAGGTCATGCGGGGCGGTGATATTTATCGAAAAAATTGTGCGGCCTGTCATAGTGGGCGCGGCGAAGGTGCGGTGGGTCCGGCGCTGAGCGAACTACACGCGCAGCGCTCATTGGCAGCCATGGTGGAATGGGTCGTCAAGCCATCGAACAAGATGCCGCAGTTGTATCCCTCGACTCTCGACGCACAGGCGGTGGCAGATGTAGCAGTGTTTGTGCACGGCTTATAACCACGCTAGGGGGCCAAAGAAATGGGGCCGGTTGTGCCCGGCCTCGTGCGCCAGCCTTTAGCGTTGCAAGCTTCGGCTGGCCTCAGGCATTGGAATGAGGCAACGCCGGCGCCGAGGGAAATCCGAGGGCGAAAGACGCCCCCTGGTCCTGACGCCGGTAGTGTTTATGCCGGCTTAAAACCCGAAGTTTTTTCGAAACTTCGTGACCTCCTCCCGTAGCGGATGCTGAACTAGTACCAGCCCTAACCCAAAACCCAGCGCCGCACCGGGCAGACCAACGGCCAAGGGCAACCACGGGTTCGTGGGGGCCGGGCCAAAAAGCCCGAAAGCAATGGCCGGTGCAACGCCGGCAGCACCCGCTACCAGCGCGCTGGCACGCAGGTTCGAGAGGAATTCAGGCCATTCAAACTGGATTTCTCGGTGGGCCGTCCGCAGCGACAATCCGGTCCGCACCAATGCCCCAAGCGCCACACTGGCACCCATGGCGCTCAGCCCAAAGCTCGCGCCAATCGCCATCAGTGTCACGCCGAGGATGCTGTTCACTGCCGTCAACCGCAACATCTGGGATGCGCAGCCCAGCGCGAGCAGTGCGGTCCCACACAAAGACGCCGGGATGCCGCACGCCAAGGCGCCCGCAAGCAGTTGGGTCACCTTAACGGCACCGTCCCATTGATCGCCGTACAGGACGCGAATGATCGGGTAGGCCAAAAAAATGAGCAGCAGCGAGAACGTCCAGCCCAAGACCGTCACGTAGGCAGTGGCCTTGAGAAAAGGCTGCGAAATGCTGCCGTGGCTACGGGATTGTTGCGCAAACCAAGGCCCGCAAACCACCCCCGCGCCTTCCATTACCAAGCGACTAAACATAGAAATGAGGCCGTTACCGCGAGAAAACAAGCCGGTCGCGACCATCCCCTGGAGTTTGCCCAGCAGCAACTCCGGCGCTGCGCTCGCGAAGGTTTGAATGAGGCCGGCCCCAGTGGTTCGCGTGCCGTAGGCCAGCACCCGTCGCATCTCGCTCACCCCCGGCAACCACGGAAACCAGCGTGGGCGAAAATAGACCGCCATCAACGCGTTGACCAACGTGCCGGCCAGCGCGCCGTAGGCCAACGAGATAGGCCCGGTGCCGCGCCACGCGAAATAGCTCGACACTAGCGCACCAGCCAGCGTGGCGCTAAAGCGCACCAGCGCCACACTGGCAAAGCGCATTTCCCGGATTTGCCACGCGTAGGTCAACGATCCAAACGGATTAATGGCGTAATTCAGTGCCACCACGCCCAAAATATCGTAGATGCGGGGTTCGTGATAAAACCAAGCGACCGGCGTTCTACTCAGCAAGACCAGCAGCGCAAGCCCAATTCCCACACCCAACTGCACGGCCCAGACGGCCCGCACCCGATCCGGCGTGAGTTCTTTTTCTTGGACTAAATAACCACCCGCGCCCATGTCACGCACGGTGGATACAAAGCTAAGCAGCACCATGGTGACCGAAAAAACACCGATATCGGCTGGCGTCAGCAGCCGCGCAATCACCATCGACGACACAATGCCGACCACGAGACTCGCGTAGCGGTCTAGATAGGAGTAGCCAAGGGCCTTGCGGATGCTCATGTCAGTTCAGGGAACGGTTATTTTGCGTCAAGAGTACAAGGCTAAGCGGCGCGGCACGATCATCCCGTGGTGTGGGTCCGTGGACGCGCCGCGTGAGGCTCACCAGCCCAAGCGGTTCAAACCATCTAGTGCGGCAATTTTATAGCACTCGGCCAAGGTCGGGTAATTGAATACCGTATTGACGAAGTAATCGATGGTGCCATTGAAGGCCATGACCGCCTGCCCAATGTGCACGAGCTCGCTCGCCCCTTCGCCAATAATATGGACACCCAATAGCTGTCTGGTTTCCTGATGAAAAATCAGCTTTAGCAGCCCCGTGGTATCGCCAATGATCTGCCCGCGTGCGATCTCCCGGTAACGGGCTTTGCCCACTTCATAGGGCGTGTTTGCGTGCGTTAGCTGCTCCTCGCTTTGCCCGACCATCGAAATCTCCGGGATGCTGTAGATGCCATACGGCAACAGTGCAGGAACGCTGCGCGTCTCCACTCCAAAGGCATGGCAAGCGGCCAGTCGACCCTGCTCCATGGAGGTCGATGCCAAGCTCGGAAAGCCAATCACGTCGCCCACCGCATAGACTGTTGGTGCCTGCGTCTGAAAATCTGCATTGACGGTCACTCGACCACGGTCGTCGGCGGTAATTCCCGCCAATTCCAGTCCCAAACCCGCCGTATTGCCCGAACGCCCGATGGCATAAAGCACCTTCTCCGCAACCACCTGTTTGCCGCTTTCCAGATGAATTTTGACCCGTTTACCATGTTCGTCGTGCACCATATCGATCGAGGCGACGGCCTCGCCCAAGCGCAGCGTTACGCGGTTTTCTCGCATCTGGTAAACCAGCGCGTCGGCGATTTCATTGTCCACAAAATCCAGCAGCACCGGCCGCTTGTCGATCAAAGTAACCCGCACCCCGAGGGCTGCGAATATCGTCGTGTATTCCGTCCCCACCACACCCGCGCCAACCACGGCCAGTGTTTTTGGCAGCTGCGCCAAGTCCAAGATGTCGTCGCTCGTGAAAGTGGTTTGGGGGTCCGGTGGCAGGTGCTCATTCTGCGTTGCCGTGGTGCCCACCGCGATGATGATGCGATCGGCGGTGAAGTGCTGCGATCCCAGGCTGCCAACAGCATCCACCCGTAGCTGGTGGGGCCCGACAAAACTGGCGGAGCCATCAATCAGTTCAATCGAGTTGCGCAGCACCTGGTGGCGTGTCACCTCGCGTTCATGCTTGATCACCAGATTGGCGCGGAACAGCAGATCCTGCATCGTAATGTGTTGCTTCACGGCGTAGGCTGACCCATAGAAGCTCCGCTCGCGGTAGCCCGACAGATGCAGCACAGCTTCCCGCAGGGTCTTGCTGGGGATGGTCCCCGTGTTGATGCACGTGCCACCCAACACGGTTTTCCTCTCGATAACCGCTACGCGCTTGTCCAGTTTCGCCGCCTGGATCGCCGCGCGCTGCCCGCCGGGTCCAGAGCCAATCACCATGAGGTCATAGTCGTACTGCGGCATTCGTTCGTGCTCCAGTTTGATCAATCTTATTCGCAACGCAAATGCGCTCAGCGGGCAGCGCGTCGTGGGTGCAGTCTCGGCGGCCTCCGCCAACCTAGGGCCACGCTCAACAAGGACGAACGCAGACCGGCGAGGATCGCGCAAGGCCACCCCAATCTTAAACGATGCCGTAAGCTCCATCGGTATTTTATGATGGCGTTCATGACGTATCGCGACGCCGGGTTTAGGTCGGAGGTAGCATCGACAACCAAGCGCCTCAGGGCGCCTGAGACTATCCGCACAAACTGCGGCTCTCACCCAAACGGCAGCTGATCGTCAATCACGAAGTGCCCTGCGCTGCGCGTCCCTACAAGACCCACCACCCACCAAAAATCCAGCACCCGTTGCGCCATTTGGAGCAAGTTGCTGGGGTGGGTCGGTCATGCGTGCTGCGCTAAATTGCGCACGTCCAAGCCATGAAGGTCGGATAGACTGCCGCCTCAATACGGCGTCACCCTGCCGCCGACCCAGCGCTCAAAACGGAGATTTTATGAAAACACGCACTCTCGGCGGCACTGGCATGCCGGTATCCGCCATCGGTCTGGGCTGCATGGGGATGTCGGAATTCTACGGCGCCTCCGATCGCCAACAGTCCATCACACTCATCCGACAGGCGTTGGATCTGGGCGTGAATTTCTTTGATTCCGCCGATGCTTATGGTCCTTTCACTAACGAAACTTTGCTCGGCGAAGCGCTCAAGGGTCGTCGCGACGAAGCCATCATCGCCACCAAATTTGGCAACCGCCGCGGGGAAAACGGCGAATTTCTCGGTATCTGCGGTACCCCAGAATTCGTGCGCAGCGCCTGCGATGCCAGTCTCAAGCGACTCGGCGTTGAGTGCATCGATCTTTACTATCAGCACCGTGTGGATCCCAGCATCGCCATCGAGGAGACCCTCGGTGCGATGGCGGAATTGGTCAGCGCTGGGAAGGTGCGGGCGATCGGCTTGTCGGAGGCCGCACCAGCCACCCTGCGTCGCGCCCATGCGGTGCATCCCATCGCTGCCCTACAGACGGAATACTCGCTCTGGTCACGCGAGCCAGAAGATGAACTACTGGCCACCTGCCGCGAACTCGGGGTGACCTTCGTGGCCTACAGCCCGCTGGGGCGCGGCATGTTGTCGGGTCAAATTCGGGCCGTTGAGGATCTCGCTGACAACGATTTTCGACGCCTGACACCGCGCTTTCAAGGTGATAATTTTCAACGAAATCTTGACGTGGTGGATGCGGTCAATGCGCTCGCCGTGGCGCACGGTTGCAGTGCCGCGCAGTTGGCATTGGCTTGGGTATTGGCACAAGGACCAGACATCGTGCCCATTCCTGGCACCCGGGCCATCGCGCGTCTGCGTGAAAACGCCGCGGCGGTGGCGATGAGCTTAAGCACTGCCGACCTCGCTGCCATCGAAGCGGTAGCCCCCAAGGGCTTCGCTCACGGCACCCGCTATGACGCCGGCCGCATGAAAGCGCTGGGTCTGTAGGGGTTAATTGCCTAAGGTGCTTGGCGACACCCGATAGGCAGGTCCATAAGCCGGGACTGCGCGTTAGTGACGCTGCTCACGTGCTGTAAAAGCCCCCCCTCTTGTTGCTGCTGAAACGCCTTGCAGCAGCGGCTCCTGCGGTGTCATAGACCAGCAGGCGGGACGCTTCAAGCCGACTGATAAGTTTTAGGTTTCCGGCGCTTGGGGTCAGGCTTGGGCGATAAGACGGCTCACTGGGGAGTCCGTAGATCCATACGATTGCGCCAGTTTCTTCGCCGTGGCGGCGCGCTGGGCAATTTCTGCCCGCGCCTCCTGCTCCATCTGTCCAGCTGATGCCGCCACCGCCCGATCTTGGGAACTGGGCTGGGCTGGCGCCAAAGCCGCAGCGCGAATAATTTGTGCCCTTCGCAGGGTTTCTTCCGGCGTGCGCCCAGGACCCACGTTAATTTGCACCTCGCCGCCCACCGCGTATCGGCGATTATCCGGGCCGGTCTGGTAGGTGAAATTGGCCCCACTCATCGCCAGACCACCGGCTTGCGCCAGATGCGCTTGCTCGTGCAACCGAACTTTACTGTCGATAGATTTTAATTCGCTCACAACCGCCAATTCGGCGTCAGTCAGCGGCGGGTCTTGTGCGTTGCTAGACCGCTCTAGCCCATTGTTGACCCGCTCTAGCCCATTGTTGGCCCGCTCTTGCACAGCGAGCGCACTCGGCTTAGCCGTATTTGCCCCTGACGCCAAGTCGGTGACGCTAGTCTTCGCCACGCTAGGCTGCCCGCCCGCACGAACTGGGTAGCGGGTGGTTGCGGACACGACATTGACATTAATCGTCATCATTGCCCAAGACTAATCCTCCGCTGGCCCGCTGAAAAGTACCCTGAAGGCCTCCTTAGTCGCCGATGCGCAGCCTCGGCTCTGGCTCACTTTCCTAGAAAACCTCTCACTGTACCGGCGGGCGGCTGTCGGGAGTCTGTGCGGGTGGCAAATCTCAGCCGCGCGGGGGCGGTGGTTGGTCGCCAAGACTCTGACAGGAAAGATCAGCTGACCCAGCCGCGCTCCCTCGCCTACCCTCAGAACACGCGGCCAGTGGCGGCTGGGTTGCCACACACCACCACGCCCTCCTCCCGTTATTGAGGTCCAGTGCCGTGCCCAGCCACGCAGTCGAGAACATCAGGTCGGCAGGACTGGCGGGAGATTGGATGAAAGCGGTGGGGGCACCAGCGCCGCCCCATAGTCCTGAGGCGTGGGTGCGATGAGGGCCATCGCAAGGCACCGCGGGCGCGGTTTAGAATCGGCCCGCCATTGGCTGCCGCGCGCAGCGCGCTAGACTATTCGGCGGGTGACCCGGAGATGGGCAACTGGCTCGGCCACGTCGCGGCCGCGGCTGTGGGGTCACTGTGTGGGCCGCGGGTTGCTTGCGGGACGCCGGTTAGGCGTCCGTTGATGACGGGCTTTAGCCCCGTGACTAGCTAGCGCCGCGCATTGCTCGGGCTGCCTGCAAGGGCGTTTTACTGGCGAAAACTAGCGTCTTTTCGATCGAGCATGCGCAGTAACGCGGGCCACGCCAGTCGGTCCAACACACCCGCCGCCATCAGTTTCTTGCCTTGCCGGCGCGAGGTTTCTAGTGATGCCGCCGAGGGCTCGTATAACTGGCCACTGGCCATCGCCCGCACCTGCATGCTGCACGCACGCTCGAAGGTGTAGAGCATCAAAAAACAATCCGACACCGTCGCGCCCACCGCCAGCGTGCCGTGATTGCGCAGCATCATCAGTTTTTTATCCCCGATGTCGCGCACCAGTCGCGCGCGTTCGTCGAGATCTAGCGCTACCCCTTCGTATTCGTGGTAGGCCACTTCGTCCTGAATGATCATGGCGGTCTGTGTGATAGGCAACAAACCCTGCGCCATCGCCGATACCGCCACCCCATCGTCCGTGTGGAGATGCATCACCGCTTGCGCGTCTTCACGCGCCATGTGAATGGCACTGTGGATACAAAACCCCGCAGGATTGACCTCGTAACCGCTACCCAAAACGATGTTGCCCTCCAGATCTATTTTCACGAGGTTGGAAGCCGTCACTTCATCGAACATCAAACCGTAGGGGTTGATCAGGAAATGGTGCTCAGGTCCCGGCACGCGCGCCGACAAATGGGTAAAAATGAGATCCGTCCACTGGTAGTGATCCACCAGCCGATAAGCCGCGGCCAGGTCCACGCGGATCGCCCATTCCTCCGCGCTAATGCGGCTTTGGACGTCAGTTTTTTTTGCCGATAGTGCGTGAGCCATTTGCAGCGCCTCTGGTTTGATAGTGCAAGCCCTAAGGTACTCCTAGGACCCCGCCTAAAGGAAGACTGGCTCCCGACGAGGTTTCTGTCTTCGCTTGCGCAAAGCACTGGGCTGCTTGCGTGCACCCACGCCGAGGGCGCGTGGGGGAATGGGCTTAGCGCAAACTGGGCAGCACGTAGTCCGCGAGCATTTCGCGCAGCTTGTTTTTTTGCATCTTGCCGGTGCCGCCCAGTGGAATCGTCGGGACAAACACGACGTCGTCTGGAATCTGCCATTTTGCAATCTTGCCCTCATAGAAAGCCAGCAGGGCTTCGCGGCTGACCTCGCCGTCGGCTTTTTTCATGACCACGACGATCGGCCGCTCGTCCCATTTGGGGTGCGCCATGCCGATGCAAGCGGCCATGGCCACGGCCGGATGGGCAACCGCGATGTTCTCGACATCGATCGAGCTTATCCACTCGCCACCGGACTTGATCACATCTTTGCTACGGTCGGTGATCTGCAAATATCCATCCGCATCGATGGTCGCCACATCACCGGTAGGGAACCAACCATCAACCAAGGGCGAGGGTGCGTCCGATCGAAAATACTCGGACAGGGTCCACACACCTTTCACTAGGAGATCACCGAACGCCTGGCCGTCCCAAGGTAACTCCGCGCCCGTAGCGTCAACAATTTTCATATCTACGCCAAACATGCCGCGGCCCTGCTTGATCCGGGTTTTTAATTGGTCTTCGTTGGACATCGTCAAATGCTTGCGCTTGAGGGTGCAGACCGTTCCCAGCGGCGACATTTCGGTCATACCCCAGGCGTGCAGCACCTCAACGCCGTAGTCATCGTTGAACGCGCTGATCATCGCGGGTGGGCAGGCCGAACCACCGATCACGGTGCGTTTAAGGGTTGAGAATCTCAGGCCATTGGCCTGCATGTGGCCGAGCATCATCTGCCACACGGTGGGCACGCCCGCCGCAAAACTGACGTGCTCAGACTCGATGAGATCAAAAATTGATTTGCCGTCCATGGCCGCCCCGGGGAAGACCAGCTTGGCCCCGGTCATAGCAGCCGCGTAGGGGATGCCCCAGCCATTGACGTGGAACAGCGGCACAACGGGCAGCACGCAATCGCGCGCGCTGAGGTTGAGCCCGTCGGCCAGACCACCGGACAAGGCGTGCAGAATGGTCGAACGATGACTGTACAGCACGCCTTTGGGGTTGCCCGTAGTACCACTCGTGTAGCACAGACTAGAAGCGGATTTTTCGTCGAATTCTGGCCACACGTAAGCCGAAGATTGCCCGCTGATCCAGGCCTCGTAGCTCAACAGACCTGGAATGCCGGTGTTGGCCGGCAGCGCATCGGCATCACACAACGCCACATAGTGACGAATGGTCGTGGCTTGCCCCTGCATTGCCTGTACGGTGGGTAGAAAACTCAGGTCGAAACACAGCACCTGATCTTCTGCATGGTTCGCAATCCAGGCGATTTGGTCTGGATGCAAACGCGGGTTCAGCGTGTGCATGACCAAGCCCGTGCCACTGACCGCGAAATACAGCTCCAAATGCCGATAGCCATTCCAGGCCAAGGTGGCCACGCGCGCGCCGAAACCCAGTTGCAACGCATCCAAGGCATGCGCCAGTTGGCGTGCCCGTGCGGCAACCTCGCGGTAGTTGCAGCGATGCAGGTCGCCTTCGACTCGGCGTGAAATAATTTCACCCTCGCCGTGGTGCCTGCTGGCGAATTCGATTAACGATGAAATCAACAGGGGCTGGTCTTGCATTAAGCCGAGCATTAAAGCGTCTCCAAAGGGCGGGTATCTCCCGCGCGAGCGTCTAGGACCGAGATAGACAGATGATGAATTGCGCAGGGCATCGACCGCCGTCGCGGGGGTAATGTTACGCAGCAAAGGCCCGCAAAGCATAGTCCGAGCAAACCTCGCCGCCGGCCTATGGCGGGCCTACCGCCGCGTCGCGAGGCCAACCCCATCCGCCATCATGAAGGTCCGCGGCGCATCCGTAGCGCGCAGCCGTGACATTCGTCATTGATCCGCGTGCACTGCGAAGGCAATATTTGGTGTCCTCGCGTTTTTCAAACGTTTTACTAAACATCCGTCTTTCTAAACATCCGGAGAAAACCCCATGAGCAAAGGCCAAGACAGCAAAAAAGAGCTAAAAAAAGTCCCTGCCAAAACACAGAAAGAGAAAAAAGCCGACAAAAAAGTTAAAAAAGCCGAAAAAAGCCGTTAAGAATTTAGCCGTAAAAAGCGGCGTCAGTGGCACGACCTAGCTCACGCACGGCGCACGCTGTTCCGTCCAAAAACGCCAGGTCTGCGTGAGCAGACCCGCGGCGGCCTCTGGCGCACGCTAAACGCCCTCGCCACCCACTCCGCGCAGCGAGGTGGTTTGGCAGGTCGCCCGCCCCGGCGCGGCGCGTTAAAGCCCGCACAGGACCTCATCAAATTGGGTCAGCAACAGATCCGCATTGGCGCACGAGAAGGGCAGCGGCGGACGAATTTTGATCACGTTGTCGAATTCGCCAATGCGCCCCAGCAACACGCCCCGCGCTTTCATTTCATTGATCACACGATGCGCCGCAGCGGTAGCCGGCGCTTTAGTGTGGCGATCGAGCACTAGCTCTACACCCACCCACAGCCCATGGCCGCGAATATCCCCAATCAGCGAGTGTCGCTCCTGCAAGCGCTGCAAACCTGCGCGCACATACGCGCCGACCTCTCGCGCGTTGTCGATCAAACGCTCGCCATCCAAAACGTCCAGCACCGCGTTACCCACGGCGCAGGACACCGGGCTACCGCCGAAAGTATTGAAGTACATCACCTGTGAGCGAAATTCATCGAGCAACTCAGCGCGCGTCGCCACCGCCGCGATGGGGTGACCGTTGCCCATGGGTTTGCCCATCGTGACGATGTCCGGCACCACGCCTTCCAGCTCATAACCCCACATCCGACCGGTGCGACCAAAGCCCGCTTGAACCTCATCGGCAATAAACAGGCCGCCTGCCGCCCGCACCCGCGCCACGGCCTGGCGCACGAAGTCCGGCGGCGGATTGGGCAGCCCCTCATTGGCAAACACCGTACAGAGCAACAGGCCCGCAAGCCCCACACCCGAGGCCTTAAAACCAGCAATTGCCCGGTCGATTTCCGCAAGGTACACCGCCGTGAGCGCCGCCCCGTCAAGATTGTCGCGGCACCGGTAAGTGTCTGGAAATGGGATCGCATGCACGCGCGGATTAGGCTGGGTCTGGCGATCGAAGAGCGGTGAAATTTCGTCAACGGCCGTGGTGTTGCCGTGATAAGTCAGATTGGTGCAAATAATGCCCTCACCGCCCGTGTGGAGCCGGGCAATCCGCAACGCCTGATCGTTGGCTTCACTGCCCGTGCACATAAACATGATCATCGACAGCGAGGGATCCAGCCGGCTGATCAGGCGTTCGCCGTAAGTCAGCACCATTTCATGCAGGTAGCGCGTGTGTACGTTGAGGATGCCCGCCTGCCGACACAACGCGGCGACGACCTCGGGGTGGCAGTGCCCAACACCCGCCACATTGTTATAGCAATCCAGATAAGCCCGACCCGCAGCGTCGTACAGCCAAACCCCCGCACCCCGCACGATATGCAGCGGCTCCGCGTAGAATAGCGGCGCATCCCGACCCAGCAAGCGCGCGCGGCGTGCCAGTAAATCTTGCGTTGAAATAATCGTCTCCAGGGGGGGTTAGGCGTCGATGGCGGCGAGGGTTTCGGGAAGGGTTTGGCCACCATCCACGACGATAGTCTGCCCCGTAATGTAACCGGCTTCATGCGAAGCAAAGAACAGCACCGCGTTGCCTACATCCTCCACACTGCCCAGTCGTTTGAGCGGGATGGCGACCGCCATGCTTTGGCGATATTCCTCGCCCAAATCGACCAGACCTTCGGTGGCAATATTGCCGGGCAGCACGGCGTTGACCGTGATGCCGTAGCGCGCCAATTCAATGCTCGCGGTGCGCATAAAGCCCAACTGCCCCGCTTTGCTTGCAGCATAGTGGCTCCAGCCGGGAAAGCCGGTCAGCGGTCCGGTGATGGACGAGGTGAGAATGACGCGTCCTTGGGTGGATTGCTTAAGCCACGGCAGGCACGCCTTTAATGATAGAAAGCTACCCTTAAGATTAGTGCCCAGCACGGTGTCCCACTCGCCCGGATCCATCTGTTCAATGTGAGCCTGTGGATAAATGCCCGCGTTAGCGCACAGGATATCGATACCACCAAAGGCACTGACGGCCGCTGCGGCCATTGCCTGGCACGCTGACCAGTCGCTGACATCGGCCGCGAAGGCTTGGGTATCGCCGCCTATTTCTTCGGCGGCGGCGCGCACCTCTGTCAAGGTCCGCGCCACCACTAACACACGGGCACCGTGGCGAGCGAAAATTTGGGCAATCCCCTTCCCAATGCCCTTGCTGGCACCCGTGACAACAACGCAACGGCCGGCGATTGATTGCAACATAACCTAACTTACCACTTGCTGTGAGCGAGCTTACACGATTCAATCTGCGCCGTGACACACCGCCCTTTGCCCGGATCCACAGCGAAATATGCCGCACGATGAGTGACTCATTTGAAGCCCTGAGCGCAGCACAGCGCATCCAACATTTGGCCGAGGTCGCCTCGCGCGCGCTCGTGCACTGGCCGGTTAGCGCCGCGGCGACACTCACGCTGCTGAATATTTCGGAAAACGCCACTTATCGGCTGGACGATCCCGCCAGTCCCGTGCCGCGCATCGTGCGGGTGCATCGCACTGGCTACCACACCCACAACGCCGTTCTCACCGAACTCGCCTGGATGAAGGCGCTGCACGACGAGGCCGGGATGGCAACGCCACAAGCACTCCCGGCCCTGGACGGCGAGCTGGTCAAAATCATCACGACCCCAGCGCTCGCAGAGGCACGTTTTGTGGTGATGTTCGCCTTCATCGAAGGGCACGAACCGGCTCCTGGCCAACTCATCGAGCCTTTCAAACGGCTGGGTGCGCTGACCGCCCAAATGCACCTGCACGCCCGGGGCTGGCAGCGCCCTGCTTATTTCGAGCGATTGGTTTGGGATTTTGAGGGTAGCGTTGGGTCACGCGGAAACTGGGGGGACTGGCGCGACGGCCTCGCCATGACCCCAGAGCGGGAGGTCATACTGGCGCAAGCAGTCCGCGCATTGGAAATTCGATTAAAGCACTTTGGGATGGGGCCCGAGCGGTTTGGCCTGATCCATGCCGATCTGCGGCTGGCCAATCTGCTGGTCACGCCAACCGACACCCGTGTGATCGACTTTGACGATGCGGGACTGGGCTGGTTTATGTACGACCTAGCGAGCGCCTTGAGCTTCATGGAAGAGCATGCCGATATCGACCCCTTAATCGCCGCGTGGTTGGGCGGTTATCGCAGCGTGGCGCCGCTGTCGCGCGCCGAGGAGGACGAAATCCCCACCTTCTTGTTGCTACGCCGACTGACTATTCTCGCGTGGACCGGTTCTCACCCCGACACCGACCTTGCCCGCACCCTCGGCCCGGAATACACCGCTGGCAGCGTGCGTTTGGCGCAGCGTTATCTGGCCACCACCCGTTAGCGCAGCATCGCTGGCGCGGCACGCACAACGCCGCCCGGCGATTTTTAAAAAGTCGCCAAGCACAGTGACCAGCGCCCATTCGGCAGCTTAAAGAGGACCTTGATTTTGAGTTTTTTAGAACAAACAGACCGCGCCATAGCGCGGCTTACGCAAGCCCTCTGTCGCTGCGCCAAGCTGAGACTGGTGCCAGGTGTTTTGCTATTGGCCATGGTTTCACCGGCGAGTGGTAGCCCCGCGTTAACTATCACCACGCCCGAGGATGCACAAACCGCACGCATTGGGGTCATGACCGGCTCACTGGGTGAACAGCTTGCCAGTGGGCGCTTTCCACGCGCGCAGATTCAGCGTTTCGACGACATCATGGATGCCGTTGCGGCGATTAAGGCCAGCCATCTCGACGCGGTCGTGTCAACCTTTCCGACTCTTTTTCAGGTAGTGAAAAAGCACCCAGATCTGCGCGTATTACCTCAGACACTCGACCAAGAAGACACCTCTGTTGCGGTACATAAAGGCGATGCGGCGCTCCTCCAAGCGGTCAATCAGCTCATTAGCGACCTCCAGGCCGACGGCACACTCGCCCAAATGCGGGCCCGTTGGGTCAAGCAAGATCCGGCCCCCTACGCGGTGGTAGACATTCCCGAAGCGACGAGCGGAAGCCCGCTGAGAGTGGGTGTGGCGGCCACGCGCGAGCCTTTGAGTTTCATTCAGGATGGGCAGGTCACTGGGCATGATGGGGAATTAGCCCGCCGCATTGGGGCTAGATTAGGTCGACCAGTCACTTTTGTTGATCTGAAATTCATGGCGCTGATCCCCGCGCTACAAGCGCGCAGAATCGATCTCATCGTCTCAGGCATGACAGCCACCCCCGAGCGGAGTAAGTCAGTAGATTTTTCTGTTTCTTATTTTCAAAACGCCCAAATGATGCTCGTCCGTGCAGCCCCCGGATCCCTAGTTAACGCGCCCCCCGCGCCCCCCGCGCTCGCCGCCGCGCCGCCAGCGCCTAGCGTGGCACCGACCCCGCCGCCCAGCACCGCTAGCGCTCCCGACTTCGCTGGCCAGCGCGTGGGCACGCAATTGGGCACGGTCTACGACCTCTATGCCATCGCGCACTTCCCCAAAGCGACGGTCGTGCAATACCCCAAGTTTCAAGACCTGGCGCTCGCCGTGAGCGCTGGCAAAGTGGACGTGGGCTTGAGCGATATCGACACCCTGGCGGAGGTCATGCATAGCCACGCAGAGCTCGCGCCATTGGGGAAACCCATCTTCACCTCGCCAGTTGCCGCAGGCTTTGCCAAAAGCCAGGGGGATTTGCGCACCGCGTTTAACGAGTTTTTAGCGAGCATTCGTGCCAATGGCGTTTACGCCGACATGGTGGCGCGCTGGATGACCCAGCGCAGCACTAAGATGCCGGATCTGCCTCAGGGGCCGACCAACGGCACGCTGACGGTGGGCGTCTCCAGCGGCGGGTTTCCCTTTAGCGCGGTGCAAAATAATGAGTTAGCAGGCTTTGACATTGAACTGGCAACACGTTTCGCGGCGCACCTCGGTCGGGAACTCCGGTTGTCTGATCAAGAATTTGGCAGCCTCATCGCGGCGCTCGTCAGCGGCAAGGTCGACGTCATCATCGCCGATATGTTTATTACGCCTGAGCGCCAGCAGAAAATTGATTTTTCAGAACCCTACTTTACGCAAGACTCCGTTATTTTTACCCGCATTTCACCGCCTGCTGCGGCCGCCGCCAGCGCGGATGAACCGGCACCGGAAGGGTTCATGGCGCGCTTAGCCGCCAGCTTTCACAACAACATTATTCGAGAAAAACGCTATCTCTTATTGTGGAACGGTCTGCAATCCACCGTAATAATTTCTATTCTGGCGACACTCTTTGGCACCGCACTCGGCGGCCTCGTCTGTTTTATGCGCATGTCACCCCGCGCGTTGCTAGAGGTGCCGGCGCGCTTGTACATCGGCTTACTGCGCGGCACGCCAGTGGTGGTCCTGCTCATGCTTATTTTTTACGTGGTCTTTGCCTCGGTGAATATCAGCCCATTGCTGGTCGCGGTGATTGCCTTTGGCCTGAATTTCGCGGCTTATGTGTCAGAGATATTCCGCACCGGCATCGAAGGAGTAGATAAAGGGCAAACCGAAGCTGGTAGGGCGATGGGCTTCAGCCAAGTGGCCATCTTCCGCCACATCATTTTTCCGCAGATGCTGACACGTATTTTGCCGGTCTACCGTGGGGAATTTATCTCGATGGTCAAGATGACCTCCATCGTTGGTTACATCGCGGTGGAAGACTTAACGAAGGCGAGCGATATTATTCGCAGCCGTACTTTTGACGCGTTTTTTCCGCTGGTGATGGTGGCAGTGCTGTATCTGTTCATCGCGTGGGTACTGGTGCAGGCGCTGGAATATCTGGAGCGTGCACTGGACCCCAAATACCGACGTCGACAGGAGAGCGTCCGATGATTCAGGTCCAAAACCTCACCAAAAAATTTGGCGACGTCGTGGTGCTTAACCAGCTAAACGCGCAGATTAGAAAAGGCGAGGTGGTCTCGATCATCGGCCCATCTGGCACCGGTAAGAGCACCTTTCTGCGCTGCCTAAACCTCCTCGACCAACCCACCAGCGGCGCCATTGCTATTGGCGGTATCGATGTCCTCCAGCGCGGCGCCGAACTCGCCAAGATTCGCCAAAAAATGAACATGGTGTTCCAATCGTTTAATCTTTTTGAACACCTCTCCGTTTTGGACAATCTGACTTTAGCGCCCATTAAACTGCGCAAAGTGGCCAAGAAGACCGCCGAAGAAAAAGCGCACGAGCTGCTGCGAATGGTGGGTTTGGGCGAAAAAGCGCGGCACTTTCCCGACGAACTCTCCGGCGGCCAAAAGCAGCGCGTGGCGATCGCGCGCTGCCTGGCGATGGAGCCGGAGATTATCTTATTCGATGAACCGACCTCAGCCCTCGACCCCACGATGGTCAGCGAGGTGCTGGCCGTGATTAGACGGCTGGCGAAGGATGGCATGACGATGGTCATCGTGACCCACGAAATGGATTTCGCGCGCGACGTGTCAAACCGGGTGTTTTACATGGACGAGGGCACCATTTACGAAGAAGGCACGCCAGAGCAGATTTTTGAGCATCCCCAGAAGGCTAAAACGCGGGCGTTTGTTTACCGTATTCGGAGTTTTAATCGGCGCTTGGAATCTGCAGATTTTGATCTCTATGCGCTGAATGCCGACCTTGAAATCTTCTGCGACAGGCAACAGCTGGCGCGCAGCGCACGCCATAATCTTTTGCTCGTGGTAGAAGAATTACTGCAGATACAGCGACCACGGCTAAACCACTGGGCCATCGATCTCGAAGTTTCGGTTTCGGAAAAAACTGGCGAACTGGTGTTAGCCCTGGAGGCCGATGCGGCCAGTGGCGACCCTCTGGCTGTGGGGCCAGAAGACGATGACTTGGCGGTAGCGCTGGTACGCGGCTATTCCGAAAACATCACTTATGGGGCGTTAGACGGCCGCAACCGCCTTGAGCTGGTCATCCGAAAAAGCTGAACGGCACTCGCTATGCGGAGCGCATGGCGGTGGGGCGAACCGGTGCGCAGGCCGGGGTAAGGTGCCGCCGCGCTAGCGGATGTCACCCAGACCATGTGGGTGTTTTGCCCGCCTCAAAACCCATGCGATCAGATCTCGCAGCGTATCGCTGACTATCCGTTTTCGGCGTCTACCCGCAGCCCAACGGCGACCATGCGCGGCAGCACTTCTTCACGAAAAACCTTCAAATCGGTGAGATAGCTGGGCAGTGCGATGGCCATGCCATCGACCCCGGCCGCGCTAATCCGCGCGAACGTCGCGACGACCTCATCTGGATCACCGATGACTTGAAACGTGCCGCTGCCAGTCATCAGCCGATCCAGAAACTGAGGACTCGCGAGCACCGCATCAGGCACCGATTTAATCTCGGCGTAGGCGGCCCGCATGTTGTGGCCCGCCTGCCAGTCGCCGTGTTCCTCAATCAGATACCGATAATATTCCTGCGTTTCGGCCTGCGTGCGGCGACAGATAACATGCCCGCTGGCGAAGATTTGGACCGGTCGGTCCGCCATCGCTGCGCGCACCTGCAGCAGTTCGCCCGCCAGCGTATCGAGGTTGGGAATCAGCATAAATAAAGCATCTGCCGCGCGCAAAGCGAAGGTACGCCCACTCGGCGAGGAGCCGGCGCTGACCACGATGGGTTGGGTGTCCCCGTACGGCTTGGGCAGGCTCACCACCCCTTTAAGGTCGAAAAACCGGCCCCTGAAATCAAACGGTGCCCGCGCCGTCCACATTCTTCTAACCAACACGAGCCATTCCTCCAGATAGGCGTAGCGCGATTCGTGATCGAGATACGCTACACCATGCTGATCGAATTCCAATTGGTTATAGCCCGCCACAACGTTCAGGCAGAAACGGCCGGCACCGATTTGGTCGCAGGTGGCGCATTGTTTGGCCGCAAACACCGGGTTGAGAAACGGGGCATGGACCGTCGCAAAGACCTGAATACGTCGGGTTGAGGCGAGCAGGCCCGCCGCCCAAGTCAAGGTTTCGTAAAAGCAGTCATCGTTGGGCGCCGCGCCAGCACTGCCTCGCCAACCCGCCAGCGGCAGTAGAAAATCGAGACCTGCCGCCTCGGCCGCCTGCGCTAGCTCCAACATATTCTCCCACGTGGCAGGCCAGCGCTCGGGCGCCAGCGTGTGGGTGAGCCCACCATCGTGATTAAAGGAAAAAAGCCCTAGCTTGAAGCGCTGCGGAACCCCGAAGCGGCGAGTCGTAACGGGCACGTGTGCCATAGAACCTCGAATGACGAATATTGATGGTTAAGACGTGCCGTTTGGCACCTGGGGAATTCTAGGGGAATTTCTGGACGGCTGGGATTGCTCACCGGGACTTTCGGGATCCGTATCCATTTATTGAGTTGGATCTGGCACGCCGATCATTCGCAGAATTTTCCGGGCTGCGCGGGGCGTCTTTAAAGTGGCGCGGAAACGTCCGTTAGGCTCGGCACTGCCAGTGCTCAAAAATTCGGATAGACGCACCTAGGGCTGATTTTTTGGGGTCCCGTGCGGCCAGGACAATACGGCCTTGCCGTCACTCGGCGCTCGACTCCGGCGAAAAGCCCAGTTAGTTTGCTGATCGGCACCAGCAACGATTAACCACCGTCTCGCGCCGTCCCACTAGCACTTAAGCCCTGCTCCTGGCACCCAAATCGCGCACTCGTTCCAACCGTCACTTTGGAGGACGCCTCACCATGACGCAGCCGGATACTACCCAAGGGACAGGCGCGGACTTGCCGACCGAGATGACCAACAGTCCGTTATACAACCCCGATCTCGCGCCTACGCCCATGGCGCGCCGCACCTGGACAACCTATAACTTCGCCGCGCTCTGGATCGCGATGGCGCACTGTCTGCCCACCTACATGCTGGCGGGGGGGCTGATCACACTCGGGATGAATTGGTGGCAAGCGCTACTGACGATTTTTCTCGGCAATATCATTGTGCTCGTTCCGATTCTGCTCAACGCACATCCTGGCACGAAGTACGGCATCCCCTTTCCGGTGCTCGCCCGCAGCAGTTTTGGTACGACTGGCGCGAATATTCCGGCCATTTTGCGGGCGATTGTCGCTTGCGGGTGGTTTGGCATCCAATGTTTCATTGGCGGTGAAGCAGTCCGGGTATTTCTTGAAACGCTGTGGCCAGCGTTCGCCAACATTGGCGGCGGCGAGAAGATCTTTGATCTTGCCATTCCCAGCCTGATCACCCTCCTGATCTTCTGGGCAATGAACTTAGTGGTTGTACTCAAGGGTGTCCAAGCGGTGCGCGTGTTCGAGAATTGGTCGGCGCCGATCATCATGCTGTTGGCGCTCTGGCTACTCGTGTGGGTTGTCGCGCGCGCGGGTGGCTTGGGCCCGATGTTAGACCGCCCATCCTCCTTTGCCACCCATGCGGAATTCTGGCGGGTCTTTGTGCCATCGCTCACCGGCATGGTCGGATTCTGGGCGACGCTGAGCCTCAACATCCCCGACTTCACCCGCTACGGCCGCGGTCAGAAGCAGCAAATGCTCGGGCAAGCGATCGGGCTGCCCACCACGATGGTGCTCTTCAGCGCGATGGCTATCGTCATCACCAGCGCGTCGGAGACAGTGCTCAAAGGCACCGATCCCACGACGCTGTGGGATCCCATCGTGGTGCTCGGTCACCTCACCAGCTCAACCGCGCCACCTGGCCTTGACGCGCCGTTGATCCAGGATCCTTTTATGCGGGTGGCAATTGCCCTGCTGAGTCTGGTGGGCGTCGCCGTGGCCACCATCAGCACCAACATCGCAGCCAATGTCGTCGGCCCCGCGAATGACTTCTCGCAGCTCGCGCCGCGCCTCATCTCGTTCAAGACCGGCAGCCTCATCACGGCCGTGATTGGGCTGCTCATCATGCCCTGGAAACTGCTGGCCAGCGCCGATGTCTATATCTTCAATTGGCTCATCGGCTATTCCGCGTTACTGGGCCCCATCGCAGGCATCATGATCGTGGACTACTGGATCCTGCGCCGGCGCACGCTCCACGTGATGGATCTTTACCAACCGCACGGACGCTACGCGGGCGTCAACAAAATCGCCTTGATCGCGCTGGCGCTGGGCGTGGCGCCCAATGTGCTGGGTTTCTTGAAGAGCGTGAAAATGCGCCATGGCCCGCCGGATCTCTTCGACGCAATTTATCCCTACGCGTGGTTCACTGGGGTCTTGGTCGCTGGCGGCATCTATTGGCTATTTAGCCCCACACGCTACGACCGCATGCGGTCGTGAGAAAACCACGTGGTGCGCCGCACCAATTCAGGAAACATCAAAACGCTTAGGCGGCGTAGTTTTTTGTGGGTTCTCGGGTAGCGGGCGTCGTTTTTATACTGAATTCGCGGTGGCGAGATTCTCTAACAACAAACTTCTAACAGGAGTCCACAGCATGCAGGTTGGCGTATTCATACCCATCAACAACAATGGCTGGCTGATTTCCGAAAACGCGCCGCAATATCTGCCAAGCTTCGACCTCAACAAAGAAATCGCGCTGCGCGCCGAGCAATACGGCCTCGATTTTCTGCTGTCGATGATCAAGCTACGCGGCTTTGGCGGCAAAACCGAGTTCTGGGAATATGGCTTGGAAAGTTTCACGTTGATGGCCGCGCTGGCCGCGGTCACCGAAAAAATAAAAATTTACGCCACCTGCCCGACGCTGATCATTCCGCCGGCCTTCGCCGCACGGATGTGCAACACCCTAGATTCCATCAGTCATGGCCGTTGCGGGCTGAACCTCATCACCGGCTGGCAGCGCCCCGAATACAGCCAAATGGGACTTTGGCCCGGCGACCAACATTTCCTCAATCGCTACCAGAAGCTCGACGAATACGCGCATATTTTGCGCGAACTCTGGGCCACCGGGGTCTCGGATTTCAAAGGCACCTACTACCAAATGGAAGACTGTCGGGTACGGCCCCAGCCCGCCGGCGAGATGAAAATCATCTGTGCCGGGTCCTCCGATGAAGGCCTCGCCTTCTCCGCGAAATGGGGCGATTACGCGTTTTGCTTAGGTAAGGGCGTGAACACACCCAAGGCCTTCGCCTTTAATAACGACCGCTTGGCCGCCGCGACGGCTAAGACCGGACGCGTGGTTGAGATCTTCGTGCTCATCATGATCATTGCCGCAGAAACCGACGCAGCAGCGCGGCAAAAATGGGAATCCTATCAGGCCGGAGTTGATTTAGAGGCGATTGCCTGGCTCAGCGAACAGGGCGCCGTCGACCAGTACAACGCCACCACCAATGTGCGGCAACTCGCTGCACCCGAGGGTGCCGTGAACATCAATATGGGTACCTTGGTTGGCAGCTACGCAAGCGTGGCGCGCATGCTCGACGAAATGGCGGAAGTACCGAACACCGGGGGGGTGATGCTGACTTTCGATAATTTTGTCGAGGGCATCGAGCAATTCGGCACCCGCATCCAGCCGCTGATGAAATGTCGAGGGTAAAAATTATTGGGATTTTTAGCCGTGCCAGATGCGCTAGCGTGGGCCTGAGTCGTGACTAAGTTAGCTGACGAGGCGTTTTTGGAATTGACCGCCGCCTAATATTTTTGATTGCGGCCAAGCCATTTTACGACGTCTAACAGGGCACCTCACCCGTACCGACAGCGGTCGGCCGGGCGCGCCTAAATCCTGCATCGCGACGATGCGATTGCGAGGCTTCACGGCCCGCGAAACGATATTAAAAGTAGCGTGATCAAGACCATGCCCCGTTTGACGGAGACCATTCTCGCTCACCCGATCCGGTTTACCAGCTGCGCAATCTGCACCACAGACTCCTGCAATTCGTTCGCTGCAACGCCCTCTACGCGTAAGCGCGTGACGATGAGATGCGACATGCCGAAGGTTTCGCGGTAGGCCGCAATTTTATCTGCCACATAATGCGCATCGCCTAGGATGGCCCAATCGTCTACCTGCGGCGAAGTCTTAAGGCCCACCGGTAGGCTGATGGTGGCCAAGCGTTCGCGTAGGGTTTGAATAGTCGTTGGGGAGTTGCTCATGAACACCGTGCGCATGATCGGTCGCACCGTTGAGGGTGCATGACCACCCGCCGCCAGTGCTGCGTCGTGACGGGCGACATTGAGCGTTAGATCGTCGAAAGTCTCGATCGGCGAGGCTAAATAGGGCAGACCCAAGCGTCCCGCTTGGTCCAAGGCCTTGGGCCCAAACGCCGCAACCCAAACCTCGGGGTGAGGTTGTTGCAGCGGCCGCGGCCACACCTCCACGGCCGCCGAACCATCCTCTTGCAGCGACACCGCGTCACCCCGCCAAGCTTTTAGCATCAGCCCGTAGGCCCACTCGAATAATTCACGCTTAACGCCGGGATCGATAGCAAACGCTTTGAGGGTTTCGCGCGAATAACCCCGCCCGACACCCAAGATAACCCGGCCACCGCTTAGCCTGTCCAACACGGCCACCTGCTCGGCAGCCAGCAACGGATTACGCAACGGTAGTAAATAACTGGTGGTCGCCAGCCGAATCTCGCGCGTGTTAGCCGCAACCGCTGCCAACAGCAGCAGGGGGTCAGGTATCGCGTGCGAGTTGAAATGACTCTCCGGCAGCCAGAATGAGCTGTAACCTAGCGATTCTGCCAATACCGCTTGTTGACTGAGAGACACCGCTGACAGGCTGGAGAAATCCCACGGCGTGAGGCCAATTTTTAGCGGGAGGCGACTGGCAGGCGCGACGCCTGTTTTACCGCCGTCAGGGTGTTCCGCGTGCGGCGCGATCACAGCGTAAGACCCGCGTGGTTCCACCATGGCAGGTCAGAAAATGTCCGCAAATCGAGTTCATGAGTCCAAGCGGCACGATGCTGTTGGGCGAGATAAAAATAGGTATTGGCAATCTCGGCGGGCAGCAGCAAGCCATCTTTTTCCAATCCCTTGCTTTGTCGTAGTGCTGCGTAGCGCGCCGGGCCGAGCATTTTTCCGAGCGTGTCGGGCGCATCGACGGCGCCATCGATCACGATGTGCACCACATGGATTCCCAGTGGGGAAAATTGAGCATTCAGCGTCTGGCACAACATGCGGCGGCCGCCCATCGCTGAGGCATGCGAATGCTGGCCGGCGTTACCACGCATAGCCGCCGTCGCAGACGTCACCAGCAGCGTGCCCCGGCCGCGTGCCGTCATCAGCGGAAAGAGCGCGCTGGCGAGACGGAAAAGGCCAAAAGTCGCTAGCCGCCAGCCTACTTCGAAGGCCTTGAGCGAGGTATCAGCGAGCGCGCGGTCGCCGATTTGGGCACCCAAATTATAAACCGCCACATCAATGGGGCCGCTCTGCGCCTCGATGGTCGCCACCAAATCCTCGATGCTGTTCTCCTCGATGGCGTTGAGAATAAAACCACTCGCAGAACCACCCTCATCCGCTATTTCAGCGAGGTGACGGTCCAACCCTGGACGGTCGCTGCGCCTGGCCAAACAAGCGTGATAGCCCTCGCGGGCAAAACGCTGCGCCACGTGGCTGCCAATACCGGCACCCGCACCTAACACGAGACAGACGGGTTTTTTTGTCGTGGAATGCATTCGAAAATTATCCTTGCAGGTGTCGGCAGGTAATACTGGCACGCGAGAGGCCGAGTTGGTAAATCGCAGGCTTTGAAAGTGGCCCTCGATGGCGCCTTGGCAGGGTGCCGAGGCGCAGGCTGCGGTTACGCCCCTCTGCGAGGCAATGGCTCATTAGCCGCCACGTGCTAACCGCCGCCAAGGCCTACCCAGTTGGCACGGCTTGTTGAAGAGCACCGAGGTGAACCCGCGCTGGGGCCGTTAAGCGTCGTGAGAAAAGGCAACATCTTTGAGCAGTGACCTAGAAGAAATAGCGATTTTGGATTTTGAGACCACGGGTCTGATTGTCGGATCTGATCGCCCTACCGAAATTGCCATTGTGATTGTGCGTAACGGTTTGGTGGTTGATCAGTTCCAAAGTTTAATGAACCCGCACCGCCTGATTCCCTTTGCGGTGGAACAGCTCACCGGCATCTCTAATTCCATGGTGGCAGCGGCACCGAGAATTGAGCAAGTGATGCGGGTGGCCGCCCGATTTGTGGGGAGCCGGGCAATCTTGGCGCACAACGCCTCGTTTGATAAACGTTTTTGGTGCACGGAACTCTCACGCCTAGCACTCAGCCCGGATCACGGCTTCGTTTGCACCTTGCGCGTGGCGAGGCGGATGTATCCCACCGCCCCCAATTACAAGCTGGACACACTGCGGACGTGGCTTAATTTACCCGACCAAGGGCGGGCCCATCGGGCGCTCGCCGATGCCATGACCACCGCGCAGCTGTTTAAGAGAATGCAGTGCGATCTGCACGCTCGGTATGCGATCCGCACGACCACCCATGCGTTAATGCAAAAAATTCAGACCCAGCCCATTAGGACCGCCCATTCGTTTCTGGAGAATTGGGCGGCGCAACCGTGAGTCGATTAAAAGCACTGAACCCGCGGGCCGTGCCGCGAGCCGGCGAAGATGCCCGCGTGGACCGCGCGTGCGGTGGGCGCCCCGCGCCAGATTCGCCTTGATTGCGCAACCGTGAACGCGCTCGTGCATACGGCTCTGCAGGCAGATGGCGGTCACGTGCGACCCCATCTGCCCCCAAACTGTCTGGGCTACGCCGTTTTGCGGCGGTAAATGGCGGCGAGGCCCACCAACAACAGCGCCAGCGAACCCGGCTCTGGCACGTTGCTATCAAACGTTCCTGTTAGCGACATCGCGACACTGCGAAAGGGCCGATCGCCATAGCCCAAAGCCCAACTAACGGCCTAACGGGACATCGGCCTAACGGGACAGGCATCGTTCGGGACGGCCTAACGGGACAGGCATCGTTCGGCGGGCGGCCTAACCGGCCTAACGTAACCGGCCTAACGCGGCCTAACGGGACAGGCATCGTTCGGCGGGCGGCCTAACGGGACGGGGCGGCCTAACGGGACAGGCATCGTTCGGGCCTAACGGGACAGGCATCGTTCGGGACGGCCGCGCCAACAGCCGAGGCCTAACGAGGCCTAACGGGACAGGCATCGTTCGAATCAGGCATCGTTCGAATCACAAGGCCTAACGGGACGGCATGGCCTAACGGGACAGGCATCGTTCGAATCATCGGCCTAAGGGAATAAGGCCTAACTGGACAGGCATCGTTCGGGACGGCAGCGCTAACAGCTAACGGGACAGCCACCACGAACGGTCATGATGGGGACCAGTGGAGCGTGGCTCCGTCAAACTAGGTTTATGAATAAAGATAATGGGTGTCCTGCCATCTCGCGCCCAAATGATGATCAATGGCTGTCCCGGGATCCCCTGATGATCAATGGCTGTCCCGGGATCCCCTGTGGTCCCGGGATCCCCGGTGCGGAATCCGCGCGCCGCCGGTGGGTGTCCCCGCATCTGGCGCGAATCCGGGCTCTACCGCATGAGGATCGGTGGGTGTCCCCGCATCTGCCCCGCTACCGCATGAGGGGCGGTGGGTGTCCCCGCATCTGCCTAAGGGGCGGTGGGTGTCCCCGCATCTGGCCCCCCCGCATCTGGCGCGGCAACGTTTCCCAATCGCCTCACGGAAAATCTTCGAAAAAAGTAGCTGGACTATTTCTCCAGCAAAGCCGGCGACTGGAGACTCGAGACTGAGGTGTAAGGCCAAAAACAACTGCGGGGAGAAAGTACTGATGTCAAAAGACAATCTGGACGAGAAACTCACCAATTCCGCGACCTTTCGGGACGACAGCTTTTACGAATTGCTGGCCAAAATGCGCGCCGAGCATCCGGTTTATTGGACCACCGGTAAAAATGGCGCGCAGTTCTGGTCTGTCTTCAAACACGCCGATGTAAAGCGCGTACTGCACGAAGGAAACTTGTTCCGTTCGGAAGTGGACGGTGTCATGCCCATCATGGACGAGGCGCTCCGGGAGGCGAACCGAAATGCGTTTGGTCCGGGCGAAATGCTCATCGCTATCGATCCCCCTCGACACGGGAAGTTCCGTAGCCTGGTTTCGGCGCCGTTTATGCCCAACGCGTTAATTGAGACAACTGCTGCCAAGACGCAGTTGATCCGGAATATTTTTGATGCGTTGCCGACAGACGGTGTGATTGACTTGGTAGATGACTTGGCGGCAAAAATTCCGATGACGATCATCGCGGATATTCTGGGGCTCCCTCAAGAACGCTGTAGCGACCTACTAGCTTGGGGAAAAATGGCTCTCACGGCGTCTGATCCGGAATACAGCAGCGGCGATGCGGCAGCCACTTCGGCCGCGGGCATCGAAGGGATCCGAAATTGTGTGCGGGATTTGGCGATGCCCCGCCGTACCTGTCCCTACAACGATGCGTTAAGTACGCTGGCCACCGGCTCGATCGATGGTGCAGTACTCACCGAATCGGAGATCATCCAAAACGGTACCTTGATGATTCTGGCTGGATTCGAAACCACGCGGAACTCATTTTCGGGCGGCCTATTAGCCCTGCTACAACACCCGGCGCAAATGGAAATGCTGCGCGAGGATCCGAAACTTATCCGCAAAGCGGTGGAGGAGATGGTGCGCTGGTCAAACCCGGTCATTACGCTGATGCGCGTGGCGACCGCCGATACTGAAATCGGGACACAACGCATTAAGGCCGGCGAGCAGGTCGTTATCTGGCTCGCCTCAGCCAATCGCGACGATGCCGTGTTTCCCCGCGCGAACGAGTTCGACGTCACACGATCGCCCAACCCGCATCTCGGGTTTGGCTTCGGCCCACATACTTGTTTGGGCGGCCCCCTCGCAAAACTGGAGCTACGCGTGGCATTAGAGGAGTTGCTCGCGCGCTATTCCGGATTTGAAGTTCTCGGCAAACCCGAAAGGACCCAAGCTAATTTTGTGGGCGGATTGAAACGTTTTCCCATTCGCTTAATCAGACGCGAAGCAGCACCGGCGGCAGCCAGCGCGTAAACACGCGCCGTTGCCGGACTTTACTGCGCCTAAAAAGACGTTAACGCCCAAGCCGCGCTGTCACGATGGCTGCGTGAAAATGCAGCTTGAACGTAAACGCCAGAGCGGCGCCGGTTTCAGTCGCCCGCCACGAGATGGATAACTTGGCGCTGGGTCACTGCGTGCTCCAACGCCTCACGAACATGCTCACCAGCAGATACTGGCGATAAATAGCGGCCCTCAAAGCTCATCTCAAGGGCGTCGCAGTCAAATGGGTAAGGGCTCAAGGCATAGACACCGGCTGCGACCGGTTTAATGGTGACCTCGGTATCCTCGGTAGCACTCAGCGGAATATGCGAGAAGCAACTTTCTAGCCGCGCCCCTTCGGGCACACAGTTGAAATACAAGGCCAACGTATCGAAAAACTGCAGCTGCTTATAATTCTGAAACAGATGCGCTTCTTCTATCCACGCGGCAGTTTCCGAATCTGCTTTTAGCGCGGCTTTAAGTTGGTCCTGCCGTGCCAACTCGCCGCTTAGCATGTGGTCAGCTACTACCCGGTTATTGTCTGCAAGATTATTAAGAAGAACCTTATCGGACATGCCGTAGCGGCCGTTGTACAGGCCCCAGCTGTGCATACTCGACAATAGTTCGCAATACGGATGGGTAGCGCCGTTGAAATCTGGAGACGCTTTGCTGGTGACCACCAGCTGTGCGAACGGCGTTTGCACGAGGTTGTACGGCAGCCCGGTTGCCGGGTCACGTAAGGCCGTCTGATCCAAAGCCTTCCAGCCAGCATCGTGATTGGCGACCACGTGGAGCACCTGCGCCCGGGGGGCAATAGGCTCAAACAATGCGTTGCCGAAATGCTCAGCAAACTGCGCCGCCAGTGCGGTGTGCTGATCCATCGTGATGATGAAATAAGCATTATTTTCCGCCGCCATTTGTACAATCATGAAACTCTCCTTTTGGTTGCGACTACTGCGCCACGTAGCCGCCATCGACCGATAATATCGAACCCACCACAAAACTTGCTTGGTCTGAACACAGCCACAAAACCGCACTGGCGATCTCGTTGGGTTGTCCCATTCGACCGATGGGCTCACGCTCCGTGATGGCAGCCACGATTTCAGGCTGCAGCGCGATAATTTTGTCGACCAAGGGCGTTTGTACCGGCCCTGGACACACGGCGTTAATGCGAATGCCGGATTGCGCGTACTCGATAGCCGCAGTTTTAGTGAGACCGACCACCCCGTGCTTAGCTGCCGAATAGGCCGGCATGCCTTTTGATCCCACCAGACCAAAATTTGAGGCGTTGTTGACGATTGCACCGCCGCCCTGTTTTAACATCTGCGCTATTTCGTATTTCAGGCACAACCAAACCCCTTTGAGATTGGCCCCGATGATACGGTCCCAGTTTTCCTCTGAGCATTGCGCGGTTGGGCTCAGGTCGCCTTGAATGCCGGCGTTATTGAATGCGCAATCTAGCCGTCCAAATTTAGCGACGATCGCTTTCACCAGCGCATCCACTTCGTTGCTATTCGACACATCGGCTAATACGAAAAATCCGGAACCGACCAGGCCTTCCATCAGATTCACGGTTTCTTCCCCGCCCGTGCGATCAACATCAGCCACCACAACATTAGCCCCAGCCTGTGCGAAAGCGAGCGCCGTCGCCCGCCCAATGCCGGATCCACCGCCGGTGACTAACGCCGTTTTTCCCGTCATAGAATGAGTCACGCTGGACACCTCAGATCTGAAATTGTTAACGGGATTGACTATTCGTAGGGGACAAATCTTTCGGCGTCGATCATATTAAGGAGTGCGGGATTTTTATACATTTCAACCAGATTAGAGATCTCTACCAGCGATAATGCCAAGTTGCATAAGTTCTGGGCATCTGCTGGCATCTTGGCGTAAGGGTACTGATTGAGATAAACGATGATGTCCTCGAGCTGCTTAGACATCTCGCCGTGAAACTCAATGATGTCCGCCATCGGGGTCGCAATGCGCTTGGCGATCCGTTCACGCTCGGTCGGCAACGACCATGCTTGGTAGGGTTCTAAAGAACGGAAGGGTGCGGGTAAGATTTGCTTGCTCATAGACGGGACATCTCCCGCTCGATCACCTCGTGAAAATGTCTGATGGTAATTTCTTCATCCTGCATCACCATCTCCGAGCGAGCTCGTGAGGCAAGCCCTTGTTGAATTTTTTCGTGCTGGAAGGCGTCTTCCATTAGGGTGTCGCGCAGACGTCCGATGGTCCACTCCTGGGCGAGGCGTTGACCAACGTTCTCGGCCGCAGGGAAGTGATAGCGCATCTCCCAAATGCACCGATCTACCGCGATCGGCCAGAAATTATAGGTCATGAAAAAATCACCCGATGGCCCCGTGAATAACAGTAGCGCCATGTTTGGGAAGATGAGATACCAATCAAAATCGCCAAGGCGCTGCGTAAACCGCACGTTTGTGAGCGCACGATCCATGCGGTTCAGTAGCGCTTCGGTAGGCAGTGCCCGATGCTCAGGGTTGTACTCGCAAGACCAGACACTGTGATAGTTGTAGAGATTGACGTTCGAGAAGCGACAGTACTTGTTGTCCTTCAGCAAAAACGAATCTCCGATAGTAAAACGGTGCTGGAACGGCAGATGGTAGAGCTCGTTCTGCGCGTCGAGTCCGGTTTTCCAGTTTGCTTTTTCTTCAACCTTATAAGTCTTCAGCAGTTTCATCTCGCCGAACGGTGCGCCGTCCAGCTGAGTGGCCACGCCGCCTAAGAATTGGCGCAATGTTTCAGCGGGTTGCGGTGAGAGATTAATAAAGATGAACCCTTCCCAGATATCACAATGAATGGGGGTCAGCCCGAGCTTGCTTTTGTCGAGCGCAAAAAAATTATCTTCGTCAGGGATGAATGCCAAATCCCCTTCCGGCGTAAACGCCCAGCTGTGGAAATTGCAGCCGAAACGACCAGGGCAGCGGCCTTTATCGTCCATGACCAAGAGGTTGCCGCGATGCGGGCAGACGTTATAGAACGCACGGACTTGGTGGTCCCGACCACGCACGACGAGCACAGAAACTTTGCAAACCGCGAGCTCGCGCACTAGGTAGTCACCGGCACCCGGGATTTCTTCGACCCTGCCGAGGTTAATCCAGTGGCGCCGGAAAATGAGTTCTCGCTCGCGTTCGAAATACTCGGGGGATATGCAGGGCTCTGTTGATACAGGACCCGTGCCCACGTTGGGGTATTTCTCAGACCACTGCTTATTGACCATCCGAGTCTGCATCACACGCTGCTCCCTTACTTGGTGTAGAGGCAGAATAACGAGCCTTTGGGGTGCCGTCGAGTTGGGTGGTTGAAACTCATTGAAGGGCAGGCATCAACTGATTGAGCAACTCATTGAAGGACAGGCATCAACTGATTGAGGGACAACTGATTGAGGGACAGGCATCTCAATAGTCAATCGCTGCGCAAGACACAGCGCTACAGACAGACTGGCATCTCATCCCTGCCTGACACAAAAATAAGGAAATTCAAGAATTGACAAAGACGGTTGCGAAAAAAACATGCCCAGGTCAGCGATGTCAGCCAGCGCCCGATCAGCAGCCTGATGAGACCCGATTCCAGATCCGCTGACGCTGCCCTAGGCCGCAGTCTCACCGGCAGTTAACTGCCCCACGCAGAACCCAGCCACGGGGTTGGCAATGACGATACCTAATGAGTCGACACCGCTATTCGTTGGCTCTCAGATAAAGCCGTCTGGCGGCACCGACCCCGCGAATGCAACGCCAGCCACGGCTCTGGGCGCATAGCCGCAGGCGTTGAGGAGGACCAATAAATAGGCAAAAGTGG
>CAMAXW010000029.1 GCA_945862315.1 Klebsiella pneumoniae
ACGACGGGATTCTGCATACGTGAAGGTGAGCTGACGCATGGCGCGGGTAATCCCCACATAACACAGCCGCCGCTCTTCTTCGAGCTGGGCCGGATCGCTCACCGAGCGCTGATGCGGGAACAGCCCTTCTTCCAAACCCACCAGAAAAACGTTGCCGAATTCCAGCCCTTTCGCCGAGTGCAAAGTCATCAGTTGCACGCTGTCTTCAAACGCCGCCGCCTGCCCTTCGCCAGATTCCAGCGCGGCGTGGCTGAGAAACGCCGACACCAACGGCAGTTCTTCATCCTCTTGTGTGGGTTTGAAATCCCGCGCAGCACTCACGAGTTCTTCCAGGTTTTCGATGCGGTCGAGACCCCGCTCGCCTTTCTCCTTGCGGTAGTGATCAACCAGTCCACTGCGGGCCACCACCAACTCGATCACCGACCCGAGCGCGCGCCCTTCCAAGGCCGCTGCCAGCTCATCGATGAGCCGCAAAAAATTCCCCAGAGCACCCGCCGCGCGGGCGCTGAGTTCGCGGTTGGTAATCAGGCGTTGCGCGGCTTCCCACAGGCTGATGCGCTCCAGACGGGCGGTCTGCCGCAAGTCTTCGAGGGTCTTATTACCAATGCCGCGCACCGGGGTATTCACAACCCGTTCGAAGGCGGGGTCGTCGCCGCGATGATTCGCCAAACGCAGATACCCCAGGGCGTCACGAATTTCGGCGCGCTCGTAAAACTTAAACCCACCATGCACGCGGTAGGGAATTTCCGCCTGCCGGAGCGCGTCTTCCAAGACGCGAGATTGCGCGCTAGTGCGATAAAGCAGGGCGCTTTCGTCATAACGACCACCCTGCGCGTGCCAGTCGCGCAGCCGCTCCACGCAGTAACGGGCTTCTTCTAGGTCGTTGAACGCGGCATACAAACGGATGAGATCGCCACGCTCGCCGGCAGTCCAGAGCTTCTTGCCCAAGCGGGCGGTGTTGTTGCCAATGAGCGCATTGGCGGCCTCTAGAATGCTCCCGGTGGAGCGATAATTTTGTTCCAGTCGCACGATTTCGTGACGCGGATAGTCTTGGCGAAACTGCTGCATATTCGCGACGCGTGCGCCACGCCAGCTATAAATAGATTGGTCGTCGTCGCCCACCGCAAACACGTTGGCGCGTTCGCCAGCCACGAGCTTCAGCCACGCGTATTGAATGGCGTTGGTGTCTTGAAATTCGTCCACCAGCACTTGCTGGAAACGCTGCTGATAGTGGCGCAGTAGGCCGGGGGTGTCGCGCACGAGTTCATAGGCGCGCAGCAAAAGTTCGGCGAAATCTACCAAGCCCGTGCGCTGGCAGGTTTCTTCGTAAGCACGGTAAATGTCGACCATGGTGGCCAGCGTCGAGTCGCCCGCCGTATCGATGTGCGCGGGCCGCTCACCTTCGTCTTTGCGGCCGTTGATGAACCACTGAGATTCCTTGGGCAGCCACTGGCTGTCGTCGAGATTCAGGCCACGGATAATGCGTCGCACCAGCTTGTGCTGGTCGTCGTTGTCCATGATCTGAAACTGCTCGGGCAGTTGCGCTTCCCGCCAGTGGGCGCGCAGCAAGCGGTGTGCGATGTTGTGAAAAGTACCGACCCACATCCCGCTGGTGGGCCGCCCCAGCAGTGACTCAATACGCCCGCGCATTTCCGCCGCCGCCTTGTTGGTGAAAGTTACCGCCAGAATCCCCGAAGGGGCCGCCAAGCCGTTCTCCAGACAGTAAGCAATGCGGTGCACCAGCACCCGCGTTTTGCCGCTGCCGGCACCGGCCAGCACGAGGGTGTGGGGGGCTACGCTGGCGACCGCCGCGCGTTGGGCCGCATTGAGCGGTCCGAGAATATCAGTGTGTTCCATCAGCCGATTCTAACCCAGTGCCAGCCTGCCCTCGCCATGCGCACGGCAAAGCGACCGCATCAGCTACACTGCAGGCCCCTATTTGGAAAGCGGCCACGCCATGGATCAGCCACTCATCTCCAACGACTACGCGCTAGACGTCGCCGCCCTCGCCATCGCGGCCGCCCGGCGCGCAGGCTGCCAAGCAGCTGTATCTGTCAGCGCCGGCAATGGCTTGTCGATCGCCGTGCGCAACGGCGAGGTGGAAGTACTTGAACAGCAACGGGACAAAACGCTGTCCGTGACCGTGTATCAAGGGCTGCGCAAAGGCAGCGCCACCACCACCGACTTCGCACGCGCAGCGGTAGAAGACACCGTAAACGCCGCCGTGCGCATCGCCGCAGCGGCCGAGCCAGACCCGTACGCCGGGCTGGTCGACCCCGCGACACTCGCCCTGGAATATCCCGATCTCGACCTCGACCACCCGTGGTCGCTAGAGGCCGCCGACGCCATCGAACTGGCGCTGGAAGCCGAAGCGGCCGCCCGTGATGCGCATGCAGAAGTGCAGCAGGTAGATGAAGCGGCGGTGAGTCGCTATGCGGGGCTGCGGGCTTACGCCGACAGCCAAGGTTTTCGTGGCGCCTACCGCGCCACCCGCCATGGGTTGAGCTGCACCGTGGTGGGCGCGCGCGCCGGTGCGATGCAGCGCGGCTATTGGTTCACCACGGCGCGTCATGCGGCCGCACTAGAGGCGCCGGCGGATATCGGTCGCCTCGCCACCCAACGCGCCATCGCCAAATTGGGTGCGCGCAAGATAACCACCCGCAAGGCGCCGGTGATTTTCGAAAACCGCATCGCCACGGGTCTCATCGGCCAACTGGTTGCGGCAGTGTCTGGGGGTAATCTTTATCGCGAGGCGAGCTTTTTGCGCGGGGCGGCGGGCACCCAAATTTTTCCGGACTTTTTGTCTATTGATGAGCAGCCACACGTGCCGCGTGGGCTGGGCAGCGCGCCGTTTGACAGCGAAGGGGGGAGCACCCGCGCCCGCCCCTTGGTGGCCGCCGGCGTGCTCAATGGCTATGTGCTAGATGGCTACTCGGCGCGCCGTTTAGGCTTAGCGCCCACTGGCCACGCGGGGGGCGTGCATAACCTGCGGGTGAGCGATCAAGGGCAGGATCTGGCGGCCCTGTTGCGGCAGATGGACACCGGCCTGCTGGTCACGGATCTCATGGGCTTTGGCGTCAACCTGCTGACCGGCGACTATTCGCGGGGCGCCAGCGGCTTCTGGGTGGAGCGCGGTGAGATTTGTTTCCCGGTGGAAGAAATCACCATTGCCGGTAATTTGCGCGACATGTTCCGCACACTGGTGGCCAGCGGCAATGATCTGGAACGGCGCGGCAGCGTGCACTGCGGCTCGTTGTTACTCGCCCAAATGACACTCGCTGGCGATTGAACGCCATGGGTCACCCCAACCTGCGCCCAACAACCCTAAGTCGATGCCCATGACAGCCTTATCTCCCGCTGATGCCCGCGACCAAATGCAATCACTGATCGAGGCCGTGGGTCAGGTGTTGGTGGGCAAAACTCACGCCATCCAACTCGCACTGACGTGTCTGGTTGCGGGTGGCCATCTCTTGCTAGAAGACCTGCCGGGGGTCGGTAAAACCACCTTGGCACTCGCGCTGGCGCGCTTGCTGGGACTGTCGTATCAGCGCCTCCAGTGCACCAGCGATCTGCTGCCGGCAGACGTCATCGGGGTGTCGGTCTACGACCGCCGCGACGGGTCATTTCATTTTCATGAAGGGCCGGTATTCACTCAAATCCTGTTGGCAGACGAAATCAACCGCGCCACGCCGCGTGCGCAAAGTGCCCTGCTAGAGGCGATGGAGGAGCGACAGGTCAGCGTGGAGGGGCGCACTCTGGCACTGCCCTCGCCATTCTTTGTCATCGCAACCCAGAACCCTCTAGAGCAAGTGGGTACTTACCCACTGCCTGAATCGCAGCTGGATCGTTTCTTGATGCGGGTGTCGCTGGGCTACCCGGCGCGCGGCGCGGAACGCGAACTACTGAGGGGGCGCGACCGGCGTGAACTGCTGAGTGGATTGGCCCCCGTGCTCAACGTGGAGTCTCTCCAGCAATTGCAGGCCAGCGTGGCCACGGTGCACGTCTCCGACCCGTGGCTGGACTATCTCCAGAACCTGCTCGCACGGACTCGCGAACTGCCCGCGCTCAGCCATGGGTTGTCGCCGCGCGCCGGCCTTGCCCTACAGAGCGCCGCGCGGGCATGGGCGCTGCTGCAGGGGCGTGGGCATGTGGTGCCAGAAGACCTCAAAGCCGTGCTCCTGGAAGTGGTGGGGCATCGCCTGCAACTGCGCAATGACGTCGGGTCACCCGCGAGTGTCGTGGCAACCCTCTTGCGTGAAGTGCCCGTGCCCTGAGCCCGCAAGACGTGCCGCCGCCGCTGGATGTGCTGGACCGCCGCCGGGTTTACATTTTTCCCTCGCGCCCCGGCCTGTTGCTGTTTGGGGTGATCGGACTGGTGCTCATTGGCGCCACCAATTACGACAACGCGCTCGCTTTTGTTTTGTGTTTTCTCCTGCTCGCTGTCAGTTTCTCCACGATGCTGCGCACCTGGCGCAATCTGGCCGGCTTGTCCTTGGAAACGCGGGTCGCCCAGCCGGTCTACGCGGGCCAGCCGGCGAGCTTCGAATTAACCCTGCACGATACCCAACGCCGCGCCCGCTACAGTTTTGCCCTGCGTCGGCTGCAGCCTAAAAAGGCCCTCTGGTGGTGGCGCCCAAAGACCGACGGCCACGGCGAATGCGCGGTTATCGACACCGGGGCGGCCCCCGTGACGCTGCAGGTGCCCACCCACCAACGCGGCTGGCTGGTGCTCGGGCGGGTAGAAATTTCGAGTCGCTATCCGCTGGGCTTGTTTTACAGCTGGGCCTATTTTCGACCCGAGTTGCGCTGTTTGGTCTATCCCGTCCCAGGCGGCGCGCTGCCCTTGCCGGGTGCTGACCTCCTCGATAGCAACGCACTGGGCAGTACGGGCGCGGGCATGGACGACTTTGCCGAACTCCGCGGCTACGTTGCCGGAGATTCGCTACGGAGCGTCCACTGGAAAGCTTCGGCGCGCAGCGAGGACCTGCTGGTGAAAAAGATGGCCGGCGGAGGTCGTGGGGATTGCTGGTTGCGCTGGCGCGACACAGCAAGCTTAGGCGACGCGGAAGCGCGAATCTCCCAGTTGGCCCGCTGGACCCTGCAGGCCGAGCTTGCCGGCCAACGCTATGGACTAGAGATTGCCGGCCTCAAACTCGCGCCAGACTGCGGCCCTAGCCAGCGCGAACGGGTGCTGCAAGCGCTGGCGTTGCTCCCCGCATGAACGCCAGCCGCTCGCTCAGCCGCGCAGAATTATGGTGGGTCGTGGCTGCTGTAACGCTGGCCGTTGCGCCGCACGCCGCACGTCTGCCGGTGGTGCTGCCGGCGTGTTTTGTCGCGTTTGCTAGCTGGAGAATGCTGGGCGCCTACGGCTGGGTGGCGTTGCCGGATGCCGCCCACCGCGTGCTGTGGTGGCTGCTGCAGGGCGTGGCGGCGCTCACCTTTGCGCTCATTTATCGCCACTACCAAGGCCAGCTAGGGCGGGACGCGGGCGTGGCCCTGCTCACCACGTTACTGGGCTTAAAGCTGGTGGAACTGCGCACCCCGCGGGATTTCTACCTCACCTGCCTGCTGACGTATTTTTTGGTCGCCACCAACTTCTTTTTTTCGCAGGCGATCCCCACCGCCCTGTATCTGCTCGGGGTGACTATTCTCACCACCGCCGCACTGGCACGCGCGAATGCGCCGCCCAGCGTGTCCGGAACAGCCTGCGGGTGGCTCGCGGCGCGCATGGTGGCGGAAAGCATGCCGTTGATGGTCGTTTTTTTTGTCCTTTTCCCGCGGTTACCGGGACCGCTTTGGGGGGTGCCGACAGACTCCCTGGAGGCCACTACGGGATTGTCCAATGAAATGACCATCGGACGGATTGCCCGCCTGGGCACCTCCGATGAAGTGGCGTTTAGAGTGGACTTCAAGGGCGTCCAGCCGCGGGCTCGCTATTTGTACTGGCGCGGACCGGTGCTGTGGCAAACCGATGGTCGGACTTGGCGCGCCGGGCCGTTAGCGCAGCAGCAGCAGCCGCCCGCCCTCATTGCCCAAGGGACCCGCTATCGCTATGACATCTGGTTAGAGGCGCACGGGGAGCACTGGCTGCCAGCCCTGGATGCACTGGTCTACACCAGCGCGGATGGCCACCTCGGTCGCGCCCGCGAGCTCATGGCGGCACAGTCGGTCAAACGGCGCTTACGCTATACCGTGGAATCGGCAACCGATTATTCCTTGTTGGAAATCTCCGCCGATGAGCGTGCTGCAGCCCTCGCCCTGCCCGTGGGCGCACACCCCAAAACGCGGGCGCTGGCGCAAACTTGGCGCACGCATGACCCGGCACCGGGGGTGATCATCGACACCGCGTTGGCGCTTTTTTCGCAAGCACCCTTCACTTACACGCTCCTGCCACCCAGGCTTGATGGCGACCCTATCGATGGTTTTCTGTTTGAGACCCGCGCGGGTTTTTGCGAACATTTTGCCGCCGCTTTCGTCGTGTTAATGCGCGCCGCAGGCGTTCCCGCGCGCGTTATCACCGGCTATCAGGGCGGGGAGTACAACACCCTGAGCGACTATTTTCTGGTGCGCCAAAGCGATGCCCATGCGTGGGCTGAGGTTTATCTGGAGGCTCGCGGCTGGGTTAGGGTGGACCCCACTGCCGCGGTCGCGCCGGAACGCGTATCGCTGGGCATCGGTGCTTTTTCAGAGCGGGATGGCGCGCTGCGAATGCTCGCCGAGGATGGCGCCGCCTTCGCGATGTGGCGCGCTACCCGCCAACTTTGGGACTCAGCCAATTATCACTGGAGCCAGTGGGTGCTGGGCTATAACGTGGAACGCCAGCGCGGGCTGATGGAATCTCTGGGCTTGCAAAACCTGACCCCCAGCGCGTTGGCCGCCTGGCTCGCGGGCCTCATCAGCGTCCCGTTGGGCTTGCTCGCGCTGTTCTTGCTGTGGTCGCCGGTCCCACGCCGCACCCCGGCGGCGCGGGCATATGCCCGTTTTTGTCGGCGGCTTGCCGGTGTTGGCCTCGCCCGTGCGCCCCACGAAGGGCCGCTGGAATTTGCCGAACGCATCGCCGTGGCGCGCCCAGATCTCGCCATCAAAGCCCGCCACATCGCGGAACTCTACGCGGTAGTGCATTACGGCGATCGATCCGCCGCCCAGCGGGCGCTCACGCTGGCCGTGCGGGATTTTCGGCCACGGCGCTAAGTTTTGGGGATGCTCGAAGCCGCCGAGGACCGGGCCGTGGCAAGATCTGCATTAACATCGTCCGGTAGCCCCGGGGTACCCTTACCATTGACGGGCAGGACCATCGCCCCACACTTAAGGAGGACTTTTATCCATGCAATCGCTTATCCGCACGCTCGTTGGTTTGGGTCTGGGGTCGCTCTCGCTGCTCGCCGTCGCCGCGACCCCGCTGGCCTATATTGTTTTGCCCGCGGATGGGGCGGTGGTCAAAAGCCCGGTGACGGTGGTCTTTGGTTTACGCAAGCCGTGGGGCGTGGCCCCCGCGGGCGTGGCCATGGAGAAAACCGGGCATCACCATCTGCTGGTCGATGTGCCATTACCGGACCTCGGCAAACCTGTGCCGAACGACGCCCAGCACCTGCATTTTGGCGCGGGCCAGACCGAAACCACGCTAGAACTGGCGCCGGGCAAACACACCTTACAGTTGCTGTTAGGCGACTATGCCCACCTGCCGCAACAACCTCCGATATTCTCGGAGGTCATTACGATCACGGTGGAATAGCGCTAGGCGGGCGGTTTTTTAGGCTTCTTCGATGACGACGAAGGTCACCGCCAGCGCGGCGTCGCGCAAGGGAATGAGCGCCTGATAGGCCGGTGAGTGAAACCAATCGTGCGCGGATTTGGCGTCTGGAAACTTCACGATGATCGCCGAATGTGCCGTGTGGCTGCCGGCTAACACCTCAACCACTTTGCCACGCGCCACCGGCGCACCACCAAAAGGCGCGAAAGTCGCCCCCGCCGCCGTCGCGTAGGCCGGCAATTTCTCGGCATCGATCACCGTCGCGTGCGCAATCAGATAGGCAGCCATTTTTGTATACTCCGTGGGTTGAAAAGGTATCAGATACACGCCACACCTTAACGGCCGCGTGGCCGCAGGGCAAACCCAAGACCACCGCACTAGGGGGTCGAGAAAAACCGCAACCGTTGGACGACCGCAGCAACCGGAGCAGTGCATGAGTGGACCATTGGATGGAATACGGATAATCGACTTAACCAGCGTCTTAATGGGCCCCTTCGCGACCCAGCTGCTCGGTGATTATGGCGCTGACGTCATTAAGGTAGAGCCGCCGACGGGCGACACCAGCCGTGGCATCGTGCCGGCACTGCACCCCGGCATGGCGGCAGCCTTTCTGCACGTCAATCGCAACAAACGCGCGTTGGTGCTAGACCTCAAAATCCCCGCGGGGCTGGCCGCACTGTTACGCCTCATCGAAGGCGCAGACGTGCTCATTTACAACGTTAGACCACAGGCGATGGCGCGCCTCGGACTGACTTGGGAGGCAGTGTCAGCGGTCAATCCCCGGCTGATTTACGCCGGGGTTTTTGGCTATGGCCAAGCCGGCCCCTACGGTGCCAAACCCGCCTACGACGACCTCATCCAAGGGGTGCTGGGCATTCCCTCGATGGTTGCCACCGTGGGCGACAGTATCCCCCGCTATGTGCCGGTCGCGATGATCGACCGCACGGTAGGCATGGCGGCGGTGGCGGCGGTTTCGGCCGCGCTCTATCGGCGTGAGAAATCTGGCGTGGGGCAGTCGATCGATATTCCGATGTTCGAAACCATGGTGCCCTTTGTGCTGGGCGAGCACATGTGCGGCCGAACTTACGAACCGGCGACGGGTCCAGTGGGCTATCCGCGCATGCTGGCGCGTGAGCGGGCCCCGTTTGCGACCCGCGACGGCTATGTGTGCGTGCTTATTTATAACGACAAACATTGGCGTTCGTTCTATCGCATGCTGGGCCGCGAAGACGAACTCGCTCAAGACCCGCGCTTGCGTACCATTGGCTCGCGCACCGAGCATGTGCAGGCGCTCTACGCGATGGTGGCGGACATTCTACTGACCCGCACCACCGAGGAATGGCTGGCGCTCTTCAATAGCGCGGATATCCCGGCCATGCCGCTCAGCACGCTAGATTCTCTGATGGACGATCCCCATCTGCGCGCAATCGGCTACTTTGAGCCCATGGAACATCCTAGCGAAGGCCCCATCTACCAAATGCGGCCCGCTGCCACGTGGTCGGAATCGCCACCGGATATTCGGCGCCTCGCCCCGCGGCTGGGCGAACACAGCGCCGAAGTTTTGCTCGAAGCTGGCTATTCCCACGCCGACATCGAGCAACTGGCCGCCGCCGGAGTAACCTTCCTAGGCTAACGCCGAGGTGTCAGCCTACGCGGTCGAAACTTTCCAGATCAGGTCGCGCCATCGCCTCAAAAAAGGCGCTGCGCGACCACGGCCAACTGGCAGGCACACCGTTTTTATCGAGATACCAGCTCTTGCAGCCCGTGGACCAAATGGACTTGCGCGCAGCGACTTGGCGGGTTTGCTCAAACGCCGCACTGACCTGCGCATTAGCGCTGATTTCCCGACAGCGCCCGCCACGAACCTCTGCCATTAGCTGCAGGATATAGGCGACCTGCGCTTCGGCTATTTGGATCAGCGAGAAATTACCCACCGGCCCGTTGGGCCCGTTGAGCATGAAAAAATTGGGAAACTCGGGGATTGAGATTGACAGATAGGCAGCGGGCGCATCGGCCCATACGTCATCGAGATTTTTCCCGTCACGGCCCAACACCGTGGTTGGCCGGATAAAGCTATCCGCGCGAAAACCTGTGGCGATAACCAGCACATCGAGTTCGCGCAATTCGCCCTCACTGGTGCGCACGCCGCGCGGTTCAACCCCCTCGATACCGGCGGTAATGAGGTGGGCATTCGGTTGCTGAATCGCGGTATAAAAATCTGAGGAAAAAATTAGTCGCTTGCAACCAGCCCGGTAGTTGGGCCGCAGTTGCTCGCGCAGGACGGGATCGAGAACCTGAGTTTCCAGATTGGCCAAACAGGCGTCTTCTAGTTGCTTCATTTCGGCGGATTCCGCGTCGATCACCGCGTTGGAGAAAAGCTGAAAATAGCCATTCACCTCCACTTTTAACGCGGCTAATTTGTCCGGATTAGAGGCGAATTCGGCTTTATCGGCCTCGCTATAAGGCTGGTTCTCAATCGGCATGATCCACTGCGCCGTGCGCTGGAATAAATCATAGCGCGCGACCCGCGATGCCAAGGCCGAGGTGATCTGGATCGCCGTTGATCCGGTGCCGACCACCCCCACTCGCTGGCCCGCCAACGGCACGCTGTGGTCCCAAGTGGCACTGTGGAAACACGCCCCCGAGAAGGTCTCGAGCCCGGGAATTTCGGCGGTGTGCGGATGATGTAGCACGCCGGTTGCGGCGATCACAAAATCAGCCACGTCCTCGCGACCCTGCGAGGTGCGCAGGTGCCAACGGCCCGCCTTGAACTCGCAGTGCGGCACCGACTCATTGAAACGAATGCTCTGCATGACCGCGTATTTCTGCGCAATCCGCTCAAAATAAGCATGGATTTCTGGGCCGGGCGCGAAGGTCTGGCTCCAACTGGGGTTGGGCTCGAACGAATAGGTATACAGATGCGCCGGCACATCACACGCAATCCCCGGATAAGTGTTATCGCGCCAAGTACCGCCCACGCGGTCGGACTTCTCGTAGATAACATAATCGTCGTAACCCGCTTCGCGCAGCTTGATGGCGGTGAGGATACCGGCCATGCCGGCGCCGATAATGACGATGCGCGGATTAACGCGCGGCAGCTGGGAGTTGGTCATCTGGGGTCTCCTGCGCCTTCACGCGGCAACTGAAGGCGAGCGTCGTTTTGGGATTGCAGCAACTGGGGGACGCGCGTTATGACAAAGCCGGTGCGCCCTCAGTGGATAAGAGTAATCCAATGTCAGCCTCAAACTGAAGCGCTCGCGCGTCCACCGCCGGTGGTGGCCAGTCGACGTCCCGCTCCGCGGTCTTGCGGCCGATGGGACGGTTGTCCACTCGACCAGCGCGCAGGGAATCAGCCAAGGCAGGCCTTGTCGCGTGCTTTGTGCTCGACCGAACGGTCTCCTCTGAGGCCCGCCCAGGGTCGTGATAGGGGTGAGCACAGATCGATAGTGACGGCGGCGGCTTGGCCACCCGCGGCGGCGTAACCGCGAGCGCTGTTCCCACAGCCGCGGCGATGCGGCCGGCCGGCGCCTGACTAAGGCGGGAAAAATCACGCTGCAGTAGCGTTTGATCAACCGGTTTCGCTTGCTGTGGGTGGGCCTGCTTGCCAAGTTTGGGTACCCTGATACTCAGCCCCCGAGCACCTTGCCCCAAAGGCCGCCACGCGCCGCGTGATGCCGGAGTCCGGCCGGCGCCAGTACCACGGGTTTTAATTTTCTAACGACTGCCAGCAGAGGGTTTTGTGATGTCCCTGAGAGATGCTTTCGACTTACCCCTGAGCGCCGCGGATGCCGCCGCGGTAACCCACTACAACCGCGCTACCAATAAGCTCCTGACACTTAACAATGATCCCCTCGAAGAAGTCACAGCGGCGTTGGCGCTCGACCCCAGCCTAGTGATGGGTCAGGTCTTGCGTGGCTTGTTGTATGCCTTGAGTACGGAAAAATCGCAGCTCCCCGAAGCACGGGCAGCACTCGTGGCGGGACAAGCCCTCGCGGCCGGCGCGAACCCGCGCGAACAGGCGCATTTGGCGGCGCTAACCGCGTGGGTGGAAGGCCGGCTACAGGCTGCGTCGGCGCATTGGGAGAGCATCTTGCTGGCCCATCCCAATGATGGTCTGGCCATGTTCGCGGCCCATCAGGGCGACTTTTTCTTGGGTCAAACCAGCGAACTACGCGACCGGGTCGCACGGCGTCTCCCGCAGATCGAACCGGACAGTCCTCTGGCGGGCTACTACTTGGGCATGCTGGCCTTCGGTTATGAGGAAATGGGCGACTACGCTCGCGCCGAAGACGCCGGCCGGCGTGCGCTGGCGAGCGACCGGCGAAATACTTGGGCCTTGCACGCGGTGGCCCATGTGATGGAAATGCAGCACCGCTTGGATGAGGGCATTGAGTGGCTGGTCACGCGGGCGCCCGAGTGGTCTAAGGACAGCTTCTTTGCGGTGCACAATTGGTGGCACCTCGCGCTTTTTTATCTCGAGCGCGAACAGTGGGATGCGGCGCTGGCCGTTTATGACGAACACATTCGGGGTACCCATTCCACCGTTGTGCTGGATCTCATCGATGCCAGCGCACTGCTCTGGCGGCTGCGCTTACAGGGGGTCGACGTGGGCGATCGCTGGCAGCAACTCGCCGCCATTTGGCTGGCGCGCGAGGAGGCAGGCTGGTATGCCTTTAACGATGTGCACGCCATGTTGGCCTACGCTGGCGCGGGTCTGGAGGAGCCGGCCACCGCCCTGCTGGCGCACTTAGAGCGCACCGCGCTGGGGGCTGGGGATAACGCGACCATGACCCGCGAGGTCGGGCTGCCACTGGCACGCGCGTTGTGGGCCTGCGCGGACGGTCGCCATGCCGAGGCGGTGACGTTGCTGTTGCCAGTCAAAGCCATCAGCGTGCGCGCCGGGGGATCGCATGCGCAACGCGACCTCGTATCTCAGACCCTCCTCAGCGCCGCGGAACACGCTGGCCAGCGCGCGCTCGCCAGGGCCCTGCTCAATGAGCGGCTGGCGCTCAAGCCGCAATCTCAACTCAACCGGGCTTGGCGCGAACGCGTCGGCACCTAACTACCGTCCCCGCAGTAGGAAAATTTGATGGTTGTCCCAGCCCACCCGCCCGCGGTGGGCTGGTGGGTGTCGCAGATCCCCGTTTCAGTTTCAGGGCCGCCCTAACTCACGGACTCCCGCACGGTGCGCACGGTGGGTGTCCCGGATTCCGGTGCCAACTCGGTGGGTGTCCCGGATTCCGCTAATACGGTGGGTGTCCCATATTCCGCGGATTCCGGGTTTGGTGGGTGTCCCATATTCCGCCCCGTACGTGGGTGTCCCGTATTCACGTCTATATTCCGCCCCGTACGTGGGTGTCCCGTATTCACGTCTGGGTGTCCCGTATTCACGTCCGTGGGTGTCCCGTATTCACGTATTCACGTCCGGTGTCCCGGTATCCCCTCGCAATGAGCCCAGTGGGTGTCCCGTATTCACGCCCCGTCCTCCCGCACGCACGTGGGTGTCCCGTATTCACGCCACGCAACGCCTCGCTCCAGTACCGGATCCGTCAGGGCGGCGGCCTTCGGTCATCTTCCTGTCACGTTCCGGGCTGATTCTGCAAATCTAAAAAATCAAATTCAGCGCGAAGCACGCGCCGAGGATACCCAATGGCTCGCTCAATTTTTGGTCTGGCACTGGCAGCGTTAGTGACCCTCAGCCTGCCCGCGCAGGCGGCGTCGGTTAGCGCTAACTATAAGCTTGCGCCCAGCCACGCGGGCGATGAAGACCTCGTGACCGCCTTCGATTTTTATGACTTGGCCGTAGGCGCCTCCGTGATTAAAGCGGTCGCCGGCAATACGGGGACCGCGACGGCGCCTGTGGTGGGTGACAAATTCACCGGCTATTTTCAGTCCTATGTGGCCGGCCACCAGCTCGGTGGCGCTACCCAATCGGCTCCCAACCTGAATACCTTGGGCAGCGGTACCGGCTACGAGTTAACTCTGGTCGCCCAGTTCAATGAAGAAATAACCGCGGTGAGCGCGTCTAACTTCACCTCCACCATTAGCAGCGGTAGCGCCACACTGTATTTCGACACCACCCCCGACCATAATTTTCTGACCGACTCCGGCTTCACCGATGGCGATGTCCTGCTCACCGGCACTATCAGCAGCGGCGGCGGGGTCTCGGTGCCACAGTTCTTTGCCGGCTTCGCGCAAATAGACCTGCTGGTAAGCACGCTCGCGCCTAACATTTTCACTCCCGGGATCGCTGGCGTAAACGGCGTGTTCTCGCTGGATTTACGCAGTACCGCGGTCAATGGGGTGAGTTCGGTGCGTGGACAGTTTCCGGGCGTCGGCGGCTTAATCTTGGGTTCGGATGGCGCCCTCACGCTGCGCGCCGCACCCGCGCCGATCCCCCTACCCGCCGCCGTGTGGCTGTTGGGCAGTGCCCTCAGCGTGCTGCCCATCCTGCGGCGGCGGCGCATCTCACCCACGCTCGCCACGCGCTGAAGCGCCAATTCATCACCTAGCGCGCTGGCGTTGTCAGTAATAGTCACGAGCAGCCCACTTCGCCACGAAACTGCCATCGGCGGCGATGTGTCCCGTCCCCGCTCGCCACACACTGAACGCCAGTTCGTCACCTAGCCCGCGCTGGCGTTGCGAGTAACCGGCACGACCAGCCCACCCGGCACGAAGCGGCCACCGGCAGGTCTGCACTTCAGGTCACGAGGCGAGATTCCTCGTTCAAAAAAACCACCCAACTGACAAGGATTGCCGCAGCCCGTAGCACGCCGCGGCAGGTGGTCGCGCTCGTTTCGATTTGGGGGCAAATAGAGGACGATCGACGCCTACCGCTACCGCAACGCTGGCGCGCCGCCGGCTGGGACCAAACGCTCGCTTGAAACAGGTTATTTTTAAAGCCGACGACTTCGGGCTGTCGCCGGCGGTCAATGGCGCCATTGAACTGGCTCACCGCGAAGGGGTGCTGGATGGGGCGAGCCTGATGGTTGGGGCGCAGTTCGCGGCCGATGCCGTGGCGCGCGCGCACCGTCTGCCCTCGCTGCGGATCGGTTTGCATTTGGTCGTGGTGGCGGGCCGGCCCGTATTGCCGGCGAGTGCGGTGCCCGCGTTGGTGGACGCTAGCGGAGAATTCAGCCAGCGCTTGGCGCGCGCGGGGTTTCGATATTTTTTTCTACCCGCAGCGCGCCGTCAGTTGGCAGCGGAAATCCGCGCGCAGTTCGAGGCTTTTCGTGCCACGGGACTGCCACTAGACCACCTCGACGCCCATCATCATCTCCACCTGCACCCAACCGTTCTGGGCTTGCTCATCCGCATCGGCCGTGAATACGGCCTGCGGGCAGTCCGCGTGCCGCACGAGCCACCGGGGTTGGCGCTGCTCGCCAACGAGCCGGGGCGTTGGGGACGTTGGCTGAGCGCCCTGTTGCTGGCACCGTGGATAGCGTTGGTCAAGTATCGACTGCACCGCGCGGGCCTGCGCACCACCGACCGCGTCGTGGGACTCCACGACACCGGACGCATGACCGCCGCTCGGCTCCGCAAAGTACTGCAGGCGCTACCGGCCGGCAGCACGGAGATTTTTTGCCATCCCGCGCTCAGCGACGCCGAAGGGCCGTGGCCACTGGCGGTGGCGGCAAGCCGCGCAGAACTCGACGCCTTACTCGACCCCGAAGTGCAGACGCTGATCACCAGCCTGCGCATTAACCACGGCGGATTCTGCGATTTGCCCCACGCCAAAACCTAACACCCTGCGGCGGATCCTGCGGGGACTGCTGCGCCTCTCGGCGCTGCTAGGCGTGACCTTGCTCGGCTATCTCCTCTGGCAGCACGGCGCAGGGGTGGGGCGCGCACTCGGTGCAGTGGGCTGGCTGCTAGTGCCCATTGTGTTGATTCACATCGGACAACTCTGGCTCTCGGGGGCCGCGTGGCATGCGGTGGCGATCACCGCCGAACCGCTGCCTTGCGCAACCTACGTGTGGACTCGCTGGATTCGTGAGGCGGTAGGCGGCCTGCTCCCGATGGCGCAAATTGGCGGCGAAGTGGTGGGCGGGCGGCTGCTCGTTCTGGCGGGAGCCTCTCCGGCGGAAGCCGCCGCCAGCACCACGGTCGACCTCACCCTCGAAGCCTTGACGCTCGTGGTGTTTATTGCGCTGGGCGTCGGTTGCGCGTGGCTCACCGGTAGCGCGCCAGGCTTGATTGGCTACACGCTGTTGGGGCTCTGCGTACTGGGCCCGGCGGGGTTGGCGCTATGGATGCTCCAAAGGCTGCCCGTTGAGGGCCGAGTGGTGCCGTGGTGCGCGCGGCTCACGCGTCGCTGGCCGCGCTTACGCGTGCAGGGTTTAGAGGATTTCTGCCACGCCATCCAAGCCAGTCACCGCCATCCGGGCGCGCTTACGCGCGGCTTTGCCTACCACTTATTGGGCTGGTTGGGCGGGGTGATTGAAATCTACGTCATGGCGCAAGCCATTGGCTTGCCCATTTTGCTGGAGCAAGCGTTGATCATCGAAAGTCTGGGACAGGCCATCCGTAGCGCGGCATTTTTTGTGCCCGCCGGACTGGGCGTACAAGAGGGCAGCCTGCTGTTGCTCGCGACCGCACTCGGCCTGCCGGCCGCCACCGGGCTTTCGCTGTCGCTGGTGAAACGCCTACGCGAAGTGGTGCTGGGGCTGCCCGCCCTGCTGGCCTGGCAGCTGATTGAAAGCGGGCGCTGGGCACGGTTTAGATACCACGGTACCCCACCGCCTGGCGCGTGATTTGCGTGGCTGTGCCGGGCTCAGCATCCGATCATCCTCAGCACCCCTAACCACGGCAAGGCACCCACGATGCACGTCAAAGGTGACGCTTTTACCAACCCGCGCTAGCCGCGTTTTAGGCTCCTGAACGGCGTTGCGGAGCGGCGCGACGCCCCGGCAATATCCGCGGATTAGCGCGGAATTGAAGTCCGGCGCTAGGGGTTTTTCGCTCGGCGGTGGGCGAGGGCGATGACCATCGTGGCCATGGAGGGCCCGCCAAATTCCAGGCCCATGGCCGCGCGCCGGTGCCCCTGCAAAGGTAGGCCCAAACCAGCATCGCCGCTTCAAGACCGGGTCAAAGCTCAACGCTTAAAAATGCGACACCCGCGCCGCAGCGACAACCGCTGCAAAATCCCTTAAGAACACCCTGAACTTTCTGCTGGCCGAGGGTCAGCACGACGCTCGCAGCTCAGTTGGCGGCGCTGCCATCAAACCAGCCACGTGAAGGGGCTCACCACATTTTGTCTAGAGGGCTTACGGTGTGAGAAGGTAGCACCGTCGATCGCTGCGGGTTCTTTGCGTCAATTGATCTCTTTATCCCGGCATCTAGGATGGGCTGATTTAAATCAAACGCGCGGTTAACCTTTCACCACATCATTCAGGCGCCTAGCGCAGGTTGGCCGCGGCGCGCTGGCCCCCACGCGGTGTCGTTGCAACCCGAGATCTACGATGCATTTCCTGTTAGTTCTGTATTTCTGCGCCGCCAGCGCTTATGTGCTGTTCGCGATCGCGTGTTTGGCCGGGCACCGACCTCCCCGGGTCGCGCCGGCCGGCGCACGGCCACCGATGACTGTGCTCAAGCCGTTGCATGGCGAGGAGCCCGATCTATACGCCAACCTGTTGTCCTTTTGTCAGCAGGACTATCCGCATTTTCAGGTCATTTTTGGGGTGGCCAGCGCGCACGATGCGGCGGCCAGCATCGCCCGGCAGGTCATCGCCGCTTGTCCAGGGGTCGACGCGAGCCTCGTGATCAACGACCGATTAATCGGCAGCAATCGCAAAGTTAGCAACGTGGCGAACTGCCACGAATTCTCCAAGCACGACCTGCTGGTCATCGCCGACAGCGATATGCGGGCGCCGGCGGATTATCTACAGCACGTCGCGAACACCTTTGCCGACGCCAGCGTAATGGCCGGCACCTGCCTGTATCGGGGTCGTGCGGTTGGCGGGCTAGCCTCTTCGCTGGGCGCAGCTTTCATCAACGAATGGTTTCTGCCCTCCGTGCTGGTCGCAATGAAACTCCGGCCGCTGCATTTTTGCTTTGGCGCCACCATGGCCCTCCGCCGCAACACCTTGCAGGCGCTCGGCGGCTTCGAGCGGCTGGCGAACGAACTCGCCGATGACTTCCGCTTGGGTGATTGGGTGGCCGCCGAACATGGCCGGGTGGCGTTGATCCCTTGCTTGGTTGAAAACACCGTCCATGAGCACTCACTTCGCACATTGCTTAAGCATGAACTGCGCTGGGCACGCACGGTAAGGTCCGTGCAGCCCCTCGGCTATGCCCTGTCCTTCCTGACTTACTGCATGCCCGCCGCGCTAGCCCTCGCCGCCGACATCGGCAGCACCCAGCCCCTACTCGGTGTGACGGTGGTGCTGTGGGCCGTAGGTTTGCGCGCCCTAACCCACAAAATGGTGCGAATTTGCATTGCCCCCGCGCAGCCCTCGGCCTACTGGCTCAGCGTGCTGCGGGATATCCTGTGTTTTGGCGTGTGGGCCATGAGTTTTTTTGGGCGCGACGTCGAATGGCAGGGTTATGCCTACACCGTGACCCAGCAAGGTCAGCTAAATTTGAAAGGAACCGTCGAGCGCACATGAAAACCCTCTTCCTCAATCCGCCCTCCTTCGAAGGCTTTGATGGTGGCGCAGGTTCGCGCTATCAGGCGCGGCGTGAAATTCGCTCCTTCTGGTACCCCACGTGGTTGGCCCAGCCCGCCGCCATGGTCCCCAACAGCCGGTTAGTGGATGCCCCCGCGAATGGCCTGTCGGTGGAGAGCGTGGTGGCCTTGGCACCGGACTACGAACTGTGTGTCCTGCATACCAGCACCCCCTCGTTTGATAACGATATCAAAATTGCCGCAGCGCTCAAGGCGGCTAATCCCAAACTTGTCATCGGCTTAGTGGGAGCTCATGTCGCGGTAAATCCCGACCCCAGCATTCGCGCCGCAACTGCCTGCGATTTCGTCGCCAATGGGGAGTTTGACTACACCATTCAGGAAATCGCCGCCGGGCGGCCGCTGGCGGAAGTCGCCGGCATTACCTATCGCGACGGCGAGCGCTACGTGCGCACTGCCGATCGCCCGGTGATTGAAGACATGGACGCACTGCCTTCGGTGATCGACATCTACCGGCGCGACCTGGTCATTGAAGACTATTTCATCGGCTACCTGCAGCACCCTTATCTGTCGTTCTATACCGGCCGTGGCTGCAAGTCGCGCTGCACTTTCTGCCTGTGGCCACAGACCATTGCCGGGCACCGTTATCGCACGCGCAGTCCGGCGGTAGTAGCCGAGGAAATCCGCCAAGCGCAGGCCTACTTTCCACAGGTGAAGGAATTTTTCTTCGACGACGATACCTTCACCGACGACCTGCCACGCGTGGCAGAAACTGCCCGCCTGCTGGGCAAACTGGGGGTGACGTGGTCGTGTAACGCCAAGGCCAACGTGCCCTACGAAACCCTGAAAATCATGAAAGAAAATGGGCTGCGCCTGTTGCTGGTGGGCTACGAGAGCGGCAATCGGCAAATTCTGCTGAACATCAAAAAAGGCGTGAGCACCGACATGGCGCGCCGCTTCACCGCCGATTGTCACCGGCTGGGTATTACGATTCACGGCACTTTTATCGTGGGCCTGCCGGGCGAAACCAAGGAGACGATCGAGGAAACCATCCGCTATGCGCGCGAGATCAACCCGCACACGATCCAGGTCTCGCTGGCCGCAGCCTACCCAGGCACCAGCCTGTATGCCCAAGCGCAGAGCAACCACTGGTTGCGACGGCCAGCTGGCGACGTCGTGGCCGACAACGGTTTGCAAATAAGCTCACTGGAATACCCGCATCTGTCACACGCGGAAATCTTTGAGTCGCTCGCTACTTTCTACAAGCGCTTTTATTTTCGGCCGCGAAAAATTGGTGAAATTACCTGGGAGATGCTCAAGAGCTGGACCCTGCTGAAACGCCGGCTGCGCGAAGGCGTGGAGTTCTTCCAGTTCCTCAGCCAGCGCAACGCCGGGGGTTAAGCCGCGGCTGTCGGCGGGCTAGGCGGGGGCGTCAGTCACCGCGAATCAACGCGATAAGGTCCTCGGTGGCGGGCAGCAGTGCGCTATCCCCGTCTGCCAGAATGCTGTCGGCGAGGGCGCGCTTATCGTGGTGCAAATCCACGATGCGCTCCTCGATGGTGCCCCGGCTCACCAAGCGATAGACGGTCACCGGACGCAATTGGCCCATCCGATGGGCGCGGCCCATGGCTTGGTCTTCGGCGGCAGGGTTCCACCACGGATCGGTAATCACGACGTAGTCGGCCGCCGTGAGATTCAGTCCAAAGCCGCCGGCCTTGAGGCTGATCAAAAACAGTTCGCCCTCGCCCGCTTGAAACGCCGCCACACGCTTGGTGCGTTCGGCGGCAGGCGTGGCACCATCCAAGTACTGGTAGCGAATGCCAGCGGCGTCCAGCGGCGCGCGCAGAATGCGGAGAAAATCCACAAACTGGCTGAAAACCAGCGCTTTATGGCCGTTGGCGGTCAGTTCTGCGGCCAGTTCTGCAAACGCCCTAACCTTAGCACCGACCCCCTCGTAGGCCGGCGTGCCCAAACGGGGATCGCAAGCGGCGCGGCGCAGCTTGGTGAGTTGGGCGAGGATATTGAAGCGCGCCTGACCGCCCGCCGAGCCACCCGGCTGCTCCGCCAGCGCGCTGATTTCGCGCGCGGCCTGCCGCCGTAGCGCCTCGTAATGCGCGGCCTCTTCGGCTTCCGGCACTACGCTGAGCAGCAGCTCCACCCGGGGTGGCAAATCTTTCAACACTTGGGCTTTAGTCCGGCGCAAAACAAACGGACCAATTAGCCGTTTCAGAACATGTTGCGCCTCTCGATCACGGTTGCGCTCGATCGGTCCAGCGAAACGCTCGTTAAAGCGGCCGATCGTGCCCAGCAATCCGGGATTGACGAAACACATGATCGACCACAGCTCGGTCAACCGGTTCTCGACCGGGGTGCCGGACAAAGCCAGCCGAAAATCTGCGGTTAAATCGAACACCGCCTGCGAGCGCTTAGCGGTGGCATTTTTGATGGCCTGGGCTTCGTCAGCGATGATCGTGTGCCATTCCCGCGCGCCAAAGCGGGCCTGTCCGAGTTGCAACAGGGTGTAGGAGACGACGATCACATCCTGCGGGCCGGCCTCAGCGACCCATTGCGCCTGCTCGGCGTCGCTGGCCTCGCTGTAAATCCGCACTTGGAGGCTGGGCGCGAAGCGCAGCGCTTCGGCCAGCCAATTACCGCATACCGAAGTCGGCGCAATCACCAAGGCCGCACCACCGCTGGCACGCGCCAGCAATACCGCCAAGGCTTGCACGGTTTTACCCAAACCCATGTCGTCGGCCAAACAGCCGCCCATACCGGCGGCGGCTAGGCGCATGGCCCACTGGTAGCCTTCTTCCTGATAGGGCCGTAATTCGGCCTGTAGAGACTTGGGCAACACTGGTGTGAGCAAGCGGGCCGCGCTGAGTCGCTCAATGGCGAGGCGAAAGTCCGTCCCCGGCTCTACCGCCGTGCCATCCAGAATTTCATCCAGCCACACGGCGGCGATTTGCGGCACTTTATGGCCTTGCTTATCGGCCTCGGTCACCGCGGCGAGGTCGCGCAGTTTTTGCTTAAGCGAGCGGGTCAGTGCGGCATACACACCACCGCCCATCGGCACGAATCGGCTTTTGCTATGGCCGGCGGCCAGCAAGGCTTCGAGGTGCATGACCAGCCCCGCATCGAGCTCGATTTGGGCGTCTACCCGAAACCAATCACGCTCGCGATTAACGCTGATACCGAGCCTGCCGGGATCTAGCGTGATCACCCGTACCCGTTGACCGCGCGGCCACTCGACCGCCGCGATCGAGGGCAAGCCGGGCAACACTTCCACCAGTTCTAGCGCTTGTTCGGGGTCGTCGATAAGCCAGTCATCGCTGGCGGGACGCTCCTCCAGAAAGGCGCAGGCGTGGAGCACGGCGTCCAGATGGCGCTGCTCGGCCACGAGATCCCGCTCGGTGCCCAGCGTTTCCGCGCCAATCGCCGCCATGATGCGCGGACGGCCACGGCCCGGCGACAGTCGTGGCCCCTCGGGTCCTAGCGGGGTCACCACCAAGCGCAAAGACAGCGCCTCGCCCACCGGGGCGAGTTCTGCCCGCAGCAGGGACTCCGGTGGCACCTGCCGCGAGGCCTGTGCCGAATCGGCTTGGACCTGAAAATGCCCCGCCAAGGCTTGCAGGGTTTTGGTGAGTTCCTCCTGCGCGTGCGGCGCGCTCGCCGGCACACTAAAGCGGCCAGACACCAGTTGCGCTACCCGCCGATGCGCCGGGGTATAGCGCACTAGCCGGATGCGCTGCGGGGAGTCTTGCAGAAGGGTGATCTGGCGCAGCGCCTCACGGTCGCGGCGCTGCTCGGCATCGAGGTAATACAGAAATTCCGGCTCTGGGCGCGGTGGCGGATTAATCGCCAACTGAAAATGCTCGCCCACGCGCACCACCTCAAGCTCTGGGGGCGTGTCGAGCAAATCCAGCAACTGCTCCGGTGCTTGGGCCAGCACTAACACCGGATGCCCCACCAGCGCGCCAATGGCCGCGGCCAGATCCAGAGTGTGACGGGAGGCATGGTGACGGTTAGGCCGCACGCAGCGCGCGACTTTGGCGTCCCACGGCGGTAAATCTTCCTTGGCCGCCAACTTGCCCAACGTCAGGGGCTTCGGCTTGCTCCAACCGCGCGCGCTGCGCTTCTGCTCATAGGGGAGGACTTGGGTCAATTCACCCTCGGCGCTGAAGGCCAACTGCCACTGCAGCCGAGTGGGCTCGCCGCTGGCCGGTTTGACCCCATCCGTCACCTCTCCTAGCGCTTGCAGCGCCGCCAAAACCTCTCGCCAAGCTTCGCCACGGGCACGGATAAAAAAGCCCGCCGGCGGTGGCTCTCCTGCCAACACGCGCTTAGCACCGCTCAGCAGCGCGCCTAAACCAGCAAGCTCAAAATCCTCGAATCGAGACGCCAAAGCGTCCAACACATCCACCTCCGAAGTGTGCGAATCGGCCGGGGAAAGCGCCTCCCCGCCCAGCGCCTCCGGGCCCACCCACGCGGCGAGCAGCACTTTCCACAACAGCCCTAGGGAGGGCCGTTCCAGCTGATAGGCGTGCAGCGCAAACGCACCGGGGACGAGCGGCGCATGCCCCAAGCGCGAATCAATCGCGTTCACCCATTGCCCCCAAGGATCGTAGGCGTCCGGGTCGCGTTTACCCGCCTCGCCCAAGCAAAACTTGCGGGCTATTTCGAGGTGTTTGGGGGTTGCTTGCGCCAGCAATATCAGCGGATACAGCCACGCGATACTCGCCGGGAAAATTCGCTTGCGCAGCTTGGTTTCGGTTTGGCGCTGCTTGATCGCCGCATCGAAAGCCGTTTGCGCGGCGTCCCACTGTCCTGCAAAGGCCAGCACACCGGCCCGCAGCGCGTTGGCCGGAGCGTTGTCGATGCCCTGCAGTAGTTGTGCGACCAGCGCCCCATCACCGCGCTGCAAGGCTAAATCTGCCAGCGCCAGCCGACTGAGGCTCGGCAGCGAAGTTGGCCGCGCCCTAAATTCATCCAACGCCCAGCGAATGACCGGCATCAGGGTGCGGGGCCAACGCAAGGTCGTCTCACTCGCGGCTTCGACCACGCAACGCCAGCGCCACTCCGGACACACGCCCGCGAAGCTCTGGGCATCGAAGGGTTCGAGGATGGCCTCGGCAATCAGCGTGGACCATTCGTGGCTGGTCTCGAGCGTGGCCCGATAAGCCTGAATTTCGGGGGCCCGCGCCCCGCCCAAAACGCGCGCGCGCAGCAGTGCCACCACCTGCGCCCGTTCGCCGTACGCAAAGACTTGATTGAGCGACAAGCGGCGCAGCCCACCGCAAGTCACGAGTAAATTGGCCAGTTCCGTGCCAGTGGTCGTCGCCAACCATTGCCGGTACAGCGGCACCCGTAGGGAATCCACCAAGCGGAAATGCCCCGGGCGCAGCATGTCCTCCACCAGCAGGTCGTGGGAGTGGATCTCTTGGATGGCGTCTTTGAGGTTTTGCCCGGTGTAGGGCCGGCCGCCCGCGTTGAGCAGCCCCAGATGACTAGCCATCTCCTGTAATTCGCTGCGACTACGGAAAGTCCACAGCAGCGCGCTGGCACAGGCGAGCCGATGGGCTTCCGGCGACAAGCCGTTAGTCTGAGGGGTGGCGAGAATGGGGAAAAACATACGTGCGCGGGAGAGCTTACTGGGTTCGGGGTAACTGCTTGGCCTTATGCCGTAGGGTATGTCAAAGCGCTCGGCAAGCGCGCCCTGTCGTGCGGCAACGCCAGTGTTGCCGCATAGTCTATGGGTCCGCGCGGAATAATGCCGGTGGGATTGATGCCGGGAATGGAGTAATACCCACGAATAAAATGCGCCACGTTGACGCTCTGCGCCACCGCCGGAATTTGATAGAGCTCACGCAGATAGGGCGCCAAATTGGGGTAGCTCGCAAGCGTACGCTGATTACATTTAAATAAACCGTGATACACCAAATCGAAACGCAACAGGCTGGGTAGCAGCCGCCAATCGGCCTCGGTAATCTGCCCTCCCACCAAATAGCGCTGGGTCGCTAGGCGCGCATCTAACCAGTCCAGTGTTTCAAACAGCAAATCGAAAGCCTCGTCGTAGGCCGCTTGGGTCTTGGCCAGCCCACACCGGTACACACCGTTGTTCACCCCGTGATAAACCCGCTCGTTTACCGCATCGATTTCCGCCCTGAGGGCTAAGGGATAGAAATCGTCCTGCACCGGCGTATAGGCGTTAAACGCTTGGTTAAGCATGCGGATGATATCGGGGGATTCGTTGTTGACGATGGTGCGCGTTAGGGTGTCCCACAAAACCGGCACCGACACCGTGCCGGAATAATCGGGGCGTGCGGCGGTGTACGCCTGATGCAAATGGGTAAAACCATTGACCTCGTCAGGCGTGCAACCACCGGGGTAGTCACCAAAAATCCAGCCTTCTCGACGATCGTTCGGGATCGCGATAGTCATGGAAATGACCGACTCGAGTTGCTTTAAGGTGCGATACAGCAGCGTGCGCCAAGCCCACGGACAGTGATAGGCAACGTAGAGATGATACCGCCCGGGCTGCGCCGGGAACCCCGAGGAACCATCCGCGGTGATGATGTTTCTGAACGCCGCAGGCTCGCGCACGAAGCGACCCTCGGTCACCGCGAGCATGGTGGCGTTGGCGTCCCACTGTCCGTTGATCAAAAGCCCCATAACGACCTCGTGTTGTCGATTGTCTCTGCGCCGGCTAGCCAGCGCACACGCCGTGCTGGCGCATTAGTGCTCACCCCAGCGCTCGCGGTAAGTCACCTCCGCCACGGGCAAACGCTGCGCGGGATGCAAATCCCCGCCGGTCAGCCACGCCACCGGCAGCAACGCCGCCTGCGTCACGTTGGCGGGAATCCCCAGCAACGTGGAGATTTCCTGCTCGTACAACAAGTGCAGCGTCGTCCAAGCGCTGGCCAGTCGCCGTGCGCGCAGCGCCAGCATCAAAGACCAAGTGGCCGGCAGGATTGAGCCCCACATCGAGGCTTGGGTAAAGACGTCGTCTTGTTCAAAACGGCCCTCAATGCAGGGGATGATCATGACCGGTACGCGTTGCAGGTGCTCCATCAAAAAACCACCCGACTTCAGCAACGCGGCCCGCTGCTGCTGGCGCAGATCATCCTCGGCGTATTCGCGCATCATCGTCACCCCGGTGCGCGAGAGTGCCGTGCGGCCGTCCACATAGGCTTGCGCGGCGCGCCGATAGCAATCGGCTATTTGGCCTTTAATCGCGGGGTCGGTAATGACCAGAAAGCGCCACGTTTGGGTGTTGGCCCCGGTGGGGGCTTGCAGCGCGATGTTGAGCGCTTCGTCGATCAGCGCGGTGGGCACCGGGCGTTCCAGATCCAATCGCTGGCGCACGCTGCGGGTGGTGTTGAGCACCCAATCGACGCTGGTGAGATCGAGTGCTTTAACGGGGTTTTTACTCATGCTGTCGCTCCTGCGCGGCGGCCGATTAGCGCGACGCGCGTTCCGGTTGAAGGTGTGCCCAGAGTTGAATCTGGTTACCGTTGCGCTCAACAACCAGCCGGTTTTGTGCGCGCCTTCTGCATTTTAAAAAGGTGACCGAGCACAACGGTAGACCCGCGGCCCCGGCATGCCGCCAGCGGGCCACAGGCTGTCCTTGCTCACCTCGCAGCCCAATAAGCTAGCCCACAGGACAAAAGCTGCCGCCCTGTGAGCGCCAAAGATCGCCAGTGGGTGACACCGCATCTGGCGATCCTCATCGCTTTAACGCAGTCCGAGCTTCGGTTTGACCCACGCCGCCAGTTTGCCAATGGCTTCGTCGGCTTCCGGTGCGCGACCCGCCATAAACTGAAACACATGTTGCATCTCGGGGAACACTTCGCAGGTGCACTCCACGCCGGCCGCTTGCATCCGCGCAGCGCCCCGGAGTGCGTCGTCGACGAGGGCTTCATAGCCACCCACTTGGATGTAGGTCGGCGGGTAGCCGGTAAAATCGGCGTGCAGCACGTTGGCCAGTGGATCATGCGGCGAGGCATTTCCTAGGAACATGCTGGACATGTTGAGCGACATCTCGCGGGACACTAGGCGTTCCACGTGAGCATTGCGTTGGAAAGACTCGCCGGTGGCTTCCATGTCATACCAAGGCGAGAGCGGCATCACCGCAGCCGGCAGCGGCAGCCCGCGGTCACGCAGCGCCAACACCAGCGTCGTGCACAAATTACCGCCCGCCGAATCACCCACGCTGACGATATGGCCGGGTTTAATACCCTGTCCCAGCAGCCAAGCGTAGACTTTCACGCTCTCGTTCACCTGCGCGGGATGGGTGTGCTCTGGCGCGCGCTGGTAATCCACAATGAGTGCCCGACATCCCACCGCCTTGGCGATGTGTGCAAACAATTTGCGATGTGAAAAACGCGAGCCCGTCACGCAGCCACCACCGTGGAGTGAAATCATCACGCGGTCTTCGGCGCAACCATGCGGAACCGCCCACAAGCAGGGCGTACCCTCAACGTCCACATCCAGATAATCCACCCCACCCGGATCGCTGGCGAGGTCCCCACATTTTTCGAGCATGTCGCGAAGTCCTTCCAACGACATGCCGGGATCGGCGGCCAAGGCAGCCAAGAAACTGTCAAACAGGTGATCGATTGCGGCGGCTTGTGGACTGGCCATGGTGCTCCCCTTGAAGGTTATTGGTGTTTTATCAGCGCTAGAGAATACTCGCTAGCGGCCCTAATTTAGGCTCTTAAAGCCGCGCTGTCTCGTCCATGCGGCCAGCACCGGGGCGGAGCGCGTGGGGCTAGCCTTTGCAACGTTTCGGCGGGAGGTTTTTTTGAACCTCGGCCGCCGGTGCGGGTGGCGCTAACGAAGCTCGCTGCGGGTCATGGTGCCGAACGTGCACGACGGGTGGTCGCGGCCCACTCGGCGAGAGCGTCCAAAGCCATGGGTTTGCCCAAGTAATAACCCTGTCCTAGGCGGCAGCCCATCGCCCGCAACGCGGTCGCGGTGGCGGCGTCTTCAATGCCCTCCGCAATGGTGGTCATGCCCAAGGTGTTCGCCAGTGTCAGCGCGGATTTCACAATGTGATAGCTACGTTCCGAACTCGCCATTTGTCGCACAAAACTCATGTCGATTTTGATGCAGGAAAACGGCAGTGCTTGCAGATAATCCAGCCCAGCATAGCCGGTGCCAAAATCGTCCAGCGCCACCCCGATACCGATGGCTCGTAGTTGCGCCATCACCTCGGCGATGTTTGAAAAATCACCCACGAGGCTGGTCTCGGTGAGCTCTACGTGCAGCTCTTCCGGCGCCATGGCGCTGGTTAGGAGCGCCGCGAGGATCGATTCCACAATACCTGCCCTGCACAATTCGGGAGCCGCAAAATTAATGCTGAGAAACGGCCGGGTGGTAGCACTGGCCTCGCAGAATTCGCGCACCCGGGGCCAATCAGCCGTTGATTGCAATAAGACCCACCGTCCAATTTCATGGATAAGCCCGGTTTTTTCTGCCATCGGAATGAACTCGGCCGGGCTCGCGGGGCCTTCGGTGGGATGGCGCCAGCGCACCAACGCTTCTACTCCCGCAATCCGCCCATCGTGGAGATCCAGCAGCGGTTGATAAGCGAGCGTCAATTGTTGGCTGCGGATGGCCTGCATCAAATCGCTGCTGAGCGAGAGGGTGCGGAGCGCCGCTGCCTGCACATCGACTGAGTGGCGCAACCGGGGTTGGTCCGGCGGGAGGTTTAAATTGGTCGCAAGGATCTGGGCGTGCCGAAAGCGGGTCAGCAACAGTTGCACGAGATGCTGAACGACGGGGTCGGCCGCTTTTAGCAGGTTCTCCACCTGCTCGCGTTCGATCCGAATCAGCCGAGTTGGCAGCAGGGTTCTCACGGTTGCCGTGCGGCGGTCGTGGTCGAGCAGCGCCACTTCGCCAAACATGGCGCCGGCAGCCAACAGAGCGATGCGCTCCCAGCCGCCCGAATGTTCGCGCAGCACCTCAACACAACCATCCTCGATGACGTAGGCAGAGTGCCCTACTTCCCCTGCCACAAATATATTGACGTTCGCTGGCAGCGTTTCGCGGGTAAAAGTGTGCATCAGGTCTTCCTGGTTGCAAGGCCTACAATGTCTCCAGAGTCTGCTTTTTGAGCGCCTTATGCCACCCCCTGCAGCGCGCGCATACCCACCCCGACCGCTCTCAACGAGACGCCAGCGGCAACCGAAAATGCCTACCTAGAGGAGCACGCAGCGTAACCACGCAGCCCCCATTTGGGGGTCGACACGACTACCGTGCCAACCGTGCAGACTATCGGCGGGCTGGCCGGAGAGTTCTCAATCTCACTTAGCGCCCTCGGCGGGCGTGAGATCGCCATGCTCGCGCTGAAGGCAATGCAACCTGGCATACACCCCGCCGCGCGCGAGCAGCGCTGTGTGCGTGCCTTCTTCCACGATACGGCCCTGCTCAATGACCACGATGCGATCGCACGCTTCAATGGTTGAGAGTCGGTGCGCCACGATCAGGCACGTACGCCCTTGGCGCAGCACCCGCAAGGCCTGTTGAATGCGCCGCTCGGACTCCGCGTCGAGCGCCGAGGTGGCTTCATCGAGAATCAGAATGGGCGCGTCTTTGAGCAGCGCCCGCGCAATCGCCAAGCGTTGCCGCTGCCCGCCCGACAGGCGTAATCCGTCATCGCCAATCACGGTACTAAAGCCCGCCGGCAAGCTGCGCACAAACTCCGTCACAAACGCGGCATCCGCCGCCGCCTCGATTTGTGAATCCGAGTGCTCGCGCAGTGCGCCATAGGCGATGTTGTTCTGCACCGTATCGTTGAACAACACGACGTGCTGCCCAACATACGCAATTGCAGCGCGCAGCGAAGCCAGATTTAGGTCATCCAGCGGGTGGCCATCTATCAAAATTCGACCGGCCCGGGGTAGATAAAAACGTGGGACGAGATTCACTAAGCTGGTCTTGCCGCCCCCCGAGGGACCCACCAATGCCACCGACTCGCCGGCCCGAATCGTGAGGTTGATGTCCTCCAGAACCGTGCGCTCCCCATAGGCGAGGGTGACGCCTTCGAAGCGAATTTCGCCCTGCACCGGCAAGGGCAAAATCCCGCTGCCCGAAGCTTCTGGGGGTTCGTCGATAAGGGCAAAAATACTCTCGGCCGCCGCCAACCCGCGCTGGATATATTCGTTGACGCCCGTCATCCGGCGCACCGGCGCTAACAACATGGCAGTCGCTGCGACGAAAGAGACAAAGTCGCCGCGCGACAACGCACCGGCCGCCGCCTCACGCAGCGCAAACGCCATCATGAGGCCGAGGCTCAAGGCGATAATGATCTGCAACACGGGATCGGTGGCCGCCGCGGTCCCAATAACCTTCATCTGCAGCTTGCGGGCGCTATTGATGGCCTGATGGAAGCGCGCGGCTTCGTACTGCTCGCCGCCAAAAATTTTCACATCACGATGCCCACCGATGGCTTCTTCCGCCACGATGGTGACGGCGCCCATCGTGTTCTGCAGCCGCCGACTGCCCGACCTCAAGCGCGCGGAGACCCGCCCGATGAGCCACGCGATGGGCGGCCCCATGACGAGTAAAAACAGCGCCAAACGCCAGTTCATGTAGACCATGTAGCCAATGAGCGCGACCACCAGCACGGTGTCTTTGACGATGACCGTGACGCAATGGGTGGCCGCCTGCGCCACCTGTCCCACATCGAAGGTAAACCGTGAGAGCAGTTCGCCGGCCGCGCGTTGGTCGAAAAACTGCGCCGGCAGGGCGATGAGGTTGCGAAACATCTGCGCGCGCAGATCCATCATGACGTTCTGCGCCACCGCCGCCACGCCCACACTGGAGACATAGCCCAGCGCGCCGCGCAGTGCGAGCAGGGCCATCATCACCAGCGGAATAACGAGAAAATGTAGGCCGCGATCGCTACCGAATTCGTGGTCCACGAGGTAGCGCAGAAACGCCGGCAAGATCCATTCGGTGGCGCCAAGCGCCACCATGCCCAACAGCGACCACAGGAAGATGAGTCGATGGGGATAGGCGTAGGAAACAAGGCGCAGGTAGAGTCGGGCGCTGCCGGTCGCGGGGTGCATCGCGCTACTATGCCCAAGGTAGTGGCGATTTGCATCCGACACACCCACTGTCGCGCGCCATGCTCAGGGCAGCAAACTGAGCCGGTGCGCTAGCGCAAGCTTCCAGAAAGGTTTTTAACGATGAGTAAACTGCACCCCATCGTGGCGGTCACCGGGTCCTCGGGTGCTGGGACCACAAGCGTCACGACGGCTTTTCAGCACATTTTCCAGCGCGAAGGTTTACGCCCAGCGTGGATTGAAGGTGACAGTTTTCATCGTCACGACCGCGACACCATGACACGCGAAGTTGAAAGCGCCGCGCAGGCCGGGCGCACCCTCACGCATTTTGGTCCCGAGGGGAATTTATTTGAGGCGCTCACGACGCTGTTTCAGGACTATGGCGCGCAGGGCACGGGGCAGTGTCGTCACTATGTGCATACCGCCGCTGACGCGCTCCACCACGGTGCTACGCCGGGTAGCTTCACGCCCTGGGTATCACTGCCGCCTGCCACCGATTTGCTGTTTTACGAAGGCCTGCATGGCGGATTGGTCACCCCGACCTACAACCTCGCGCAGCATGTCGATCTGCTGATCGGCGTGGTGCCGATTATTAATTTAGAGTGGATTCAGAAAATTCATCGCGACCATGCGGTGCGTGGTTACAGCCCCGAAACCGCCACCCAAATGATTTTGCGGCGCATGCCAGATTATGTGCATTACATCTGCCCGCAGTTCTCGCGCACAGATATTAATTTTCAACGCATCCCGACCATTGATACCTCAAACCCGTTCACTGCCCTCGAGATTCCCAGCAACGACGAAAGCCTGGTGGTTATCCATATTGCCAACCCGCAAAAAATCAACCCGGACTTCCGCGCGTTGTTGGAGATGCTGCAGGGCTCTTTTATGTCGCGTCCGGATACCTTGGTAGTCCCGGCGGGTAAAAACGGGTTTGCGATGGAGCTGCTGCTAACCCCCGTCGTCGCGCGGTTAAAAGAGCAACGCAACCGGGCTCGGGGCTAACCGACAGCCCCGCTACGGCGCGCAGATCCCGCCGGTTCGAGGGTCCCCATCACCGGGATCACGGGCGGCGTCGCGGTGGCGTATTCCAGGCCTAAAATTCGCTGACGTTGCGCCAGCTGGGGCTCGCCTAGCGATTCGCAAACCTCAGCCAGCAGCCGGTAGCCGATCGCCAAGGGACGCCGTGCAAGGCTCGCCTCGAGATAAGCACGCGCCTTGCCCCAAAGCTGTTGATCCGCACACAAACGACCCAGCGCGAGCAACAAAACCGGGTCGTCACGATGGTCAGCCAGCCAGCGTTCGGCGCGCGTCAATGCGATCTTTGCCGGCGCGCCCTGGAGCTCACCATACAGCGCCACCAACCGCGCATCCCATTGGCTCAAGAGCGCTTTGCGTAAGACTTCTTCTGCCAACGCTGGGGTCGCGGCGTTGAGCAGCGCACGCGCATAGGCGGCGACCACGCTCGGCGTGGCACGCGTGCTTTTATTCAGACCCAACCACAGGCGGTTTAGCGCGGCGGGATCACCCATCACCTCGCCCAGACAGCGCACCGCGACCTCCGCTTCCAGCGCGGCAAGACGCTCTGGGGAATAAATTTTCTGCCGACGCAAGATGGGCAGCAACGCTTGCAGTTCCGTGTGACGGTTGAGCCGGTCGAGCAAGCGATGGCGCACCAACAGCACTTGGCGCTGCTCCGCGTGGCGAGCCAATAAGGGTGCCAAGGTTTGTTCGGCGGCGGGTGCATCATCGTCGTCGAGCTGCATTTCCGCGCGGCGCACCCCGAGTGCTAGCGCCACTTCCGCCGTCCCCTCACCGGCCAACGCCAGCAACGCATCACGCCGGCCGCGGGCCTGCTGGGCATGGGCGGCTTGTGCGGCGGCCAGATAGTGCAGCGGCGTGTGTCCCGCACCGCGTCCCAGCTGACGCTCGGCGCGCGCGTAATCACCCACGGCCAGCGCCAGCATCCCGGCCTCAAGGCGCTGCAGGGCTGCGTGTCGATGACGTGCATCCCACCAACGGCGCAAGCGCGAGCGGACGGTGAGCAGGCGATAGACGCTGGTCAGCAGCCAGCTCAAGAGCAGCGCGCCCAGCGTCCCGGCCACCACAAACAAAGCGAGACTCAAACGGATGATTTGACCATCCACGCTAATCGCGACGACCCCGGGATAGGACGAAATCAACTGACCAACGCCCACCGCGCCGGCCAGCGCGGCCAGCAGCACGAGGAGGAGTTTCACGGAGCACCCTCCGCACGGGCCATGGCGAGCGCCGTAAGGCTCTCCTGCAGCGTGGGAATGGGGGGCGCAAGGTTCACATTGGCCAGCACATTAAGACGGGTCAGACAGCCCATCACCTGGGGATCAGCACTCGCAAAGCCCGCCACTAACGTGGCGCGGGCAGCCTCGATGCCGGCGGATCTGGCGGGTGCGTCGCGGGCTAGCACGGCCAGTTGTACGGCGCCCAATTCCACGTGCAGCTGGCGCCGCAGCAGCGCCGCCCCCAAAGGATCTAACAGGGGGTCGAGCGCGGGTCCGGCGGGGCGAATCTCAACCAATTGACGCAGGTCGCCCCATATCGCTGCCAGCACCGCGCGCCAGCCGTGCAGCGCGGGGGCCGCAGCGTCAGGGGCAGGCGCCGCTGCCGCCAATCCCGCCGCGAGCGGCCACTGCACGCTCGCGCGCGCGAACGCCGCCAGCTCGGCCGCCTGGCCTACCAAATCTGCGTCTTGAAAAGCCGCTAGACGGGCCACATCGTGGGTTATCGCCAGCGCGACGAGCGGTGCCTGCGGCGCCACGCGGGATTGCGCCAGCTGCAAGGCGGCCGTGGCACCGGCCACATCGCGCGCCAGTAGCAGGCGCTGCTCGGCGAGCGCTGCCAGCGCGGTGGCTTCGACCAAGGCTAGCGTGTCTAGCGTTAAGGGCACGGGTTTGGGCTGCGCATCCAACGTGCGGGTCAGTGCAGCCAACTGCGCATCCAGTGCGGCCACGTGGGTCGCGAGCGCGGTTTGTGCAGGATCAGTTACCGGGGGTGCCGCACCCGCCGCAGCCTGCTCGCGCTGCGCCTGTTGCAAGTGCTGCACCGCCTCATCCAGCGCCGCGAAGCGTGCTTGCTGGGCCTGCTGCCCTTGCCAAACCAACCCTGCGCCGACGCCCACCGCCAACAGCAGTGCCAGCAATAGGACGCGCCACCACCAGCGACCCCGGCGCGTGGGCGTCGGCGCGGCAACAGCCGCCTTAGACTGCGTGTCATTCGCCATCTAATACCCACCGCTCGAGCGCCGCCACGAGACTCGCATCACCGGGGGTCTCCACCACCACCGGCGGCACGGTAAAGCCTAAACGCTCGACTTCCGTGGCGGTGCGTGCCCCCGTCACCACGAGCGGCAGGTCGTAGAGCCGGTCCAGTTTTTCCTGTTCAATCTGCGCCGCCAAATTGATGAGCGCCTCAAGGCTCGTGATAACCCCGACATCCGGCAGGGTAACGCCGTGCGCTTCCAACACATTCGCCAACGGCTCGTGGGGTGCAGAACGGGTATAGACCTCACAATAATCCACGCTGGCTCCTCGCGTGCGCAGGGTTTGGGCGAGCAACTCCCGGCCACCACTACCGCGCACGATGAGGACTTTTTTTCCGTCAATCTGGTGCGCAGAAAGGCCGGGCATTCTGAGCAAGCCTTCTGAATTGAATTCGCCTTTAGGCGTATGGACCTGCTTGACACCCAGTGCCAGCAAACGCTCAGCACTGCCACCACCGACCGCGTAGACCTCGCAGTGCGCCAAAGAATGAGGCGGCGAATTGAGCGCGTCGATGCCGAAATCGGCGGCATTTCGGCTGACGAAAATGACCGCGGCGTAGGCGGGCAAACATTGCCGCGCTGCGTTGAGCGTGGCCTCGTCGGTTTGCCGTTGGATCACGATCATCGGGGCGAACACGGCCACGCCTCCGCGCTGCTCGATCGCTAAAATGAGTCCGTGAGCTTGTTCCTCCGGGCGCGTCACCAGCACGCTCACGCTGGCCAAACTGCCGGAATCGATAGGGGGTGAGGTGTGCATGCTGGGCTTTTAGAGGGTGCCGATTTCGGCCAGCAGATCGGCGGCACCCGCGGCGAGCAGTTCTCGTCCGACCGCCGTGCCCAGCGCCGCCGCCGCCTCGCGTGGCCCCGTCTGCGTCGCCCGCACCATGCGTTTGCCATCGATACTGGCCACCAGCCCTACCATTGAAATCATGTGCTCCCCCACTGTTGCATGCCCGGCGACTGGCACCTGACAGCCACCATCCAAAGCGGCATTGAGTGCGCGTTCCGCGCGGATTGCGTCGTGAGCGAGTGGGTCGTCCAGTCCCGCAATGAGCGCCTCAATGCGCCGATCGCCACGCCGACATTCAATACCAATCACGCCCTGACCCACTGCGGGCAACATCTCATGCGGCTCAAAACAAGCCACCACCCCGGCTGTCAGCCCCAGTCGCCGGAGGCCCGCAGACGCGAGCACGATACCATCGAAATCTCCCCGCGCGAGCTTGTCCAGACGGGTCGTGACATTGCCCCGCAGGTCGCGCAATTCCAGATCAGGGCGCAGCGCCAGCAGCTGGCTGCGGCGGCGCAAGCTGGAGGTTCCCACCACCGCGCCTAGCGGCAAGGCCGCCAGCGGACAGGCGGCGATGAGGCAATCGCGGGGGTCTTCGCGCGCTAAAACCACCGGGATATGCAGCGTCGCGGGCAGTGCCACCGGCACGTCTTTCATGGAATGAACCGCCAAGTCGGCCTGGTCATCCAATAGGGCCTGTTCTAATTCCTTGATGAACAGCCCTTTGCCGCCAATTTTGGCTAATGGGGTGTCGAGGATACGGTCACCGGTGGTGGTGATCACCACCAGCTCGATGACGAGCGCTGGGTGCGCCAGCAGCAATAACGCACGGACATGATGGGCCTGCCACAGCGCGAGTTGGCTGCCGCGGGTCGCAATTCGAACCGTCCCGGAGGTCAGCGGTGAGGGGGACATCATAAGCACCTGACGGCTGCGAATGCAGCGCTAAACGGACCTTATGCTAAGGTGCGACCTCGGTGTACAGCAACCCACAACAACCTCAAAGCGCGGCACTCATGACAATCAAGCTCGGTGTAATCATGGACCCCATCGCGGGGATCAACCCCAAGAAAGACACGACTCTGGGTCTGCTGCTCGCCGCGCAGAGAAAAGGTTTCGAGCTCTATTACCTCGAGATGGCCGACCTCTCGATGTGCGATGGCGATCCCAGCGGCGTCATGCGGCCCTTGGTGGTCCACGAATCCACTGGCCATTGGTATGACTTCACGGGTGAAGCTGTCCGCCGCCCGTTGGGCGATCTCGACGTCATCCTCATGCGCAAGGATCCACCGTTTGATACGGAATATATCTATGCCACCTATTTGCTCGAGCGCGCACAAGCCGCTGGCGCCTTGGTGGTGAACGACCCGCGCAGTCTGCGCGATGCCAACGAAAAGCTCTTTACCGCGTGGTTCTCCGATGTGTGTCCGCCCACGTTGGTGGCTCGCCGCATGGCGAGGATTCGAGAATTTCTGGTAGAGCACGAGGACATCGTGGTCAAACCGCTAGACGGCATGGGTGGTGCCTCGGTGTTTCGCATTCAGCGTGGCGACGCCAATGCCAGCGTCATCATGGAAACACTTACCGCTTATGAAACCCGCTTTTGCATGGCGCAACGCTATTTGCCAGCGATTCTCGACGGCGACAAACGCATCCTGATGATCGATGGTGAACCGGTGCCCTACGCCTTGGCGCGGATTCCGGCAGCCGGCGAGCTGCGGGGTAATCTGGCGGCGGGCGGGCGGGGCGAGGGACGCCCGCTGACGGCTCGCGACCGTGAAATCTGCGCGCGGGTGGGCCCGGAACTCCGCGCCCGCGGCCTCATCTTCGTGGGCCTCGATGTCATTGGCGATTACCTCACCGAAATCAACGTCACCAGTCCGACCTGCGCGCGCGAGCTCGAGGCCCAGTTCCCCGTGCGCATCAGCGATAGCTTGATGGACGCCATTGTGGCCCGACTGGGCCGGGCGCACTGAGCCACTGACCGCAGTTCATGGTAAGTGGCGTGCTGAATCGACCGTTAGTCCCGGCCGCTGATCGGCTGGCACTCGCTTTATGCATTGCCATCGCCGTGCACGCGCTGCTCATTCTGGGCGTGAGCTTTCAACACGAGCCCCCAGTGGCACCGCCCACCAACAGCCTCGAAGTGACCCTAGTCGCGGCGCGCTCGGAGGCGCCACCCGTGCAAGCCGAGGCGCTGGCGCAAAGCAATTCACAAGGCGGTGGCGAGCGCATCGAGCGTGTGCGCCCCAGCGCACCGTGGGCAGCACCCGCAACCACCGAGGGTTCTACCGTGGTCACCCCGCCACCACCGTCGGGCGCGCCATCCCCCACCGCCGTCGCGGACGGCGACCCGCCGCAGGCGCCCGCGCAACCGGTGCGCACAGCACCGCTGACGGCGCCAGCACAGCGTGCCGGGCGCATGGCCAAACCACAGGCCGGCCCGGAGGCTAGCGAGCCCCCCACACCCCTACCAACGCCCACGGCAACGCCCGCTTATGGCGAGGATAGTCCAGCGCTGCCCACTGCAGCGCAGCTCATCACCCGCTCATTTGCGCTCGCCAGCATGAATGCCGAACTGCAGGACCGCATGGAAACCCGCGCGCATCGGCCACGGCAAAAATTCATCTCCGCGAGCACGCAGGAATACCGTTATGCCGCGTATATGGAAGCTTGGCGCGCCAAAGTAGAGCGCATTGGCAATATCAATTATCCCGATGAAGCCCGGCAGCGTGAGCTCTCGGGCTCACTGCTGCTGGATGTGGCGATTCGGCCCGATGGTTCGGTGATTGAAATCGTCGTGCGGCGCACGTCTGGCCACAAAGTGCTAGATGACGCGGCGGTGCGCATCGTGGAACTGGCGGCGCCGTTTGCGCCATTTCCCAGCGATATCGCGCGCGAGGTCGATATTCTCCACGTCACGCGCACGTGGCGCTTTGTCAATAACACGGATTTCACTGCGCAATAGCGCCGCCACTTGGCTTGTCAGACGCCGTAATCGGGGCCGATACTAAGCACCATGCTGCTCGACCTGACCAACCACTTCCTCATTGCCATGCCCGCGCTCGAAGACCCCAACTTTGCGCGCACGGTGACTTATGTCTGCGCCCATAACCAAGATGGGGCCATGGGTATTGTGATCAATCGCCCCTTAGAATTTGACTTGGGCGAAGTGCTGCAACAGCTCAAGCTGGAAAGTACCGTGCCTGACATCAATAGCCAAATTGTCTATCAGGGCGGGCCGGTGCACCGTGACCGTGGCTTTATCATTCACCGACCAACGCTCGATTTTGGCTCCACGATGGTGGTCAGTGACGAGGTAGCGGTCTCCACTTCACTCGAAATGCTGGCCGCTATTTCACGCGGAGAAGGGCCCTCAGATACCCTCGTCGCATTGGGCTACGCCGGCTGGTCGGCGGGCCAACTAGAACAAGAAATCCTCCAGAACGCCTGGCTGAGTGGGCCGGCCGCGCTGGAAGTCATGTTTCACTCCCCCGCTGATCGCCGTTGGGCGCAAGCGGCGGCCTGTTTAGGCGTGGACGTCTACCGGCTATCGGGCGATGTTGGGCACGCGTGATCGCCCCAGCACCGCGCACGGCGCTGGGCTTTGATTACGGCGAAAAACGCATAGGCGTGGCCGTTGGCCAAACGATCACCAGCACCGCCAGCCCACTCCTCACGTTGCCGGCCCAGCACGGCCAACCGGACTGGCTGGTGTTGGGGAAACTCATCGACGAATGGCGTCCTGACTGTCTAGTGGTCGGTCTGCCCAGCACCAACGATGGCGCCCCCCATCCGCTGGCCGGCGCCATTGAACGCTTCGCGCGCCGACTCGTGGGGCGCTACCATCGACCCGTGGCGTTCATCGATGAACGACTGTCATCACACGCTGCGCAAGCGCTGCGCCGCGGCACACGACACACACTAGACGCCCTCGCCGCACAACAAATTCTAGAAACTTGGCTGATGGAAGCGGCGCAAAGCCCGGAGCAAAAATGAGCCTGCAGTTCGATATACCGACCTTAATCACGCAGATGGCCACCACACTGAGCCACACCCTGCGCCAGGCTGACATCACCGAGCCGGCGCTGATTGGCGTGCGCACGGGCGGGGTGTGGGTAGCGGAAAAACTCAGCCAATTGCTGGCCATCCCCGTCCCGCTAGGCGAACTCAATATTGCCTTCTATCGCGACGACTTTAGCCGCATCGGCATCCATCCTACCGTCGCGCCTTCGATGCTGCCCTTCGATGTGACGGACCGAGATCTGGTGCTCGTGGATGACATCCTCTACACCGGTCGCACGGTTCGCGCGGCCATGAATGAAATTTTTGACTATGGCCGACCCCGTTCCATCCACCTCGTGGTGCTCTTTGATCGGGGCGGGCGCGAGCTGCCTATCGCCGCCCAGGTCGTTGGCGCGCACCTGAACTTACAACCCGGCGAGCATGCTAAACTCACCGGGCCTTCGCCGATGCACCTCGAAATCTGCCGCCAGCGTCCTGTTGCGAGCGCGGCCTAAAGACCTCGGCACGAAGACTCAGGCGCCGTCGCTCGACGGCCACCATCGGCGGATAATCTGGCGAAGTGAAGGAGCAGCGATGAGCGCGGCGGACGTCCAACTCGATGCTCAGGGTCGTCTCCGCCATCTCATTGCTATCGAAGGTCTGCCGCGCAGCTTGTTGGAGCAAATCCTCGATAATGCCGAGCGGTTCGCGCCACTGGGTGACCGGACGGTCAAAAAAGTCCCACTGCTCCGTGGACGCACTGTTGCCAATCTCTTTTTTGAGCCGAGCACGCGTACTCGAACCACTTTCGATCTCGCCGCCAAACGGCTGTCTGCCGATGTGCTGAACATCAACATCGAAGCGAGTTCAGCTAAAAAAGGGGAGTCGCTGGCCGACACCTTGCGCAATCTCGAGGCCATGCAATGCGATATGTTTGTGGTGCGCCATCACATCAGCGGTGCCGCGGACTTCATCGCCCGGCAAGTCGGCCCGCACATCAGCGTCATCAACGGCGGTGACGGCCGCCACGAACACCCCACTCAGGGGTTGCTCGATGCGTTCACCATTCGCCGTCATAAGAAAAACTTCGAACATCTCACGGTGGCTATCGTGGGCGACGTCGCCCACTCGCGGGTGGCGCGTTCTAATATCCAGGCGCTGAAAATTTTAGGCGTGCCCGACCTGCGCGTGGTGGGCCCTAAAACCCTCATTCCGGCAGGGGTTGAAGCCCTTGGAGTGACGGTCTATGACGATCTGGATGAGGGCATCCGGGGCGCCGACGTCGTCATCATGTTGCGCCTCCAGCAGGAGCGCATGCAGAGTGCGCTGTTGCCCAGCGCCCACGAGTATTTTCGCGAATACGGACTCACGGCCCAGCGTCTACGGCTGGCCGCAGCCGACGCCATCGTGATGCACCCAGGCCCCATCAACCGCGGGGTGGAAATAGACTCCGCCGTGGCCGACGGCAGGCAGTCGGTCATTTTGCAGCAGGTCACTTACGGCATCGCTATTCGCATGGCGGTGATGGCCATGGTGATGGGCCATCAAGCGTTAGCGGGGGGGCACTGAGATGCGGTTGCGCATTCACGGTGGGCGGGTTATCGACCCCGCGAGTGGCTACGATGGCAACGCCGAGGTCTGGATTGAAGACGGCCTCATTCTCGCCGTTGGCGCGGCGCCACGCGGTCTTAAAGCCGACCAGAGCATCGCTGCGCGAGGGCTCATTCTCAGCCCGGGCTTCGTCGATTTAGGCAGCCATTTGCGCGAACCCGGCTTTGAGCGCAAAGCGAGCATCGCCAGTGAAGCACGGGCGGCCGCGGCGGGCGGCTTCACCACGGTGTGCTGCACACCCGACACCTCACCGGTCATCGATAACCCCACCGTGGTGGAACACATCACCCAAAGTGCTGCGGCCGCGGGCGGCGCACAAGTGCTGTGCTTGGGCGCCTTGACGGTCGGCCTGGCGGGTGAAGTACTGGCCGAAATGCACGCCCTCAAACGCGCCGGCGTGGTGGGGATCACTAACTTGGAACGCGCCATCAAGGACACCGCCGTCCTCAAGCACGCGCTGGCGTATGCCGCGAGTGCAGAACTCACCGTGTTCTTACGCTCCGAAGACTATTGGCTGAGTCGCGATGGGCTGGTCCACGAAGGCCCGGTGAGTACGCGCCTAGGGCTAAACGGCATTCCCGCTGCCGCCGAAGTCATCGCCGTGTACCGCGACCTCATCTTGGTGGCCGCGGCTGGCGCGCGCGCACATTTCTGTAAGCTCTCCGCCGCAGATTCCATCAAACCCATTGCGCAAGCACGGGCACGCGGCTTACCGGTAAGTGCCGATGTCAGTCTGGCCAATCTGTGTTTTACAGAAGATAACCTGGGTAATTTCGACCCTAACTTCCATTTGCGTCCGCCGTTGCGGGCCAGCAGCGACCGCAAAGCCCTGCGCCAGGGCATAAAAACTGGCGCCATCGACGCGATTAGCGCCTCCCACGAGCCCCACGATGCCGATGCCAAAGCGGCACCTTTTGGCCTAACCGAGCCCGGCATCTCGAGCGTAGACACCTTCTTGCCGGCGCTGTTGAGCTTAGTGGCCGCGGGCGCCTTTGATCTGCCCACCGCGATTGTCGCGGCAAGTTTGCGGCCGCACCGCATTCTGGGCCGCGCGGGCGGCGAAATAACCCCGGGTGCGCCGGCCGACTTATGCCTATTTGACCCCACGCGATGCTGGCAAGCCACGGTCGCCGAACTCGCGAGCGCGGGCAAAAACACCCCCTATCTCGACGCCCATCTGACCGGGAAAGTAGTCCTCACGATGGTCGGCGGGCAGGTCGTACACCGCTTGGCGGGTAGCGTATGAGCCTCGTAACAAAACCCCATCGCGGGACCATTGTCCAAGAGACCGCCGAAGTGCTGAGCAACGCAGCCCACCCCGGCGAGCAACACATCTTGCAGCTGCGTGCGCCAGAAATTGCCCGGCGGGCGCAACCCGGCGCGTTTGTTCATTTGCGCTGCGCGCCGAGCATCGCCATGCGTCGTCCGATGTCGATCATGCGGGCCAATGCCCGGGCGGGCACCATCGACATTCTGTTCAAGGCCCATGGTGCGGGCACCGCCGAACTGGCGCAGCGCGTTCCCGGCGAGACCATCAGCGTGCTGGGGCCGATTGGCCTACCCTTCAAGTTGGCCGGATTTCGCAAACGACCGTTACTCATCGGCGGAGGCGTGGGCATCCCCCCGATGGTGTATTTAGCGGATCACCTGCGCCGAATCGCGGGCAGCGTACCGTTTGTGGTCATGGGTTCGGAGATTCCCTTCCCATTCAAGCTGCGGCCATCGGCCATTTTGGTGCCTGGCATGCCGCCCGGCGTCATTGGCACCATGCCGCTGCTAGAAGACTGGGGGATTGCCGCAAGGCTCGCGAGTCGCCAAGGCTATGTGGGCTGCTTTGAGGGGTTGGTGACCGAACTCGCCAGCGCGTGGATTGACGCCATGGGGCCGGCGGCACTGGCTGAAATTGAAATTTTCGCCTGCGGCCCCACGCCAATGCTCAAAGCCGTGCAAAGTCTGGCCGCACGCTACGGGCTACCGGCGCAGATTTCTCTGGAGGAATACATGGCTTGTGCAGTGGGTGGCTGCGCGGGTTGCACGGTGCTCATCCACACGCCCAGCGGGCCGGCCATGAAACGAGTATGCGTTGATGGCCCCGTGTTTGAGGCCAGCACGGTAGAGTTTAGCTAGGCTCGCGGCGAGCCTAGCTTTCTGCCGTGACCTGCGCGAACGCCGTAGCGCTCGCGCCGGCCGCTTTAGCGCTTCGCTGGCCGAGCGCCGTTACCAATGGTGTCGGTGAACGCCGGCCACACTTTCTCGGTTAGCAGTTCCAGACTCTTCATGGCCTGCGCGTGCGGCATGTGGTTGTAGATGAACATCCAGAAGTAGTCGACCGGCAGTTCCTTGAGCAACTTCTCTAGCTTACGCTTCACGGTATCGGGACTGCCGTGAATCACGAGGCCCCGCTCAGACAGTGTTTCGAAGGTGGGCGGCATGTCGAACGGACCTTCTCCCGGGCCGGCAATGGCGGCGTTAAAGCCGAACGGCACAAAGAAGTTGTTCCAAATGAACGCACCCGCTTCGCGCGCAATGGCTTCGGCTTCAGCATCGGTATCGGCCACGATTAATTCGCGGCTCATGGCCATTCCCTGACCGTATTTCAGATCCCGGCCCGCTTTTTGACCCGCGCGCTGGCCCGCTTCAAAGTGGCCCCGCACGACGTCCGGGTGCGTCATGATGGTCACCGGCACAATGCCACGTTCCATGCCCCAAGCGATCGAACGCTCGGAGGTGGCGAACGGCATAAACATATCCGGCACCTGTTTGTTGTAGGTGGGCGGGGCAATGCCAATTTCCACAATGTCGTTGTTCTCGTTGAGACCCTGACCGTACTTCGCGGCCACTTCGTGTGCCAGCCACTTGATGGGCTTGCCCGGGATCTGCCAGTGTTTGCCCTGGAAGCTGAAGGTGTCGTGGGTCCAGGCCTTGAGCAGAATTTCAAAATGCTCTTCGAACAGCGAGCGCTTGAGTTCTTCGTAGTCGGCCCCTTCGCCGGGCTCTTGCAGACCGACCTGCTGACCCAACACGTTCACCCAGCGCGGCTGGTAGCCACGCGCAAAGCCGGCAAAAGTCCGGCCCTGCAGCATCTGGGAGATCATCGCAATGTTCTCGGCCAGATTGATGGGGTTCTGCGAAGGCAGCACGTTGCCGAGCTGGCCAAACTTCATGTTCTTGGTGAGCATCCCAAAATACAGATCGAGGATCACGGGGTTGGTGGAGACTTCCTCGCCCTCAATGTGAAAGTGATGCTCCGTAAAGCCAGCGCCGTAGTAGCCCTGACCGTCCATGTACACGACCTGCTCGCCGATTTCTTTCAGCATTCGCTGGTATAAATCGGTCCGCTTGCCGGCCATGCCCTTGAGAATTTCTTCTTTGGTGCCCACGGACGGCAGATAAAACGCGCCTACTTCCATCGTCTTCTCCTCGAAATTTCTACG
>CAMAXW010000030.1 GCA_945862315.1 Klebsiella pneumoniae
CTGGAACGCGCCGACATTAACCACGCCACGGCGTCGCCAATTTCCGAGGGTTGGGCCACCCGCCGCATGGGCACGCCGTTGATGAGCTGGTCACGAATTTTAACGCTCGCATCGGTGACGCGATTGAGCATGGGGGTTTCGATAAAGCCGGGACACACCGCGTTGACCCGGATGTTACGGCTGGCATACTCCAGCGCGACGGTTTTTGTCAGTCCCACCACGCCGTGCTTGGACGCGTTGTAGCCACAGGCGCCGGGTATCCCGATGAGTCCGGCAGCCGAGGCCGTACTCACGATGGAACCGCCACGCCCGTGCTTCATCATTTGCTCTACTTCGAGCTTCATGCAGATAAAGACGCCAGTGAGATTGACGCGCTGTACCCGTTCCCACTGCTCTACGGAGTAGTCGAGAATTTTCGCGGTAGGGCCTTCGATGCCGGCATTATTGAACGCGCAATCAAGCCCCCCATGGCGCTCGGAAATACCCTGCATGAGGGCTGAGACTGCGGCAAAATCGCCTACGTCTACGTGCTGATATTCAGCCTTGCCGCCCGCTGCGCGCACCAATCCCACGGTGTTGGCACCTTCCTCGTCTTGTACATCCGCGATGATGACCGTGGCGCCTTCGCGCCCAAGAATGATCGATGTGGCCCGTCCTATTCCGGTACTGCCGCCCGTTACGAGCGCGATTTTGCCTTCTAACATGCCGGTCATCTGTGTACTCCCTGACGTTTTTTGAGTTGGCATAAACGCCTGCGCTTAGGCGCCGGCGTACCGCGCGATGATGTCTTTGCCTAAGGCCATCATGTGGACTTGATCCGGGCCGTCTGCCTGACGGCACCAGCGGGCGTAATTGAAGGCCTCGGCCATAAAATAGTCTTGGGTGAGGCCGCCCGCGCCATGGATTTGCATGCAGCGGTCGATCACGGTTTGCGCCATCAGCGGCACCACAATCTTGCTGGCGGCGATGAGATCGCGGGCCGCCCGCGCGCCCACTTCGTCCATACGGGTGGCGGTTTTTAACGTGAGCAGCCGGGCTTGTTCAATTTCGCTGAAGGATTTTGCGATGTCTTCGCGCACCGATTGATGCTCGGCCAGTTTGCGGCCAAACGTGCTCCGCGACACGGCGCGGCGGCAGGCATATTCCAGCGCTCGCTGCGCGCAGCCAATCAGCCGCATGCAATGATGAATGCGGCCCGGCCCCAGTCGTCCTTGCGCAATCTCAAAACCCCGGCCTTCGCCGAGCAAAATATTTTCGGCCGGCACGCGCACATTCTCGAACACCACATCGGCGTGACCAATGGGGGCATCGTCGTAGCCTAGGGTGGTCAGCGCGCGCAAAATTTTGATGCCCGGCGTGTTTTTGGGGACCAAAATCTGGCTTTGTTGGAGGTGTCGGTTGGGGTTCTCGGGATCAGATTTTCCCATCACGATAAAAATTTCGCAGCGCTCGTACATGGCGCTAGTGATGAACCACTTGTGACCGTTGATGACGTATTCGTCGCCCTCACGGCGGATAGACGTTTGCACGTTCGTGGCGTCTGAAGAAGCCACATCCGGTTCGGTCATGCAAAAAGACGAGCGAATCTCCCCCGCCAACAACGGCTTTAACCAGCGCTCTTGCTGCGCGGGCGTGCCGTATTTCATAAAGACTTCCATGTTGCCGGTGTCTGGCGCGTTGCAGTTAAAGGCTTCTGGCGACCACATCACTCGGCCCATCATTTCGGCCAGCGGCGCGTATTGCGCGTTGGTCAGGCCGCCGTGGTCGGCCGGCATAAAGAGATTCCACAGCCCGGCTTCGCGCGCCAGTGCTTTGAGTTCCGTCATCAGCGGCACCGTGGTGTAGCGATTGGGGAGTGCATTCAACTGCGCGTGGTAGGTGTCTTCGTTGGGGTAGATGTGTTCGTCCATGAACGCTTGGAGTTGGTCCGGGAGGCGTTCGGGGTGGGCAAAAAGGGCTTGCTGCATGGCGCGGGCTTCCAGTTCTTGGGACGGTTGAAGTCGATCGGGGTGATGAGCCGTGAGGCGTAAAATTTAGGTGAGGTCGAGCGCGTGCTGTTTCAGCGCGGCTAGGGTCACGTGTTTTAAGGCCCCCAAATGGGTGGCCAAGAGAAACACCCGTGGCGCGCACCCGGCCACAAAGGCGTCTTGCCAACGTGGCGCGCACAGGCACCAGCGGTTACCGGGCTTGAGGCCGGGAAAGCCAAACTCCGGGCGCGGCGTGGAGAGATCGTTGCCGCTGGTCTGCGAGAACGCGAGAAATTCGGCGGTGAGTTCCACACACACCGTGTGGCTGCCGCGGTCTTCTTCGGAGGTATTGCAGCAACCATCGCGGAAAAAGCCGGTGAGGGGTTGGGATGAGCAGGGCGCGAGGGTTTCGCCCAATACATTGAGTGAGGTGTCTTGTTTCATCTGTGCACGATACCGCAAGCGTTGGCGGGAATCATCGTGGGCACGCCCGCTTAATCATCGCCTTCGGGCGGCAGATCGGGGAACAGCGCGGCCGTAAACCCAAAGTTGCGCAGGTCGCGAATGCGCATGGGAAACAGAATGCCGTCTAAATGATCGCATTCGTGTTGCACCACGCGGGCGTGGAAGTCCGTCACGAGGCGCTCAATGAGGTGGCCGTCCAAATCATAACCACGGTAATGCAGACGGCGCGCGCGCGGCACCAAGCCACGCATGCCTGGCACCGATAAGCAGCCTTCCCAACCTTCTTCTGGCGTGTCGTCTAGGAGGGTGAGTTCTGGGTTGATGAGGATGGTTTCGGGCGGCAGTTCTGCCAGTGGATAGCGGGGATTCGGCGGGGCCGCATCGCTATAGCCAAAAATGACTACCCGCAGCGGCACGCCAATTTGCGGGGCTGCTAAACCCGCGCCATCGGCCGCGCGCATGGTGTCGAATAAGTCGGCGACCAGCTCACGAATGGCGGGCGCTTGGGGATCGCTCACCGCTGCCGCGCGCGTCAGCAAGCGCGGATCGCCCATGCGCAGAATTTCTCGAATCATTGGACTGCTCCAAAGTTTGTGTGGCCGCTATTATCCCGCCGTTGGGGCGAACCGCGTAGTGGCCCGCCAGGAATTTCACCGCCGCGCGTGGCGCGCCCGAACCTCGCCACCCACGGGCGGCAACGGGCGCCGCGTAAGCGCCGTCGGTGGCCAAGCGTCGTGTACACTCCGGCTTCTTTGGCGCAGACGTTTTTGACGGACCCACCTTATGGACTCATTTCACGCTACTACGATTTTGTCGGTTCGGCGGCCCGGTCACGTTGTGATCGGGGGCGACGGGCAGGTTTCAATGGGCAATACCATTCTTAAAGGTAACGCCCGCAAGGTGCGCCGGCTGTACCAAGACCGGGTCATCGCGGGTTTTGCTGGCGGCACTGCCGATGCCTTCACGCTGTTCGAGCGCTTTGAGGGCAAGCTCGAGAAACATCAAGGCAATCTGGTGCGTGCGGCAGTGGAATTAGCCAAAGACTGGCGTACCGACCGCATGCTGCGGCGGCTAGAAGCCTTGCTGCTGGTGGCCGATCGGGAATCCTCGCTCATGATTTCCGGCAACGGCGATGTGATCGAGCCCGAAGATTCAGTTATGGCTATCGGCTCTGGTGGCCCTTTTGCGCTGGCCGCCGCGCGAGCGCTGATGGCCAATACTGACTTGGATGCCGCCACCATTGTGCGCAAGGGGTTGGCGATCGCTGGGGATATCTGCGTGTTCACCAACGCGAACATCGTGCTCGAGGAAATCAAGCTCTAAACCATGCAAAACCGTGCCCAGCAGCTCATGGCGCTCACGCCGCAAGAAATCGTCGACCAACTCGACAAACACATCGTGGGCCAAGACGCGGCGAAGCGGGCGGTGGCGATAGCCCTGCGCACCCGCTGGCGGCGCAGCCAGGTGGTGGCTGCGCTGCGCAACGAAATCACGCCCAAGAACATCCTGATGATCGGTCCGACCGGGGTGGGTAAAACCGAAATCGCGCGCCGCCTCGCCAAGCTGGCGGGCGCGCCGTTTATCAAAATTGAGGCGACCAAATTCACCGAGGTGGGTTATGTGGGCCGTGACGTGGAAAGCATCATCCGGGACCTGCTGGACGTTGCGCTGGCCATGACCCGCGCCGAGGCCACGGCGCAGTTTCGCGTACAGGCCGAAGATGCTGCCGAAGAGCGGGTGCTCGATGTGCTCTTGCCACCCCCGCGGGCTTTTGGTGAGACCACCCCCGCCGACGAAAGCAGTACCCGCCAGCGTTTTCGCAAAATGCTGCGCGAGGGCAAGTTGCACGACAAAGAAATTGAAATCGACGTGGCGCAAAGCGCCGCCAATGTGGAAATCATGGCCCCGCCGGGCATGGAAGAGATGACCGGTCAGCTGCAAAACCTGTTTCAGAATCTGAGTCATAACCGGTCGCGATCGCGGCGCTTAAAAATTGCGACGGCGCTCAAGCTGCTAGCCGAAGAAGAAGCCGGGAAACTGGTCAACGAGGAAGATATCCGCACGCTAGCGATTGAAAACGTAGAACAAAACGGTATCGTTTTCTTAGACGAAATTGACAAAATCGCCCGTCGGGGTGAATCCCACGGCCCCGATATTTCTCGCGAGGGCGTGCAGCGCGACCTGCTCCCGCTGATCGAGGGCAGCACCGTGAGCACCAAACACGGCATGGTGCGTACCGACCACATCCTGTTTATCGCTTCAGGAGCGTTCCATCTCTCCAAGCCCTCAGATCTCATCCCCGAGTTGCAAGGTCGGTTGCCCAACCGGGTGGAATTATCCTCCTTGGGGGTGGAGGATTTTGTGCGTATTCTCACCGAACCCGCCGCCTCCCTGACCGAACAATATCAGGCCTTATTGGGCACGGAAGGCGTGCAGTTGGCGTTTGTGGCGAGTGGTGTGCGGCGCATCGCCGAGATTGCCCAGCACGTGAATGACCGCAGTGAAAACATCGGCGCGCGGCGTCTGCATACGGTCATGGAACGCCTCCTCGAGTCGCTGTCTTTTACGGCACCTTCACGCGTTGGCCAGGCGGTCGAAATTGACGCGGCATACGTAGATTTACATCTGGGCGAACTGGTCAAGGATGAGGACTGGGCCCGCTATATCCTGTAGGCTTTCCCACCATGTCTGAGCATCAACCCACCGATATCCTGCTCCATCAGCGCTCGCGCGTGCTGGAGGTGGCCTTCGAAGACTCCTCGCGCTTCAAGCTGTCGTGCGAGTACCTGCGCGTGCATTCACCGTCGGCGGAAGTGCGCGGGCACGGGCCAGGGCAGGGGGTGTTACAGGTTGGCAAGGAAGCCGTGAGCATCCTCCATATCGAGCCGGTAGGTAACTACGCGGTGAAATTGGTGTTTGACGATGGTCACGAAACTGGCCTCTACACTTGGGATTACCTGCATTTGCTCGGGCGCCAATACGAGCACAACTGGGCCGAATACCTCGCCGCCCTGACCGCTGCCGGCCACGTCCGGAACCCACCTCCCGCCTGAGCACGCCGCCGATGAGCGAACGCGACACGCACTTCGGCTTTGAACAAGTGCCCGAAGACGAAAAAACGGCGCGAGTGCGCGGGGTATTCGACTCCGTGGCCGGTCGCTACGACCTCATGAACGACCTGATGTCGTTAGGCTTGCACCGGGTTTGGAAACGTCTGGCGGTATTTATCGCCGGTGTCCGACCCGGCGACCGCGTGCTCGATTTGGCGGGCGGTTCAGGCGATCTCACACGGCTGTTGGCCCGCGATGTGGGGCCGCAGGGTGAGGTCGTGATTCTCGACATCAACCGCAAAATGCTCGACCTCGGCCGCGACCGGCTGTTAGACAGCGGGCAGGTTGATAACGTCCGTCTGGTGCAGGCCAACGCAGAGTCGCTGCCCTTTGCCGCGCGCGAATTTAATCTGACGATCATGGGCTTTGGGCTGCGTAATGTGACCCACAAAGAGGCGGCGCTCGCGGAGATGTATCGGGTGCTCAAACCGGGCGGTCGCGCTTTTGTGTTGGAGTTCTCGCACGTCAAACAACCCTTGCTGGCGCGGATCTACGATACCTATTCCTTCCAATTGCTGCCCCGACTCGGCGGCTTAATCGCCAAAGATGAAGCCAGTTATCGCTATCTTGCCGAGTCCATCCGCAAGCATCCGCCGCAGGCTGAACTGGCCGAGATGATGCGTGCGGCAGGTTTTGAGCGCTGTCAGTACACCAATATGGCCGGGGGCATCGTGGCCGTGCACAGCGGCATGCGCCTGTGAACCACCCGCGATGATCGCCGCATTCCTAGCACCGCAGCGCGCGCTGGAGGGCATCGCCACCGCGCTTAACCGCGTGTTAGCCGAACAAGTTGTGGCGTTGGCCCAACTGCAAGCACTGACCGGACGGGTCATTGATGTGCGAGTCACGCGGCTGGGTTGGCGAGTGTGCATGGCGATTGCACCCGAGGGAGTGGTGCTGGCAACCAGCACCGCGCGCCCAGCTGATGTCGTCATTGAAGGCTCGCTGGCAGATTTAATCGCCATGGGGTTAGCCCACCAACGCGGTGATGCGGTGCCCGCGGGGCGGGTTCGCATCGAGGGGGACTTGGCCACCATGCAACAGGCCCAAGCAGCCTTCGCCGCACTCGATCTCGACTGGGAAGCTTTACTGGCGCGCTACGTGGGTAATTTGCCAGCACGCCAAATTGCTCGCGTCGTGCAAGGTTTGTTGAGCTTTGGCACACGTGCGCGCCTATCGGTGGAACAAGATCTAGGCGAGTACCTGCGCACGGAATCTCGTCGCGTACCGGCGGCGGCCGAACTCGACGACTTTGCGGGCGCGGTGATGCGCATTGCCAGCGATACTGACCGCCTCGCCGCGCGCCTCGCCCGCCTCCAACACCGCAGGTGCCCGTCATGATGCTCAACCCCGGCCATCTCTTGCGCGTCATTAGCATCGGGCGGATTTTGGCCCGCCACGGTTTTGATGAAATTCTGTTTACGCTGCCCCTGCTCAAGCCACTGCGCTTTGTGCGCTACCTGCTGCCGTGGAATTGGACCGGCCGCCACTACGGGCCACGCGGGCCCCGGCTGCGCGCCGTGTTAGAGGATTTAGGACCGCTGTTCGTGAAGTTCGGCCAGTTGTTATCTACCCGCCGCGATTTGCTGGCCGAGGACGTAGCAGAGGAACTGGCGAAGCTACAGGACAACGTGCCGCCATTCCCCGGTGCACAGGCCCGCGCAATCGTAGAGCGAGCCTACGGTAAGTCGGTCACCGAGGTGTTTGCCGCGTTCGACGAAACCTCCTTAGCGTCGGCCTCCATCGCCCAAGTTCACGTGGCGCAACTCCACGATGGGCGTGAGGTCATTGTGAAAGTGGTACGACCGGGCATCCGCCGAGTGATCGAACGCGACATCGCGCTCATGCGGTTTTTGGCCGACTTAGCCGAGAATTACTGGGCGCGCGGTCGCCTGCTCAAGCCAACGCTGGTGGTTAATGAGTTTGAAAAAACCATTCTCGATGAGCTCGACATGCTGCGTGAAGCAGCCAATGCCTCGCAGCTGCGCCGTAACTTTGCAGCCTCGCCCCGGCTGTATGTGCCCGAGGTGCATTGGGCGCTCAGCCGCCCCAATCTCCTGGTGCTCGAGCGCATCGATGGCATCTCCATTTCCAATGTGGCGGCCCTGCGGGCGGCCAACATCGATCTATCGCAGCTGGCCGCGTCAGGTGTTGAGTTGTTTTTCACGCAGGTATTTCGCGATCACTTCTTTCACGCGGATCTCCACCCCGGAAACCTGTTCGTGCGCCCCGGCGTTGACGGTGCGGACCCGGTTTTTGTGGTGGTCGATTTTGGCATCATGGGCTCGCTCTCGGAGTTCGATCAGCGTTATTTGGCCGAGAATTTTTACGCTTTCCTGAATCGGGACTATCGCCGGGTGGCAGAACTCCACGTCGAATCTGGCTGGGTGCCGCGAGATACCCGAGTCGACGATTTCGAGTTCGCCATCCGCACCGTCTGCGAGCCCATTTTCGACCGTCCGGTGAGCGATATATCGGTTGGGCAACTGCTGCTCCGGCTGTTCCAAACGGCCCAGCGCTTTCATATGGAAATTTTGCCCCAGTTGCTGTTGTTACAAAAAACGCTGGTCAGCGTGGAGGGCATTGGCCGCCAACTCGATCCAGAACTAGACCTCTGGCGCACCGCGCGGCCATCACTAGAGAGTTGGATGAAAGACCGGGTGGGCATCCGCAGCTTGTTGCGCTCCACTCGTGAGAACGTGCCGCGTTGGATCGACCGCCTGCCGGAGCTACCGGGACTAGCGTTCGATGTGCTCGACCGCATCAAGCAAGGGCGTATCGAAGTCGCCACTCACGATGAAATGTTGCAAGAAATAAGGCAGGAAATTCGCACCGTCCACCGCCGCTTGTCGCACGCCGTGGTGGGTGCGGCATTGGTACTCGCGGCCGCGTTTTTTTACGCCGTACCCACGGCCGCTGCCGGCTGGTGGGGCCCCTTGCCCAGCGGCGTCTGGTTATTAGGTGGGGCGGGGCTGGTGATTTTGCTCGGTGCCGCTAACGGTCGGCGCGGCTAGTGGCTAGCCGCTGCCGCAGCGCCAGTACGGGCCTGGAGTAGCACCATCCCTTTCAGCAAATTGAGCGCCTCAAAGACGTCGTAGTCGGACTTGGCTAACGCGGCGCGGTCCGCCTTACTCATGAGGTCCTCGCTAGCCGGGGTTACGGGTGGCTTACCGGCGGTAGATTTCCCGCGGTTAGCCAGATGCCGATCGAGTTCGGCCTCCTTCAAAAAAGCCCCGTCTTCGGCACCCAAATCGGTGATTTTAACCTTGCCGATTAGCACATCCGGCGTAATGCCTTCGGCCTGAATGGAACGCCCACTCGGCGTGAAATAACGGGCCGTGGTGATTTTAATCGCGGCTTTGTTGCTCATCGGCAGGATAGTTTGCACGGAGCCTTTGCCAAAGGTCTGGCGGCCCATGATCAACGCGCGCTGATGATCCTGCAGTGCCCCGGCGACAATTTCAGAGGCCGACGCGGAACCCTCGTTGACCAATACGATGAGCGGCGCGCCAGCGAGTAAATCAGGGCCGGCGGCGTCAAATTGGAGTTTGGCATCTGCTGCCCGACCTTCGGTGTAAACAATGCGCCCGCTGTCCAAAAAGGCATCTGCCACCGCGACGGCCGCGCCTAGGACCCCGCCGGGATTGTTACGCAAGTCCAGAATGAGCCCTTTGAGCGGGCCTTTGGCGTCGGCTTTGAGTTGAGTGAGTTGTTTGACGAGGTCCTCTCCGGTGTGGATCTGAAACATCGAAAGCCGTACATACCCAAAGCCCGGCTCGAGCAGGCGGCCGCGGACGCTGCGAATTTTGATCACCGCGCGGATGAGCGTGAGCTCGATGGGTTTCTCAACGCCCTCGCGGATCAGCGTGATGCTAATGGCCGAGCCCACTTTGCCGCGCATGTGCTTAATGGCCTCATTGAGGCCCGTGCCTCTGATCAGGGTTTTGTCGAGCTTGATGATGGTGTCGCCCGCCTGCACGCCAGCGCGGCTGGCTGGGGTGTCATCGATCGGCGAGATGACTTTGAGCAAACCATCTTCGGTGCCCACTTCGATTCCCAGACCGCCAAATTCGCCGGTCGTGCCTTCTTGGAGTTCTGTGTAGGCGGCTTCATCCAGATAGCTAGAATGCGGATCAAGCGCTGAGACGAGGCCTTTGATGGCATTGTCGATGAGGGTTTTGTCGCTGAGCTCCTCCACGTAGTCAGATTTCAGCTTATGAAAAATTTCGACCAGCAGCCGCAGTTCGTCAACGGGGATGGCTTCGGGCGCTGGGGCGGGCACCCCGGCTTTTACGGGCGGTGTGGCGAGCGGGGCGACTTCGGCGGCGGTGGCGGACGGCGTCGTGCAGGTCCACAGCAGCGCAAGAAAAAAAGCGAGGGGGTATTTCATAGGGTTCGTGGGCGACTCTATTCATGAGGCGCCCGAACGACGCCGTTTCATTATGCCCCGCGCTCGATCGCCTCGGAAGCGCGTTGGCGCAAGATTTACCCCCGCGGGCGGCGTTTAGTGGGGCGCGGCCAACGCCACCAGCGAATGGCCGGTCATTTCAGCGGGTTGAGCCAGCCCCATCAACGCCAAAAGAGTGGGTGCAATATCGCTCAGGCACCCGCCCTCGGCCAAGGTTCCCGCTTGGCCGCACCACAACAGTGGCACCACGTTGCAGGTATGCGCGGTATGCGGCTCACCGCTGGGATGGAGGGGGGTGAACTCCCGCATTTTCTCGGCGTTACCGTGGTCGGAAGTCACCAGCAGGTCCACTCCGTGACGACGGCAGGCTTCGGCCACGCGCCCGAGGCAGGTGTCGAGGGTCTCTATGCAACTCACCGTGGCGGCCAGATTGCCGGTGTGCCCCACCATGTCGGCGTTGGCGTAGTTGCAGATGATCGCCGCGTAGCGCTGCGCATCGATCGCTGCGAGCAGTTGGTCGGTCAACGCCGCGGCACTCATTTCGGGCTGCTCGTCGTAGGTGGCGACCGCGGGGCTTGGGATGAGAATGCGGTCTTCTCCGGCAAACGGCGTTTCTTCGCCACCGTTGAAGAAGAAGGTGACATGGGCGTATTTCTCGGTCTCGGCAATGCGTAGCTGGGGGTAGCCAGCCGCCGCGATGACTTCGCCAAAAGTCTTGCGTAATTCCACCGTGGGAAAGGCCACCGGCACGGTGAATTGAGCGCCGTAATGGGTCATCGCCACGAAACCACCCAGCGTTGGCACACGCGTCCGCGCAAAGGCCGAAAAATCCGCCTGCGTGAAGGCGCTGGTCAATTGGCGGGCACGGTCGGCCCGGAAGTTGGTCAATATCAGGCAGTCGCCGTCTTCTATCCGCGCTATTTGGCCTTGCGCCGAAATGGCGGTGGTGGTCACAAACTCATCCGACTCGCCGCGCGCATAGGCCGCCGCCAGTGCTGCGGCGGCATCGCTAGCCACCTGCTGCGCCGTACCGTTGACGATGAGTTCATAGGCTTTGGCGGTTCGATCCCAGCTTTGGTTGCGGTCCATCGCGAAGTAGCGGCCCACGAGGGTGGCAATTCGCCCCAACCCGACCGCCGCGCATTCACGCTCGATGAGCGCTAAGGAATCTGCCGCGCTACGCGGGGGGCGATCCCGCCCATCCAGAAACGCATGGATAAATAATTGGCGCACCCCACAGTGGGCGGCCAATTTAATGAGTGCGACGGTGTGGTCTTCGTGGCTGTGCACACCCCCTGGTGACAGCAGGCCCATCAGATGCACGGCCCGCCCACTGCGAGCGGCTTGTTCAAAAGCGCTGATGAAGATTGGATTTCGGTTGAAATCGCCATCGGCGATGGCTTTGCCGATGCGCGTGAAATCTTGGTAGACCCGGCGCCCGGCGCCCAAATGCATATGCCCTACTTCGGAGTTACCCATTTGCTCGTCGGGTAGTCCTACCGCGAGCCCCGAGGCGCTGATCAGCGTGTGGGGGCACTCGGCCCATAAGCGATCCCAGTGCGGTTTACGGGCGGCGTAGATGGCATTGAAATGCGGGTCTTCGGAGTGTCCCCAGCCGTCTAGCACGACGAGCAGGACTGGATGCTTGGGCTTGTTCATGACTCACACAAAATTAATTAAAAGCTCGCGGCGCGATGCGCTGGCCCGCTGGCGGGCGCGGGTCAAATGAACCTCAGTTTGACGCTAGCTGGTCATGCGGCGCCAGCAATCCTGAGTGTATCATAGGGCCCGGCGATGCCCGGCCCAGCGCGGCAGGCTCGCCTCCTCAACCCAATCCAGATCGCCCTAACCTATGATTATCAGCAACGAACTTCTGTCGAAACTCCTCGAATTCTCTCAGCAGCACCTAGCACTCGTCGCGGGTTTTTTCGCGGTGCTGGGGGCTCTATTATTTAGCTTTACCCGTGGGGCTGGTCGCCACAGCGTGTCGTGCGCGCGGGCCGTACAAATGCTGAACCACGAAAATGCGCTGCCCCTCGACGTGCGGCCAGAGAAAAGTTTTCGGGCTGGCCATTTGCTCAATGCCCTCGCGTTTAGCCCAGAAGACAGCGCGGCTGGCGTGGTCCGGTTGAGCAAGCACAAAGACCGCCCGCTCATAATTTACTGCGAGAACGGCAGCGCCAGCGCCAAGCCGCTTAAAGATTTGAAGGCTGCTGGCTTCACCCAGCTGTTCACCTTGCAAGGTGGCTTGGCCGGTTGGCGCAACGATAACCTGCCGCTCCATACCTTGAAAGAAAAGGGCGCGAAACGCGCCTGATACGCCGACAATTTTCCGCACCAATTCAAACCTACTGTTTAAGAGATACACCGATAATGGCGAACAAAGACGAAGTAGTACCCACGGGTCAACCCACTACGGGGCAACTGGGCATTCAAAAAATTTATATCAAGGATTTTTCCTTCGAAGCACCTAACGCGCCGCAAATTTTCACCGAGCAACTCACCCCTTCGCTGGATGTGCAGTTCGGCAATGCGGCCTCAGTGCTGGCGGAAAACGTCCATGAAGTGGTCCTCACCGTTACCTGCACCGTGAAGCAGGACGATCGAACGGTCTATCTGGTGGAAGTTCAGCAGGCGGGGATTTTCAATATCTCCGGCTTCAACGAGCAGCAGTTGCCGGCTATTTTGGCCAGCGCCTGTCCTAATATTCTGTTTCCGTTTGCGCGCGAAGCCATCAGCGAGGTCGTTAGCAAAGGTGGGTTTCCGCAGTTGCTGTTGGCGCCAGTTAATTTTGATGCCGTCTACGCCCAGGAACTGCAACGGCGGCGCACGACTCCGGACTCGGAAGCCCAACACTAGCCGCGGCGCGACGCCATGCGGGGTGCGAGTATTTTAGTGGTGGGCGCCGGTGCTTGGGGCACGGCACTAGCCTGCGAATTGGCCCACGGCGGCCAGCCCGTCCTGCTCTGGGCACGCGATCCCGTGCAGCGTCGGGCGCTGCGCGAAGATCGGGAAAATCGACGCTATTTGCCCGGCGTTCGCCTGCCGGATGCCATGACGATCGTGGACAGTCTGGTGCAGTTGCCCACCGAGTGTACGTGGGCGCTGCTGGCCACCCCGTGTCAGACCACTCGCGAAATGGCGAGGGACCTGCACGCCTCGGCGCCGGGTATCAACGCACTGATTTGTACCGCTAAAGGGCTAGAACTGGGGACCCAGAAGTTGGTTCACGAAGTGGTGAACGAAGTGTTTGGCGGTGGGGTATCGGTCGCTATATTGTCGGGACCCACGTTTGCCCGTGAAGTAGCGGCGGGTTTGCCGGCCGCGGTCACGGTTGCCACCGAAAATCTCACCTATGGCCAGCAAATCCTGGCGCGTTTGCACAGCCCGCGGTTTCGCCCCTACCTCACTAATGACCTAATCGGTGTGGCGTTGGGTGGTAGCATGAAAAACGTGCTGGCGATTGCGGCCGGCATTGCCGATGGTCTTGGTTTGGGCGCTAATTCACGCGCCGCACTGATCACCCGAGGTTTGGCGGAGATGGCCCGGCTGGGTTGCGCCATGGGCGCGCGGCAGGAAACTTTTATGGGCTTGTCAGGTCTGGGCGATTTGGTGCTGACCTGTACCGATGACCAATCGCGCAATCGCCGTTTTGGGTTGGCGCTGGGTGGCGGCCTGGATGCAGCGGCAGCGCTCGCATCGGTGGGGCTGGTGGAAGGTGCGGCGACCGCGTTGGTGCTCGAGGATATGGCTGTTCGTTTCCGCGTGGCGCTGCCGATTGCCCACGAAGTTGCGTGCGTTCTGCGCGGCGAAATCGGGCCGCAAGCGGCGGTTGCGGCTCTGATGTCACGCGATCCCGCGCCCGAGTTTTAGAGCGCCTGAAAACGTAAAATTAGACTTATGCAGTGCTTTGCCGCTAAACATGCTGCCGAGCAAGTCTTACTCGACCCAGGCGCCTGCCTTGTCGTTCAGCGTTAACCAATTCGGCGGGGAGTCAACGTGTTTAAGTGGCTGCGACGAAACCAACGAGCGAACCAATTACTGGCCGTGCGCCCGTTGCTGGATGGCGTGGCGGTAGCGTTGCTCGAGCAACTCCCAAACCAACAATGCGTGGTGCGTTGGACCGAATATTTATCCTTGAGTGTGTCCGACGAGCCGGTGCCCAGGGCCGCGCCCGCCGGGGTTGAGCCTGCGTCGGCGAGCGACGGCGAAGAGCAGCGCACCTCGCGCGATCGGCGCAGCGGCGATCGGCGCAGCGGCGATCGTCGCAGTGGTGACCGCGGCGGCGACCGTCGCAGTGGCGATCGGCGTTCCGGGGCGCGCCGCGCAGGCGAAACAGGTGCTGCCACGGGGAGTGAAGCCGCCGCCGGCCATGACTTTGAGCGGCTGGCCCCGTTACTCCAGCGCTTGGTGCGGCAGCGCGATTTGCGCCAAGTACCTTGTACGGCCGTGCTTGGCAGTGGGGACTACAGCCTGATTTTGGTCGACGCCCCCGATGTGCCGCCCAGCGAAATCCGCGCCGCAATGCGTTGGCAGGTCAAAGAACTCATCGATTTTCACATCGACGACGCCGTGATCGATGTCTTCGATGTCCCGGAGCGTGATGGTCGCTCGGGGCGCCGCCTCTACGCGGTGGCCGCGCGTCGTGGCAAGGTCGTACAACTCATCGATTTTCTCACCGCGGCCGGCCTCAACCTGAACACGATCGATATACCCGAACTCGCACTGCGGAATCTCGCGGCCCGGTTGCCCGAAGATATCGGCGGTGTTGCGTTAATTGCTTTCGAGCGTGACCATGGCCTGATGACCGTTACCCGTCAGGGAGCACTCTATTTCTCGCGGCGCGTGGACTGCGGCAGCGAGCGTCTGGCGGCGGCGCTTGCGGAAGGTGGCGGGAGTTCGGCATTGGAAAGCCTGCTAGATGGCCTGACCATCGAAATCCAGCGCTCACTCGATTTCTACGAACGACATTTCAGCCAGCCTGCCATCGCCGGGATCGTGCTCGCGCCCGTGGGAGGTGGCGAGGATGAAGTGTGTCGGTATCTAAGCGCGCAGCTGGGCGTTCCCACCCGGTGGCTCGATCTGCACGTGGACGGCGCTTTGGCGCTTGATCTGCCGGCGCCACCCGCGCAAACCTGCGTGGTCGCGATGGGGGCCGCCATGCGGCGGGATTCAGTGGCGCTATGATCCAGCAGATCAATCTTTACCAACCGATGCTGCGCCAACCCAAGCGCATTTTTTCGGCCCTGACGATTCTGCAAATCTGGTCGGTGGTTGCGCTGGCATTGGTCGTGTTAAGCGGCTTTGGCCAATGGCGTGTCGGCGCACTGGCTGGGCGGTTGGCGGGTTTGGAAAACCACGAGCTGCGCGCCCAACAGCGCTTCAAAGACCTCCAGCTAGCCTTGCCAAAAAAGAACGCCGATCCGACCTTGGCTGCACGGGCCCAGGTGATGGAAATCGAACTCGCCCAAGCGCAACTGCTAGCGGAGGCACTGACGACGGGCATTTTGGGCAACACCGAGGGTTTCTCGGTTTATTTGGAGGCGCTCGCGCGCCAGCACGTGACCGGCACTTGGCTGACGCGCATCGAGGTGACTCAAGGCGGCTCGGCGATTGGCTTGAGCGGCCACGCACTAGCGCCGGAGCTGGTGCCAGAATATATCCAACGGCTAAATCGCGAACCCGTCTTTAAAGGGAAAATGTTCAGCCAGTTATCACTGTCTCGGGCGCCAGACTCGCTAGATTTTAATCTGGCGACGATCGGCGTGACCCCAACGGAAGCCCCCGCACAACATGCTCGGCGCTAAGAGTCCCGCAGTGGGTCTGCGCCAGTTGGCCACGCGCGTGGATGCGCTGTCCTTAAAAGAGCGCGCGCTCCTGTTGGGCGCGGCCATTTTGGTGCTGTTCTGGGTTTGGAACGAATGGTTGTTCAAACCGCTGGAACAGCGGCGGGTCGCATTGGTCACCCAAGTGGCCACGCTGAGCGACGATTTGCGGGAGTTGGATGCCCTTACGCTGGCCTGGCAGGTCAGTGCTGGTGTAGACCCCGACGCCTTAACGCGGACGCATTTGGTGGCGCTCGCCGAAGCGCTAAAGCAAGTCTCGGGCACCGTCGTTGCCAAGTCGGCGCGCATGGTGCCGCCGGCGCAAATGCCGATGCTACTAAAAGAGGTACTGGGCCGCTTCCGCGATTTGGAATTTTTGAGCTTGGAAGGACTCGGCGCGGAACCCGTGGTGCCGGTCAGCAAAGAGAGCATCGAACACCCGGCCACCACGGCGGGCACCAGCCCTACGGATAAAATCGCTTTTCGTCACGGGATGCGCATTCGTTTTCGCGGTAGTTTTCTGGCGGCCACCGATTATTTGAAGGCGCTTGAAGCGCTCCCCTTTGGTTTTTTCTGGGTTCATGTTGAACTAACCGCTGTCGACTTCCCGGTCGTCGAGGGATCGCTGGTGATTTATACGATTAGCCCGACCAAAGGGTGGATTGGTGTCTAGTCGGGGCGCCGCGCGGCGCGGGCTATTGGTGATGCTGCTGGTCGGCGTGCACACCTTGGCCGCGACGCCCAGCGAGGGCGTGGGGAGTTTGCCAGACCCCATGCAGCCGCCATTTGCCGCCGCGAAGTTAGCGGCCCCAGACGCCGTGGTTAACCCACCGGTTAACTATCGTTTGCAGGGCATAAAAATTACCGCGCGACATCGCAGCGCCGTTATCAACGGACAACTGGTGGAAGAAGGCGGGCAGGTAGACGGCGCCACGGTGGTGGCGATCAATAAAACAAGCGTGATGATTGAGAGTGGCGATAGTGGCGCCCAACCCTCGACATTAAGGTTATTAAAGCATGACGTTAAACAGCAGGCCCCCGATGCGCCTTGAGAGTTGCACCAGCGGTTTGCTCGTTCTGATTCTACTGACAGGCTGTCAAAACCCGCCGCCCGCAAAAGCGACGTTGCAGCAGATGGAAAAAGAAATGGTCAGCGCGCCGGTGCCGGTGCCGGTGCCCGCCGAAGTCCGTCAGGCGTTGGTGCCCAAATTAGCACTGGATGCCCACGCAACCCCCAAAATTGCGGATGAGCAGCGGTTCGATATTGCGGTCAATGACGTCCCCGCGCGGCAGTTCTTCATGAGCTTGGTCGATGGCACTCAGTACAACATGGTGGTGCATCCCGACACCACCGGGAAAATCTCCCTCAGTTTGCGCAATGTGACCATCCCGGAAGTCATTGCCGCTGCGCACGATGTCTATGGGTTTGAATTTCAGCGCACCAGTTACGGCTTTCAGGTTTTGCCCGCGCGACTGGAAGCGCGAATGTTTCAAATCAACTACCTCAATATCAAACGCTCTGGTTCTTCAGCGACTTTTGTCAGCGCCGGCACCCTGCAAAAACTCCAAGGACTGGCTAATGAAGATGGCGCCAATAACGGCGATTCGTCCTCTGGTAACGGCGACCAAAACAGCAGCAGTGGCGGCAGCGAACATCGCGCACTGGTAGGCACGCAGGTCAATACGGTGGTACCCGAAACCAGTTTTTGGCAGGAACTCTCCACGGCGGTCACGGCACTCGTGGGCACTGGCGAGGGACGTAACGTGGTGGTCAATCCGCAGTCCGGCGTCGTGGTGGTGCGTGCGCTGCCCAGCGAACTTCGCGAAGTAGAAACCTACCTGCAAGCGGCGCAGTTAATTGCCCAACGACAAGTCGTGCTCGAAGCCAAAGTGCTCGAAGTGGAACTCTCTGAGGGCTTCCAGGCGGGGGTTAACTGGGCGGCGGTCATCGGCGATTTTACGCTCGGGCAAACGGGTGGTTCCAAGCTTTTAGACAATGCGGCCGGCCGCAGCGATTTGGCGGGCACCGTGGTTGACCAGTTCCCCGGGGCCGCCGCGCTTGCGGGAGTGCCCGCGATAGCCTTCGGCGGGGTTTTCTCGCTGGCGGTGAATGGTCAGGATTTCACCGCGTTTCTGGAGGCGCTGAAAACGCAGGGCAACGTGCAGGTCTTGTCCAGCCCGCGAATCTCGACCCTGAACAACCAGAAGGCGATTATCAAAGTGGGGACGGACGAGTTTTTTGTCACCGATGTGTCGACCACGACGGTCACCGGCACCGCCACCACCTCCACACCCAATATCGAACTAACGCCGTTTTTTTCCGGGATTGCGCTCGACGTCACGCCGCAAATCAGCCGCGATGGCGTGGTGACCTTGCATATCCATCCTTCCGTGAGCGAAGTGACCGACCAAGAAAAAGTCATCTCCATCGGGGGGCAAACCCAAACCCTACCCCTGGCCCGCAGCACGGTGCGTGAAACCGACTCCGTCGTGCAGGCGCGCAGCGGCCAGTTAGTGGTGATTGGCGGGCTGATGCAAACCCACGAACGCGAGAACGTGGGGACCGCGCCGCTGCTCGGCGACCTGCCGCTGGTGGGTGCCATGTTTCGTCACAAGCGCACGCTGGGCGTCAAAAGCGAACTGGTGATCCTACTGCGACCCTTGGTGATCAATGAGGGTGCCGACTGGGACAAGCCTATCGGTGAATCCCGCGACAGACTGTCAGGGATGGAAGGCGTCCTCGATGCGCGGGGCCAATCGCCGGGTGACGATCTGGGGTTTCCATCGCCCTGAACGGCGTGGACAAACCTAGCACCACGCGCCCAGCATGTATCTACAGCACTTTAGGCTCAACGAGCCGCCCTATTCGCTGACCCCCGACACGGCCTTTTTTATGGAGCACGCGGGTTATCGGGATGCGCTTAATGTGCTGCTGGTGGCGTTGCGCAGCGGCGAGGGCTTCATGAAAGTGGTGGGCGAAGTAGGCACCGGTAAAACCATTCTGTGTCGCACGCTGCTAAAAACACTCGCGCCAGAATTTGTTTGCGCCTACCTGCCCAATCCTTATCTACGGCCGTCTAGCCTGTTGTTGTCTATCGCCGATGAATTGCTCATCGAATACCCCAAGCGCGCGAGCCAGCATCAGTTGCTAAAGCATATCAATCTGGCGTTACTGGATTTTCACACGACGGGCCGGCGGGTGGTCTTGTGCATGGACGAAGCCCAGGCCGTGCCCTTGCAAACGCTAGAGGCACTGCGGCTGCTCACGAATCTTGAAACCGAAAAAACTAAATTGCTGCAGGTCGTGCTGTTTGGTCAACCCGAACTCAACCAGGTGCTTGACCAGCCCGCCATCCGCCAGCTGCGCCAGCGCATCACGTTCAGCTACGAACTACAGCCGCTCGATGCCGCAGGTGTTGGGAGCTACTTGGCGCATCGTTTGGCCGTGGCGGGCTACGACGGACCACGCTTATTTGATACGCGCGCCGTTGCCGAAATTGCGCGGGGCAGCCGCGGCGTGCCAAGACTGATCAATATTTTGGCGCATAAATCGCTGATGGCGGCTTTCGGGCAAGGCGAAGGGCGCGTTAGTCGCCGGCACGCCCGCAGCGCCATCCTCGACACCGATGATGCGCGCGCCGTGATGCTGCCGCGCTTTGGCGGTTTGGGAGCCTGGTTTCGACGTTGGCTGAGCAGTCATTTGGTCGGCGCTTTGGTCACGCTGGCGGTGTTGCGGATGACCGCGCCGAGCTTGCCGAGCCTGCCGATATGAGCCTGATCAATCAAATGTTGACGGACCTCGAAGCACGCCGAGGTGGCAAATTACACCAGGTCGATCAGGCGCTAAATGGCCTGCGATCAGCCGCTGAGGCGCCGCGGCAGCGCCAAATTCCGCGGTTCTTAGGCGTGGGCGCGCTGCTGCTGATCACCGCGCTCGGTGGTTGGTTATTACACGAAGTGCTCAACCGCACCGTTCCGGCGGCACCCGAACCGCTCGCCGTTGTGCCCCCACAGGCGCCACCACCAGCACGCGATCCCGTGGTTGCCGCACGCCCCGCGCCACCCGCAACGGCGCTAAGTTTGCCGGTTATTTTGGCCGATGCATTGCCGCCTGCCGCAGCCGTGCCGCCTGCAGCAACGCCGGCGGTGCCGCAAGAAATAACGCCATTGGGGACACCCGGTGCCGCGGTTGCGGTGAGGCAAGCAGCGCCGTCGGCGGTGGTACTAGATGGGGCCGTGGCCGTGCCGCAAGAAATAACGCCGGCGGTGCCGCTTGGTGCCGGGCTCTCAGACACTGGGCCGGTGCTCGACGCCGTCGTGTCGCCGCCGGTGGATGCTGCGCCGCGCCGCCCGGCGCAAAATGCCGTCGACAACGCAGCCGACAGCATGATCGAGTATCCCGGCGAGTTCCACCGTGCGCCGGCGGTCAAAAATCTCGACGTGCAGGCAGTTGCGTTGCGGTTAGCGCTCCAGAGCGCCGCTGCCGGGAGTACCGGGCCGCTGCGGACGTTTGTCGCCAACTATCCCACCCGGGTGGACGCACGAGTGCGTTTGGCGCTCATATTGTTGGCGGCCAACCAGACGGCTGAAGCGCAAGCTAGCCTGCGCGCGGGGCTTAATCTCGCGCCCAATCAAACCGATCTGGCGCAGGTGCTGGGTCATTCCTTGTTGGAACAGGACCAAGCGCAGGCGGCCTTGGCGGTGTTGCGACCCGCCGTGCCGCCGCTCACCAAGAACCCGGAGTTTCATGCTTTGTTGGCAGCCGTTGAACAGCGTCTTGGGCTACATGCGTTGGCCGTCACGCGTTATCGTGGGCTGTTGCAGCGCCAGCCGGACAACGGCAATTGGCTGGTGGGTTTAGGCATCTCATTGAACGCGCAGGGGAATACCCAGGCTGCCGTAGAGAGTTTCACGCAGGCCGCCGATGATCGCACGCTGGCAGAGCCACTGCGGGCGTTTGCAGCCCAAGAACGCGTACGTCTGTTGGCGGGACCTCCATGAACGTGTCACGCAAAAAACTGCGGCTTGGCGATCTGCTGGTCGAGAGCAGAATTATCTCGCAGCTCCAACTCGATGCCGCCCTCGAGGAACAGCGCAAATCTGGGCGCAAACTCGGCAAAATATTGGTCGACCACGGCTATCTGACAGAAGATGCACTGCTGACGTTTCTGTCTCAGCAGCTCAGCGTGCCGTTTGTCGAACTGGGTCATTATCAGTTTGAGGCGCCGGTGGTCGCTCTCATCCCTGAAATTTATGCCCGCCGGTTCCGGGCGGTGGCGCTCAAAGACAAAGGGGCCACGCTGCTCGTGGGGATGTCCGATCCCACCAATATTTTTGCCTACGATGAACTGGCGCGAATCATTGCGCGCCCCCTCGAAGTGGCGGTGGTTCGCGAGCAAGAGCTGCTCGATACCATCGATCGAATTTATCGTCAGACCGACCGTATTTCGGGGATCGCCGAGCAGCTCAGCGACGAACTGCGAGAAGGCGATTTTGACGTCGAGCAACTCGCTGCCGGGGCGGATCTCAGCGATGCGCCGGTGGTGAAATTACTGCACACGCTGTTTCAATCGGCCGTGCAGGCGCGCGCGTCGGATATTCACATCGAACCCGACGAATCCGTGCTACGAATTCGGCAGCGCGTAGACGGCGTGTTACAGGAACAAGTACTCAACGAGCGACGCATAGCACCCGCGCTGGTGCAACGCCTGAAGCTCATGTCGAATTTAGATATTTCTGAAAAACGCCTGCCGCAGGATGGGCGTTTTAGCATTCGGGTCGCTGAGCGGGTGATTGATGTACGCGTTTCGACGATGCCTTTGCAGCACGGCGAGTCGGTCGTTATGCGGTTGCTAGACCACAGCGAAGGCGTAAAAGATCTCGATGCCTTAGGCATGCCCCCCGATATTCTGCGGCGTTTCATGGCGGCGATTCAGCGCCCTTACGGCATGGTGGTCGTGACCGGCCCTACCGGCAGCGGCAAAACCTCCACACTGTATTCCGGCCTTAAGCTGCTCAACGACGCGAAGTCGAAAATTGTGACGGTGGAAGATCCCGTGGAGTATCGGCTGCCGCGGGTCAATCAGGTGCAGGTCAACACGCAAATTGGCCTGACGTTTGGCCGCGTCTTGCGCACCGCGTTGCGGCAAGATCCGGACATCATCCTAGTGGGCGAAATGCGCGATCAAGAAACCGTCGAAATTGGCCTGCGCGCGGCCATTACGGGCCATCTTGTTCTCACTTCTCTGCATACCAACGATGCGGTCAGCACCATTAGCCGCCTGCTGGATATGGGGGCTCCGGGTTATCTCTTGGCGTCGTCGCTGCACGCGGTCATTGCGCAGCGCTTGGTGCGGCGCTTGTGCGCGGAATGCACCCAAGCGGTGGCGCCAACCGGGGCCGCGCTGGGTTGGTTGCGCTTGAAAACTGGTGAGCATGTGCCCAGCGGTAACTGGCAACAGGGAGCCGGCTGTCACGCCTGCAGTAACACCGGCTTCAAAGGGCGCATTGGCGTGTACGAAATGTTGTCTATTACGCCCGCGATGAGTACCGCATTGGCGGCGGGAGATTTCGTGAGTTTTGCTAGTCTGGGGCGCGCTAGCGCGGGTTTTCGGTCACTGGAACTCGCCGCACTCGACTATGCCATCGCCGGTGTGACCAGCCTGAGCGAGGCGATGCGGGTGGCCGCCGAAAGTCTCTTGGGCGAGGATGACGAAGAAGAGGTCCCACTATTGCTGACCGCTACTGCGGCCTCTGATTGATGCCCAATTACCGTTATCGAGGGCGGGGGCGGCGGGGAGAATCACTCTCGGGGGTTCTTGACGCCCTGAGCGCGGATGCGGTCGCTGGCCAATTGATGAACAGCGGCATTACGCCCATTGAGATTGATGTGGCGCGTGAGCAGGTGGATGTCGGCGAACTGTTTCGCCGTCTGCGCGGGCCGGTGCCGCCTGAGCTTGCCGAGTTAGTATTATTGTCGCGTCAGTTGTACACGCTCATGCGCGCCGGTGTGCCGCTCAGCCAATCCATGACCGGCCTGATTCGCTCCACCCGCAACGCAACGCTACGCGCCGCGCTGACTGATATTAAAGCGACGGTTGAAAGTGGCCGGGAACTCTCCACCGCGATGGCGCAGCATTCCAAGGTTTTTTCGTCCTTGTACGTTAATACCGTGCGGATCGGCGAGAACACCGGGCGCTTAGATGAGGCCTTTGCGCGGTTGGCGGAATACTTGGACCGTGAGCGCGACACCCGCAGCCGGATTAAATCTGCGCTGCGCTATCCATCCTTTGTGCTCCTGGCCATCGGTATCGCGATCGGCGTCATCAACGTCGTGGTTATCCCTCAATTTGCCCAAATTTTTGCACGGGCGCACGTCGACCTACCGCTGCCTACGAGGATTATCGTGGGCACTTCGACGTTTTTTGTCGCTTGGTGGCCGCTGCTCGTCGCCATCGCGATCGGTGCGGCGGCAGGCTTTCGGGTGTGGGTAAAGACCGAAGCTGGGGCGTATCAGTGGGACCGCTGGAAACTTCGCATTCCGATCATTGGGGACATCATCCACCGTGCAACGCTAGGGCGCTTTGCGCGTGGTTTTTCGATGTCTTTAGCGGCTGGCGTGCCGCTTTCACAGGCGTTATCCATCATGGCGCAAGCGGTCGATAACGAATATGTCGGCGAGCGCATTCGGCATATCCGCAACGGCGTGGAACGGGGCGAAACGCTCACCCGTACCGCCACGGCAACCGGCATGTTCACCCCGTTGGTTTTACAAATGATGGCGGTAGGCGAGGAAACCGGCGCCGTTGACACGCTGCTCGCGGAGGTCGCCGGCTTTTATGAGCGCGAGGTGGACTACGACATCAAAAATCTTAGTCAAACTATCGAGCCGTTACTCATCGCGGTTTTGGCAGGCTTCGTTTTGTTGTTTGCCTTGGGCGTTTTCTTGCCCCTGTGGGATTTGGCCGGCGTCAAAATGCAACGCTAGACGGGGCAAACTTCGCCGCTCAGTAGGTTTTTTTAAAGCTATCGCGACTTTAGTCCGCTAGCGTTCTTTAGACAGGTTTTTTTGGGCAGGTATTAGGTGTAAGAATGGAGAGAGGAATTTTTATGACACAAAAGGGCAACAAAATGCGACGTCAAGCTGGCTTTACACTCATTGAACTCGTGACCGTTATCGTTATTTTGGGCGTGTTGGCGGCCTTCGCGCTGCCGCGTTTTTCGGGTCTTGAAGCCAAGGCACGAATCGCGACCATCAATGGTCTAACGGGCAGTATCCGCAGTGGTGCGGCGCTGGCGCATGCGCTCTACCTCGCCAATAGCTCTGCTAGCCCCATTACCATGGAAGGCAGCCCGGTTGGGGCAGTGCTCATTGATTCCGTTACCGGCTACCCAACGCTCGCTGTACTGGGCATTAAAGCGGTGATCCAAGACCTCACGGGCTTCACTTATGATCCAACGACCGGGGTCTTCTCCTTGGACTCGGCCCCTACACCCGCGAACTGTAAGGTGACTTACGCGTTGGGTAGCACTGCAGGCGCCGTACCGACCGAGACCGTGGTCACCACCGGCTGCTGATTGCGCGCCGTATGGCGCGGCGGGCGCTACGTTCGGTGCGCCAGATGGCAGGTATAACGGCTTGCCGCGAGGAGGGCTGCGGCGTGGCGCGGGCGAGAAAAAACGTTGCGATGCGCGGCTTCACGCTAATTGAACTCGTCACAGTGCTGGTGGTGGGCAGCATTCTGGCGGTGGTCGTCATGCCGCGTTTTTTTTCCACCAGTAGCTTTGCGGCCGTGGGCTTTGCCGCAGAGGTGCGGGCGGGATTGCGCCACGCTCAAGCGGTGGCCTTCGCCTCTGGCTGCGACATCCGTGCCAGCTTAACCGCCACCGCTTTTACCCTAGAACGCTGGGTGGGCGGCACCAGTTGCAATGACCACACCGGCACCTTGACGACCCTGAGTCGCACCGGCGGGGGCAGCTACTTGGCTGCCGTGCCCGCCAATGTCGCCATTACCAGCGGGGCACTCTACTTCGACACCCTAGGGCGCCCTTACAGTGCTGCCACCGGCCTGGCGCTGAGCGCAACCCTCGTGCTGGGTATCGGTGGCGAGCAGGCGAGCGTGTATCCCGAGACGGGGCTGGTTAAATGAGGACACGGGCGCCGCGTGCTAGCCAACGCGGGCTGACCTTCATCGAGCTCGTTGCCAGCATGGTCATCGTCTCGGTGGCGACTTTAGGTCTGATGTTGGCCGTGTCTTCGGCCGTTGGCCGTAGTGCTGACCCCTTAATTCAAGAGCAGGCCACAAGCCTTGCGCGCGCCTATCTAGAGGAGGCAACGCTGGCTGGTTTCTGTGATCCTACGTTTAACCCAGACGGCAACGCGGCCACCACCTGCCGGGTTGAATGCACGGGACGGCCCTGTGCTAGCGGCTGCGCTGGTGCGGTCTTTGGCGTTGAAACTAGCCGCGCAAACTACGATGACGTGTGCGACTACAACGGCCTCAGTGACGTGGGTGCGCGCGATCGCAATGGTTTATCCCTCGCGCGCTTGGGTGCCTACAGCGTCAGCGTGAGCGTGCTGGATCAAAGTTCGGTGACGTTGGGCTCGCCGGCCTTGGGTGCCAGCACGGGGCAAATTGTGCGCGTGGAAGTTTCGGTCTCGCACGCTGCGCTCAGCGCACCGGTGCGGGTGACGGCCTACAAGGCCAATCTGGAGTGAGGCACCTCGCCCGGCACGGGTCAGGGTTTACCTTGGTCGAACTGATTGCCGTCATCACCCTGAGCAGTATTTTAGGTCTGGTGGTTTGGCGAAATCTGAGCTTGCCCATCCGGGGGTTTGTCGACGTCAAACAGCGCACGGCCATCGTCGCCATGGCCAGACTAGCCTTGGGGCGCATGAGCCGAGAATTAACCTTGGCCTTGCCCAATAGCGTGCGGATTTCCAGCGATGGCCTCGCCCTCGAGATGCTGCGGACCTCGGCCGGTGGCCGTTATCGCGCCGAAGCCGTACCCAGCGACGCGGCCAGCAATCCGCTTAATCTCAGCGCGACTAGCGACAGTTTCCAGACCTTGGGTACGTGGACTATCCCCACCAGTGTGCGCACTAGCGCCGACGTCACCGCCTGCCTGGCGGGGAGCGCCGACTGTCTGGTCATCTACAACACGGGCATCCCCAGCAGCTGCGCGGCCCAAAGCGCCGGCACGCGCACCAACGCGTGGTGTGGCGATAATCTAGCCGGTATCGTGAGCGCGGTGGCGGCCACCGGGGTGATTACGGTTAACCGTGCGGCGGCCGGCACCGTGTGGCCAACGGGTTCCCCGGAACAGCGCTTTTTTGTGGTGGATACGGCGGTTAGTTTTATTTGTTCCGGCACCTCGTTGCGCCGCTACTCGGGTTATGCGCTGACCAGTACCCAGCCAATTCCCCCCTCAGTGACCGGCAATTTGCTCGCCGACAGCGTTGCGGCGTGCGCGTTCAGCTATCAGGCGGGTAGTGCCACCCGCGCGGGGTTGGTCAACCTCAGCCTCACGCTGAGTGTGACTAACCCGGATGGGGTGGTGGAAAAAATCACCCTGTTTGACCAAGTCCATCTGCCCAATTCACCGTGAAGCGGCGTCCACTTCAAGCGGGTTTTGCGCTGGTTGCGGCCGTTTTTTTGGTCGTGATCGTCGCGCTGATGGCGGGCTATGCGATTTCTATTGGCACCTCCCAACAGGCGGACGCCACGTTGTCCCTGCTGGGTGATCGCGCGGAATTTGCCGCGCAAAGCGGGCTCGAATGGGCGATTGGGCGGGTTGCCACCGACAGCGCTTGCCCGGTCGCCGGCACCAGTTTTGCGGCGGCGGGTTCGGGCTTGAATAATTTTGTGATTGCGGTGAGTTGCGCCTCGACCAGCGTGACCGAAGGCTCAATTACCTATCCCGTTTACGCACTCACCGTCACCGCCAGCCTGGGTGTGTCGAGCGCCGAGGATTACGTCCGGCGAGTGGTCACCGCCCAGGTTAGCGGCAAGCCCTGAGGCCAGGCCGTGCGACTTTAGGCGAGTCCCGCATAGGCGTGCTGTCGGAGTCCTTCATAAACCGCCACCGCCACCGCGTTGGAGAGGTTAAGACTCCGGCTATCGGCGCGCATGGGGATACGCAAGCACTGGTCCGCTGCCAGGGTTGCGCGCAGTTCGGGCGGCAAGCCCCGGGATTCTGGGCCAAAGAGCAGAATATCGCCGCGCCCCAACGGCGCCTCGCTCAAGCCGCGAGTTGCATGGGTGGTGAAGGCCCAAATTCGCCGGCCCGGTAGGGCGTTGCACAGAGCGGCGTAGTTTGCATGCACCTGCAGGCTGGTACGTTCGGCGTAGTCCAACCCGGCCCGGCGCAGCGCGCGGTCGGAAATATCGAACCCCAATGGCTCGATGAGATGCAAACCCGCGCCGACGTTGGCGCACAGCCTGATAACATTCCCGGTGTTGGGCGGGATCTCAGGCTCAAATAGCGCTACTTCGAACATAGGTAAAAAGACATTGATGACCAGTGAGCAATTCAGTGAGGCGCGTCTTGCGACGTCCTTTTGCGGTATGTCGTTCAACTCACCGTTGGTGCTGTTGTCCGGGTGCGTGGGTTTTGGCGAAGAATATACGCGGGTTGAAGGCTTTTCCAACGCCGCGGTGGGCGCTATCTGTTTGAAGGGCACGACCCTGCTGCCGCGGCTGGGTAATCCCGCGCACCGGGTCTACGAAACGCCGGCCGGCATGCTCAATGCCATCGGTCTGCAAAACCCGGGCGCCCGCTACGTGGTGGATGAAATTCTCCCGCGATTGGACTTTACCGAAACCCGCTTCATCGCCAACGTCTCGGGTTCGACCATCGAGGAATACGAGGAAGTCACCCGCATTTTTGACAACTCGCCGATCGATGCGATTGAAATCAATATCTCGTGTCCCAATGTCAAAGAAGGCGGCGTGGCGTTTGGTAATAGCCCGGACATGTCGGCTCGGGTGGTCGCCGCGTGCCGGCGCGCTACGCGCAAACCCATCATCACCAAACTTTCGCCCAATCAGACAGATATCGCCGAAAACGCCCGCCGCTGCCTCGAGGCCGGCAGTGATGGTTTTGCGGTGATCAATACCCTCATGGGCATGGCGATCGATGCGGAGCGTCGCCGCCCGGTGATTGGCAACAATCAGGGCGGCCTGTCGGGGCCGGCCATTAAGCCCATCGCGTTGCTAAAAGTGTGGCAGGTGTATCAGGTGTGTAAGCCACACGGCGTGCCGATCATCGGCCAGGGCGGCGTGGTTAATGCTACCGACGCCATTGAATTCATGCTGGCGGGCGCTAGCGCCGTGGGGGTAGGCACGGGGCTGTTTTATGAACCGCTCGTGTGTGACACGCTCAATCAAGGTATTGGCGCTTATTTGGACCGGCACGGTTTCAAGTGTGCGGCCGACTTGGTGGGTGCGCTGGTGTTGAATGGAGAACCGGTGGCCGTGACGCAGGTCAGTCGCTAGCGGGACCCAAAGGACGCCGCAAGCGCTTTAAGAAGACGGTCATTTCTTTGGCCGCCTGCACATCGCCACGCTGGGTAGCCGCCGCAATCCCGGCGCTAAAGGCCTGCGCTGCGCCGTCTAAATCCTGCACACTGACCAATGCCCGGCCTAAGGCTTTCCACGCCGCAGAGTAGGTGGGATCAAAGTCCAGGGCGCAGCGCAAATGGGTGATGGCCAGCACGGCGTCGGATTCCAAGTACGCCGTGCCGAGACTAAAGCGCAGCAGGGCATTGTCATGGCCCTGCGCCAGCAGTTTTTCGAGTGCGGCAGTTCGGTGTGGCATTGGCGGTTAGTGCGGGGCTTAGTCCCGCGCCGCCTCTTTAATGTGACGAGGATCGATGCCGAGGCTGCGCAGTTTGCGGTACAGATGGGTGCGCTCTATGCCCACGCGCTCAGCGACCCGGCTGACGCTGCCCTCACAGGCATGGAGTTGGTACTCGAGGTAATTTTTCTCGAACCGCTCGCGGGCTTCGCGCAGTGGCAGATCAAAGCCCGAGGGCACGACATCTACGGACTGTGTTGAGCGTACCCCTAGCGCGCTGCTCACTTCGTGGGCTTCAATGCTGTCGGTATTGCCCAAGATGAGTAGGCGCTGCACCAAGTTGCGCAGTTCGCGTACGTTGCCGGGCCACGGGTAGTCCCGCATGCGAGCTTTGGCACCGGGTGTGACGTCGCGCCGGGGCAAGCCCTCGTTGTTCACAAAATAGTTTAGGTAATGAATCAGCAGGTCGTCTAAATCCTCGATACGGTCATATAAAGAGGGCACCCGCAACGGTACGACGTTGAGGTGGTAATACAGATCGTCGCGGAATCTACCGGCGCTGACTTCGGCCTGGAGGTCGCGCCGGGTGGCCGCGATGATGCGAACGTCAATATTGACCGCTTCCCGCCCGCCCACGCGCAGCATGGATTGTTGCTCCAACGCGCTGAGTAACCGGGCCTGCGTGGTGAGATCCATGTCGGCGATGTCTTTCAGAAAGAGGGTGCCGCCGTTCGCCTGTTCCAAGGATCCGTACGTCACGTGCCCGTCCATTTCTACCCCGAATAACTCAGCATCGGGGTTTTCGCGGGCTAAACCGGCAACGCCCACGGGCACAAACAGGTTTTTGGCCCGTGCGCTGTGTTGATGCAGATAGCGTGCTAAAACTTCTTTGCCCGAGCCTGATTCGCCCGTGATGAAGACCGCCGTTTTGTGTTGGGCAATGCGCTGCGCGCTAGTGCGCAGTTGTTCCATGAGGCGGCTCCGGCCAACGGGCTCGGCTAGCGGCAAAGCCCCGCGGCGCAGGCCAAGATTTTCGCGGCGTAGCGTTGCGTTTTCTAGGGCGCGCTGCAGTGTGATCAGCAATTTGGCGATGGATAGCGGCTTCTCGATGAAGTCGTAGGCTCCCAAGCGCGTCGCTTCTACCGCCGTTTCTACCGTGCCGTGCCCAGACATCATGATCACCGGAACATCAACTTGGCCATCTTCCGACCACTCTTTTAACAGCGTGATGCCGTCGGTGTCGGGCATCCAAATGTCCAGCAGGATGAGATCTGGACGGCGTAAACGGCGCGCCTCGCGAGCTTGCGCGGCATTCTCGGCCAGCGTGGTTTCAAAGCCTTCATCGTCGAGAATTTCTTTGAGCAAGACGCGAATATCGGGTTCGTCGTCGACCACCAAAATATGTCTAGCCGTCATGAGGTGCTCCTGTTGGCCGGATTGTTGCCCGGTGATTCCTCGAGATTCCGTGGCAGCCGGATCGTTGCCCGCGCGCCGCGTTCCTCGTGGTTCTCCATGCTGACCACACCGCCGTGCTCTTCGATGATTTTTTTGACGATGGCAAGTCCCAACCCAGTGCCACGGGTTTTGGTGGTGACATAGGGTTCAAATAGTGTGCTGATGAGTTCCGGGGGAATGCCATCACCTTGGTCAGTGACGGATATTTCGAGATGGTCGCCTTCCTCTGACGCGGGTCGCCGCGTGGTAATCGAGATGGTTGTGCCGGTGCGGTCGCCGCTGGCTTCTAGCGCGTTCTTGATTAGATTGTTAAAGACTTGCCGCAGTCGGCCCGCGTCAACCGAGATTGTTGGCAGTTCAGGATCGAACGACAGAGCGAAGTGCACGTCTGTTTTGGCACTCCGGTAGAGATCGACAACCGCGGAGATGAGCGCATTCAGGTCGGTGCGTTCCTGCGTAATCGCCGGCATCCGGGCGTAATCAGAAAACGTGTTAACCATGATTTTCATGGTCTCTACTTGCTGGACGATGGTGGTGGTTAGGCGATCCAGTGTCTCGGCATCGCCCGGCGCCATTTTGGCCAAGTATTTTTGACGCAAGCGCTCGGCTGAAAGCTGGATGGGCGTGAGCGGATTTTTGATCTCATGCGCTAGGCGACGCGCAACCTCTGACCACGCTGCGTCGCGCTGGCCTTTGATCAACGCAGTGATGTCGTCAAAAACCACCACGTGTCCGGTGCCCTGCGTTTTTTCGAGTAACAGTTGGCTGCCACGGCACATCAAGACTCGGCGGCCAGTGCGGGTAAAAATTTGGCTTTCTTGTTGCCAGCGTTCTTGGCCCGCGCTGAGTTGCTCTGTGAGGCACTCGACGAACGGCGCCAGATGCTCGCGTTTCTCCGTGAGCGATTGAAATGCCAAGTCGCTTACTGCGAGGTCGCCGAGTTCCAGAATGCGGCGCCCGGCATCGTTAATCGTGGTGATTTTGCCGGCAGGATCTAACGCCAGCACCCCAGAGGATAATTGGCTGAGCAGCGTATTGAGGTAGCGGTGCTGGGTTTCGACTTCGCTGCGCACCGTGGCGATGCGGCGCGTCATATCGTTGAACGAACTGACCAAAAAGCCCATGTCGTCGCTGGTGGTCACCGGCAGCGTCATGGCGTAATTGCCCGCCGCCACGGCCGCCGTGCCCGCCGCGAGGTCGCTAATGGGCGCGGCCAAGCGTTTAGCCGAATAAAACGCCGCCCAAATGGCGCTCGTGATGCTCGATAACAGCACGAGGGTCAAAGTCATGGCGAAGCTCAGTTTTAGTTTGCGTCGCAAATACACCAGCTCGCCATATTTTTCGTGGGCTGATTCCACGTTGGTTGCCAGTTCGTTCATGCCGCTGGCAACCGGGAAGATCGCCTGCAGAATACGCCCGCCGCGATCCAAGTTGCTGTCGTTGATCAAGACCGCCACGCGGATCAATAGACCATCGACGCCGAAGGGTTCTAACCCCACATAAGTACGTCCCTGCTTGACCTGCAGCAAAATGCTGGCGGACGGCGAGTTGGGCACCAGATCCGTCATGCTGCTGCTCGACTGCATGACGCGACCTTGCGCGGTGACCAAGATCATTTCGTCAGCGCCGCTGCGCTGACGAATCAGATCCAAATCGTTAGGGCCGGGATCCCAAGCGTCGGCGGCAACGGTGCTACCAGGTGCGCGCAGCGCGCCGAGATCCAACACCGCACTAGGCTGCGCGCCTGCGCTGATTTCCTCGGCAATGTTGGTGGTGCGGTTCAACACCTCGCGCACGCGCAGGTCCAGCGCGCTGCGGCTTAATTCAAGGGCGTCCGACAACGCCCGGTCGATGTGCACATCAAACCAACTGTCCATGCCCCGCATCAGGAAGTTCAGGGAGAAGCTAAAGAGCACACAAATTGGCACGACCGACAGCACGACGAAAATCGTCAGCATTCTCAGCATCAGCCGCGCGCCGGGCGCCCGGCGGCGCAACGCCCGGATTAAGTCCCGAGCGTTGACCACAATCAGGCCGCCAAAAGCGAGCAGCCCCAACACGTTCGTCAGGAGCAGGATGGAGTAGAGATCCCCAAAGCGACCGGAGTTCTGAATGGCCGCGCTCATGAGGACCAGCGAGCCCAGCAGCGAGAGACTCAGCAGCCCAACGGTGCCGACAATGGCGAGACGGGGCTTCATTGCTTGAAGGTCCAGCGGTACCAACCTGAGGATAGCCACCAGCCGGGCGAGACATAAGCCAGCGGCCGCATGGGTGCTGGCAGATCCTCCACGCTCAGGCTGAGTCGAAAACGCCCGAGGTAATTCTCCTCCGGCCCGGCCCGGATGGCCGACAGCACGAGGACCCGCGGCAGATCACCGAGAGCGGCGGTTGCTTCGGCCAGGGTTTTGAACGTTTGCGCCGGCTTGCCGGCAATCTCGGTCAGCGTATAGCGATCGGAGAGCGCATGCCGTGACAGGACGAAAACATGACGGGACTGTGCGATGGTTTCGTCGACCCAGAAGGGGCGGCTGCGTAAGAGCTTCGTCTGTGCAATGAAGACCAGCGAGATGCCGTTGTTGAGCGCTTCCGCGACATCGTCGTTGACGGAAATAGTGGCTTTGGCATCCACGCGCAGGTAGCCATCCTCCACCACGGCGATCGCGCTATCGATCACGACATCCCGCGCCGTCGCCCCCAATGGCAACAGCGCGCTCAGCGCCAACCAAGCCAATCCGAGCAGTCTAGACATCGGCACGCTTTTGCAGCAGTCCGAAATAAAAACCATCCATACCGTTTTCTCCGCTCAGGATTTGGCGCCCATGGCCGGTTGCCCGGCCCCATTCCACCGCGATCGGGACGATGGCGCAATCTGCGCGGCCGGCGTGGAAGGCGGCCACAATATCGTCGTTTTCAGCAGGCAGGACAGAGCAGGTGACATACAGCAGTTTGCCGCCTGGTTTCAGGGTTTCCCACAGGCCTTCAAGCAGCTTGCGCTGGGTGCCCTGTAGCTGCGTGAGATCGGCGGGTTGGCGATGAATTTTGATATCCGGGTGGCGGCGAATAACGCCGCTGCCCGAGCACGGCGCGTCCAGCAGGATGCGATCAAACGGCACGCCGTCCCACCAAGCGGTGGGATCCCCGGCATCGCCCGGGGTAATACGACACGTCAAGCCCAGTCTGAGCGCGTTGTCAGCCACCGATTTCAGACGTTCCGCGCTGATGTCGAGCGCCTGCAGGTCGCAGTCTCCGCCGGCGAGTTCCAGCAGGTGCATCGATTTGCCGCCGGGCGCGGCGCACGCATCCAGCACTCGGGCACCCGTTTGAACGTCCAGTAACGGTGCGGCGAGTTGGGCGGCGGCGTCTTGGACGGAGACGGCGCCGGTGTCGAAGTCTGGCAATTCGGCTATCCGCACTGGTTTTTCGAGTACCAGACAACTCGGGGCCGCCGCCATCTCGTATGCCGTGATGCCCAGTGTCAGCAGGCGCGCGGCGTAATCTGCGGTAGTCCCGCGCAGCCGATTAACCCGCAGCGTGAGCGGGGGATGGGCGTTGCCCGCGGCAAGTACCGCTGACCAATCTGCCGGCCACGCCGTGCGCAGGCGTTCAATAAACCAAGCGGGGTGATTCCAACTGGCGGGTAAATCTGCGCTGGGGATGTCGCCTAACGCCTGCGTACGGCGTTCCGCGTTGCGAAGCACGCCGTTGACGAGCCCGGTCGCCCAGGCGCGATCCAGTTCTTTGCAGGCAGCGACTGCTTGGTCGACCACCGCGTGCGCGGGAATCGACATCTGCCGCAATTGATACAGGCCACTGAGAAGCACGCATTCCAGGATTGCGTCGCGTTTGCGGAGTGGTCGGCCCAATAGCGTTTTGAGTTGAAAACGCAGCATGAACACGCAGCGCAAGGTGCCGTACACGCATTCTTGCAGAAAGCCTTGGTCACGGATGCTCGCCACTCGTCCGCGCGCCGCCTCTAGCTCGCGATCTAGTGAGGCGCCCTGATGAATAATGGCTTCGAGGCACTCCGCGATGACCGCCCGTAGCCCAGCGTTCGCGGCCATGTCAGGCGTGGATCCGGTGGCGATAGCCGTTGAGGAATTCGCGCGCGGTCATGACGTTTTTGCCGGCTGGCTGCACGGATAACAGTTCCAAGGAGCCCGCGCCGGTGGCAACACCCAGCACCTCACCGTGGCTGGTGACGGTGCCTGGTGCGGCCTCGGTGGTGGGTGTGCCGCAACGCGCGGCGAGCACGTTGAGGCGAATGCCACCGAGTGTCGCGCTCGCCAGTGGCAGGGGGTGCAGGGCGCGCACTTGACGCGCTAATTCGCTCGCCGGCCGCGCCCACAGCAGTTCGCGGTCAACCCGCTCGATTTTTTTGGCGTAGGTTACCGCCGCTTCGGTTTGGGCCGTTTCTTCGGCGTGTCCGCTCAGCAGCAGCGCTAAGGCCTCGGTGAGCGCCGCGCCGCCGAGCTTAGCCAAACGCTCGTGCAAGCTGCCGCCGGTTTCGTCCGTCGCGATCGTGCACGCGCGTTGCAGCAACATCGGACCAGCATCCAGACGCTCGACCATCCGCATGATGGTGATGCCAGTGGTGGCGTCGCCAGCCATGATGGCGCGTTGAATAGGTGCTGCACCCCGCCAGCGAGGCAACAGGGAGGCGTGCACATTCAGCGAGCCTAAACGCGGGGCAGCCAGAATTTGCGCGGAGAGGATTTGGCCGAAGGCAGCCACGATCAGTAAATCGCTGTTAAATGCGACTAATTCTGCGATTGCAGATTCCTCGCGCAAAGACACCGGCTGCAATACCGGTAGCCCGCGCGATTCGGCGAGCACCTTGACTGCGCTCTGGCGCAGTAACTGACCTCGCCCGGCGGGTTTGTCTGGTTGGGTATACACCGCCTGAACGCTGATCTCGGGGTTCGCCAAGAGTGCTTCGAGGGCGTGTACGGCAAAGTCGGGGGTGCCGGCGAATAGGACTTTAAGGCGTGGCACGGCTTAGCTGACGGGGGGGCGCCAGGGTGACGCCGAGCGGGTAGACGCGCCGGCCACCGCAGATTCGGGGCGCGGCTTACACCGCAAGTCGCTGCGCCTTGTCGAACTTGCGACGGATGCGCGAGCGTTTAAGGAGTGAGAGTCGGTCAACGAATAGTTTGCCGTCGAGATGGTCGATTTCGTGTTGCAGGCAGACTGCCAGAATGCCTTCGCACTCTAACTCAAAGGACACTCCCTGCGCGTTCTGGGCGCGCACCCGTACCCATTCGGCCCGTTCTACCATCTCGAAGGTTTCAGGGACCGACAGGCAGCCTTCCTCGCCGTTGGCGAGGCCCCGTAGCGCCATGATTTCGGGATTCACGAAGCAGCGTGGCGAACCACCGCCGCGCGACACATCGAGCACCACAACCCGCTGAGCGACATCGACCTGGTTGGCCGCAAGGCCAATACCCACCGCGGAATACATCGTGTCGAGGAGGTCGGCGACGAGTTGTTCCAACGCCGGGCCAAAGTCCGTGACGGGTTTGGCGACGATGCGCAACCGAGGATCCGGGTAGTGCAAGATTTTCAGCACGGCCATGCAAAATGTCTGTGTTTGGGTTTGCGCGGAAGGATATGGATTAGGGCTCATTCCAGCAAGCGTAAAACCCCATTCACGGGGTAACGGGTGGGTTCTTCGTAAATTCTGAGCAATCTGCTAGGCTACGTTAACCTCCATGCATAAGGGTATTGAAATGCATAGAAAAATTCTATTTTCTATGATCATGGTTCTGAGTTTTCCAGCGATTTCCGCCGAAGCCGTGGCGCTCAACCCCAACCATCCACAAACCTACACCGTGGTGAGTGGCGACAACCTATGGGATATCGCGGGCCGCTTTCTCGCCCAGCCATGGCAGTGGCCGGTGGTTTGGCAGGTGAATCCTCAGATCCAAAATCCTAACCGAATCTACCCCGGTGACGTCATTACCCTGACGGACCACGGTGGGCACCCGCTCTTGGGTCTGCGGCGTGGCGGGCAAGAGCCCGGCGGCAGACTGGTCAAGCTGTCGCCCGCCGTACGAGAAAGCCCGCATGACAATGCGATCGCGCCGATCTCCCTCGGCGCTATCCGGCCGTTTCTGACCCGACCCTTAGTGCTCACGCAAGCCGAAATCGCGGGCGCCGCCACGATCATCGGCAACCAAGACAATCGCATAGCGGTGGGCAGTGGCGAGCGAGTCTACGTGCACGGGCTGCCGAATAACGCCGGCTCGGCGCTGAGTGTGTTCCGCGCCGGTCAGGTCTACCGCGACCCCACGACGGGTGCCGCGCTGGGGTACGAGGCGCTGCCGGTGGCGGATTTGGTCATCACGCAACTTGGCGAGCCGGCCACGGGCACCGTGGTGCATTCCAATCGAGAAATTCTTCGTGGGGATTTGGTTTTGCCGCAACAGGAAGAAGAATTTCCTGAATTTTTGCCCAGAGCGCCCGAGGTTGCGGTGGACGCGCAAATTATTTCCGTGATGGATGGCATTTCCCAAATTGGTCCGCACAACGTGGTGGTGATTAACCGGGGGCTGTCCGCTGGGTTGCTGCCAGGACATGTGCTGGCCATTTTTCAAACCGGCGCGCTGGTGGACGACCCGCAGCACAAGCCGCGCACCTACCTGGGTGGCGCGGCGGGAAAACCCATCGTCGGGGGGCCCGCGATGTTGCAATTGCCAGACAGTCGGGCCGGAGAGTTGCTGGTTTTTCGCATTTTCGAGGGCATCAGCTTTGGTTTGGTGATGAACACCCAACGGCCAGTCCATTTGTTAGACCACGTGAGAAATCCCTGACAAAACTTGCCCAAGGCAGGGCGCCTTGGGTTATGCTTAGCCTCGATGGACAAAGGACTGGACATCGAGACCCTCGCCTGTGTTGCCGTTGCGCATGCCGCGCTAAACGGAGCGCTAGACACACTCGCCTACTATCTACCCATCGCGCTGGAACAAGCCGCGAGCGGTGCCTCCGTGGCGCGTCGTCGCCAGACCCTCACGCAGTATCTTGCGCGGCACGGCGCACAACCTCAGTGGCAAATTGAGGAACCCCTCGCGCGCTGGCTGAGCGAGAGCGCTAACGTGCTGCTGGTGTTGGGCGCGCCGGGCTATCCCCGTCAACTGGCTGCCATCCCCAAACCTCCCCCCGTGCTATTTGTGCGCGGCAATCCCGCGTTGCTAGCGGAAATCCAAATTGCGGTCGTGGGTAGTCGGCGGGCCACCACCGCAGGCCGCGAAACGGCCTTTGGCTTAGCCCGTGACTTGGCCCAGGCCGGTATCGTTATTACCAGCGGCTTGGCCAGCGGCATCGATGCGGCCGCCCACCGGGGCGCACTCGCGGCACCTGGCGGAACCATTGCGGTCTTTGGTTGCGGGATCGACCGAATCTATCCCGCGGTACATAGGGCGTTGGCCGAATCAGTGGCGGCAACCGGTGCGTTGGTCTCGGAATTCCCCCTAGGAACAGCGCCTACTCGCTACTCGTTTCCGCGCCGCAATCGGGTGATCAGCGGCCTATCCAGAGGCACGCTAGTGGTGGAGGCGGCGTTGACCAGTGGCTCGTTGATCACCGCCAAGCAAGCCTTGGAGCAGGGACGGGATGTCTACGCCGTGCCAGGACCGATTCGCAGCCCACTCAGCCAAGGTTGCCATGCCCTTATCAAGCAGGGCGCCGTCCTGACCGAAAACGCGCAGGACGTGCTCTGCGAATTGTTCGGTTTTGTGTTGAGCGCCCCCGCGATGATCCCTGCGGCCACGCCGGCTGTTGCCCTGAGCACGCACGAGCGTGGGGTATTGGCTGCCTGTGAATTCGAGCCCGTGTCCTTTACCACTATCGTTGATCGCTGCGGATTGACGACCCCTGAGGTTTCATCCATCCTCACCCGCCTCGATCTTAATGGACTGGTGCGTGCGGAGGCAGGAGGCCTGTACGTGCGCATCGGCGACACCTCCGCTTGATCCGGCGTGGCGCTAGCTGGGCGCCCGGCAGCCAGCTTTGGCAGGCTACGCCGGGCTACTGTGTGCCGCGCTGGTAACGCCTTGAGGCGACAGATGAACCACACGGTGATAGACGTTTTAATCTATATCTTCGAGCATTACGCCGAGGATGATGTCGAAATTTTTGATGACCATGAACTGCTGCGAGGGCATTTACGGGAGGCTGGCTTCGAGTCGAGCACCGTGCGCCGTGCCCTCGACTGGCTGCACGAATTGACCGCCACCCAGAGCAGCGCGCTGGCGACCACTGCCGAGCGCCCAACCTCACACCGCTGCTATTCTGCTGAGGAGCAACTCCGACTAGATGCGGCCTGCCGAGGCTTTATGCATTATCTTGAGAGCACGGGCGTCCTAGAATTTTCAACCCGCGAACTCATCATCGACCGGGTGATGGCGCTGGACGTAAAGTCCTTGGACGTAGAGCAGCTTAAGTGGATCGTACTGATGGTTTTGTTCAATCTTCCCGGTTACGAGAATGCCTATTTCTCGATGGAAGACCTTGTTAACGAAGGGGTTTATGACGTTCTTCACTGAACCCTTTGGCGTGATGTCAGGTCGCGAACTCGCGTCCAGACCGGTATAAAAAAGCCCATGGCACATCACTTGGTTATTGTTGAGTCGCCGGCGAAGGCCGTCACCATTAAGAAATATCTCGGGGCCGATTACGACGTCCTCGCGTCTTATGGGCATGTCCGGGATTTGCAACCCAAAGAGGGCGCAGTCGACCCGGAGAATCAATTCTCGATGACCTATGAGGTTATCGAGAGAAACGCAAAGCACGTCGATGCCATTACGAAGTCGGCCAGAAAAGCCGACACCCTCTATCTAGCTACCGACCTTGACCGCGAAGGTGAGGCTATTTCTTGGCACATTCTGGAGTTATTGAAAGAGCGCAAAGCCCTACAGGGTAAAAAAGTCTGCCGGGTGGTTTTTCATGAAATCACCCCGCGCGCGATCGCCGAAGCCGTGGCTAATCCACGCGAAATCTCCACCGATTTAGTCAACGCTCAACAGGCCCGCAGGGCCCTCGACTACCTCGTTGGTTTCAATTTGTCGCCGTTACTGTGGAAGAAAATTCGCCGCGGCTTGTCGGCTGGTCGCGTACAGAGTCCGGCGTTACGGCTGATCTGCGAGCGCGAGGCGGATATCGAGAAATTCAATCCGCGAGAATATTGGTCGGTCGAGGCGGATATGACGGCGGCGGCTGGCAAATTTACAGCCCGCTTGTCCGAAATCGGCGGCGAGAAAGTGCGCCAGTTCACCGTGACGACGCAAGCGCACGCGCAGGCCGTTCGGCAGCAGATATTGAGCGGTTCGGATGGCACGTTTACCGTCATGTCGCTAGAACGCAAGCAGCGCAAACGGCACCCAGCCCCACCGTTCATCACCTCAACGCTGCAACAAGAAGCCGTGCGCAAACTCGGGTTTACCGCACAACGAGCGATGCGCGTGGCGCAACAACTCTACGAGGGCATCGATACCGGCGAGGGTGCGGAAGGGTTAATCACCTATATGCGCACCGACTCACTCAACTTGGCGGGCGAGGCGGTGGAAGAATTACGCCATTTCATCAAAGCAGAATATGGCGCCGCCGCCCTGCCGGCAGCAGCGGTGGCCTATAAAACCAAATCCAAAAATGCTCAAGAAGCTCACGAAGCCATCCGCCCGACTGCGGTGGCACGACGGCCCGTGGACATAAAGTCACGTTTAACCATCGAACAATTCAAGCTCTACGACCTCATCTGGAAACGCACCGTCGCTTGTCAGATGAACCCCGCCATTATCGACAGCGTTGCGGCCGACCTCAAAGCCACTGGCGACGCCATTCTGCGCGCCACCGGCATGACCATCGCCGAGCCGGGTTTTATGAGCGTGTACGCCGAAGGCCACGACGATGAAGCCGCCGATGAGGGTTCGTTGCCAGCCCTGACCAAGGGCGAACTGGTGAACCTTGGCGAAGTGCGGATAGACCAACATTTCACGGAACCGCCGCCGCGCTATTCGGAGGCGACGTTGGTGAAGACGCTCGAGGAACACGGCATCGGGCGGCCATCTACTTACGCCTCCATTATTTCCACACTCTTGCAGCGCGACTATGTGGAACTGGATAACAAGCGGTTTAGGCCGACCGATATCGGACGCATAGTGAGCAATTTCCTCACTAATCATTTCGGGACCTATGTCGATTACGCGTTTACGGCGCGCCTCGAAGACGAACTCGATGCGGTTTCGCGGGGCGAAAAAGACTGGATCCCGGTCTTGGAAGAATTTTGGAAACCTTTCCACACGACGTTGCTAGACAAAGAAGCCACCGTTTCGCGCAAAGAAGCCACCCAGGCTCGACTGATTGGCACCGACCCCACCTCCGGGCTGCCGGTCTCTGCGCGGATGGGGCGCTTTGGTCCCTACATCGCTATTGGCGACCCAGAACTAGAAGAAAAACCCAAGTTCTACGGCCTGCGTCCCGGCCAGCGTATCGACACCATTACCTTGGAACAGGCGCTAGCCCTCACCAAGCTGCCGCGGCAACTGGGCCAAACGGCGGACGAAAAATCCATTTCGACCAATATCGGGCGCTTCGGCCCCTTTATTCGGTACGGGGATAAATACGTGTCGCTGAAGCCTGAGGACGATCCCTACACGCTGTCACTGGAGCGCGCGCTGGAGCTTATTGAAGCAAAAAAAGTTGCCGATGCCGCAAAGCACATCAAAGACTTTCCCGACACGACCATCCGAGTGCTCAACGGACGTTTTGGTCCCTATGTCACCGACGGGGCAAAAAACGCCAGAATTCCGAAGGATGTCGACCCCGCGGGTTTGGCGTTGCCAGACTGCCTCACTCTGCTGGAGAACGCTAAACCCGCGTTCGGCCGTGGGCGAGGGAAGATGGTAAAGCCCAGCGCCAAAGCGGCAAAAGTCAGCACCAAGGTAGCCAAGCCCAGCGTCAAAGTCGCTACGGCGACCACCAAGAAGGCCGTCACCAAAAAGACTGTCACGAAGAAGGCGACCACCAAAAAGGCGACCACCAAAAAGGTGACCACCAAGAAGGCTGCTACCAAGAAGGCGACCACCAAAAAGGTGGCCACGAAGAAGGCCGTCACCAAAAAGGTCACCGCCAAAGTGGCCGCAGCCCGGCCCACCCCACCCCAATGAAGAGCGTGCCCGCGTAGGTTCTGACGGGCATTAAAACGGCCGGTCGGTGAGGTAGCCCCAAATTCTCGTTGACATCTAGGCTCCAACTTAAGACAATTTCCGGCTACCGTTTTGGAGGGGTACCCAAGCGGTCAACGGGAGCAGACGGTAAATCTGCCGGCTCTGCCTTCGTAGGTTCGAATCCTACCCCCTCCACCACCAGCCTGATTGGTGTTAACGGAACGGCGCTCTCGGCTTGCGGGTGTAGTTCAATGGTAGAACCTCAGCCTTCCAAGCTGATGGCGTGGGTTCGATTCCCACTACCCGCTCCATTAGTTTGGAGCGAGTCGGTAAAGGCTGGCGCAGGTCGAAACGACAGCACGGCGAGGGTAGCGACAGTGAGCAAGTGGTCTGTAATGAGTCAGTAGTTTTGCGCGCCCATATAGCTCAGTCGGTAGAGCACTTCCTTGGTAAGGAAGAGGTCACCGGTTCGATTCCGGTTATGGGCTCCATGAAATTTGCGGAGCGGCGCGAGCCAACTCCCGCAACAGCGTTTTCCTAGTAGAGGGTTTTGAAATGGCCAAGGAAAAATTTTCACGCACGAAACCGCACGTGAATGTCGGAACGATCGGTCACGTGGATCACGGCAAGACGACGTTAACAGCAGCCTTGACGGTGGTCACCTCTAAGAAATTTGGTGGTGAGGCGAAGGCGTACGATCAAAT
>CAMAXW010000031.1 GCA_945862315.1 Klebsiella pneumoniae
CAGATGAGCCCGCTGGGCAAAATTCCCGCGCTGTTGGACGGCGAGCGCGCGATTTTCGACTCCACCGCGATCTGCATTTATTTAGAACGCTGCAACCCCGCGCAGCCGCTCTTCCCAAGCGACCACTACGACTACGCCCACGCCCTGTGCCTAGAGGAATACATCGACAGCGGCCTCATGCCGGTCGCCGGTCCCTTGGTGTTTCGGCCCTTAGTACTCGGGCCCGTCGCCATGCAGCAGCCGCTCACCAAGGAAATCAAAGAAGCGGCACTCGAAGTGGTTGAGAACCAGGTGGCACCGATGTGGGATTACCTCGAACGGCAGTTGGGCAGTAACGAGTATTTTGTGGGTAACAAGCTCAGCATTGCCGACATCGCAGTGGCGAGCGGGCACGTCAATCTGTGGCATGGCGGGGTTGATCCGGATCCCCTGCACTGGCCGAAGTTGGCCGCTTTCCTCACCCGTTTGTGGGCCCGGCCCTCGTTTGTCACCTTGCTGGCGGAAGAACAAAAACCGTGGAACCGGCGCGCCGCCGTGGCGGCCGTTTAACTTAATAGCTCGGTGAGCGCTGCGGCGCGCGTGAGTACGCGCCGCAGCGCGGGTTAAAGTCGGCCACCGTAGAACAACATCACACGGTGTTTGGCCTGCGCGAAAAATAGCCAGCGCTCGATGAATAAACCGACCGCCATGGACAGCACGCCCACGACGGTCCAGCCCAAGCCACCGGCCAGATAAGCCAACAGGGGCACGCCAAACAGGCCCAACACCGCCAAGACGCGCAGTTTCCAGGCGTGTTTGCGGGCGAGTACAAAGCCCATTTCTCGCTGCAAGTAGTTCTCTTCCGTCTGCGGCTGGGCAAGCACGCTCACCGTCCCAAAGGCACCCAAGCCGGTGGCGCTACCCAAGGTGCTGGGCGGCGGCGCATGGTCGATTTGCCACCAGTACCACGCCTTGCCCAAGGCGGCGAGCGCGATGCTCACCGGCACCAAGGCGGCACTCTTGGCAGGCTGGTCCAGGAACCCTAGCTGGAGCGCCTGCAGCAGTTGGGCGCCACTCATCAGCGCGAGCAACAAATAGTTGGTCGGTACGCTGGCGCGATGCCAAGCGGGTACGGCTTTTAAGGAGGCGTAAATCTGGCCCGTGGCGTAGACGGTGAGGGCTGCCAGTACCGCCAGTAGCAGGCTTAATAAGTCGAAGGTCAGACTGCGCCCTGCGGCGCTCCACACCAGCCATGCCCAAGCGCACGCCACCGGATAAACCATGACGGCCAGCACCCCTTCGCGGGAGAGCCAAGAGCTGCGCCACTGCGAAAAGGCTCGCCAAGCGCGCTCGGGATGACCCAGATGCAAGGTCGACGACAACAGTCCGGCCGTGACCAACAAGCCGGCCAGCGCTAGGCCACTGAGCAGCAACGCCGGGGGCAGGGGGACAGCCACCAGCGTGGCGACGAGCACCAGTGTGAACAGCAAGCCGTAGCCCGCACCGGCGGCGGTGGTGAAAAAAATGACGGAGTAGGCGGGGTGCATGGGTTTCTCAGCCGCCGAGCAGGCGGTCGACCCAGCGTAGCAACGCTGAATCGAAGCCCGTGACGAGGGGCGTGAGGGGTGGTGCGCTGGGTGCGGTACGCGCGCGGGGCGGCAGGTAGCGATTGACTGGCGCGCAATCCATTTCGGGCATCAGCGCAAAGCCGCCGCGATCGCGGACCTGTTGCGATACCCCGGAGTTGGGATCGCCCAAATCGCCAAAGCTGCGTGCGCCGGTGGGGCATGCCGCCACGCACGCGGGTACCCGGCTGGCCTCGGGCAGATTGGCGTTGTAAATGCGGTCTACGCACAGGGTGCATTTTTTCATCACCCCCTCGACCTCATCGAATTCGCGCGCGCCATAAGGACACGCCCACGAGCACAGCTTGCAGCCGATACACAGGTCTGCGTCCACCAGCACGATGCCATCCTCGGCGCGTTTAAACGAGGCGCCGGTAGGGCACACCGTCACGCAGGGCGCGTTGTCGCAGTGCAAGCAGCTACGGGGAAAATTAACCGTGCGCGAATTGCCCTCGTGGGACATCTCATAGCTGTGCACGCGGTTAAACCACACGCCATCGGGGGCGGCCCCATAGGGATCGTAGTCGTTGAGCGGCGCGCTATGGCCGGTGTCGTTCCATTGTTTGCAGCTGGTGGCGCACGCGTGGCAACCCACGCAAGTATCGAGATCGATGACCAGGCCTAGCTTTTTGGTGACTTGTTTAGGCAGTGCGGTCATGGCTTTTCCTCGGTGGGTTTTTGCTGGCTGCCGCCCAGATATTCGCGATGCGTGGCGGTGGCGTTGCCGGTGGGTGTGCCACGCAGCGCGGCGGCGTTGCGGCGGTTAGTTGGGGATGGCTGGCGGGCGGGCAGCGGCTCAAAACGCGGGCTCGCTGCGTGGGTTTCTGCGGCGCTACATTTTTCTAACCGTACGCGTAAATCAAACCACGCCGCCTGCCCTGTAACTGGATCGGCATTGGCGTAGCGGTAGCCATCGGCGCGCGGCGGCAGCAGTTCGGCAATCAGATGGTTCAATAAAAAACCGGCGCTGGCTTCGGGTGCATCCGGCGCCAGCCCCCAAGTGCCGCTGCGTTTACCGATGGCATTCCAAGTCCACACCGTGTGGTGGTTGAGCCCGTGCATGAGTTTGATCGGCGCTTTTACCCGCCCCATGGGACTGATGATCCACACCCAATCGGCATCCGCCAAACCCAGTTCTACCCCCAAGGTGTTCGCCACGTAGAGCGCGTTGCGTGCGGTGATCTGGCGCAGCCAGGCGTTTTGTGAGCCCCATGAGTGATACATATGCATCGGGCGCTGGGTAATGGCATGCAACGGATAGTCTGGCGGGGCCTGCGCCTCGGTTTGCCACCGTGGCAGCGGGTCGAAGTTTTCGCACACGCGGGCGCGCAGGTGCTCGGGCGGCTGGTGGGCGCCATGCCCACGCCCTGCAAGCTGAAATTTCTGCAGAATCTCGCTGTAGATTTCGAGCACGATGGGTTGGGCGCTAGCAATAAAACCTGCCTCTACCGCGTAATCGAGATACGCCGGATTGGCAAACCGGTAATAGCGCTGGGCGGGTGCGAGCTCGGTGCGCCAGAAGCAGCCATTGTCGATGTAGCGCTGCAGTTGCTCGGGATTGGCTTTACCACGGAAGGACTGATCCCCTTGCGCCCCCCGCCAGCCAGCGAGTGGACCTTGTTCAGCACCGCGCGTGTGCTCGGTGAGATATTGCGCGTAACCGCCGGGGAAACGCGCGCTGCCATCGGGTTCGGTCATGCCCGGCAAACCCAATTGCGCGCCCAGCGCGAGCAGCACATCTTGGAAGGGGCGGACGTCTCGATCGGGGGCGACGACCGGCTGTCGGATGGCGTCGGCTGCGCCATCCGGATCCGAAATGGGACGGTCGAGCAGCGAGATAGCATCCCAGCGTTCAAGGTAGGTGGTGTCCGGCAAAATTAAATCGGCGTAGGGGACGGTCTCAGAATAATAGGCGTCAGAATAAATAATCCGCGGGATTCGATATTCGCCATCAGCGCGACGGTCAGTCAAATAATGCAGCGTCTCTGAAATATTTAACGAGGAATTCCAGCCCATATTGGCCATGTACAAGAACAGCGTGTCGATGGGATAGGGATCACCCTGCCAGGCGTTGTGGATGACCGATTGCAACATGCCGTGGAGCGCTAAGGGATATTCCCAGCTAAACGCTTTGTCGAGCCGCAACGGCTGCCCGGTCGCATCGCTCAGCAGGTATTCCGGTCCGCGCGGGAAGCCTAAGGGCGGGCGAGTGAGTGGCTTGCCGGCCGCTGCGGGTTCCGCCGGGCTGCCGGCCGGGGGAATTGGGCGGGGGTAGGGTGGTTTGTAGCGAAAGCCCCCGGGGACATCCACGCTCCCCAGCAGCATTTGCAGCGCGTGGATGAGGCGGCAGGTTTCAAAGCCGTTGGCGTGGGCGGAAATCCCACGCATGGCATGCATGGAGACGGGTCGCCCGACAAACCCCGCGTGCTGGCGCCCAGCGCTGTCGGTCCACGGCACTTCCACCGTGATCGTTTGTTCAAACGCCACTTCGGCGAGTTCTGCCGCCAAGCGCTCAATGGTGGCCACCGGCACACCACAGCGCTCGCTGACGGCCGCCGGCGCGCAGGCCGGATCCAGAAAACGTTGGGCAAAATGATGAAATGCCGGGTACGCACGGCGCTCGTCGGCAAGGCTCACCGCACCCATTAGCTGGGGTTCGAGATCCGCCATCCCCGCGGGGGTCAGGGTTTGCGTGAGGCGGTCGAAACACAACGGCAGACCCGCTGCGTCACGCGCGATGAGGCCATCATCGGGCGCGCCCGGATCATCAATGACCAACCAGGCCGCATTGGTATAGCGGGCGAGGTAGTGCCAGTCGATGCGCTCGGCGGCCAGTAAAGCGTGAATAATGGCTGCCACCAGCAAGCCATCAGTGCCAGGGCGGATGCCTATCCATTCGTCCGCGATGGACGAGTAGCCGGTCTGCACCGGGTTAATCGACACAAAGCGGGTGCCAGGTCGTGCTTTGAGTTGGCCTAAGCCAATTTTGAGCGGATTCGACGCATGGTCTTCGGCCACCCCAAACAACAGAAACAGGCGTGTGTGTGGCCAATCGGGCTCGCCAAATTCCCAAAACGAACCGCCGATGCTGTATAGCCCCGCGGCCGCCATGTTCACCGAGCAGAAGCCGCCGTGCGCCGCGTAGTTCAGCGTGCCGAATTGTTGTGCCCACCAGCCGGTGAAGGATTGGCTTTGATCACGGCCGGTAAAAAATGCCAGCTCGCGGGGGGCGCGCTCGCGGATCGCCCCTAGCCAGTCGCCGGCGATACCGAGTGCTTCGTCCCATTCAATCTCGCGAAATTCTCCCGATCCTCGCGGCCCTACCCGCAGCAATGGCTTGGACAGGCGAGCGGGGGAGTAATGTTGCATCAAACCAGAGGCGCCTTTGGCGCACAGCACCCCGCGATTGACCGGGTGATCAGGATTTCCCTCGATATAGCGCACCTGCCCGTTTTGCAAATGGACCTTGATCCCGCAGCGGCAGGCGCACATGTAGCAGGTGGTGGTTTTAATCTCGGTCGCTGCGGCCGGCGCAAGTTCGACCGTAGGCTCGTGGTTGGCGGTAAAACGCGGCATCGGGGGCGTGCCTGCTTATTTCAGAATGGACTAAGCTTAGAGCAGATTAGGCTAAGCTACACGCACAATGAGGTCGCGCAAACCACTATCCGCCAGCAGCCCGCCGGAGCTCTCGACCCTCGAGGGATTTCTCCAGCGCGATGTGTTGGCTGGGATCAGCGTGGCGCTGGTATTGATTCCGCAGTCGCTGGCCTATGCCGCACTCGCCGGACTGCCACCGGTGTATGGACTGTATGCCTCGGTGCTACCGCCGATCGCGGCCGCCTTTTTCGCCTCATCACGTTATCTGCAAACCGGCCCGGTGGCCATTACCAGCCTGCTCACACTGGCCGCCCTTAGCCCGTTGGCGATCCCCGGCAACGTGGATTACCTCACGCTCGCGCCGCTGTTGGCGCTGGTGGTAGGCGTGTGCCGGTTGGCGATTGGCTTAGCCGGGGCGGGTTTTGTGGCCTATCTGCTTTCCCAGCCGGTGCTCACGGGTTTTACCAGCGCTGCCGCGTTGCTCATCGTGGCGTCCCAACTCGCCGTCGTGGTGGGTCTGCCGATGACCCCCGGTCAGGAATTAGCGCAACTGCCCCAACTGCTCAGCCATCCAGCAGCTTGGTCGCCACTCGCCCTCGCCGGCACCGCCCTCACGGTGGCGATAATCTTGCTGGGTCGCCGCATTCATCTGCTGTTCCCCGGGGTGTTGTTGGTGGTGGTGCTGGGAATCTTGGGTCAGCATTGGGCGCATACCGACTTGGCGTTGGTGGGGCCGCTGCCGGCGGCGTTACCGCACTTCGGACTGTCGTTAGATTTCACGCCGCTGCGCAGTTTGCTGTTGCCTGGGCTTGTGATCGCCGTGGTTGGCTTCGCCGAACCTACCGCCATTGCGCGCACGCTGGCGACCCAGACCCGCCAGGCTTGGAGTGCTAATCGCGAACTCATCAGCCAAGGGGTGGCCAATGTGGCCGCGGCCTGCGCCGGTGCGTTCCCGGTTGGGGGCTCCTTTTCCCGCACGATGGTTAACCATCTGGCCGGCGGGTTTAGCCGCTGGAGCGGGGCGGTGACGGGGGTCGCGGTGTTGTTATTCCTCCCTTTTGCCGGAGTGCTCGCCGAACTGCCGCGCTGCGTGCTGGCCGGCATCGTCATTACGGCCGTATTAGGGCTGTTCCAGCCGCGCGCTTTGTGGCGTATCACCCAAGTGTCGCGGGCGCAGGGCGCCGTGGCGTGGGGGACGTTTGCGCTGACTTTGGGGCTTGCACCCCGCATTGATCAGGCCGTGGGTTTGGGCGTTGGGCTGGCGGTTGCCGTGCATTTGTGGCGGGAACGGCGCATTGCGTTAGGCGTGAACTATGACGCTACCCGCCAAGAGCTCCGGCTTACCCCAGTGGGGGTGCTTTATTTTGGCTCGGCCAATGTGATTGACGACGCTTTAGGCGCCGAGTTGGTCAAGAACCCGCAAGCTATACGGGTAGTGTTTGACCTGCGCAGGATGGGGCGTATCGACTTTACGGGGGCGATGGTGCTGTTTCGGATCGCCGAGGACGCCCGTTTGGCGGGGTTACAGGTCCGGGTTATTCCGGGTGAAGCCCCGCAGGGTGAGCGGCTGTTGCGCCGGGTATTCGGCGCGCAGTCTCAGGTGATTATGCGCGAGTAGGTTTTGACACCGCCCCGCGCGCCGACTTAGCCCCCCGCGATACCCACCATAAAAAAAACCGTCTCGCCTTCGCTGAGGGGGTCTTCCAGATAAACCCGCTGACCCTTGGAGTTTAAGTACAGCGTGCCGCGCGAATTGAGGGACTTGGAATCCTCGTCCATCAATAGCGCTGTCATCAGCGGCCCATATTTACCGGTAATCTGCGCCGCCAGCGCCGCCACCGTGCCTTGTTCGAGGTGAAAAAGTTCTTTTTCCACCCCTGTAATTTCACGGAAGCGACTTTGGTATTGGGCGTTGATGGTAATCATGGTTAGCCCGGGGCCAGCGCCCCATCGGCCGCTAGTACTTCGGCCACGTCCTCTAAGCCCAAGGAGGCCAACCGGCTGGCGGTCTGCAAGCCTGTTTTACGGTCCCAACCCCGCCAGTCGTAATACTCATCCAAGACGGTTTCGAACATGTCTGAGGCGACTTTTCCCGGGTACATGCCTTCTGGACAGGGCTCGTGCATCCAGCGTTCGCAAACGGTGTCATGTTCGCGGCGCAATCCTAGCCGCGAGTTAAACGCTTTTTCCAAATTGCAGATCCGCTCGCCATCGCGCATGAGTTCTTCGGGCGTGCGGTCAATGCCGGTGACTTCGGCGAAAGCCCGCCCGTAATATTCCTCGGGTGTGAAGCCGCCGGGATCTAGCATCCAATGGAATAGGCAGACACCGTAGGAATTTAAGAGCGCCACCTGGTTTTCGACCACGGCGGTGCAGGCACCCTTGAGCGTCGGCGTGTTGAGGTCAGCGGCTTCTGGGCGCCCGAAGTATTTCATCGAGAGATCTCGGCGTTGAAATTTCTCGATCAAGCCGATGCCTTTGAGGTGATCAGCACCACGCGAAGCGACCGCCATATTGTTCATCCACGTGGGGAAAGGACGCATTTCTTCGGTAAAACTGGCCCCGCCCTTGCCGTAAATGGCGTATTTCATGAAGTTCTCGCCCTTAAACTCGGAGTAGCGCAAAGCCCCCCAATAAGGACCGTCGTTGAAGAAATCGCCGAAGCGATTGTCGCGATACACGATGTCGTGCATCAGCGCTTCAACATCTTCCATATTGCCCCACTCGAGGCTTTGGTTGCGGCCAAAAAGCTCGGTTTTGTCGCGGGCGGACAGCAGGCCATGCTGCTCGAGTTCCATGATAAAGCTGATAGAACAGCTCAGATCTTGATTGTCGATGGCGTAGTCGTTGGTGACTTTGCCCCAATGCGCGACCTCCGCCCAATCGCGTAGATCTAACGCCCCTGCCGCACTGCCGGTGGTGAGATATTCGGGCCGACGGAAAGTCTCCCCCACGTATTTTTTGGCTTTTTCGGACTCGGTGCCGTCGATTTTGTAACGGCCATCGCAGGCGATATAGCAGTCTGCGGAACAGACTTCCGAGTACTTGTGGTACTTCTTGACCCAGTTATCGGAGCGCACTTCTTCGCCTCGAAACATATTGCCCTGATTGTTCCGCCAGAAATGGCTGCCGATGTGTTGATACATTTCCACCGCGCCCAAGGTGCCACGGCGCTTGAAGCCATAAATGGCTTCGTTTTGGTCGATTTTCTGCCGAAAATCTCGTGACCAAGCGAGTAGGCCGCGAGGGTTTTCTACCCGAATGCCGCCGCTGCCCTGCACCGCAATCGCTTTGAGATTTTTGGATCCCAACACGCAGCCGCCACCCCCACGGGCATGGATGCGTGAGGCGTCTGACACCACCGCGGCGATGCCGACCTGGTGTTCGCCCGCTTGACCGATGGTCAGCGTGTGGGCAGCCGAGGGGTAATCGCCGAGTTCGTGGCGCAGTGCGTTGTGTGCCTCGGCGCTGTTCTTCCCCCATAAATGTGCGGCGTCGCGGATTTCCACTTCGCCATCGCACAGGTAGAGATAGACCGGGCGGGGCGCCCGACCGGTGATCGCGATGTAGTCAAAGCCCGCAAACCGCACCATGTAGGGGAATTTGCCGCCGGCAGCGGAGTCCCCAAAAATACCGTAGCAGGGGCTTTTGAAGGTAATCCGACCCTTGATGCCGCTGCCTGAACCGGTGCCAGCGAGCGGACCCACGCCGAACACGAAGATGTTGTCTGGCCCGCGCGGGTCGCAGTTGATGTCGTGGGTCAAAAAATGTTCCCACATGATCCAGTTATTGATGCCCGACCCGCCGATCCAGCGTTCGAACATGGCATGCGGCACGGCTTCGACGCTGCATTCGCCGTTGGTGAGGTCCACGCGGAGCAATCGGCTTTCCATTGGAGTTCCCCTGTCGGTTTTTTTTGCGTGTTGTGTGGCGTTGTTTAAGCGGCGCTACTGACGGTGCCCGCTTTGAGCATGGCCTGCATCATGCCCACTTCGTCGCGCGCTTCGGGCTTGCCTTGCAGGACCTCACGATACCCCGCCGTGTCCGTGTGAAACAGCACGGGCGCACGGATGTACTGTTTGCCGGCGTTCGACATTTCTGGACGGGTGGCGCAGGCCTCTACACAGGCGGGTTCGCCCCCGCAGAGGTCGCATTTCAGCAGTTCGCCGTCGGGTGCGACGAAGACGACATCGAACGGGCAGCCCGGCACGCATTCCATACACTGAATACATTTGTCTTGCGCGATGATGGCGACGTTGGTGGCCGGGTCGTAATAAAAAGCATCGACCGGACACACCTCGGCGCAGGGTGGGGGGTTGCCGCAGTGGTGGCAGATGTCCGCCACAAAGGCAAAAGGATGGACAATTTTGCGGCCCACCTGCGGCGAGTGATCGATATGCAGGCGGGCTAATAAGGGGTTCACTGTGCCGTCGGGGGAGTGCACCAGCGAGCAGGCAACTTCGCAAATATTGCAATCTGTGCACTGGTTTGAGAGCGCGTAGAGCTTTTGCTCGACGTCAGGGATTTCGCTCCCCGCGGCGTACCAGATGGCGCCGGTGACCATTTCTATCTGTGGTGTGTGTGACATTTCCCTAGCCCTCCCCGATAGCTATTCCAGTCGTGTACGATGCCAGCCTTCCTCGTGTCAAGCCTGTAACCAAAGGAGCCTGCGCGCAAGCCCCATGACTGCCGACAACCCACTGCTCATTTTGGAACATCCAACCCTCGGTGACCTGCCGGCGCGGCGGGTGTTGGCCTGCATTTTTGCGCTGACTGGCGAGGGAAAAATTTTGCATTTTCACCGCGAGCAAACCAGCACCGATATCGACACGGACCCCCATCGCTATCGGTTGACCACGACGCCCGCGGACGAGAGTCGCGCTCGCTGCTGCATTATCCCCCCCACGGTGCTGGCTTTTAGGGGCCCTAAGACGTCATGAAGATCACCGAGTTGAGTCCCGCGCAGGCACAGCAGCGCTTGCTCGACGAACCCACCCTGACCTATGTGGACGTGCGCACCGTGAGCGAATTCGCGCAAGGTCGCCCGCTGTGTCGGGCGATCAACGTGCCGGTGGCGTTCAGTGTGCCGCTGAGCGGGGAATTCTTCCCCAATAAAGATTTCGCGACCATCGTGCAAACTATTTTGGGCGAGGTGCCTGCGGTCCTCGTGGGCGCCAGCACCGATGCGCGGGCCACGCAGGCGGCCGCGTTGTTGGCGGCGGCCGGTGTTGCTGGGGTGGCGGTGGTCACCGGCGGCATGGAGGGTTGGCGCACCGCGCTGCTGCCAACGACCCGCGATAACCGCCCGGGCGTGAGTTATGTGTCGTTGCTCATGCGGGTGCGCCGTCCAGAGAAAGCCGATGCGCCCGTCAAAGCCGGTCACTGAGCGGCACGTTGGCGGCTTTTTATGTGCTCAATAGCCAACTGGTATTAGCGCCATCGACCACGGCGCGCCGGTTGGGCGTGACTGACCGGCCGCACGCTGAGGCGCGCGCGCTCGCCCCACCGGGCCGGCATCCATGACGACACCCGTCGAGGTTCTGCGCGAGGTTTTCGGCTACAGCGAATTTCGCGGCGCCCAGCATGACATCGTGGATCACATCTGCGCTGGGGGCGATGCGCTGGTGCTCATGCCGACTGGCGGGGGCAAAAGTCTGTGCTACCAGTTGCCGGCCATCGTGCGGCAGCGGCAGGGCAAGGGCGTGAGCGTGGTGGTTTCACCGCTCATCGCGCTGATGCACGATCAAGTGAGCGCGCTGGGTGAACTGGGCATTGCTGCTGCGTTTCTCAATTCCACGCTGGACGCGTCTGCTGCCCGGGCCATCGAGCGCGAATTGATGACGGGCGACATCACGCTCCTCTATGCCGCCCCTGAACGCATTTTAACCCCACGCTTTCTCACCCTGTTGGATACGCTCTACGCGCGTGGACAGTTAGCGCTGTTTGCGATCGATGAAGCCCACTGCGTGAGTCAGTGGGGGCACGATTTCCGAGAAGACTATCTGGGGTTGGGCGTGCTCCACGAGCGCTACGCCCAGGTGCCCCGGGTGGCATTGACCGCCACCGCCGACCAACACACCCGTACCGACATTCTCGAGCGGCTCCAGTTGGAACGGGCGCGGCTGTTCGTCACCAGCTTCGACCGTCCTAATATTCGCTACACCATCGTGGAGAAGCTCGACCCGCGCCGCCAGCTTTTGCGCTTCATTCGCAGCGATCATCCGGGCGAAGCCGGCATTGTGTACTGCCAGAGCCGGCGCAAGGTTGAAGAAACCGCCGTGTGGCTCGAAGAAGAAGGTCTCACCGCGCTGCCCTATCACGCGGGACTAGAGGCCGGCGTGCGGCGGCGACACCAAGATCGCTTCCTGCGGGAGGAGGGCATCGTGATGGTCGCAACCATTGCTTTTGGGATGGGCATCGATAAACCGGACGTGCGCTTCGTGGCGCATCTGGACTTGCCGCGCAATATCGAAAGTTACTATCAGGAAACAGGTCGTGCAGGACGCGATGGTGCGCCGGCAGACGCTTGGATGAGTTATGGCCTTGCCGATGTGGTCAATCAGCGACGCATGATCGATGAGAGCGAGGCCGCCGAAGACTTCAAGCGCCTCCAGCGCACCAAGCTCGCTGCACTCTTGGCGCTGGCCGAAGCCCACGCTTGCCGGCGAATGCGCCTGTTGGATTATTTTGGGGAAGACAGCACGGCCTGTGGCAACTGCGATAACTGCCTCGTGCCGCCGGCGACTTGGGACGCCACCCAAGCCGCGCGCCAAGCGCTGTCGGGCATTTATCGTTTTCACCAGCAGCGCGGCCAGCGTTTTGGCGCGGGACATTTGATCGACGTCTTGCGCGGCAAAGTGACCGACAAAGTCACCCAATACGGTCACCAGCAACTCTCCACTTTTAGCGTGGGGGCGGACGTTAGTGAGGCGCAGTGGCGGCTCGTGCTGCGACAGTTGGTGGCGCTGGGGCACATCCGAGCCGAGGGGGAATTCAATACCTTGGGTTTGGCGGAAAGCGCGCGTGAGGTCCTGCGTGGCGAAGTCCCGGTGCGTTTGCGCGTGGCAGAGGAAACCAAGGGACGGGGCGGGGCTAACAAGTCCAAAGCTAAAAGCCCCGCCAACCCAGATAAAGCCTTTGACCGGGCGACCAACGCGCGTCTGGCGGCGCTCAAAGAGTGGCGCGCCACCACTGCCCGAGGGCGCAATGTGCCCGCTTATGTGGTGTTTCACGATGCCACGTTGGTCGAAATGGCGCGTGCCGCGCCCGCTACCCGAGAGGCGCTGGGCGCCATTACCGGTGTGGGGGTCAAAAAGCTCGACGCTTATGGGGACGAGCTGTTGGAGGTCTTGGAGTCTCTAGATTAAGGGTGTGGTAATCGCCCGCCCATCTGCCGTGCGGTGTAGGCTGCAGGGATGCGTCCAAAACGCTCAGGCATTACCGGGCAGCCGCCCCGTGAGACGGGCTTTGATCGCCATCACAACAAGGAAAACCCATGACCACACTGCCACCCTGTCCACTGTGCGCTGGCCTTTATACCTATACCGATGCCCAACAATACGTGTGCCCAGAGTGTGCGCATGAGTGGGCGGCGGCGGGCGACGATGCAGCGCAAAGTGCGACTTTGGTGGTACGCGACGCCCACGGCACGCCGCTCGCGGATGGTGACACCGTGACCATGATTAAAGACCTGAAGGTCAAAGGCGCGGCGGCGGTACTGAAAGTGGGCATGCGGGTGAAGGGCATACGTCTAGTCGACGGTGACGATAATCTGTCTTGTAGAATCGACGGCCTTGGCACGCTGCGATTGAAATCCGAATTCGTCCGCAAGGCTTAAAAAATCAGGCCCGCACCCAGCGCCTGCACCACTGTTAAGGAGGAATCTGCTAGGTGACGACCCTCAAGCTCCTGCGCCAATTTTCCCTGTGTGAAAATTTTAGCGATGAGGCTTTGCTAGAGCTCAGTCAGCTGTGTCACGCGCGCCGTTTTTCAGCCGGTACTTATTTACTGCGGCAAGGTGATGTGGCGCGCGATGCCTACGCGATCGTGGCGGGCGAGGTGGCGGTGTTGCGTAGCCTGCCGGGTGGTGGGGAACTCCCACTCGGCGAAGTGGGGCCTGGCGGGCTGGTGGGAGAACTGGGCTTGCTGGCGGATCTCCACCGAGTCACCAGCACGCGTGCCCTGAGTGAGGTCCACGCGCTAGTTTTTGAGCGCGCCACCCTAATGGCCGCTTATCGGATGGGCCGCCCCGCCGTACGCGATTTACTGTGGGCTATTCTCAAGCGGGTGTGCGCGCAGCTGCGTCAGTTGGCGCATGAATTGCTGCAGGTACTCCCGACAGCAGCCCCTTGGTCGCCGCAACCGCCGCTGCTTCAAGAGCCTCTGTTTGACTATGCGCGGTTTCTCCCGTTGCTGCCCTGCGCACCGGCGTTTGGTCCCGGCGGATTGCACCAGCTGGTGGCGCTGAGCACGGCGCGTCCCTGCGCGGCAGGCGAGATAGTGTTCGCCGCGGAGGCTGCGGCCACGGGTTTGGCGCTGGTGGTGCGGGGCGCGGTGGAAACGGTGGGGATGAGCGCGGCCCCGACGGTGGCCTTGCAGGTGTTTGGTCCGGGTACGTGGTGCGGACTACCCGCGGCACTTGATCGAGACCAACAGGGTGTGGCGTTCCGCGCGCGCGAAGACTCCCTGCTGCTGGTGTTGTCGCAAAGCGACTTGGATAGCGCCTGGTTGGGTCGCGATGACTTTGCCGCCGGCCTGCATCTGGCGGTTGCCGAACAACTGGCTGACAGCGTGCTGCGCCTGGTGAATCGTCTGGCCCAGCACGTTGGCCTACAGCGCGCGCAGGCCAATCTGGGGCATGCCGCCTAAGCGCTTTCGGGGTGTTTAAAGCCGAATTTCGCCGGTGGTGAGAGTGTGTCCAGTCGCACTCATCTCCACGCATAACAGGCCGTACTCGGGAACCTCGATCCAGGAGCTCGAGTCGCGCGTGAGGGGTTCGGAGGCAATGAGGATGGCGTCAGCAGATTCCTCTGCACCCACCATCCGCCACTCGCCATGGTGCAGGCCAAAATCACGACCCACGGTGTACCACAGGCTGAGATAGCGCAGATTGGCCTCATTAACCCGGCTGGGATCCTCGGTTCTGTAGCGTCCAAAATCGTAGCAATAGCGAGTGGCGAGGGCCACCTGACCGTTGGTCATAAATAGATTGACCGACGATGCCACCGTGATGCCCGCACGTCGCCGCGCCTGCCCGATCATATCCAGCGCTTCCATTACTGCGCTGCGCAGCGCCAGCGCGCTGAAGTTCATCGGATCGCTCAGTCGCGAAACCACGAGCGCGGCTATCCACTCGCTGTCGGTGGTGCCGCAGATTTGATTACGCCAGCGTGCCGGGAGACTCCCCACGAGGTGTTCACGGATGTCGGCGAACCGGTACAGATCGCCGTTGTGGGCCAGCGCCAGTGTGGTGCCCTCGAAGGTAAAGGGATGGGTATTCTGCAGCGAGATATTCACTTCGGTGCTGTAGGCCACGCCCCGTACATGCGCCAGCAGTGCGGCGGCTTGGACCTTACTGGCGAGTGCTTTAAGGTTGCGGTCAAACACCGGTAGCGCGGTCGAGCGATGCTCCCAAGGCCGTTGTGGCATCTGCGAGTGGGGATCCCACGCCAACATCCCAAAACCCGCTAAGTTGAGCAGGTTGAGCATGCGTGGGTTAAACGCTTGTTTGACCAGTGCGCTATCCGGCTGATAGAGCAGGTGATCGAGCAGTACTGGGCGGCCCAGATACATCAAAACACGGCACATGAGATGCTCCCTTGGGTTTCCAGCGCGGGGCTGATTGCGTATCGTCGCGGGGCGCGTAACGAATGGCAATCTACAGTGACGGAGTCCCCCGCATGAAACACTTTTCCCCCGCGCCACCGAGCGCCTACGAGACGCTGATGATTCGCCACGACGGCGCGCTCGACTGGGTCACGCTGAATCGACCGGCAGCACTCAACGCGCTGTCGATCGAGATGCAGTTGGAACTCCAAGACTATTTCGACCGGCTGTATCGCACGCCACAAACCCGCGTGGTTATTTTGCGCGGCGCGGGGCGCGCTTTCTGCGCCGGGCTCGATATCAAGGAAATCGATCTCTCCAAGGACATTGCTAACCCAGTGGATGGTTTGCGCGTACAGCAGCGCGTGGCGGATATCATCAAACTGATGCGGCGCTGCCCGCAACCCATCATTTCGCTGGTCAACGGCGCGGCCAGTGGCGGTGGTATGGCGCTAGCACTCGCCAGTGATGTGCGCATCGCCAGTCCCACGGCACGCTTCAACGCGGCGTTCATTCGCCTGGGCGTCACTTCGTGCGATGTGGGGACCAGTTATTTTTTGCCGCGTTTGGTGGGTGCCTCGGTGGCCTCAGAGCTCATGCTCACGGGGCGCTTTATCGATGCGGTACGCGCCGAGCGGGTGGGGCTGGTGTCCGCAGTAGTCCCCGAAGATGGGCTCGACGCGGCGGGTTTGGCGATGGCCGAGGATATGTTGCGCGCCGCACCGTTGGCCCTGCGCTTAACCAAAGATGGGATCAATCAGAATTTAAACGCCCCTAGCCTCGAGGCCGCGATGGCCTTAGAAGATCGTCAACAAATTCTCTGTGGCCACACCGAAGACGTCAAAGAAGCCTTCCACGCTTTTGTAGAAAAGCGTAACCCCCACTATCAGGACCGCTAAGCCAATGAACAATCTTTTTAGTATTCAGGGGCGGGTGGCGCTGGTCACCGGCGGCTCGCGGGGTATTGGTGCGATGATCGCGCGTGCGTTGGTGGTTGCCGGCGCGCGGGTTTACATTTCTTCACGCAAGGCCGCCGCTTGTGAGGCCACGGCCCGCGAACTCAGCGCGCTGGGTGAATGCCACGCGCTGCCGGCAGATTTATCCCAGATGGCCAGCGCGGATTGGTTGGCCGCGGAGTTGGGTGCGCGGGAGTCGCAGATCGATATTTTAGTTAACAATGCTGGGGCCACGTGGGGCGCCAAAGTGGATGACTTTCCGGAGCAGGGCTGGGATAAAGTCATGGATTTGAACCTGAAATCGGTGTTTTTTCTTACCCAGAAACTGCTGCCCCTGCTGACGCATTCCGCGAGCGCTGCCAACCCGTCTCGTATTATCAATATCGGGTCGGTGGATGGGCTGCACACCCCAGCGTTTGATAATTTTTCCTACGGCCCTTCAAAAGCCGCGTTGCATCACCTGACCCGGATGCTGGCCAAACATCTGGCGCCGCGTTTTGTTACCGTCAATGCCATCGCGCCAGGTCCTTTCGCCACCGATATGATGGCGCCGATGATGGCCACTATCGGCCCCCAAATTCTCGGTGCGGTGCCGCTGGGCCGGCTGGGCGAGGGCGATGATATCGGCGGGGTGGCCGTGTTTTTGGCAGCGCGTGCCGGGGCCTTCATCACCGGTGCCGTGTTGCCGGTGGATGGTGGCTTGCTGGGGGCTAGTTGAGAACAGAACGCCGCCCCGCCCGCAGGACTCAACCGTACGCTGCGCGGGTCGCCGTGGCGCACGGGCTAATGGACGTCGACCACCCGGCTGGCCAATCTGCGGGCTCTCCCCGTCGGTTGGGTTCGCTATTTGTCACCCCTTAAGTGCAGAGGAATCTCATGCTTATCCCAACGCTCGACGAATACTCAAAAAAATACGAACACATTAAATTTCAGCGCGAAGACGGCATTTTGCAGCTCACGCTACACAGCGATGGTCAGGATTTGATCTGGGGTTTTGCGCCACATCAGGAGCTCGGTTACTGTTTTGCCGACATTGCGGCGGATCCGGAAAACAAGGTCATTATTTTTACCGGCTCGGGTGAGACCTTTATTCACAAAGAAGACTTAGGTGGTGGCGGGGTGACCGCGCAGGTTTGGGCGGAACACGTGCTGCCAGACGCCAAGCGGCTGCTGACCAACCTGCTGGAGATTCAGGCGCCGATGATCGCGGCAGTCAATGGGCCGGCCACCGTCCATGCAGAACTCGCCTTGTTGTGCGACATCGTGCTGGCAGCAGACCACACCGTGTTTCAGGATGCGCCGCATTACCCCAGTGGGCTGGTGCCGGGCGACGGCGTGCACGTGGTGTGGCCGATGTTATTGGGCTTGAATCGCGCGCGCTATTTTTTACTGACTGGCCAGATATTGTCGGCGAGCGAGGCGCTCCATTTGGGGGTGGTCAACGAAGTTTTGCCGCAGGCGGAATTACTCAAACGGGCTTGGGAACTGGCGCGTATCGTACGGGCACGCCCTTCGTTGACCACACGCCTAACCCGCGAAGCCATGCTGATGCAGGTCAAACGAGCGATGCTCGAAGCGCTGCCCTACGGACTGGCGTTGGAAGGTCTCGCCGCATGTGACTTCTGGCCCACCAGCTTTGCTGCGGAGAATTTTGCCAAGCGCTAAACCCTCGCCCCGTGCGTGCCGCCGCCCAGCCTGCGCGGTGGCGCGCCATTCAAGCCCCGGCGCTACCGACCCGCCCCACAACCCCGCACCTGACCGCGGCTATTGCCGGCTTAAGCGAGGCGCCGCTGACACGCAATCCCGGATACCGCCTTGCCTAGCCAGATCGCGGCGAGGTTTGCTGGCACCGACAACCCAGCACAGCGCCGGGCGCTCGTTGGGCGACTGCGAAACCCCGCTAGAGAGTGAGCCACCGTGCGGCGCGGCTAGCGGTGTGCCGCCTCAGTTCGCGAGCGTGCGCCAGGCTCAGCCTCGCAGGCAGGTTCGCCACCCCAGCTTTCTGCGGTCGCTGCTGCGGGCGCGCCGCGCACGCGCTAGACTCCTGACCTAGATTACGCCGCGAGGAAGATAGTCATGCTGGAGACCGATCGGGTGGCCGAGTGGCAACGCAAATTTCGCGAAGACGGCGCGTTGGTTATCCGAAATGCGCTCGACCCGCCCACGCTAGCACTCGCTGCGCAGAGCTTCGAATGGACGCTGGCGAATCCAGGGCCGGGCGCCGGCGCCGTACTGCTCGGCACGCCGGGCACTTTCTATCAGGATCAAGCGAACCCCGATGCGTTCCCGGCCTACCGTCAACTGCTCTGCGAGACTTCCCTTGCCGATCTCCCGGCGGCAATCTTCGGCTGCCCCAATGTGTGGCTGATGTACGAACAAATCTGGCTCAAGGCGGGCGCGGCGACCCGCCGCACGCCCTGGCACCAAGATCTGCCGTACCTGCCGGTGGCCGGCGAACATCTCGCGGTGATGTGGCTGTGTCTGGATCCGGTGAGTGAGGCTTGTTCCCTGGAGTTCGTGCGGGGCTCGCACCGCGGCCCGCTCTACAATCCATCCGCCTTCAAGCCAGACGATGTCAGCGCCAATCTGTTTGATCCCGCGCAGTGGCCGCCCCTGCCAGATGTTGATGCCCAACCTGCGGCTTTCGATATCCTCTCGTGGGCGGTAGAGCCGGGTGACGCGGTGATTTTCCATCCCGCTGTCCTGCACGGTGGCGCACCGACGCTGGCGGGCGTGCGCCGACGTACCCTATCGCTGCGCTTTTTCGGCGACGACGCCTGGTGCGCGGCGCGCCCACATGACGGCATGGCCAACATCGACGGTTTGCAGCACGACGACGGCGGGCGTCATGCACTGAAGAAAATGGCGCTTGCGCCGCCGGGTTCGCCGTTCCGACACCCGGATTTTCCCCAGCTTCGACCACGCCCAACCGACGTCCTGCCACGCTGAATGGCGCACCCGGAATGTCTGCGGTGGGCGGGGCGGCTTGACGAAGACCTCGCCGGGCGTGGCGCGGCGCGCCCGAGGGACCGGCGTTGGCGCTCCAGCTTTTTGCGACCGACCCGCGAGGCGACCAATCGTCGCCCGCACTGAGGAGAATAAAACACCATGCAAGACCTGACGCTAAAACCTGCCTTTGCTGCTACCCCACAAACACCGGCCGTGCGCCGCCGGGGTGTGGCGTGCTGCGGCGACCTGGGTGCGCGGGAAAAACTGCGCTCGTCAGTGGCATGACTTGGCGACAGCAATGCGTTCTTTTCGCCCTCGCAGCAGGTAGCTTGTTCGCCTGTTCTGCGCGCGATCAGCCACCGGGAGTAGACCCTAACCCGCCCAATGCTACAGCGCAGCAGCCGGCCTTCGCGGGGCAGACGCGCGCGCCGGCGCGTGCCACTCACGTCGCCTTCGAGGTGCTTACCCTCACGCAGAAGCTGCAAAAACCCTGGAGTCTGGCGTTCCTGCCAACCGGCAATATGCTGGTGACCGAGCGGCCGGGTCGTCTGCGGGTGGTGGGGCCGGACGGCTCGTTGTCCGTGCCGGTGCTGGGCTTGCCGACGGTCGATCCACGCGGCCAGGGCGGGCTGCTGGAGGTGGCGGTGGACCCCGCGTTTGCAGCTAACCGGCTCATTTATTGGAGCTACGCCGAACCGCAGCCCGATGGGACCAGCCACACCGCGCTTGCCCGTGGACGCCTAATTGAGGGAGCTGCTCCCGCCGTTGAGAACGTTCAGGTGATCTACCGGCAAGCGCCATCGCTGGCCTCGCCGGGGCACTATGGCGGCCGCCTGGTCTTTGCGCGCGACGGCAGTTTATTTGTGACGCAGGGCGACCGAATGACGGAGGAGGGTCGCGGTTTGGTACAGAGCTTGGACACCCTGCAGGGCAAGATCGTCCGTATCCGTCCCGACGGATCGATTCCGCCTGATAATCCCTATGCCGGTAACGCCCCTGCGCGAGCCGAGATCTGGTCGCTCGGTCACCGCAATGTACAGGCCGCTGCCATTAATCCCACCACCGGCGAACTGTGGGCGGTGGAACATGGCACCCGTGGCGGAGACGAAATCAACGTCGTGCGCAAAGGCCTCAACTACGGCTGGCCGATCATCGCCTACGGCATCGAATACTGGGGCGGCGCCATCACCGGCGATTTAACCGCGCAGGCCGGGCTGGAACAACCGCTGTACTACTGGGACCCGGTGATAGCGCCCAGCGGCATGCTGTTTTATACCGGCGCGCTGTTTCCGGCGTGGCAGGGCAGCCTGTTCGTCGGGGGCCTGGCCTCTACCAACCTCGTGCGGCTGGACCTGCAGGGCGAGCGCGTGGTGGGTGAGGAGCGCCTGCTCAAAGATCTGCTGCCGAAGGCGGCGCGAATTCGCGACGTACGCCAAGGACCAGACGGTGCGATCTACCTGCTAACAGACAGCACTCACGGTCGCATTCTGAAACTGGTGCCGAAAAACTAGCGCACTGCGGTGGTATCGGTGCGGCAAGCGCTGCTACCTCGTTGGCCGGTTGGCGGCCAGACGACCACCTAAGACCAACATTGAGATCCGATCCGCCCCCATTTTTGCGAGACTCGTCGTGAACACTGTGCGGGCGCATCGGGGGTGTCCCGAACTGGCGCATTACCCGAGTGGGCTGGTCCCGGGCGACGGCGTGCACGTGGTGTGGCCGATGTGATGGGGCTTGAATCGCGCGCGCTATTTTTTACTGATTGGCCAGATATTGTCGGCGAGCGAGGAACTTCATTTTGGGGGTGGTCAACGAAGTTTTGCCGCAGGCGGAATGGCTCAAACGAGCCTGGGAACTGGCGCGTAGCGTACGGGCACACCCTTCGCTGAACATGCGCCTAACCCGCTCAGCTATGTTGATGCAGGAACGCCGCTACAGCGCCGCCAAGACCTTTTCGGCTTGGGCAAAAACGCTTTGCCAGTCACCGGGGCTAGGTTGGCGGATGGCCTGCATGCTGGGATACCAAGCCTGCACACGGGCATCCGTGGCGTAGATCCAGTAGGGCTTGTATTGCAGGAGATTGAGCACCGGCTTGCCGAGGCTGGCGGCTAAATGGGCTAACGCGCTGTCGGTCATGACCACCATATCGAGGTGGGCGACGGCCGCGGCCGTATCCGCGAAATTCTCCAAGCTACCCGCTAAATCGCAGACGAGTGGCAGCGCGCTGTGGGTTTGCAAATCTTGCTGGCAGGGCCCTTTCTGCAAGCTATACCATTGCAGAGCCGGGTTTTCTGCGAGCTTAAGAAACCGTTCCAGCCCGGTCGCACGCTTTGCGTTGTCTTTAAATGTCAGGCTACCGCTCCACACGAAGCCAATTTTTTTTCGACCGGGCGCGTGCTCTGCTAACCAAGCAAATTTGGTCGCGGCCGCCACCGGAATATGCAGCGCCGCGGGTGGCGGTACGTGGTGGTCGTCAATGGCTAACAATCCCAGCAGCGACATCAGCGGGCAGTAGTAGTCGGCTGCGGGTAGCGCGCCGGCGCGGTGGACCAGCGTGACCCCCAGTTGACTCAACAGCGCGTGTAACTCGGGCTGACACGCTAGGCTCAGCGCGCAAGTGGGATAACGGGCTTTTAGCGGCGCGAGTAGGCGTGCCGCGAGCAGGGTGTCACCAAAACCCTGCTCGGCGGTGAGCAGCAGGTGGCGGTGCTGAAGATCATCACCCTGCCAGCGCGGGCAGTCGACCTGCGGGACCGGCAGGGCGTCCAACTCCCAACGGGCTTCGTAGTCCTGCCAAGCCGGCACAAAATTCCCCAGATGCAAATTGGTGAGCGCGCGCTCCCATCGCCAAGTAGCGGGGGCGTCTTCGAGTTGCAACAGGTCGTTGAGGATGGCCAGTGCGGCCTGTGGCTGGCCGGCTTCGCGCAGGGTCACGGCGTGGTTGAGGCGCAGCGTGGCATCGCCGGGTGCCAGCGCCACCGCGCGCTGATGGCAATCCAAGGCCTCGGCTACTCGGTCACAATCTTTTAGCGCATTGCCCAGATTGCTCAGCACACCCGCTTGGTTAGGCCGTAGGGCTAGCGCGCGGTGGTAGCAGGCAATCGCCGCCGGATAGTGACGCAACGCGCGCAGTAGCACGCCAAAGTTGGCCCACATCCCGGCGTCGTTGGGATGTTGCTCCAAAAACGCCGGGTAGGCCGCGAGCGCCGCCGGGAATTGGCGGCGCTGCTGCAGACTTAAAAGGTCTTCCCGGCGCACTGGCAAAAAGTAGTCGGGGCAGTGCTTACGGCGCGTCCAGCCGGAAAACCGGCAACTGTTGTCCATTGGGATGTGCCACGAACGTCACGCTAACCGCCGCGCCAATTTCAACCTGTGCGGCGGTCGTGTCGATGAGGTTGCTGAGCATTCTTAATCCGGCCTGTTCCACCAGTTCTACTTCCACCACCAGATAAGGCACTTTGGCAAAAGCGGCCGGGTGCACCGGGTGGGTAATTTCGGTCCAGGTCGTGAGGTGCCCGCGCCCGCTGAGCAGCGCCCACTCATGTTTTTGTGACTGGCAGTCCAAACACAGCGGCGCTGGCTCCCAGCGCAAACGGTGGCAGTCCAGACAGCGCTGCACGCGCAGTTCGCCCACATTGGCTGCAGCCCAATAAGGCTCGGTGCCAAATTCCGGAATAGGGTAGGGGAAGGTCTCGAGGGTGCTCATCGGTCGTGCCTCAGGATCATGGCCGAAGTGGGTACCGCGTTACCGGCGGCGATAAACGCATAACGCGCGTCTTTAACCTGACAGCGCGCGTCGCCGCGCAACTGCCTTACCGCTTCAATATTGTTCTGCATGCCGTGGAGGTAGCCTTCGGACAGATTACCGCCGCTGGTGTTCATGGGGAGTTCCCCGTCTGGCCAGCGCAACCGTCCGTTGCCCACAAAATCTTTGCCTTCACCACGTTGGCAAAAGCCGTAATCCTCGAGTGCCATCAGCACCAAAGGCGTGAAATGGTCGTAGATAAACGCCACGTCGATGTCGGCTTGGGTAATCCCGGCATCCCGAAATATGTGCTTGGCGATGACGGTGGATTCGCTGTGCACGCTGTCCATGTCTTTCACGATAGAGCGATGATTCCACGCGCCGCCACCAAAGCCGATGCCTGAAATATAGACCGGCGAGTGCGCCAGATCGCGCGCGTGGTCGGCCCGGGTAATCACGACGGCGGCCCCGCCATCGGTTTCCAAACAGCAATCTAGCAAGTGCAGCGGTGAGGCGATCATGCGGGAATTCTGGTGGTCCTCGAGGGTCATCGGGCGGCCGTACATCATGGCGTTGGGATTGAAGTTCGCATGCTGACGACAGGCCACGGCGATTTCTCCAAAGTGCTCACTTTTTGTCCCGTAGAGGTGCATGTGCCGACGCGCCGCGAGTGCCACCATTTGCGCTGGGCTAAAAAGTCCGTAGGGCGACTGATAACTGTGTAAACCCGCCGCGCCTGCGGCATTTGAGGCTTGGCCAAAACGCGCGGTGCCGCGGCCCGAGCGCTCGTTCATGGCGCGAAACGCCACCACCGTGCGCGCCTGCCCGGTGGCCACGGCCATCGCGGCGAGCAGAATGGTGCCGACCGGCCCGCCACCGCCGCCGTAAGCTACTTCCCCCGTAAACCGCAATTCGGGAATGCCGAGATTGCGCGCGATATCGACCGGATCGTTGTTGTCCATGGTGTATTTGGTCAGCCCGTCGATGTCTGAGGGCCGCAGCCCTGCATCGGCGATTGCCGCACCAATGGCTTCGCAGGCGAGGGTGAGTTCACTGCGGCCAGAATCGCGCGAGTACTCAGTGTGACCAATCCCCACGATGCAGGTTTTGTCGCGTAGCAGTTCCATAGTGTGTCCTAGCGATTGAGATAGGCGCCGACCAGCGCCCCAATGATGTGACAGGGTTCTTCCCAAGGATTTAGCCAGCGATGCTGGGTACCATTTTGGACTACGACATCACCGGCGGCGAGCGCCGTTTTAGATCCATCGTCGAGTTCAAGCACACAGCGTCCCGACACCACATAGAGAGCGTGCTCTAAGTCAAGTCTGCAGTAATTCCTTGGCCAAAATATCCATCTCGCTTTGCATCTCGGCGCTGGTGTTCCCGCGTAGCCACAGGGTGACGTGCTCGGCGCCGGCGGCCGCTAGGGCGTCGAGTTTTTTACGTTGCCGCCATTGATCGACCGCGCCGAACACCGTGATGCGAATACTCGCCGGATCGCGATGGGCCTCCTCACACAATTGCTGCAACTGCGCTCGCCCATCGATCAGCTGCGGAATTTCGCGGATCACCGGTAACCAGCCATCGCCCCATTCCACGATGCGCTGGAACACGCGGCGCGCCCATTGGTTGCCAAACATGATGCCGCCGAGATACACCGGCGGGTGCGGTTGCTGCACAGGCTTGGGAAAGCAGCGCACGGGCGGCACTTGGTAGTAATGCCCTTGGTGTGCGGAAATATCCTGCGTCCAGCAAGCCTTCATCACTGCAATGGCTTCCTTAACCTGGCTCCAACGGTGCTCAAAATCACCGCCCAATATTTCGCTTTCTTCTTTATTCCAGCCCGCACCAATCCCGAAATGGAAACGTCCATTGCTGTAGGCGTCGAGGGAGGCAATTTCTTTGGCTAAGTGCAGCGGATGTCGCTCGGGTACGAGCAGCACCCCGGTCCCGACTTCGAGGGTGGTGGTAGCGGTGGCCGCACGGGTCAGCGCGATGAGGGGATCGGGCATCTGCCAAAGATAATCAGGGTCTGGCCCCGACCCGAGATTGCCCGGATAAGGCGTGCTATAGGTCACGGGGACCACGATGTGATCAGGCACCCAGTACGAGGCGAAGCCTAAGTCTTCAGCGTGTTTGGCGACGATCGCCGGATCGGCGATTGCGTCGGGTCGGATGGAAAAGACGCCAATTTTCATGCGTTCATTGCTCCCCGTGTGGATGGTGATAGTGATTAACTCAAGCGCCGGTTTGGGCCCTGCCACGGGCCAGCACGGCGCGCCTGCGAGCTTCAATGTCGGCGGGATTTACCCGCTGGTTGTGCGCTACCGCGACCTCGGATTCCAGTGCCATAGCCGGCCCAAACGGCAGCGCGTAGCCATCATCTAACAGGCGCTTGTAAGAAATCAGCATGTCCGGATCGAGGCTTAGCATGTCTTGCGCTAGCGCCTGACAAGTGGCGAGGAGGTCTTCCGCAGGGACGATACGATTCACCAAACCCCAGCGTTCGGCGGTGAGGGCGTCCACAAAATTACCGGTCAACGAGAGTTCTTTGGCACGGGCCAAACCGATGAGTCGTGGTAAACGCTGGCTGAGGCCCCACGCCGGATGGACCCCCACGCGGCCATGGGTGTCGGCAAAACGCGCGGCGGGGGAGGCGATCAGCAGATCACAACCTAAGGCCAATTCAAAACCGCCGGTGACCGCGGCACCGTTCACCGCACCGATAATCGGCCCCGGAAATTGCGCCATGGCGGCGGTGGGATCGTAGGCCGGGTCGCGGGGGGTGCCCACTCGGGCCGCACCACTACCCAGTTCCTTTAAATCCACGCCCGCACAAAAAGCGCGCCCCGCGCCGGTGAGAATGATCACGCGGGTTTCGCCGTCGGTGGCTAATGCCGCAAAGCTTGCGGCTAACTCGGCCCGCAGTGCGCGGTTAAGGGCGTTGAGGCTGGCCGGGCGATTGAGTGTCAGGGTGGCGACGCCGTTAGCGCGCGTGATGAGAAGAAGGTCGTCGGACATGGGGTGCTCCAAAGGCGGTTGCAGGGATGGCCGCATGGGGCGAATCATGCCACGTTATGCGCAGCCTTCGCCGGGTGTTCTGCGTTTGGGGTGCAGGGGGCGGCGCTGTGTATGCTGCACGCTGGTACCTAGGAGTTTGGTCTTGCTCATGCGCATGAACCCCGATCCGGACGGCGAGCGCCGCGCCGCCGCGCGCGCCCGGTTAACCGCGCCGCCGCGCCGGCGGCGACTGCGGCGCTGGTTGCTGGGCGCGCTCGGACTGTGGGTCGTGATGACTGTGACGCCGGTGGCACTGATGTCCCACTGGGGCCCGCCGGGTAGCGCTTTTATGGCGCAGGCGTGGCTGCGTGCACAGGTGGCAGGACCGCGCGATTTCAGCTTGCGCTGGCAACCTGTGCCGCTGTCTCAGATGTCCTTGGCGGTGCGCGCCGCGGTGGTGGCGGCCGAGGATCAGCGCTTTATGCAACACCACGGTTTTGATCTGCACGCGATCGATTTGGCGTTGACGCAACACCGTGAGGGGCGCGGTCTGCGCGGTGCCAGCACCATCAGCCAGCAAGTGGCTAAAAACCTGTTTCTCTGGCCCGGGCACAGCTGGCTGCGCAAAGGCGTGGAGGCGTGGTTAACACTGCTGCTGGAGATGCTCTGGTCGAAGCCACGAATTTTAGAGGTCTATCTCAATGTGGCGCAGTTTGGGGCGGGCATTTATGGGGTAGAAGCCGCCAGTCAGCACTACTTTGGGCGCACTGCAGCCACTCTCAACACCGACCAAGCAGCCCTGCTTGCCGCCGTGTTACCCAACCCCTTAGCGCTGCAGGTAGCGGCGCCCTCGCGCTATTTGCGGCAGCGCCAAGCGTGGATACGGCAACAGATGCACAACGCCAACTAGCCCCGCGAGGCCCCGGCGCATGGCACCGCATGGGTCGCGGCTGGCGGTGGGCGTGATGGATCTATCGCGGAGTCCTCTCGCCCAACGAGAGGCACACCAGCACAACGCTGGCGAGCGTGGGCGCGTAGCCTGTGTGTGTTGTGGGGTTAGGCCACGGGGTGGGCTGCAGCCCCTGAGCGGGTGCGAGCCACAGGCAAGTACCCAGCGTTACGGATCATGGTTTGGGCACGGCTCGCGTGGCGGTGCCATAACAATGCGTGCCGAGTGTAGCGTGTGTCCCGAACGGCGCGCTGGCGGCCGAGCGTAGGCTACTGGCGGCCCTCGGATAACTTGGGCACTCGGCTTGAGTGGCCGAGCGCTGCGTAGACAGGGGAAGTTTTGGCGCTGGCAGGTCTAGGTGCCCACCAGCGCGGTCCGACTTAGCGCAAGCTCGCGTTGAGCTTGGCGAGTGCCCCGGCACCAGGGCAGAGCTGGGCTTCTCCCAACTGATTGAACGGTGTCGCAACGGTATTGAGGTTGCTGTGCAGTTCTTCCGGGTTGGTATCCACATACAACAGCCCGGTCACCACCTCGCCAGCCGCCTGATGCTCTTGGATGTAGTTCATTGCGGCAATTTTGTTGGTCGCATCATAGCGCTCGTCCACTTTGTGCAAACGTAGCCAAGTGCCATCGTGCTGCTGCAGGTTCACCGTGGTGCCGGCGGCGTAGTCCGTGGTGATTTCGTCGCGGCCTTCAATGATGTCCAGCCGATTGACCGCCTCATTGTGGGCGCGCACATAGTCGTAACTCTTGGTGCTGCCAGAATGGTTATTAAACGCCACACAGGGGCTAACCACGTCGATGAAAGCCGCGCCACGATGCCCAATGGCGGCTTTGATCAACGGCACTAGCTGTTGCTTGTCGCCGGAGAAACTGCGCCCCACGAAAGTCGCGCCCATGAGCAGGGCCAGCGAGGCCGTGTCGATGGGGGAATCGCTGTTGGCCACGCCGCGTTTGGACGCCGAGCCTTTGTCGGCCGTGGCCGAGAATTGGCCTTTGGTCAGCCCATAAACGCCGTTGTTCTCCAATACATAGACCATATTCACGCCGCGCCGCATGGCGTGGGCAAATTGACCCAGACCAATCGAGGCGGAGTCGCCATCGCCCGAAACCCCCAGATAAAGCAGTTCGCGATTGGCCAGATTGGCGCCGGTTAGCACCGAGGGCATGCGACCGTGCACCGTATTAAAGCCGTGCGAATTGCCTAAAAAATAATCCGGGGTCTTGGATGAGCAGCCAATGCCAGAGAGCTTGGCCACGCGATGCGGTTCGATGTTCATTTCCCAGCACGCTTGGATAATTGCTGCTGAGATTGAATCGTGGCCGCAACCCGCGCAGAGCGTGGAGATTCGGCCTTCGTAATCGCGCCGAGTAAACCCCACCGCATTGGGCTGCAGGGCGGGGTGATGCATTTTAGGTTTGGCGATGTAGGTCATTTTTCAAGCCACCTTGTCTTGGCGCGGTTGCGCTGCCAGCGCATGGGTCAGCGCGGAGATTTCACGGGTGATGAAGCGCGCGGTAATCGGCGTGCCGTCGTAATGCAGCACCGGCACCAAGCGTCCGGGGTCGATACCCAGTTCGGTCACAATCAGCGTGCGCAGCTGCGCGTCGCGATTTTGTTCTACCACAAAGACCTGCGAGTGTTCGTGGATGAAATCGCTGACCACCTCGCTGAAAGGGAAGGCTTGTATGCGCAGGATATCCACCGCCACGCCGGCGAGCGCCAGCGCTTCGAACGCTTCTGCCATGGCAGGACTGGTCGAACCGTAATAAATAACGCCGTAGTGCGTAGGCACCGTGGCACGCCGCACCACCGGTTGGGGTACCAAGGCTTTAGCGGTTTCAAATTTCCGCAGCAGACGTTGCACGTTGTAGAGGTAGTCGGGACCGGCTTCGGAATAATTCGCGTAGGCATTTTTGGTGGTGCCGCGCGTGAAGTAACCGCCTTTGTCCGGGTGCGTGCCGGGGTAGGTGCGGAACGGGATACCGTCGTTGTCGACATCGAGGTAGCGCCCAAACTCCTTGCCCGCATCGAGCATTTCGGCAGTCATCACTTTGCCGCGGTCATAGCGACGGCTGTCATCCCAAGTAAAGGGTTCGGCTAAGCGCTGGTTCATCCCAATGTCCAGATCGGTCATCAGAAAAACCGGCGTTTGCAGTCGGTCGGCGAGATCGAGTGCTGCTGCCGCATGCAAAAAACATTCGTGAGGGTCTTCGGGAAACAGCAACACGTGCTTGGTGTCGCCGTGGGAGGCGTAAGCGCAGGCCAAGACATCGGCCTGTTGGGTGCGCGTGGGCATGCCGGTAGACGGCCCGCCACGTTGCACATTCAGGATGGTCACGGGAATTTCTGCGAAGTACGCCAAGCCGATAAATTCGCCCATCAGCGAGACCCCAGGACCTGAGGTGGTGGTGAAGGCACGCGCGCCATTCCAGCCCGCGCCGATCACGATGCCGATGGAGGCGAGTTCGTCTTCTGCCTGAATAATCGCGTAGCGGTTTTCGCCGGTGACGGGATCTACCCGATATTGTGAACAATACCGTTGAAAACTTTCAGCCAGCGAGGACGACGGTGTGATGGGGTACCAAGCACACACGGTGGCACCACCGTACACGCAGCCCAAGCCCGCGGCGGTATTGCCGTCCACAAAAATTTTGTCGCCCACGTTGTTAGCGCGTTGCACCCGCAGACCCAACGGGTGCGGTAGGTTTTCGATCACCCAATCGCGACCCAATTTTAACGCCTTCAGGTTCGGCGCCAGCAGCTTTTCCTTGCCCTTGTATTGCTCGGCGATGAGTTCGGTGAGCGCCTCGGGTTCCATGTCGAGCAACGCCGACAGCGCGCCCACATAGATGATGTTTTTAAACAGTTGGCGCTGGCGCGGGTCGCTATAACTGGCATTGCACAGTTCGGTTAGCGGGATCCCGATGACGTTAACATCCGCCCGAAATTTGGCACTCGGCATGGGTTTGGAGCTGTCATAAAACAGGTATCCGCCGGGTTCGATTTCTTTTAAATCCGCATCCCAAGTCTGCGGATTCATGGCCACCAGAATATCTACCCCACCGCGCCGACCCTGCCAGCCTTGTTCGTTGACGCGGACTTCATACCAAGTGGGTAATCCTTGGATGTTGGAGGGGAAAATATTGCGCGGGCTGACGGGCACGCCCATGCGCAAAATGGCCTTGGCAAAAAGTTCGTTAGCGGAGGCTGAGCCCGAGCCGTTGATGTTGGCGAACTTGATGACAAAGTCGTTGACGGCCGACAAAGCGATCATGCGGCGTGCCTCGTCGCCGGGCGGGTTTTACAGCCATCGCTGGCTTGCGCCGTTTCCAATAAAAATTTCTGCATATCCCAAGCCCCGGTTGGGCAACGCTCGGCGCACAACCCGCAATGCAGGCAAACGTCTTCGTCTTTCGCCATGATGCGTCCGGTTTTAAGGCCCTCGGCCACGTAGATGTCTTGGTCCATCTGCACGGCGGGTGCCGTTAGGCGGGTCCGTACATCGGCTTCTTCGCCGTTCTCTGTGAAGGTGATGCAATCCATGGGACAGATGTCCACGCAGGCGTCACATTCAATGCACAGCGGGGGCGCAAAAACAGTTTGCACATCGCAGTTCAAACAGCGCTGGGCTTCGGCGAATGCGGCTTGGGCATCGAAGCCCAATTCCACCTCTACCCGAATGCTTTTTAATGCCTGTTCGGCTGCAACCCACGGCACGACATGGCGCATATCACGGGAGATATCGTTGTCGTAGCTCCATTCGTGAATGCCCATTTTTTGAGAAATGAGATTCACGTGCGCCGGCGGGCGTTCGCTCATTGCCACGCCGCTCAGAAAACGGTCAATGGAAATAGCGGCCTCATGGCCATGTGCCACCGCCCAAATGATGTTTTTGGGACCAAAGGCGGAATCGCCACCAAAGAACACATTGGGGATGGTGGATTGGAGGGTTTTTTCGTCGAGTACCGGCAAGCCCCACTCGTCAAAATCTAGGCCGAGGCCGCGTTCAATCCAGGGGAAAGAGTTTTCTTGGCCAATGGCAATGAGGACGTCATCGCACGGGACAAATTCTGGCGGCTCGCCGCTGGACACCAGACTACGGCGACCCCGTTCGTCATATACCGCTTGGACTTTATCGAAGCGCATGCCGATGAGTTTGCCGTTTTCGTGTTCGAACGACAGCGGCACATAGTAATTAAGGAACGGGATGCCTTCGTGCATCGCGTCTTCTTTTTCCCAAGGTGATGCTTTCATTTCATCAAAACCAGAGCGCACGATGACTTTGACATCGTCCCCGCCCAAGCGCTTGGAGGAACGGCAGCAGTCCATGGCTGTATTGCCGCCGCCCAGCACGATGACGCGCTTTCCGATGGTCTCTATATGGCCAAAGGACACGGAGGACAGCCAATCGATGCCGATGTGAATGTTCGCCGCTGCTTCTTGGCGTCCGGGGACATTCAAGTCGCGGCCACGCGGTGCGCCGCTGCCGACAAAAATAGCGTCGTAGCCACCTGCGAGTAATTCGCGCAGCGAATCGATACGTTCGCCACCACGGAACTCCACGCCCAGGTTGAGGATGTAGCCGGTTTCTTCATCGATGACCGATTCGGGCAGACGGAAGCGCGGCACTTGGGTGCGCATGAAACCGCCGGCTTTGGGATCGCCATCGAAAATGATCATTTCGTAGCCCAAGGGCACGAGATCGCGGGCGACTGTGAGCGAGGCGGGACCCGCGCCGATGCACGCGATCCGTTTGCCGTTGCGGGTAGTGGGCGCGTGGGGCATGCGCCCGGTAACGTCGCCTTTGTGGTCGGCCGCGACGCGCTTCAAGCGACAAATGGCAACCGGCTCGGGCTTTTCAGCGTTGTGGTCTTCCACGCGGCCGCGGCGGCACGCAGGCTCGCAGGGGCGGTCGCAGGTCCGGCCCAGAATGCCCGGAAAGACGTTGGAGTCCCAGTTGACCATATACGCATCGGCGAAGCGGCCGGCGCTGATCAAGCGAATATATTCAGGGACGGGGGTGTGGGCCGGGCAGGCCCATTGGCAGTCGACTACTTTGTGAAAATAGTCGGGGTTTTTAATATCGGTTGCGCGCAAAGCGTCTACCTCCGAGGAAATCTTGAGAATTACATCTCGCGCGAAGAGCGCGCGCGGGCAGTGTAATGTCGTACGTGAACGTATGGAAGGCGTAAAAACACCCCATTTGCGCAATGCCGCGGCGCGGCAATTTTGCCCGCCGCCGCCAGTCGGCAAAATCCACGCGCAGCGTCGCATCAGGGCGATGTATTAACCGGCGCGCATCGCACTAGAATGACTCACCACCACCGGAGTAACCCCCATGGCCTTGAGCAAAATTCAAACGACCACAGGTACTGCAACCCCCGCCGAACTTGGCCGCACGCTGGTGCATGAGCACGTGCTGGTAGGGTATCCCGGCTGGGAACTCGACGCCCGCGCACCCAAATTTAAACGCGCCGACGCCATGTTGCGCGCGGTCGATCAAATGCACGAACTGCAAAGCCACGGCGTGAGCACGTTTCTCGATCCCTGCCCGATGGACCTCGGGCGTGACCCGGTTTTTCTCGCCGAACTCTCCCAAAAAAGCGGCATGCGCATCATCTGCACCACCGGCATGTATTTCGAGGCCGAGGGCAATACGTTTACTTTTCGGCACTTACCCGTTGAGGAAGTCACGGCTATTTATGTGCAGGAAATTGAGGAAGGCATCGGCGACACCGGTATCAAAGCGGGTGCCATTAAAATGGCTACCGGCGCGAACACGGTGTCAGACTACGAACGCAAGCTCGTCATCGCCGCCGCCCGCGCCGCTAAAATTACCGGCGTCCCACTGATTTCTCACACCCAAGATGCCACCTGTGGGCATGATCAAATTGATCTCGTGACGGGCGAGGGCGTGCCGGCTTGCCAACTGCTGGTTGGACATTCAGATGGCACGCCGGATTTTGAGTATCAAAAATCCTTGGCCGAACGTGATGCCTATGTGGGTTTCGACCGTTTTGGTATTTCGCTATTCCAGCCTGATGAAGTGCGCGTTGCCAACATTATGAAAATGCGCGCGGCCGGGCATTTGGAACGGGTGCTGGTGTCGCACGATTCCATCATGTGTTGGTTGGGCCGTCCGCTGCCCTACGCGCCATCCTTTGAGAGCATGTTAGAAATGCTACCCGATTGGCGCTCTACGCATATTTTCCGAAAAATCGTGCCGCAACTGCGCGAACAAGGCATGACCGAGCAGGAAATTGAAGTCATTTTAGTGGACAACCCGCGCCGCTGGTTCTCGGCTGGTTTAGCGACCTAAGCGCCTGCCTGCAGCGGAGGCCAGCAGCGCTATGTTGGTGGGCGTGCTGGTGGCCGCCGAAGCAGTCATTTTTCACCTGCCTAATTTTGAGAGAACCTCACCATGAGTCTAGCCCGCATTTTTAGCGATGATGAACTGCGTGATATGGGCCGCCGCTCACTGGATCGCGTGCTCGAAGCCATCGACGCGGGCGATCCCGAAGAGGCCAAACGCCTCGCCCAGCGCATGTACAACGAATTTGTATCGATGCACGATCTTTATCGCGACTGGATCACCGGCACGCTGAGCGACGTGGGACGACGTTTTGGAGATGAAACCCTTGAGTCGGTGATGACCGCGGGCATCGACTCCTGGTGGACGCCGATGGCGCAGAAACTGGCCGCCGAGCCGGACGACTTTGCCCGCAAAGTCAAAATGTTCGTCGCCGGGTTGCGTGGGCACCTGCAGCCGATGGAAATCACCGAAGACGAGGAGAAAATTGAAATCCGCATGCAGCCCTGTGGCAGCGGAGGGCGCCAAATTGCCGCCGGCAAATACGCGGGTGCCAATGCGTTTTTAACCGTGGCCAAGCCCCAGCGCATGACCTATGGCCGCCCCAACATCCCCGTTTACTGCACCCACGAAATTGCCATGGAGCGGCTAGACGCCGAACGCGATGGCCATCCGTTTGTCATTACCGAGCCCGCGGCGGAGTTGGGCCGGGATTACTGCGTGCTAAAAATTTACAAAGATCCGGCCAATATTCCGGCCCACTATTACGAGCGTCTGGGTTTAAAGAAACCCTGACGCCCAGTGCCTCGCCCGCCGCGGTGGGTGCGGTTCAAGAACTGCAAGACAACATCGAACAGCCGGCCCGCTGACGCGCCCACTCGGGGCGCTTGGCGGCGTAGGCTGCGCGCCCGGGTTGTTCCTCATAGGGCCGCCGCAGCACTTCTAGGGTTTCCACCACCCGCGAATAATCACCGGCCTCGGCCAAATCGATCGCTTCCTGCGCCAAGTAGTTGCGCAGCACGTACAGCGGGTTGACCGCCTGCATGCGGGCTTTGCGTTCGTCATCGGGCGTTTGGTCGTGACCCAACCGCGCCCGCCAAGCGTCTAGCCACGCGAGGATTTCGGTGTGGATAGTGGGCGTGACGCTGGCGGGTTGATACCACGCCGGTGCCACGATTTGCAGGAGCGCCTCGGGGCTTATTGCCGCCTGGCTTGGCACCTCGGCCAGCGCGCGGTAAAAAATTGCCATGTCGGTTTCGGTGAGACTCAGCACCCGGTACAAATTTCCCACCAGTTCGGCATCTTGCGCGGGATCAAATTGCACCAATCCCAACTTCGCGGCGAGCATGGCCTGATTAGTCGCCTCAAAGGTGCGCGGATAGGCGGCCAATGCAGCTTCCAGCCCCGGCACATCTGGCACCAGGGTGTGGAGCGCATTGGCGAGTTGGACCAAATTCCACCACGCAATTTGGGGCTGTTGTCCGTAGCGATAGCGTTTGTGTTGGGCGTCGGTGGTGTTGGGCGTCCAGTCGGGATCGTAATTTTCTAACCACCCGTAGGGGCCGTAATCGATGGTGAGCCCTAACACGGACAGGTTGTCTGTGTTCATCACCCCGTGCACAAAGCCCACGCGCATCCAGTGGGCGATGAGGTGGGCGGTGCGGGTGGCGACTTCCGCCAGCCATTCCAGATACACCGCCGGGGAGGGCGGGCCTAGGTGTGGAAAATCGGTGCGCAGGGTGTGATCCAACAGTGCTTGGAGCAGGTCTTTTTCGCCGCGTGCGGCAAACAATTGAAAATTGCCAAAGCGGGTGAAGTGGGGCGCCACGCGGCACACCACCGCGCCAGGTTCGGCGCGCGCGTGGCCGTCGTAGAACATATCGCGTACCACGGGTTCCCCGGTGCCAATCAGGCATAACGCACGGGTTGTCGGCACGCCCAAGTGGTGCATGGCCTCGCTGCATAAAAATTCGCGGATGGAGGAGCGCAACACCGCCAGCCCATCGGCGGAACGCGAGTAGGGGGTGGCACCCGCACCCTTGAGTTGCAGCGTCCAGCGCTGACCTGCTTGGTTTAGGGTCTCGCCGAGATTAATGGCCCGTCCGTCGCCCAATTGGCCAGCCCAATGACCAAATTGGTGGCCCCCGTAGCACATCGCGAAAGGATCCATGCCGGGCAGCAGCGCATTGCCCGCGAACACCTGCAAGAACTCGGGACTAGCGCAGTCGGCTGGGGTCAGGTCTAGGAGGGTGGCCACCTCGGCGGCGACTGCCACCAAGTGGGGCGCGGCGACGGGTGTGGGTGCCACCCGCGAATAGGCCGCGCCGGTGACTTCTCGGCGATAGTTCTCGGCGATGGGATCAGCGGGCAGCGCCTGCGTGAAGGCGTTGTCAAACTGCAGTCCTGCTAGCGCGCGGTGCGTGGTCGTCGGCATCACGGTTGGCCCTTGACGTAATTCTCTAGGGTATTGGCGGCAATCACCCCAGATTTAAAGGCCACGAGTTGGCGCTTTGGATTGAACACCAGGTAGGTGGGGGTGCCGGTAAATTCCTCCCCCGTGGCCGTTTGAAACATTCTGCCGATGACCTCGGCGTTGGCCACGACGGTGGGATAAGAAAACGGCTTTTTTGCGACGTAAGCCCGCACCTCATCTAGGGCCTCCATACCATCTAAGGACACCCCCAATACTTGCGCATCACGAGCCTCGTGGGCGTTATGGAAAGCGCTCAGCAGCGGATACTGTTTGCGGCAAATGCCGCAGTAAGTCGTCCACATCATGACGACTGTCCAGCGTCCGGGCTGGATTTGCTCCGCAAAGGTGGACTCCACCCCAGCCAGGGTTTTAACCGGAATGCCGGCGGCCGTTGCCGTTCCTGTAAGGCTGGCGATCAGCAGCAGGGCACTGCGCGCCACGGTGGTGAGCCAGTGGTGGGTGCTGTGATGACGGCACGGGTTGCCCGCGGTGCTCACGAGAGCCACTCGCGTAGTTTGCTCGCGGCATCTTCTAGTGCCTGTTTGCCGCCATCGATCCGGCTACCCATGCGCGCAAAACCGTGAATCATGCCGGCATAACAGTGGTAGTCCACCGCCACCCCGGCGGCGCGCAGCGCCTCGGCGTAGGCAATCCCTTCATCGCGCAGTGGGTCAAATTCGGCGGTTTGAATAATCGCCGCCGGGAGCCCGGCGTGGCTCGCGGCTCGCAGGGGTGAAGCCCTCGGATCTGTGCGCGCCGCACGGTCCGGGAGATACCAGTTGGTGAACATTTCTAACGCGGCGGTGGTGAGCAAATAGCCTTGACCGTTAGTGCGTAGAGATTCAGTGTCGGCGGCAAAATCGACCGCTGGGTAAATGAGCAGTTGCGCGCGCAGCCAGTGCTCGCCGGCATCGCGCAGCGCCAGACACACCAAGGTGGCCAGACTGCCCCCGGCCGAATCCCCGCCAACCGCCAGCCGTGCAGGATTGATGCCCCATTCCTTGGCGCGCTGATGCAGCGCGTGGGTGGCCGCTAAACAGTCTTCGAGTGCTGCCGGGAACGGGTGTTCAGGGGCGAGGCGATAATCCACCGCCACCACGCTAAAACCACCGGCGAAGGCGAGATGCCGGCACAGATGGTCGTGGGTTTCGAGATCGCCTGCCGCCCAACCCCCACCGTGAAAAAACACCAGCGCGGGGAACCCGCCCGCTGGGACATCTAGTGTTGGCTGGTACAAGCGGGCCGGGATGTTGCCGGCCAGAGTTAAATCTTCAACCCGCGCCAGTGGCCCCGGGTTGTACACAAAATTAGCGGTGCCCGCAGCGTAGGCGAGGCGCACGGCGAGGGCCGTGCCGGCGTTAAAAGGCGCGCCGGCTTGGGCCGCGGCGGCGGTAATGGCGGCGCATTGAGGATGCAGCGGCATGGTGATCTCCGAATTCTTGAGTTGAGGCACGCACGATAGACGCGCGCGCGGTGAAAGTCATTGCGCGAGCATCAGCGCGTGGAGACGGCCTCGGGCAAGCGGTCCATGGTGCGCAATTCTGGGAACCAGCGCCGAAAGCCAACGACCACTAAGAGCGTCGCTACCCCGCCCAGCATGACCGCAGGCACCAGCCCAAAGTAGCGTGCGGTCACGCCAGACTCAAACTCTCCCAGCTCGTTGGACGAGCCAATAAAGATGGCGTTCACCGCGCTCACCCGACCGCGAATGGCATCCGGCGTTTGTAATTGCACCAGCAGGTGTCGCACATAAATACTCACCATATCGCCAGCGCCCAGACAGAACAGGGCGCAGAGTGAGAGCCACATATCGTGCGAGGCGCCAAACACCAACGTGGCGCAGCCATAAACGGCAACGCCGCTAAAGAGCCAACGGCCTACGTGGCGCTTGAGCGGGTAGACCGCCAACCCGGCGGCAACCACCAGCGCGCCTAAGCCTGGCGCTGCGCGCAGCAAGCCCAGGCCCACCGGACCCACCCGCAACACATCGGCGGCAAAAATAGGCAGCAGCGCGGTGGCACCCCCAAACAGCACTGCGAACAGATCCAGCGAAATCGCGCCCAACACCACGCGCTGGCGCAACACAAAACGCAGGCCCTCTAGGGTGTCGTTGAGCCGCCACGCCGCGCGCGGACTGGCCGCCAGTGGCTTGATGGCCAGCACTAACACCATGGCGAGTAATAGCAGCCCAGCCGTTGTGGCATAAACCACGGCGGGTCCCAGCAGGTAGAGCGCGCCACCTACGCCCGGCCCACCGATGGCCGCGGTTTGGAACAGCGTGCCGTTGATGGCCACCGCGTTGGGGAAAACGGCTGGCGGCACCAGTTTGGGCGTGATCGCTTGGCCAGCAGGCATCCAAAACGCACGCCCGGCGCCAAAAAACGCCATCGCCACATACATCGCCCAGACCCGCGGTTGGTGAGACCACGCCAGCCAGAACAACAAACCTGCGCTGAACACCTCGCAGGCGTAGGCACCTGCCAGCACCAACCGGCGGTCGGCGACATCGGCCACCTGGCCGGCCGGCAGCACGAGGGTCACGAAGGGGAGGAATTGCGCGAGCCCCGCGAACCCTAAAGCCAGCGGATCGTGGGTGAGTGCGTAGAGTTGCCAGCCGGCGGCGACACTCAACATTTGCCAAGCCAGCGTCGCGGCGAAGCGCGCGGTGGTGTAGAGCGCGAAATCGCGGTAACGCAGGGCGTGGAGGGCGCGCGGTAGGCGCCACCTCACGGCTGGGCGAGTATCGCTTCGTGCAATAGATTGAGCGCGGCCTGGGTGTAGGCCCACATATTGGGTTCGCGGTCGGCACCTGCGTTTTCGATCAGACGGGAGCGCCGCACCGGGCCATCGACGACCAACCAGCACACGCCGGCGGGAATGCCGTAGCGTGACCCGGTGGGCCCGGTCGTGCCAATCTCGGCTACCGACCAGGTGGCGCCCAGTTTGGTGCGAATGGCCACCGCGCAACGGGTGACATAGTCCTCGCTCAGCGGGACCACGTGGCGGACGTCCTCATCGGGAATTTCCAGCAAGATGCGGCGGGCTTCGCGGGTATAGATCACCCCACCGCCGAGGTAATAAGCGGAGGCCCCGGGGATCGCTAAAAGGGCGGCAGAAATCAGCCCGCCGGCGGAGGATTCTGATACCGCCACGGTTTGGGCGCGCGTTTTAAGTTCGGTCGCGACTTCGGCGGCAAGCGTGGATAGCATATTCATATTCAGCAAGGTTCCTCGGCGGGTCGGTGTTAGGTCACAGGAGAGTAAGTTGGAAAGCAGTAATCCTCAAATGCGCGCGTGGCGCGTACAGACCTTGGGCGACTATCACGCCCTCACGTTGGAGACCCAGCCCACGCCGATCCCCTTGCCGGGGGAAGCGCTGGTGGCGATTCGCGCTTTTGCGCCGGGCTTCCCAGACATGTTGATGATTCAGGGTCTCTATCAACTTAAACCCACGCTGCCCTTTACGCCGTGTTCTGAGTTTTGCGGGGTGGTGAGCGCGGTGGGCGAAGGGGTGCTGCAGTTTAAGCCTGGAGACTCAGTGATGGGGATGGCGCGCTTTGGCGCGGCGGCGCAATTCATCACCTGGCGCGCCAGCGAACTGCTGCCCCTGCCGGCGGCTTTCGATTTTGCGCACGGCGCCGCTTATCTCGTGGCTTATAAAACCGCCTACGTGGCTTTGGTGGTACGCGGTGCGCTACAGGCGGGAGATACCCTGTTGGTGCATGGCGCGGCCGGGGGAGTGGGCTTGGCGGCGGTGGATCTGGGTCTTCACCTCGGGGCGAGAGTCATTGCGACCGCCAGCGGGGCAGAAAAAATGGCCGTGGTGCGCGCCAAAGGTGCCCACCACGTGCTGGACGCCCGGGGGGCGGGTTTTCGCGAAGCGGTGAAAGCGCTCACCGGTGGGCGCGGCGCCGATGTCATCTACGACCCCGTGGGTGGGGATGTCTTTGATGAATCCCTCCGCTGCATCGCGCCTTTCGGGCGGATGCTGGTGATCGGTTTTGCCAGCGGGCGCATTCCTACGGCGTCGATGAATTACGCGCTGATCAAACAAATTTCGCTGATTGGCGTGCGCGCGGGTGAATATGGTCGCCTCGATCCCGCGGGCGGGGCGAGGGTCAACGCCGCGTTGCTGGCCGCCGCTCAAGCTGGCCAACTCACGCCGCACGTACACGCCCGGTTTAGTTTTACGCAACTCCCGCAGGCGTTCGATGAAATCGCCGGCCGGCGCGTGATCGGGCGGGTGGTGGTTGAGACGGACAATTAAAAGGAATTGCGCATGCGCCTAGGCATTCTGCTCCGCAACATGGGGCCCCAATCGCTCCCCGCCACCTTACGCGCCTGCGCGATGGAGGCGGAGGCGGCCGGGCTAGACGACTTATGGGTGGTCGACCACCTCGCCATTGCGCCAGACGAGGCCGAAGGCTCGGGTGGGCGCTACTTAGAGGCGCTCGCCACCCTGGCTTATCTCGCCGGCATTACCACGCGTATTGGCTTGGGGGTTAGCGTGCTCATTGCGCCTTATCGCCCACCGCTGGTGACCGCCAAATGGGTGGCGAGCGTGCAGGAGTTAGCCCATGGGCGTTTGCACTTGGGCGTGGGCGTGGGTTGGATGGCGACGGAATTTCGCGCTCTGGGCGTGGACCGCCGGCGCCGCGGTGCTTTGACCGACGAACTCTTGGCCTTACTGCACGAGTGTTTTGCGCAGGATGTCGTGATCCAACACGGCCAGCCGTTTATTTTTGCGCCGCGACCCGCCCGTCCGCCGCTGCTGTTAGGCGGCACGGCGGCGCACGCGTTCGCGCGCATCGTGCGTTATGGCGATGGTTGGATGCCAATGACCGGCGATCCCGCAGCGCTGCGCGAGCCGGTGCAACACCTGACCCAGCTGATGCTGGCGGCCGGTCGGCCAGCCCCGGTAGTGATCCCGCTCACCACCCTGCCGTTAGATGACCCGCCGCGTGCCCGCGACCTACTGGCCGAGTTGACGGCGCTCGGCGCAACCGGGGTCATGCACACCGGTCGCTATGCCGATGCGGACGAATTCGCCGCGATGAGCGCACAACTACAGGCCTTACGGTAGGTTTAGGACGGTGTGTTTCGTGCGACTTCTAGCGCGAAGGCTGCTCAG
>CAMAXW010000032.1 GCA_945862315.1 Klebsiella pneumoniae
GGTCAGCGCTCTAAGGTTATGCCGCATTGAACTAATCCCGCGGCGGGTGGCCCGCGATAATACCCATCCAAGCCATCAGCCACGGGCCTTTTTTTATGAGCAACCGACTTGCCCTGAACACCGCAGCCGCCACCGGCGCTGAGACGCTCTATGCAACCGCCGATCACTTTCACGGCCTAGAGCCCCAAGACATTGTGGCGCGCGCCCTGAGCCACGCCACGGCGCCGCTGCTGTCCACCAATTTTCGACCACGCTCCGCCGCATTGCTGCATCTCGTCACGCGCCTCGCGCCCAACATTCCCGTGGTGTGGGTAGACACTGGGTATAACACCCCGGCGACCTATCGCTTTGCGGAAGAATTAACCCGGCGGCTAAAACTCAATCTGCAGGTCTATACGCCCCGAGTTACCAGCGCGCGGCGCGCGGCGGTCATGGACGGCGTGCCCAGTTTGGATCATCCGCAACACGGGGCGTTTACCCAAGAAGTAAAACTGGAACCCTTCGCACGGGCCTTCCAAGCGCTAGCGCCAGACGTCTGGCTGACGGGCATTCGCGCCGAACAAACAGATTTCCGCCGCAAGCTGGGCGTGGTGTCGCGCGGCCCGCACGGCACCCTGCGCGTGGCCCCGTTTTTTGCGTGGCACGCGGTAGATTTGGAGGATTATCTCTACGAGCACAATTTACCGGACAACGACGATTACGTTGATCCCACCAAAGTGCTCGCAGATCGTGAATGCGGCCTACAAAATTTGGGCGCCGGGATTTAGGCGCAGCGCATCACTCAGGCCTTAACCATGACCGGAATTTTACCAATGCGCGCCCGCCATTCGGCAGGACCCGTTTGGTGGACCGAGGTGCCCTGCGCGTCCACTGCCACGGTCACCGGCATATCTTCCACCACGAACTCGTACACCGCCTCCATACCCAAATCTGCAAAGGCCACCACCCGGCTTTTGCGAATAGCTTTGGACACCAAATAGGCCGCCCCACCCACCGCCATCAGGTACACCGCCGCATGACGCTTAATGGCCTCGATACCACTAGGGCCGCGCTCGGCTTTACCAATCATGCCCAACAGCCCGGTTTTGGCTAGCATCATTTCGGTGAATTTATCCATGCGGGTCGCGGTGGTCGGGCCAGCCGGCCCCATCACTTCGTCACGCACTGGATCCACCGGGCCCACGTAGTAAATAAAACGGCCACGGAAATCCAAACCCTCTGGGAGGGACTCGCCGCGTTCTAGGATGTTTTGAATGCGTTGATGAGCGGCATCGCGCCCCGTCAGCATGGCGCCCGATAACAGTAGGGTTTCGCCCGGCCGCCAAGTCGCGATGTCTTGGGCGGTGACGCTATCCAAATTAACCCGCCGTGCGCTGGCCCCCGCCGACCAACTGATGGTGGGCCAGTCGGCTAGTTTAGGCACTGCCAGTTCGGCCGGCCCGCTGCCATCGAGCACAAAATGGGCGTGCCGAGTGGCCGCGCAGTTGGGAATCATGGCGATGGGCTTGGACGCCGCGTGGGTGGGATAGTCGAGAATTTTGACATCGAGCACGGTGGTCAGTCCGCCCAGGCCCTGCGCGCCAATGCCTAGCGCGTTGACTTTCTCATACAGTTCCAGCCGTAGCGCTTCCAAGCCGTTCTGGGCGCCACGCGCTTGCAGATCTTGAATGTCGATGGGCTCCATCAAGGCTTCTTTGGCCATCAGCATGGCCTTCTCTGCGGTACCGCCAATGCCGATGCCCAGCATGCCCGGCGGACACCAACCCGCCCCCATCAACGGCACGGTATTGAGTACCCAATCCACGATGGAGTCGTTGGGGTTGAGCATGGCGAGCTTCGATTTATTCTCTGACCCACCACCCTTCGCGGCGACCGTAATAGAGACTTCATCGCCGAGTACGAGTTCTGTGTGCACCACCGCTGGGGTGTTATCGCGGGTATTGAGGCGCAGGCCGCCTGGATCAGCCACGATCGATGCGCGCAGTTTGTTGTCGGGGTGCAAGTACGCCTGCCGCACGCCTTCGTTGATCATCTCCGTGAGACTTAGGCGCGCATCCCAGCGCACGTTCATGCCGACTTTGCAGAACACATTGACGATGCCGGTGTCCTGACACAGCGGCCGGTGCCCTTCGGCGCACATCCGCGAATTGATGAGAATTTGCGCCATGGCATCACGCGCCGCGGGCGAGGCTTCGCGCTCGTAGGCCCGAGCTAAGTTTTGAATGTAGTCCAGCGGGTGATAGTAGGAAATATGCTGGAGGGCGTCGGCAACGCTGCGGATGAGATCATCCTGACGAATGGTGGTCATAAGTGCTTCCTTGTGGCGCGGACCCAGGTCCGCTCGCTGTCGTTGAGGAGGTATCCGGGGCTGGCGCGCGGGCTTAAACCCGCGGCTCACGCAGATTCCTCGGCTAAATTATCGGGACGAGCCTGCTGGAAAGGCAGCAGGGCTAGGCAAGTTTCTTCCACCGCGCACAAGCGGGGGAAGTCTTCGAGAGAAAGTCCAAAGCGGCGCGCACTGTCGAGCAGCGGGATGAGGCAAACATCCGCCAGCGTCACGCTATCGCCCACGCAGTAGTGCTGGGAACGCTCCGCGGTGAGCCATATCTCCAACGCGTCTAGACCTTCTAGCAACCAGTGACGCAGCCACAAACTGCGCGCCGTCGGCGTGACGTGGAGTTCTGATCGCAAGTAACCCAATACCCGTAGCCCCGTGAGCGATTGAATATCACTCACGATTAACTGGGCAAGTTGCCGCACGCGTGCCCGCTGGCGCGGGGCGGCAGGCAGCAGCGGCGGTGTGGGATGGCACTCATCCAGATATTCCAACACCGCGAGGCTCTGGGTCATCAGAAATTCGCCATCGACCAAGGTGGGCACCAAAGCCTGAGGGTTCAGACTCCGGTACTCGGGCAAAAGCTGCTCCCCGCCCCCGCGTGATAGCGATAAAACAAGGCTACGGTAAGGCAGCTGTTTAATCTGCAAGGCAATCCGCACCCGATAAGATGCGGCCGACAAAACGGCTTCGTGGAGTTCCATCAGGCTGCTCGTAGCACCCCCCGGCGCCGGGACTCTCAACGCCCTCCGCCACCGGCGAGTGACGCGGAAGGGCAGACTTTAAGCGGCGCCAGCGGTGGCGACCGCGCTCAGTCGTTTTTGGCGACGTGCACCACTAAGCCATCCATCGCCGCAGTCACCGCGACTTGGCAGGTTAGGCGGCTACCCGAACGGCGATCATTGGCGAGATCAAGCGTTGCGTCTTCGATGTCATTGGGCCCCCCAACTACCGTGGCCCACGCATCGTCGATATAGGCATGGCAGGTGCTGCAGGCGCAACTCCCGCCGCAAATAGCTAATACGCCGGGCACGCCCACGTTAATGGCCGCCTCCATAAGAGACAGGCCAGCATCGACTGTGGCCTCGTATGACGTGCCATCAACATCGATAAAAGTAATCTTCGGCATGGGCTCCCCGTTTCGTTTTGGTCGTTTTGGTCGTTTGTGAGTAGATTTGCTACCCGTGCGTCGGGGCCTTGAAAGCCCGATGGCGCGTTTTACAGCAGCAGTTTCAAATCGAAGTTTACATCGGCAGCCTGCTCGGGCGTGACTGCTCGGGACGCGGATAATAGTTTTCGCACCAGCATGTGATCGGCCGGGCGGTTCACGGAATCCACGGCAACGAGTGCACCCGCCGCAAAATAGAACACCGAAAACGCCCCCGAGGCCGCCTCGCCGCGCACCACCGCGGTGTCGTGGGACTGCGACAGACCGGCAATTTGCAGCTTCACGTCGTACTGATCAGACCAGAACCAGGGCAGATCCTGATAGGGCTGCGCGAGTCCGAGCAAACTAAAGGCGGCGATTTTTGCCTGATCGACCGCATTTTGCACGGATTCCAGTCGCAGGGGTGTTGGGTAGCGCCGATTGATATGCGAGGTGCAATCCCCCGCGGCGACGATGAGCGGGTCGCTGGTTCGGGCGAATTCATCCACCACTATGCCGTTGGCGCAAGTCAGACCCGCCTGGGCTGCGAGTTCCTGATTGGGTAAACCGCCCACGCCAACTAGCACCAAATCTGCCGGCAGCGCCGTGCCGTCGTTCAGTTCAACGCGCAAGCCGCCGCCGGCTTGCGGCACGAGGCGGGTCACTTGCGCGCCAAATTGCAGCACCACACCCCGCATGCGGTGGAGATCGGCAAAATACTGGGACACGATGGGCGCTACAGCCCGCGCCAGCAGCCGCTCACTGGCTTCAATCACGGTGACCGTTTTGCCGGCCGCACAGGCAGTCGCCGCGACCTCTAGGCCAATAAACCCCCCGCCAATCACGACCACTCGATCTGCGGCAGCCAGTTTGACGAGCAGCCCTTGAGCATCTTCCACACCCCGCAAATAGCAGACCGCCGGGTGATCCGCACCGGGTACCGGGAGCATGCGGGGCCGCGCGCCGGTGGCCAAAGCCAGTCCCGCGTAAGCCAGCTGTTCGCCATTCGCCAGCAGCACCCGCGTGTTGGCGCGGTCTATCGCCACCACCTGGGTACTCGCGCGGAATTCAATCTCCTGCTTGGCGAGGTAGTCGAGCGGACGGAAAAACAGTCGTTCGTCAGCGACGGCACCGCCGAGGTATTTTTTTGACAACGGTGGACGCTGGTAGGGCGGCCAACGCTCATCACCCAGCAGCGTCAGCGGCCCCGAATGGCCACCTCGCCGTAGGCACTCGGCAATTTGCAGTCCCGCTTGGCCAGCACCCACCACCACAATGGCGTTCATAATCGACGGGGCTCCCCCATCGCAGTGCTCAGGTTTGCCGCTCGGGCAAATGGACCGTCAGCCCCTCCAGCGCCCCGGTGACAGCAATCTGGCAGCTCAGTCGTGATTGCGGGCTGCGCGGCACCGCGGTGCATTCCAGCAGATCGTTTTCTGCCAGTGTCATCGGCGGCAATTTTTCCGCCCACGCGGCGGGCACCAGCACATGGCAGGTAGCGCACGCGCAGCCGCCGCCGCATTCCGCGGTAATGCCGTCCACGCCGTTCTGGATCGCACCTTCCATGAGCGTCCAGCCCGTTGGGATCTCAATGGTCTGGGTAACGCCTGCCGCACTCACAAAATTAATTTTGGGCATTGCTGTGCCAATCTCACATATTGGGATAGTTAGGGCCGCCGCCGCCTTCTGGCGTCACCCAATTGATATTCTGAGAGGGATCTTTGATGTCGCAGGTTTTACAGTGCACGCAATTCTGCGCGTTGATTTGCAGACGCTCATGGCCGCCGTCTTGTACAAATTCGTACACCCCCGCCGGGCAATATCGTTGCTCTGGCCCGGCATATAAAGGCAGGTTGATGCGGGTCGGCACGCTGTCATCACGTAGGGTGAGATGACAAGGCTGCGCTTCCTCGTGGTTGGTGTTCGACAAAAACACCGAGGACAGGCGATCGAAGGTCAGCACGCCGTCGGGCTTGGGATACTCGATAACGGGACATTCGGCAGCCGGTTTAAGCGACTCATGATCAGGCTGATGGTGGAAGGTCCAGGGCGCTTTACCCCGCAAAACCAAGCTGTCGAGCGCGGAATAAGCGATCGCCGGCCACAGCCCCCAATGGAATGATGGCTTGATATTGCGCACCCGATACAGTTCGTCCCACAGCCACGTGCTGCGCAAACGCGTGGGGTATTCCAGCGCTTCCTGACCCGGCGCGTCGCTCACACAAAGCAGCTCAAAAACCGCTTCGGCGGCGGTCATGCCGGATTTCATCGCCGTATGACTGCCCTTAATCTTCGGCAGGTTGAGGAATCCTGCGCCATCCCCAACCAGCAAACCGCCGGGGAAAGTGAGTTTGGGGATGGACTGAAAACCGCCCGCGCTAATCGCCCGCGCCCCATAGGAAACCCGGCGCGCACCGGCGAAAGTCTCCCGAATAGCCGGGTGAGTTTTAAAGCGTTGCATCTCATCGAAAGGGCTCAGATACGGGTTGGTGTAATTCAGGCCCACCACAAACCCGACCGAAACAAGATTGTCTTCGAAGTGATACAGCCAAGAACCGCCGTAGGTTTTGTGGTTCATCGGCCAGCCAATGGTATGCGTCACCTGCCCCGCATGGTGGTGCGCTGGATTAATTTCCCACAGCTCTTTAATGCCCAGGCCAAACACCTGCGGGTCTACGCCGGCGCGTAACGAAAAGCGTTCAAACAGGGTTTTGGTCAATGAGCCGCGGCAACCCTCACTGAAAATGGTCTGCTTGGCGTGCAGTTCCATCCCGAGTGCAAAGTTGGGGCCTTCGCTGCCGTCTTTGAGCCGCCCCATATCACCCGTCGCCACCCCTTTCACGCTGCCATCCGCGTGAAACAGCACTTCTGCGGCCGCAAACCCCGGGTAGATATCCACCCCTGCGGCCTCGGCTTGGGTGCCCAGCCAGCGACACACATTGCCCAAGCTCGCAATGTAATTGCCGTGATTTTGCATATGTGGCGGGGTGGGCAATCGCACCGCGCGGGATTGGGTCAGCAGCATGAAGCGGTCGTCGGTGACCGGCGTTTTAAGCGGCGCGCCGCGCTCGGCCCAATCCGGCAGCAGTTCATTGAGTGCGCGGGGTTCAATGACCGCACCGGAGAGGATATGCGCGCCGATTTCCGAACCTTTCTCCAGCACACAGACGCTCAGTTCGTGGCCGCGCGCCAACGCAAGTTGCCGTAAACGGATGGCGCAGGCTAAGCCTGAAGGCCCTCCACCCACGATCACGACGTCAAACTCCATTGCTTCGCGTTCCATCACCGCGCCTCCTTCCTCGGGGTCAATTTGAACTGCACTACTTCTCCAGTGCGGCGCACAGTGCCGGCACGTCTTTAAACAAATCGCCGACCAAGCCGTAATCGGCTACTTGGAAAATTGGCGCTTCCTCGTCTTTGTTAATCGCCACGATGACCTTGCTGTCTTTCATGCCGGCCAAATGCTGGATAGCCCCGGAGATACCCACCGCCACATATAAAGTGGGCGCGACGCATTTACCGGTCTGGCCTACTTGGTAATCGTTCGGCACGAAGCCGGCGTCCACCGCTGCCCGCGAGGCACCTACCGCAGCACCCAATTGGTCGGCAAGACGCTCGATCAGGGCAAAGTTTTCGGCGCTGCCAACACCCCGACCACCCGAGACCACGATGTCGGCGGCCATTAGGTCTGGACGGGATGATTTGGTCAGTTCTTCACTGACAAATTGCGACAGACCCGCATCGGCCTGGAGAGCAACCGCCTCGATCGTCGCAGCGCCACCTGTAGCGGGCACGGCGTCAAAGCCGGTCATGCGCACGGTGATGGCTTTGATCGCATCCAATGACTGGAAAGTTGCCAGGACATTGCCGGCGTAAATGGGCCGCACGAAGGTGTCGTCGCTGACCACCGCGATGATGTCTGAGAGTTGCGCCACATCCAGCATGGCCGCCACGCGGGGCATGAGGTTTTTGCCGTTGCTGGTGGCGGCCACCAGCAGGTGTGAATACGCGCTGCTGAGGCTTAGCACCAGCGGGGCCAGGTTCTCGGCCAGCGCATGGGCGTAATGCGCCGCATCGGCCAGCAAGATCTTGCCGATCCCGGGCACCTGCGCCGCTTGTTCCGCCACCGCCTGGCATTGATGCCCGGCGATGAGAATATCCACCCCCCCCGACAGCTTGGCAGCAGCGGCCACCGCGCACAGCGTGGCCACGTTAAGGGTTTGGTTGTTGTGTTCAGCAATGACTAGGGCGGTCATGGTTAAATTACCTTCGCTTCGTTACGCAGTTTTGCGACGAGTTCTTCGACATCCGCAACCTTCACGCCACCCACGCGGGCCGGCGGTTCGCTCACTTTGACAAGTTTCAGGCGGGGCGTGATATCGATGCCCAAGTCGGCGGGCGAAAAAATATCCAAGGGCTTTTTCTTGGCTTTCATGATGTTGGGCAGCTTGACGTAGCGGGGCTCGTTGAGCCGCAGGTCAGCGGTGACCACGGCGGGGAGTTTGAGCGTGAGACTTTGAATGCCGCCGTCCACCTCGCGCTTCACCAATAACGAATCCCCTTCCGGCAGCACGGTGCACGCAAACGTACCCTGCGCCCAGCCCAGCAAACCCGCCAGCATTTGGCCCGTTTGATTGGAATCATCGTCAATTGCCTGTTTGCCCAGCAGCACCAACCCGGGTTGTTCACGCTCCACAATGGCTTTGAGGAGTTTGGCTACCGCCAAGGGCTGGGTTTCGCTGTCTGTTTGCACGAGGATGCCGCGATCGGCGCCCATCGCCATGGCGGTCCGCAAAGTTTCTTGACAGGTCGCGGGGCCCACGGACACGGCGATGATTTCGGTCGCCTTGCCGGCTTCCTGCAGGCGTAGCGCCTCTTCCACTGCGATTTCGTCGAACGGATTCATCGACATTTTGACGTTCGCCAATTCAACGCCGGTGCCATCGGCTTTAGGCCGTGCTTTGACGTTGTAGTCGATAGCGCGCTTTACGGCGACTAGGATCTTCATTTCATCCTCCAAGATGGCGCGCTGCACGCGGGGCGAGTGGACCGTCCTTCGGTCCTTCGGCGCAGTGAGCGAGCCTTGCAAACGGTTAGCAAAAGAGGCGGCATGGTAGCAAATAACGCCTTGATCGAACTAGCTGACGCAGCGCAATATTATGGCCTTGAACGAACTTGATCTGCCGCAAGGCAGAAAGCCGATTTGACCACCGCGTGCGTACTGCCTATTTACGGGCACGGTGCCCGTTGCGGATCAACCCGCGCCCCCATTTAGATCAGCACCTGCGGAGCCTGCTCATGAACTCTGTCCTCGCCCACCAAAGCCAGTCCCACAAAGCCACCGCCGAAGGCCCTTTCAATTGGCAGGACCCGCTGCACCTCACCGCCCAATTGAGCGAGGACGAGCGGCTCATCAGCCAGGCGGCGCAGACTTTTTGTCAGGAACGTCTGCAACCCCGGGTGCGTGATATGCACCGACACGAGAATTTCGATCCCAGCCTGATGCAGGAATTTGGCGAACTGGGTTTTCTGGGCGCGACCATTCCCGAGCAATACGGCGGGGCCGGCTTGAACTATGTCTCGTACGGCCTGATCGCGCGTGAGGTGGAACGGGTAGATTCGGGCTTCCGTTCGGCCATGAGCGTGCAGTCAAGTTTAGTGATGCATCCCATCTACGCCTACGGTACCGAAGAACAGCGCAAAAAATACCTGCCCCGTCTGGCAACCGGCGAATGGATCGGCTGTTTTGGTCTCACCGAGCCCGACGCCGGATCCGATCCCGGGAGCATGAGAACCCGCGCACGCACGGTCGACGGCGGCTATGAGCTCTCCGGCAATAAAATGTGGATCACCAATTCGCCGTTAGCGACGGTGTTTGTGGTGTGGGCGAAAACCGACGATGGCGTGATCCGGGGCTTTGTGCTCGAACGCGGCATGGCCGGTTTAACGACGCCCAAAATCGAGGGGAAATTTTCGTTGCGCGCCTCCACCACTGGCGAAATTGTGATGGACAAAGTGCTGGTCTCAGCAGAACACCTCCTGCCCAATGTCAAAGGCCTCAAAGGCCCGTTTGGCTGCCTAAATCGTGCGCGCTACGGCATTGCCTGGGGCGCCATGGGTGCCGCGGAATTCTGTTGGCTGGCCGCCCGGCAGTACACTCTGGATCGTCAACAGTTTGGCCGCCCGTTAGCCGCCACCCAGTTGGTGCAAAAAAAGCTCGCCGACATGCAAACTGAAATCACCTTGGGCCTGCAAGGTGCGCTGCAGTTGGGCCGCATGATAGACGCCGGACACGGCGCGCCCGAAGCCATTTCGCTGATGAAACGCAACAACTGCGGTAAGGCGCTCGACATCGCCCGCGTGGCGCGTGACATGCATGGCGGCAACGGTATTTCAGACGAATATCACGTTATTCGTCACCTGATGAATCTCGAAGCCGTGAACACCTACGAGGGCACCCACGACGTTCACGCACTGATTTTGGGACGCGCCCAAACCGGACTGCAGGCGTTTACCGGATAAGCCGCAGCCGGTTATTTCAACCGGACCTTGCGTTGCCATCGCCTAGCGCTTGTGCTTGAATGCTCGCGCCTGTCTGCGGTTGTGGGGTGCGCGTTTAACGGGCTCCAAAATTATGGTCAGGAACGGGCGAGAACTGTCGCTGGCAGTTCGCGCAAGCGCGTCCCCCTTGCCGGGCTATACGCGCCCAAACACTAGTACGCCGCACGGCGGTTTTCGGGTTTTCCACGGACTACTTCATCCTTGCATCAATCAGCTAAACGACATTGCACAGCGTGGCCTCGCCACTGCGTGCGTCCGCCCGCCGAACGCAGCAAGGGATGCCGCGATCCTGACCACACCCGAGTCCTCGCCACCGGGCACCGATGATCCCGCAAAATTTAGAGCGACCGAATGAATATCTACGTAGGCAATCTTTCTTACGACGTCCGCGACGAAGAACTCCGAGCCATTTTCGAACCCTTTGGCCAGATCGTGGCCGCCGAGGTCATTTTTGATAAGCGTACGCGCCGCTCGCGTGGTTATGGCTTTGTGGAAATGTCCAATGACAGCGAAGCCCAACAAGCCATCGACGCCCTGAATGGTAAAGAAGTGCATGGCCGCGAGCTGCGGGTTGATGCCTCACAGCCGCGTTCAGAGAAGCCCCAAACGCGCGGAGATACTGAGCGGGCGCCGCGTCAGCCGCGAACCAGCCCAGCCGCCAGCGCAGCACCGGCCGCTGAGCCCGACACCGGCGTGAAGGGTTTCTTCAAACGTTTATTTGGCTAGCCGCACGGCCCGCCACGCAGCCTGTGCGGCACCACGCTGCCGTGCAGGCTACTGACTAGCGCCGTCGTCCCAAGCGCGGGTCGCCCGAGCGTAATACTCGGGCTTACCGCCGGTCCAAATCTCGCCCCAGTGCTGACCGCCGCCGTCGATGGTCAGCACCTCGCCATTAATAAAACCGCCGGCCGGCCCACCCAAATAAACAATCGCTTGGGCGACTTCCCAAGGCGTGCCCGCCCGCATCAAGGGGTTGGTCAGGGGATATTTACTGCGTGCGGCTTCCGAATACACCGCCCAGCCCTCCGTTTTAATCGCCCCCGGTGCCACGCAATTGACGCGCACACCCAAGGGGGCCCACTCCACCGCCAGCGCCTGCGACAACGCAATCACCCCGGCGCGCGCCGCACAGGTATGCGCCACCCCGTGTAAGCCTTGGGGCACGACGACGACGTTAACAATGCACCCCGTCGTGCCGGTCTCGCGCCACTTCAGAGCCGCCTGCTGCATCATGTGCCAGGTGCCCGAAAGATTGGTGTTGATGACGGCATTCCAGCCTTTTTCGGAATAGTCGATCGCCGCTTGCGGAAACTGCCCACCCGCACTGTTGACGAGCAAGTCGACCCGTTCATGACGGTCCCAAATATTGCGCATCGCGCGCTCAACCCGCGCGCGTTCGCGGATATCTACGGGCTCGTAATCGGCATCGAAACCCAGATCGCGCATGACTTCCACCACCGCCAGCAGCTTTTGGTCACTCCGGCCACACACCACAACCACCGCACCCAAACGGGCCGCCAACCAAGCGGTAGCCCGGCCAATACCACTGCCCCCACCCGACACCACCACGACTTTGTCGCGCAGAAAATCGGGCGCAAAGGCCGTTGGAAGTGCCATCAGTTCGGCCTGCGCGTCGACGGCCGCGGGCGCTGTGGTTGGGGTCTCGTTGGGGGGGGTGTCGGTCATCTGAGTGCCCTTTAAGCCAGCAATTCGCGGCTGATGATCATCTTGCGAACCTCGGTCGTGCCGGCACCGATCTCCAATAATTTAATGGCGCGGTAAAGCCGGTTGATTTCCGCTTCCCACATATAGCCCAGCCCGCCATGGATTTGCAGCCCCTCGTTGAGCACGCTGTTGAGCGTATTGGCGGCGTACATCAGAGACGCTGCGGTCAGCGCATGAATTTGCCCCCGGCCGCCGGCCCCTACCTCCAAATCGTTACCGGCCGCGAGCACGCGATAACAAAAAGTTTTCATGGTTTCGACCCAGACGTACATGTCAGCGATTTTTGCTTGAATCATCTGGAAAGACGCCAAGGGCTTACCAAACTGCTCGCGGGTCTTGGCGTATTCGATCGACAACTGCAGTGCGCGTTCCGCGATCCCCACGCAAATGGGCGAAATAACCGCGCGCTCCAGATCAAGCCCGCTCATGACCACCGCCACGCCCTTGTTTTCGCCGCCGACGAGATTCTCGGCCGGCACCCGGCAATTATCGAATACCAGTTCCCCGGTTTGGCTGCCGCGGAAACCCATTTTTTTCATTTTCTGCGCGACGCTAAAGCCGGGGAAATCTTTCTCCACGATGAACGCTGAAATGCCATGGGCGCCCTGTTCGGGCGCGGTCTTCGCGTACACCAGCAACACATCCGCCACGGGTCCGTTGGTGATGTAGATCTTTCGCCCGTTCAGCACGTAATGCCCGCCGTCACGTTTAGCGGTGGTGCGCATCGAACCCAACGCATCCGAACCGGCGCCGGGCTCAGTCAGTCCTAGTGCACCAATGGCCTTGCCACTGCATAAATCAGGCAAATATTTATAGCGCTGATCATCGTTAGCATTGCGATAGATATTGTTGAGGCAAAGATTTTCGTGCGCGATCCAAGACAGCGAGAGCGCGTAATTCCAGCGCGCGATCGCCTGGCAAACTAGGCCGCTGGTGAAAAAATCGAGCCCTACGCCGCCGAATTTCTCCGGCACGGTGATCCCGAAATACCCTTGCTCACCAATTTTTTTGAAGACGTCTTCGGGCCACCATTCCTCGTCGTCCATGCGCTGGGACAGCGGGTAGAGTTCGTTGCGCGCAAATTTATCGGCCTCATCCAGAATGTTCTGCTGGTCGGGCGTGAGGTCGAAGGCGTTGGTCGTTTGTCCACCCATGGGTGGGACAGCTCGCTCGTTCATAGGTTTCTCCTTGGGTGGTTGCCCGGACGATAGCCAAAGGATTTTGCTTTGTCCACGCGGGCACCGAATGGCTTGGGGTTAACGGCCGCGACTAAAAAATGCGTCGAGCGCGGCGAGGGTTTCTGGATGCGCGGCACCTTGCGCGATCGCGCGACCCTCCAGATCAAATTGTTGTTCCAGCGAGTTGTTCTGACCCGCGCGCAGCAACGCTTTCAGGCGCCCAATGGCGCCGGCTGGCGCGGCCGCCAAGCGCTGCACGGTGTCTTCCAGGGCGCCCGTCAGCAGCTCGTCGTCGACCACCCGCGCCACGATCCCCAACGCCTGCGCCTCCTCGGCACTCAATGTGGGGTTGGTTGCCATGAGATCGAAAGCGCGCTGCGCTCCGACTATCCGCGGCAGAAAAAACGTGGCGCCGCCGTCGGGCGTCAAACCCGATTTGGTGTAGGCAAAATTAAACTTGGCGGAGCGCCCGGCGATCGCGAGATCCGCCATACAGACCAAGCTAAAGCCGCCGCCCGCGGCCACCCCGTTAACGCCCACCACCACCGGCGCACTCAGCCGGTTGAAGCCGAGGATCGCTGCGTGAAAATCCACCGTCATTTCACGCACATGGGTTTGGATGTGGTCGCGATTTTCGATGAATTCGCGCAAATCACCGCCGACACAAAAATCGCGACCCTCGGCAGTGATTAGCAGCGCGCGCAGATCCGGCGCCACTTCACACGCGCGCGCTACCTGCGCCAGCTCTTGAGTGAATAGACGGTCCACCGCGTGGTGCCGCGCGACATCGGTGAAAACGAGACGGGCGATCCCCGCCTCGATCGAAAAACGCATTCTGGTATAGCTCATGGCTAGCTGCTCCGGCGGAAAATCAGGCTGTTTGATGCAGAGGATGGAGGTGTTCGGGTTTGGAAATTCGCACTTTGTGAATCACGTGGTCGAGCACTAAGGCAAAGACGTCGTCCCATTGTGAGTCAAATTCGCCGCTACGGATGCGCGCCGACAGTTCGGCCGCATCATCGGGGAAAGCGCCGGCGGCGTTGTGCTCGTTGGCGTCGAGGCTCGGCCCAAGCGTCAGCTCGCGCTCAGCGATAGCCAGTAAATAGCTGGCGCACATCGCGTGATAGCGCTCCTGTCCGCCCAGTTGTTCGGTGATTTCATCCACGAATTCTTTCACGGTACGGAGAATTTCGATGACGTCGGGTTGGTCGCGCTGCATGGTTTACTCCGTAGACGTCAGGCGTAGTGGCCGAGCAGCGTCATCAGCAACTCGTATTCGATAAGACACGTATTGCGGCCGCACGCAGCAAAGGCTGGGGAGCGTCGTTCGCCGCTCCAATGGCCATGCACCTGCATGATGTTGAGCACCATCCAGCGGACAAAACCAAAAATCTCCCACCAGCGAACTTCGTCCGGATCCACCGCATAGCCGCTGGCTTGCGCATAGGCCGCATAGAACTCAGCCCGTTGGCCCATGCCGCCAACGGGTAAATCGTGATGGCCAAAGCGCCAAGAACGCAGGCACAACCAACCGAGATCCTCCATCGGCGCACCGAGGTGCGAGCATTCCCAATCCAATACGGCGCGAATGCCTTCCGGGCCCATGATCATATTGCCGTTGCGAAAATCCCCGTGGAGCAACACCCGGCGCGGGGCCGAGGGCCGGTGGCGTTCCAACCAACGTACGGCGAGTTCGAGTGCCGGATGCGCCTCACCGTAGTAGTCCAGACGCGCTAACTGCGCGGCCAGTGGGTCTTGGCTATCGGGAGTCTCCGCGAGAAACGCTGCAGCAGCCGGATCGACGCTGTGTAAACGCCCCAGAATTTCACCCGCTTGGGCACAAAAGATCGCCCGTGCCGGTGCAAATTTCGCGTCCTGCAACAGCCGCCGTGGCAAGGTTTCACCCGCCACATATCCCACCACATAGCCGCGGTCTAGTTCATCTTCGGGTTCAAATTCGAACACCGGAGCGGGCACCGGTACGCCCTGGCGTTCGGCGATCTGCAACAGACGAAACTGGGGCTGCGGTGGGATAAACGGCGAATTGGGCAGCCGATAGGTTTCTTGCCGAAACACCAGCCGGCGGCGGGCCGCACCTTCTACCAAATCGAATAACAACGTGCGGTTGGAGCCGCCGAGCGTGGCCACTTCAATACGATCGATGGCGGCCTGCGCGCCAAAGCGGCGCTGCACGGCCAGGCGCAGTCGCGCCGTAATCTCGGCTAAGGGATCGATCGCCGACACCGGTGCGTTCATGCGCGGCTGAACCATAAGCGTACGCAAAAACTCATAGCGGGTAGCCCACGGGCACGCCATTCTCCAAGACTTCAATGTACTCGGTCATGCCCAAGCCCTGCCGGTCGCCCCACGTCCAGCGGGTAAGCCCTTCTGCGATGCGCGATTGCAACGCCTCTCCGGCTTCCTCGCGGCGATTGCGCAACGGCAGCAGCGAAAGAATTTCACCCTCAATGCGCACGGCCCGCTGCGCGGTGCGCACGCCTAATTTAATGTGCTTGGGGTCTTTGTTCGCAGTCCATTCGGTGAGGACATCAAGATCGATAATCTCCTCGTAATCGCCGTCGTACTGCAATACCCCACAGCGGCGGGTGTGACCCTGGCGGTCAGTAATTTTGAGCAGCATGAAGCCACGATCAGGCCCGAAATTGGCAATGAACAGCCGATAAAAATAGATGTTGGTCCAATACCGCGGACCCCAAGAATGGTCGCGCCAACCAAACCCATTGATCGTTAATTCTTGCTCGCCAACCCGGATGTAACCCGTTGCGCGGCTATGCTGATTGAAGTGCCCGAGTGAGAAATTTCGCCCGTACATGGTGGGCTGCGTGGCATCCAACGGTTCACCACCGTGGATGGGCGACACCCCGAGGTGCCGAAATTCCACCGCACAGGGCTGGCGCACCGCACGCTGGAAGGCCAGTCGCGGCTCGCGCATCCATTCTGGATCGGCGAGCACCATGACTTCGCCCTCGAAATTCATTTGCACCGCCGACAGCGGCGTCGTGACGGTGTAATGCAAGCCACCCGCAGAAAAGCGCTCGTTGGTGGTAATTGCCGGGCGCAAAAACTGGCAGGCCACTTGGCCGTCCGGCAGGTACAGGCACACGGAGAGTTCTGCCCGCCCCTCGTTGATCCGATTGCCCAATCGCATCCAGCCGCCGTAGCCACCGGTCTCGTCGAAGGCGTTGAGATAAACACTCTCATTGAAATTAGGTTCGGCGCTCGCCTGATGGTTGTATTCATCCTGCGCCTGAAGTCGGTATCCGCTCATCTGTCTGCTCCTATTAGACCGCTTAGACCGCGACTGGGCGGCGCGGCCCCGTGATTGTAACCGCGTTGTCGGCCACGAACGATGCCACCACACGGTGCGAACCACGGGTGCTAGTCAACGCGCAGGCGACCACCGGCGCAACGCGACCTCGGGCGGCATACCCAACGCTAACTTGCCAAGGGCCGCCTAAACTCAGGGTCCTGTGCAGGGCACCCGTGCGGTCGTCGCGTGCGAAAATCACGCTGACTCGGCAGTGAGTCGCGCACCCTAAACCGCCGACTAGGACCACCGAGGGGCGCGCTATCTGTGCGGTGGGAAAGCGCCAAGTTTATGGGGCCACTTGGCGCTCTTCAGCGCGAGACAGCCTGTTTTCGCGCTTATCGACTAGAGCGGGAACCCCGCCGGCACCCCATCCTGCAGGCGTTCGACGTATTCGGTCATGCCAAAACCTACGCGCCCGTCCCATTCCAGCCGGGTAAAACACTCTGCGATGCGGCTTTCGAGCAGCTGTCCGTTTTCCTCACGTCGATTACGCAGCGGCGCGCAATTGAGCACCGTGCCGTTAATCCGCGCGGCGCGGTGCGCGGTGCGGACGGTGAGTTGGAAAGCCGTGGGATCGCGGGCGTCGTTCCAGTCATTAAAAATATCGAGGTCGATGATTTCTTCGTAGAGGCCATCCACCTGCAACACACCGCCGCGGCGTATTTGGCCATCGTTGTTGGCAATCTTCAGCAACATGAGGCCGCAATCGGCACCGAAATTTGCCATATAAAGGCGGTCGAAAAGAATATTTTGCCAGTAGCGCGGACCCCAAGAATGGTCGCGCCAACCATAGCCGTCGACTGGCCAGTGGGTGTCGCCCAGCGTAATCCCGCCCGTGACCCGGGTATGTTGATTGAAGTGACCCAGAGAGAAATCACGCCCGTATAACCCCGGCGATGAGGGGTCCAGCGGAATGCCGCCGTGGGCGGGCGAAGTGGCCACGTGCTCCCAGCGCACAACGGCCGGCAGGCGCTGGGCTTGCGCAAACAAGCGTTTGGGATGGCGTAGCAATTCGGGGTCGCTGACCACCATCAGTTCGCCGTCGTAGTGCATGCGCACACGCGCCAGTGGCTCCTCAATGTGAACCGACAAACCGCCGGCGTTGAAGGCATCGTTATGCGTAATGGCGGGCCGCTGAAACTGGCAGGCGATGCGCCCATCGGGCAAATAAAGACAGACCGACAATTCCGCATAGCCCTCGTTAACCCGATTACCGACCCGCATCCAACCGCCCATGGCACGGGTGTGATCGAAGGCGTTCATGTAAACGCTCTCGTTGAAGTGGCGCTCGGCAGTGGCGCGGTGCGGAAATTCGTCGCTAGGCAATAGTTGGTAGTCGCTCATGAGTAGGCTCCTCGTAGGGCCTCGAATGCTAACGGTTAGCAGGCGTATCCGGCCAGCCTCGTGGTGATGGCGAGATTGTGCTGAGCTGTTTAGGATCGAGTCACTCGACCACCCACTCTACTAGGAGACAGATTATGCGCTTCGGCTTCATGGAAGATTTTCGCAACCCGGTCAAATGGCGCCGGCCGTTCCCAGAACTCTACAGCGCCATCTTGGACCAAATCGTCCGCGCCGAAGAATTGGGCTACGACAACGTCTGGTTGACCGAACATCATTTTACCGAGGATGGGTATAACCCGGCACTAATGGCCACGGCCTCGGCCATCGCCACCCGCACCAGCACTATCCGCATCGGCACCTTCATTCTGCTGCTGCCCTTTCTACACCCCGCCCGTGCCGCCGAAGACACGGTCTGCGCCGACATTTTCTCTAACGGGCGTATCGACTTAGGATTGGGCCAAGGCTACTCGTATCACGAGTGGAATGCCTTCTGCATGAACCGTAGCGAACGGGGTTCGCGCATGCGCGAGGGCATCGACCTCATGACCCGCCTGTTCACCGAAGACAACGTCACGTTCGAGGGCAAATACACCCAGGTAAAAGGCATGACGCTTTCGCCGAAGCCTGTGCAGCAGCCTCACCCGCCGATCTGGATTGGTGCGCGAGGACCTAAAGCCATCAAGCGCGCGGCGGAAGCCGGCTTCCACCTAATGGCGACGCTCGGCCCGGATCCGGCCCCGCTGTATGTCGAGACCCTGAAGGAATGTGGGCGCAACCCCGCTGACTTCAACATCTGCCAACTGCGCATGGTGTACTGCGCGCAAACCGAAGACCAAGCGTGGGCAGAATGCCAAGATCACCTATTCCACTTGTTCGATTTCTATCAGGATATTTTGTCCGAAGCCAATGACGCAGAAGGCGATGACCAGCCGCTGCCGATCACCCGCGCAGAAGAGATCCGTCATTCGCCTTTGGCCGAAGAACTCATGATCGGCACACCCGATCAGATAGCTCGAAAAATGGAAAAGTTCTGCGCCAAATATCAGTGCACGGACTTCATCATGGACAGTCAGTTTCCGGGACTCGATCCCAAGAAGGGCACCCGTTCACTAGAGTTGTTTGCCCAGGAAGTGATGCCAGCCTTTCGCTGAGGACGCGTGAGATTTACCCGGCATCGCCCAATGGAATGCCGGGTAAGTTGCCAGGCCATCGTTGATGACCTGGCAGGTAGGCCGCGAGACTTAGCCCGCTTTGACGATGGCGTCGATGATGCCGTTATACAAGCCCGTCACCATCCCTACGACTTCCGCGTGCGGCATGCCCTTGGCGACCCAATTGCTGCCATAACGGATGAAACAACCGCCGTCGGCCGCATCTTCTAGCATCACCACCGCGTGATAGTGCTCAAAGGGTAGCGGGCACTCGGCCACGATGGAGTAGGAAAAGTAATGCCCGTCGTAGGCGCCGTCGAGCCGCTCGACCACGCTGCCCGGCGTACCCTTTAAGGTGATGTGGCGCAGCGCGCCCACGCCGCTGCCTTCCAGCCGGCAGGTTTCCAGCATGTCTGGCAGGAGTTTCATGATGCCGCCAAAGTCCATCAGAGTTGCGAACACTTTCTCGCGCGACAGCGCAACGGTGCGTTCTACCATGACTGAATATCCCATTGAGACCTCCTTCTTTGTCGTTGTAATACGGCCGCAGTAAGCACCGCCGCCGCGGCTAAAACCGCCCCTAGATCCTGCCTAAACGCTGAGCGTCCGGGTCCAACCGTAGGGGTCGGGTCGGCGACCATATTGGATGCCGGTTAATTCATCGAATAATTGGCGGGCGACCGGGCCCGGCTCCCCACCATTGATCGCGATGTCTTGCCCAAGGTAGCCCAGACGCGCTACGGGGGCTATCACGGCACCCGTGCCCATACCAAATACTTCGGTAATCCGGCCGCTTTTAATATCCGCGAGCACTTCGGCAAAATCGATGCGCTCCTCACTGGTGGTGTAGCCTAAATCACGCGCCAGCACCAACAAGGATTCACGCGTGACACCATGCAAAATAGCGCCCGATAAATCCGGCGTGCGCAAATGTTTGCCCTCATACACAAAGGCGATGTTCATGGCCCCCACCTCGTCCACGTAGCGCCGTTCCAGGGCGTCTAGCCACAACACCTGCTGGTAGCCTTTGGCCAATGCTATTTCGGTGGCCGCAATACTGCCGGCGTAATTGCCGGGGGTCTTGGCTTCACCGGTACCCCCGCGGACTGCGCGCACATAGTCGTCGCTCACATAGACCGCCACCGCCGCAAAGCCACCCGCAAAATAGGGGCTCACCGGGCTCAAGATGATGTAGTGGAGAAATTCACGCGGCGCGCGAATCGCCAAAGCCTTTTCGGTGGCAATCATGACGGGCCGAATATACAGCGCCGTATTGGGCTGGTTGGGCACCCAGCGGTGCTCCAGCCGAATGAGTTGTTCAATGGCCTCCTGATGGAAATCGACGGGCACTGCGGGCATGCCCATGCGCTGCGCCGAACGGTTGAAGCGCGCCGCATTGCGTTCAACCCGGAATAAATTGATCGCGCCATCGTCACGGCGATAGGCCTTGGTGCCATCGAAAATCATCTGGCCGTTGTGAAAAACCTGGGCCGCCGGATCCAGCGTCAGCGGGCGGTAGGGTCCGATGGTCGGGTCGAACCAGCCACGCTCTGTGCTGTAGCGCTGGCTGAACATGCGGTCAGTGAAATGCACCCCGAAGCCAAGCTCCGTGGGTAACTGCGTGGGATCACCTTCGGTAACCGCTTCGATGAGGATGTTAGACATCACAGGGTCTCCTGGTTTGAGTGCGGACTCGCCGGCCTGATGTCTCAGGGGGTACCGCGCCCCCCGAGACCCGAAACGCCTATTTTTTGGCGGCCAGAGGGTTCGCGAACTCCGTCTTGAAACCCAGCTTGCGCATGCCAACCAAGCAGCATTCGCAGTCTTCTTCGATGGTCCCGCCGCTCGCGCCAATGCCGCCGATGACCTCACCGAGTTCGTCAAAAATGGGAAACCCGCCGCCGACCATGCAAATGCGCTCATCGGTATGCTGCAAGCCATAGCCAAACGCCCCAGGCAGCATGACGTCGCGCACCATGTCGGTGGGGCGTTGGAACGCCACGGCGGTCCAACCTTTTTTCTCGGCGATCAAAATGTTGGCAATGCGGCCTTTATCTGGACGCAGGCCGCCACGCAAATGGCCGCCAAAATCGACTACTGCGATGGAACTCGGACGGCCGATGGACTGGGCATAGTTCACACCCTCGGTCAGCAGGGTTTGTACTTCGGCTAGGGTTAATTCACGCATCGGGATTTTCTCGCTGTAGTTTAAGGTTGACGCCGCGCTAGCATAACAGAGCACTCCAGACTTGCTGTTCCAAAGGCCTCACGGCGTGGCGTGGCGCGGCGCCCGGTAATCGACCGGGGTAACCCACTCGCCCGCCCGGTGGGCCTGCCAATAGAGTTCGCTCAAGCGTTGCGTTAGCGGGCCAGGGGTGCCATCCCCCACTGGTTGGCCATCGAGCAGGGTTACCGGCATCACGCCGCCAGCCGTACTGGTGACAAAAATCTCACTGGCCTGCGCCAGCATGTCGGGCTCTACGCGGCCCACCCGCGCCGTCACGCCTGCTTGGGCCGCGAGGTCCAACACGGTCCGGCGGGTAATGCCGTGCAGCGCACCATCTGCCGGGGTAAGCAGCTGGCCGCGGTAAAAAGCGAAAACATTGAAACCCGGCCCTTCGGTGAGATAGCCGTTGGCATCGACCAGCACGGCGGTGTCAGCGTTGCGCTCGTAGGCTTCAAACAGCCCACGCACGAGATCACCCCAGTGGAAATTCTTGACCGTGGGGTCAATCGCACGCGCGGAAATTCGCTCCACGCTGCGCGCCACCACCATATGCAGACCGCGCGCGCGCTGGTCAGCATTGGCGATCCAGACATAAGGAATGGCATAGGCGTGGAACCGATTGGTGATCCGGCGTGGGTCCCGCTCGCCCGCCTGCGGCACGCCGCGGGTCATGATCATTTCGACGTAAGCCTCGCGCAGGCCACTGCGCCGCACGCATTCGGTGAGGATGGCGGCGATATCGCCCAGCGTGTGCTCCGTGTGCAACTGCAGACATTCGCAGCTGCGGGCAAAGCGCGCGAGGTGGTCATCGAGTCGAAAAAATCCACCATCCCATACCGCCACTACATCGTAGGTGCAATCCGAACGCGAAAAACCCATATCTAGGATAGAGATATGGGCATCCTGCACCGGCACATATTGACCCCTCGTAAAAGCACAGCCAGCGGTGTAATCCGGTTCCATGCGAACGGCTCCTCGGGTTGGTAGAAAGATTAATCTTCGCCGGTTTATCCGCCGGGCGCGAGTCGACGCTCGGCCTTGACAGTATTGCGAGGCGACGCGTAGCTTCAGTTTTGTACTATGCGGCTTCTTTCAGCACTGACTAACGGGGACCACGATGGACTTTCAGCTCACCCAAGACCAACTCGCCATCCGCGCGGCGATCACCAAACTCTCCGCCAATTTCGACGCCGACTACTGGCTGCACTGCGACAACGAGGGGCGTTTCCCTGAGGAGTTCGTTGCCGACGTCGTGGCCGGTGGGTGGTTAGGCATTGCCATGCCGGAAGCCTACGGCGGATCGGGGCTGGGCATCGTAGAGAGCTCCATCATGATGCAGGCCATCGCCGAATCAGGCGCGGGAATGAGCGGCGCCTCAGCGGTGCACCTGAATGTCTTTGGTCTGAACCCGGTCGTGATTTTTGGCACCGAGGCGCAAAAACAACGCATGCTGCCGCCGTTAATTCGCGGTGAAGACAAATCCTGCTTTGGGGTAACCGAGCCTAATGCCGGACTAGATACCACCAGCATTGAAACTCGCGCTGAGCGCGTCGGCGATGGGTATCGAATTTTTGGCCAAAAGCACTGGACCTCCATGGCCCAGCGCGCGAACAAAGTGCTGCTGCTCGTGCGCACCACACCCAAAGACCAAGTGAAACGTAAAACAGACGGCCTCAGTCTTTTTTATACCGATCTCGACCGCCAGTACGCCGAAATCCATGAGATCCCCAAAATGGGTCGCAAGGCGGTGGACTCCAACACCGTGTTTTACGACGGCATGCCGGTGCCGATGGAAAATCTGATCGGTGAAGAAGGCAAAGGTTTCCACTACATCCTCCATGGCTTAAATCCCGAGCGCATTCTGCTGGCCGCCGAAGCCGTGGGCCTGGGCCGTTGCGCGTTGGCGCGAGCGACTACCTATGCCCGTGACCGCGTGGTGTTCGGTCGCCCCATAGGACAAAACCAAGGAATTCAACATCCGCTGGCAAAATGCTGGGCAGAACTGGAGGCCGCCGATCTGCTGACCTTCAAGGCTGCAGCCCTCTATGACGCCGGCCAGGAATGTGGCTCCTTCGCCAATGCCGCGAAATACCTCGCCGCCGAAGCGGGTTTTCATGCCTGCGAAACCGCCGTAATGACCCACGGCGGCATGGGTTACGCAAAGGAGTACCACGTGGAGCGCTATTTCCGCGAAATGATGATCCCGCGCATTGCCCCGGTCAGCCGCGAACTCATCCTGAGCTACCTTGCCGAACGCGTGCTCGGCCTACCCAAGTCCTACTGAAACCTAGACAGGGGTCACAGTCACGCCCTGCGCGTTGCCATGAGTGGGCTTTTCCAGCCTCTCGAGGGGTATTCAGAGCGCGCAGTTTATCGGCACGAACTGCGCATGACCCAGCGGGCTGAAGCCTTGGATTTCGCTGCCGTCTGGGGCGCCAGGAGCGTCCCGGGCCGCCGGTCTAACGCGTCACTCCCGCGCATTGTTAACGAAATTGCGCGAGGCCATCCCGCAACGTTATCCGCTCACACTATTTACTAAACCACTAGGAGTGTTCACATGAACCGCATAATTAATCCCACCGACATCATGGCGCCGCTTAACAATGTGTACAGCCACGGGATGGTGATCCCGGCCGGCGCCCGCGTACTGCATACCGCCGGCCAAGTCGGTGCTGGCCCTAATGGCGTGGTGTCGCCGCGCATTGAAGATCAGGCCGAACAGCTGTGGGAAAATCTCTTGGCCATCGTGCGCGACGCCGATATGGAAGTCAGCGACATCGTGAAGCTCACGGCGTACGTCGTGGGGGTTGAGAATTACGCAGCCTATGCGGCCGCGCGCGCGCGTCATTTGGGTCATCACAAACCGGCGTCAACGGCGGTGTGCGTGCCGCAATTGTTAAAACCCGAGTGGCTCATCGAAGTGGAATTAATCGCCGCCCGCGTGTAAGCGTCGAACTTCTCTCGGTTTAAACTGCGGGGTCGACGACATTTTTCAGGTAATCTCGCCACAGCTGCCAAATTTTGGCAGCTACCTGCCACGCCAACCCAGAGGAGTCGCCCCATGGCCGAACCGAAAGCCCCCAAAAAACCGGTCGCGAAAAAGAAGGTCGTGGCCGCCAAAGCCAAACCCCTAGCGGTCAAAGCCAGCGATACCGCCGGCATCATCAAGGCTGCTAACAAAGCCCTAGGTACCGCGGTCGCGAATCGCGACGCCGCCGCAATCGGCAAAATGTATACCAAGACTGCCAAGCTGCTGCCCGCCAATGCCGAGCTCCTAAAAGGCACGAAGGCCATCACCGCTTTTTGGCAGGGCGTGTTAGACGCCGGCGTCAAAGGGGTCACGCTGAAATCCCAAGAAGTCGAAAAACTTGGCACGACGGCGATTGAGGTCGGCACCTACACCTTAAGCGGTGAGGGCGGCAGCACCCTGGATAAAGGCAAATACATCGCGGTTTGGAAAAAAGAAGGACGCGAGTGGAAGCTCCACCGCGACATGATTAATTCCAACAGCGCGCCCGCAGCCTAAACCTCAGCATCACGCCGAGGCCAACTTGGCCCCGGCGTGATGGCTAGTCACTCAGCCTCGTTGGCGTCGACCGGCAACACCGATCGTGGCGCCTCTTTGGGGCCAAACCAACGAAATTTCAAATTACCGATCAGCCCCGACAAGGGGCGGGTGAACCCCCCTTTGAGGGCGCCTTGGCCGGCCCGCGAAATGATCGTGGAAAGATTGGACACTGGGTGCTCGGGCGTGCCAGAAACCAGAAATTCTGGCCCCTTAAAATAGCCGAATGGGTCTTGCTCATCGCGCAGCAAACCCATGCTGTAGAGGATGGCCGCACCGCGTGCGCGCATATTGAGCGAACCCGTCATCTTCAGCGGGCTGTCGAAAAAATCCGCGCCGGGCACATAGTCCACCTGCCCCTCGGCGAGCAACAACACCGTCGGGCTTTGCACCAGAAAGCGTGACAGACGCAGCGTGCGGGAACGCTTGCGCTGAATATAAATTTCAACCAAATCGTAGTCGATGCGCGAGATATAGTTGACTAAGCGTGCGACCGCGCCGGCTCCGAAACCGTCGCTGGGAACATAGGACAAACACTCCCCTAGCAATCCCATCAGCCCAGAACTGCCAATCAGCAGAGGATTGGCTTTGGACAAGGGTCTAAAAACCCCCTTGCGGCTAGTCAGATGCAAATCGAACAGCGCGCGATTGTGCAGCTGCGAAAGATTAGGGCTTTCTCCGGAGGCTAACAGGGTGACGCCAAACAGCCCTTCCACCTGCGCCTTTTCGCCGGGCACCAGTTCGCTCAAAAATTTTTGGAGATCGAAATCCTTGACCTCGCCGTTCAGGGCTAGCGTGTAGGGCTCCGGGAGGTCTTGAGCGAAGCTCAGCTGCCCTTTGAGCTGGATGCGGCTGTCATGAAAATTCGCCGCCAGCTCGTTGATTGAAAGGCGGTCGCGGCGAGTTTCAAGCTCAGCCAGCAGACCCTCAAAGGCGAGGTAGTCGGTATAAAAAAGCTTGCCTATTTCCACCCGTAGCCGTGCGCTATAAGGCAGAACATCCCAGGTGGCTCGCAGGTCGCGCGCATCGTTCACGCGCACGGCTACGCGGCGCGCAGGCGCTGCCGGCGTACGCCCTGACGCGTCTGGCGCGGCGGCAGGCGCTATTTCGCTGAGGGTTGCAAGCAAGTCATTCAGATAAAAAACAGCACTTTTTAGGCTGAAATCGAGCAAATTGGGTTCGTTCAACACGGGCTTAAAACTGACCTCAAGCGCCGCATTGCTGACACCCGACCGCCCTTGCGCGGTGATCGGTGCGGAGAAATCAAAGCCCTGCCCATCGCTCGCCATCGTGCCCTTGATGGGGATATCGATGCGCGAAATACGCAAGGCCTTAGCGCCGGCCAAAGCCTCCAGCCCCACGGCTGCAGCAATTTCACCGGTCGGATTAACTGCCACTTTAGCCACCAGTTGGCCACCGCGCAGGCTGTGTCCCGGCATCCCCACCGGCTGGGCGAGCCATTGCGGCAAGTTAGCGTTAAGGTCCAGTGCCAGTTGCTGCAGCGGCACGGTTTTATCCGGTTCGATACGCCCGGTAAAACGCCCGTTGAGAGCCGCACCGCTGCGTTGCGCGAAGGCCAGCGAGAGTTCATTGACATCCACCCCATAGACCCGCCCGACTGCCGAGAAAGCCGCATCTGCGACCAGCGTAAAGGGCTCCAGTAGCACACCGTTGGCGTTGGACAGCTTCACCGATTCCAAACGCAGTGGTGCCAAGCTGTCGGCGCGCAGCCGACTGCCATCGGACGCCAAACGAAAATCTGCATTGATCTCCGCAAAACGCAGCTCGCCCAGCGGCAAAAATTCGCGCATCGCGGAGGACGACAAATCGCGCACTTGCAGCGCCATGCTGCCCACCACGGCGCGTGCAAATTCCTCATGAGAATCCAGTGCCGTGCGGATCACGAGGCCCGGTTCCGCAACCAGCGACAGCGTCGCGTACTTACCGGCGGCAACCCGCGCCTCCAGGTGTTGCACATCCAGTTGCGGGGCGGTGTAGCCAACATCGAAATTGAGTTCACTGCTGAGTTTTAGAGCCGGTTGGGTGGGGCCCCACCAAGCCGCCAGCACGGGCTGCGCTAACAATGCCCGGCCGTCGAGGGTCAGTTTGCCGGCCGCTTCCAGCCGCCCGACAGCCGGCTGAATGCCGAGCACCAGCCGCCCGCGTAACAGTGATGCGGCCGGCGCGCGCACCTCTAAAGATTCCAAGGCGAGGGTGATTTTGTCCGGCGAGTAAGTCAGGCGCGGTGCAACACTTATCGCTAGCTGCTGCGCTAGCACCGTGCCGCCGTGTTGAACGCTGAGGTCACGGATTTCCAACGGCACCCCGGCGCTGAGTACCAGCGCGCCACCAGCCTCTTCCATCAGCCCAAAATTCGCGTGCGACAAGCGCCCCTCTAACGCACCATCCGGCAGCCACGGCGACAGCCAAGCCAAATTTAAATTTCTAAATTCGAGCCGCGCGAGCACGCCACGCGGGTTGCGCTGGGTGGGCGAAGCGGTACCCAGCGGCACCGTGAACGCCTGCTCGCTTTTGAGTTTGAATAATTCCGGCGCGCTGCCGTGCGCCAACTGCGCCAGCACGCTCTTGACGCGCACCTCGCCGGGGCGGCTTTCCAAGTCGGTTTCGAGGTGCGCCAGCAAACCCTGTGGGAGGGCGTATTGGGACACCAACGGGGCAATACCCGGCAAAGCGGTGATCGCGTCCAGGTCCAAATCCAACGTTAAGTCTAAGCGGGCGGGGCTGTCCGGCGCGTGTTTCTGCCGCAGCCGCACCTGGCCGTTGAGGAGTCGGCGCGCATCTTGGCGCAGCTCTAAGGCTTTCAGGGAGACCGAGAGCGAGCGCTGTGAGCGCAAAAATTTGGGCAGCACTTGCAAGGTCAAGCCGCTCACCAAAACGTTCTGCGCCCGCGACACCGTCACGGGACCCGCGATCAAGGGCGCCACCGGGTTGAGCACTAAACGCTGGTGCTTATCGGCCGCCACTTCAAAGCCCCCGCGCAGCGCACCCTCGCCGAGCGCCACCTCACCCAATAGCCCATTGAGCCACGGGAGCGGCAAACCGGCGACTTCAATCACCCCCAGCGCGCGCGGCGTTGCCAACAAGACTTCGGGCTGCGCGGGGTCGAGGGTTAGCGGGCTGTTCGCCCGGATGGTGAGTACCGGCGGGCCAGCATCCGGTGCGACGGTGTGCTCAAAGCGGGTGACCACCACGCGCGTGGGTTGCCCCGCCAGCGTCACCGCACTGTGTAAGTTCAAGCTCGCGGGCAGCGCCGGGTTGTTGCCCAGTACCCGCGCCAGTTCGCCCAGCAGCAAGTCATTGGTGAGCGTGAGTTCAAAAGTTTGGGTAGCGCCGGCGTAGCCAAAGGTCCCCGCAGTGCGATTGACCACGCTCGGCAAGGGGCTGCCACCGGCGTACGGCGCGCCTAACCGCTCGTTGGCGAGGAGCTGAAAGTCACCCTGGATCGCGCCGAATTCCCCCGCATACACGCCATTGAGCGACAGCTTCGCCCGGTCTTCGGAGGCCGCCGTGAGACTGCGCAACGTGAAGCTCACCACCTCGGGTGCGGCTGGCGCCAGCCCCAAGGTAGCACCCGCGGCCCGCGCCGCCCGCGCCAGACGGTAGCGCGCGCGCGGTGCACCCATGCCGGGCGCGGGATGCAAATCTAGCGCAAAGGCTAAGCGTTCGGCCGCTGGCAAACCCGGCCATTGAAGCTCCACCGTGCCAGCACTTTGCAGCCCCCGAAAGGCGCCCGCGGACAGCTGCTCCACACTCAGCGTGCCGCTGCTATGAACGTGTTGCTCCGGGCCTAGCAGGGCCTGCAGGTCGTAGGTCAGCTCACCGGTTTGATGTGGGCGTAGACCGCCACCACCCAGCGCCAAAGTGATCACCCGTGCGTTGGGCAGCCGCACTTCCAAGGCGGCCGACACCTCCCCCAAGGCCAAGCCGTAACCCAAATCTAGCGCCGCCAATAGCCCCGGAAAAGGAGGCGCCGCCGGGTCAGCGGGGGGTGGGACGAAATTTTCTAGATTCAGCACCGCGTGTTCGAGTTGCAGCCGCCGCACGCTGAGGGTGTCGCCCAGCAGCCGCAAGGGGTTGACGCCCAGTTCAAGCCGGTCGAGGGAGAGCCTTGCCCCGCGCACGCTGAGCTTGAGTCCCCGCAGCTCGAGGGACCATGGCGTCACCCGGACGTAGTCGAGATCTAGTTGCTCGACCAACGGTGCTAGGCGCGGGATGAGTAAACGTTTTTGCAGGGCTGGGTCGAGCAGTAGCGCGCCCAAGCCCGCCAGCAGCGTGCTCGATAACAGTAAACCCAACCACCACCCGCGGCGGCGGGCTGATGCGGGCGTAGAGGCTGCTGAGCGTGCGGACATCACGGCCCCTTAGAGATTGAGCGCCGGCATATGCTGCTCGTCGTAACGCTCACCGGCAGCAAAGCCCTTCGGCGCGGCGTCCTCGATCAGCGCGAGCTCGGCGGGGGTGAGCGTAATCGCCACCGCGGCCACGTTTTCGGCCAGACGCGCCAAGTTGGTGGTGCCGGGAATTGGCAGAATATGCTCGCCACGCCCCAACACCCAAGCGAGCGCCAGCTGCGCGCTAGTGCAGTCGCGCACGCGGGCCAGCGCCTCGATACGCCGCACCACTTCGAGATTTCGCGCAAAATTTTCGCCCATAAAACGCGGTGAAACTCGCCGAAAATCGTCGGGTGCCAGGTCTTCCGGAGAGCGAATCTCGCCCGACAAAAAGCCCCGCCCTAGGGGGCTGTACGCGACATAGGCAATACCCAGCTCAGCGCAGGTTGCCAAATGCCCACCGTCTTCGGGATCGCGTGACCACAGAGAATATTCTGTTTGCAGCGCCGTGATCGGGTGTTCTCGGTGCGCGCGCCGCAGGGTGGTGGGGTTGGCTTCGGACATCCCCAAAAAGCGCACTTTGCCCGCCGTCACCAGGGCGGCCATAGCCCCGATGGTTTCTTCAATCGGGACTTGGGGATCGACGCGGTGCTGATAATAAACATCGATGTAGTCAGTGCCTAAACGCTTCAGACTCGCCTCACAAGCGCTGCGCACGTAGGCCGGACGACCATTGATGCCGAGCCAACCACCGGCTTGGTCGCGCACGACGCCAAACTTGGTCGCAATGACCGCCTGCTCACGGATGCCGGAGAACGCTTTGCCCAGCAGTTTTTCGTTGGTGTACGGCCCGTACATGTCGGAGGAATCAAAAAAATTAATCCCCAACGACAGTGCCCGGTGCAGCACCTTGATCGCCGCGGCATCGTCGGCCGGGCCATAGAATTCCGACATCCCCATGCAGCCCAATCCCACGCTCGACACGAGCGGGCCTTGCGTCCCCAATTTGCGCATTTTCATGTTGGCTCTCTCCTGATCGGTGATCGCGGGGTTGCCTTGGCGGCGCGCAGGCAGTCCCCGTCTTAAGGCCAAGTCTAACGGGGTTGGCAGGCCTGTGTGCGCTTCCCACACCACATTTCATCTGTATGAGGGACTAACCATACGGCCAGCGTAGCTGTCACCGGTGCGCGCACTGGCTACAATCGAGTGAGCTACCCATTGTCAGGAGTTAAGGCCCATGCACACCGGAATGTCGGTTATTTTCCAAAACACCCACAAGCAGATCAGTGACCGTGAGGTTTATCTCAATGATGTGGCGCTGGCGGAACTCGCCGAGCCGCTGGGCTTCGACTCCGTGTGGACCGTCGAACACCACTTCACCGATTACACCATGAGCCCAGATCCCTGCCAATTTCTCAGCTACATGGCGGGGCGCACGCGCAAAGTCAAACTGGGTTCCATGGTGATTGTGCTGCCTTGGCACGACCCTATGCGTATCTCCGAACAAATCTCAGTGCTCGATCACCTGTCTGGTGGGCGCATGATTTTGGGTTTGGGACGTGGTGCCGGGCGCGTAGAATTTGACGCCTTCCGGCAAGACATGGGCGATTCTCGGCAGCGCTTTGTGGAGAGCGCCGAATGCGTACTGGCCGGCTTAGAGAATGGCTACTGCGAGTATCAGGGTGAGTTTGTGCAGCAACCCCGCGCCGACATCCGCCCTGCCCCGTTCAAAACTTTTAAAGGCCGCACCTATGCCGCCGCCGTCTCGCCAGAGTCGGTCGCCATCATGGCAAAACTTGGCGTGGGTTTGCTGGTGGTGCCACAAAAACCTTGGGACCAAGTAGAGCAAGAAGTCGCGCTTTACAATGAAACCTATCGGCAGCTGCATGGGCACGCACCCCCGGCGCCGATCATCGCCGGCTGGACGCTCTGCCATCCCGATCCCGATGTCGCCTACACGCAGGCCAAAAAATGGATAGGCGGTTACTGGCAGACGGTTCTGGAGCACTACCGCTTCCACGAAAACCACCTCAAAGACCAAAAGGGCTATGAGTTCTATGGTCAATTCGCCAGCAAAATTCAAAAAGGTGGCATCGACGCTGCCACCGATTACTTCATGAGTCTGCAAGTTTGGGGAACACCCGAAATGTGCTATCAGACCATCGTCAAAAACGCCGAGCGGATTGGCGCAGAAGCCTTTATTGGGCTGTTCAGCTACGCCGGGATGCCGGCGGCAGAGGCGCAAACCAACTTGCGAACGTTTGCCCAAACAGTGATGCCGCGGCTACAAGCCCGCACAGTCACCGGCAATATCGGCTGGGCCGCCTAAGCGCGCCACTCGCTAAAACCATCCCTACCAGAAGGTCATCACATGAAATTTAGCTGTCACGTTCAAACCCGCATTTCTGACTATCGCATCGCCAAAGACCTCGAGGACTGGGGCTACGACGCCTGTTGGTTCCCCGATACCCAAATGATGTGGTCAGACTGTTACGCCACCATGGCGTTGGCCGCGCAATGCACCTCCACCATCAAGATTGGAACCGGGGTCGCGATCACCGGTACCCGCATTGCGCCGACCACCGCGGCGGCCATCGCATCGATCAATGTACTGGCCCCGGGCCGCACCTTCCTCGGCATCGGCACGGGTCACACCGCCATGCGCGTGATGGGCCAAGACCCGATGCCAGTCAAAGAATTTCGCGAATATCTGCGGGTGGTACGCAGCATGCTGAAAGGCGAAAACGTCGACTACACCTATCGCGATAAAACGACCGAAATCGCTTGGCAAAACCATGCCAGCGGCGTGCGTAACACGTTTGATCACATTCCGATTTATGTGGCCGCCAACGGCCCCTTAGCACTGCGCGCAGCGGGCGCTTATGGCGATGGGCTCATCTCGATATTCAACGAACAACCCGAGGTCATGAAGGCCAATCTGGATTTGGTCGGCGCGGGCGCGGCGAAAGTGGGGCGCACACTGGACGAGAGCTATCACACCACCTCGTTGTGCCATGCGGTGGTGCTGCGTCCTGGCGAAACGCTCAGCACGCCGCGGGTCATCGAGGCCGCTGGTTCTTGGGTCGTCACGGCCCTGCACTTCGTTTACGAAGTGTGGCGTTACGTGCAAGACGACAGCGTGATTCCCGGCTACATGAAAAATGTCTGGGAGCAATATCTAGAGCGCGTGCGCAATATCCCGCTGCCGGAAGACAAACAGCACCAGTTGCTACACGAAGGGCATTGCAGCTACTACCCGGCCGTAGAGCGCGCCCTGCTGACCCCTGAAATGATAGAGGGTACCTGCATCACCGGTGGTCCGTCCGAGGTGGCCGAGAAAATTCGCGCCGCCGAGCGCGCTGGGCTGCGGGAAGTCAGCTTGTTACCGCCCATGATGTATTTGCGAGAAATTGCCCGCGAATTCGCCCGCGAGGTCATTCCGCGTATTTAGCGGCGTGCCTAGCCCTCGTTCACGCCGCGCATTTCCGCGTGAACGAGGGACCCACCAACGTGCGTCATCGCAAGGACACCGCCAACCTTATCCGGCCCCACCGGGGTGGCGAGCGGCGATCTGGCTGGTGTAGGCTAAGACCCATGCACCCCACTCCTCTCCTGATCGCCCATCGTGGTGCGAGCGCCTACCGGCCCGAACACACGCTAGCCGCCTATACCTTGGCCATCGACCAAGGTGCGGATTTTATCGAACCCGATTTCGTGGCAACGGCCGATGGCGAACTGATTGCCCGGCACGAAAACGCGCTGGCGATACTGCGTGAAGACCACTCGCTAGACACCACAAGTTCCAGCACCGACGTCCACACCCGCCCCGAATTTGCCGCCCGTCTGACCACTAAATCGATAGACGGGGTGACGGTGCGGGGCTGGTTCAGCGAAGATTTCACGCTGGCCGAAATCAAAACGCTGCGCGCCACCGAGCGCATTCCGGTCCTACGGCCGGGCAATTGTGCGTATAACGGCGAGTTTTCTATCCCCACTCTGGCGGAAATCGTGGCACTGGTGCGAGCGAGTGCCGCGCGCACTGGCCGCCCCATCGGCCTCTATCCCGAAACCAAACACCCGACCTACTTCGCCACCGAAGGTCGGCGTTTGACCGGCGAGCCCATAGCTATCGATTTAGGGCTAACGCTGGTCCGCGCGCTGCAAGCGTTAGATTTCACCGACCCCGCGCACCTCTTTATCCAATCCTTTGAACCCACTTACCTGCAGGTGCTCGCCACCCAACGCTTTCCCGCAGCGGGCTACCAAGTACCCTTAATCCAGCTCATTGAGCGCCAAGGCGCACCCCGTGACTGGGCCGCCGCCGGCGATGCTCGCACTTACGCAGACTTAATCACGCCCCGCGGGCTTGCGTTTACGGCGGGTTATGCGGCGGGTGTGGGCGTCCCTAAAGAACTGGTGATAACCCCAAAGGGCGAGGTCACGCCGCTGGTGGCCGCGGCCCACGCGGCAGGTTTGGCGGTGTACGTTTGGACCTTCCGACCCGAAAATTATTTTTTGCCAACGGCCTATCAGCACGGGAATTCGCCGGCCGCGAACGGCGATTTGGCCGGCGAACTGGCGCAACACTTAGACCTTGGGATCGATGGCTTTTTTATCGATAGCCCGGATGTGGGGCAGCGGGTACGCGCGGCGGCGGCTGAGCACAGCGCCTAGGCGGGGTCGTCAAGGCGGCGTCCGCCGCCATCGGGCGTGGCCCGCGTGGGGCGGCGGCGGTGCTATCTGCCAGCGAATTCAAACCCTGCAGAAACGTCCGGCGGGGCGTGACTCGCGGCGACTGGCAGGTCCGGCCTGAATGACATGAGGTGCGCAGCATCCATCCGGATGCGCGCGGTTGCGGCACCCCCGCACCCGCTGGCTAACCCCGGGGCAAGTCGGGGAACAGGTTCTACTAGCGGTTCTACTAGCGGTTCTACTACTGGCCACCGCGGCCCACAGGAGTTCTCAATGACTACCCGCCTCACCCGCCTCTTAGGCTTACTCATCCTCACCTGCTGCCTACCCACCGTGGTTGCCGAGGACTTGACGCGCAAAATTTGGTGGCCGTCCGAATTTGGCCCCACGGATCAACTTGGGGCTGCCAACCGTCTCAACCCGGCCAAGGTTTTACAGGCCGCCGCGTTGATCAAGACCGGCGTGGTGGTCGATATGACGCACGTCGTCGACAACGACATGCCGCTGTTTTCCTTAACGCCCTACGCCCGACAGTACCGCCTGGTGATCCCAGGTTCGCCCACCTATGGGCCGATGGGCGAGAACGCGCTGGTTTGGAACGAAGATTATCTGGCAGGTGAACTTACCCAGAACGGTACGCAGTTCGATGCACTGGCCCACATGGGCACCGTCTATGCCCCCGCCAACGGCCAGCCCGAAGTACGCTATTACAACGGCTATCGTCAGGCGGACATTGCGGATGCTCACGGCTTTAAGAAGCTGGGTGTAGAGCAGGTGCCGCCCATCTTCACGCGCGGCATTCTCATCGATATCGCCAGCGCCATCGCCCCCCGCAAACTCGATGTCGGCGATTCCATCTCCGTGGCGGATTTACAAGCCGCGCTCGCCCGTCAGGGCATGAGCGACGCCGACATTGAGCCCGGCGATGCGCTATTCATCAACACGGGCTGGGGCGCTTATTGGCACACCGACAAAGCAAAGTTTAATCGGGGCATTCCTGGGCTTTCGCCCGCGGCGGGCGACTGGGTCGTCACCAAAAAGGTGCTGCTGGTCGGCACCGACAATTGGGGCGTAGAAGCAATCCCGGACCAAGGCGGGCGGCTGTTCGCTCCCAATCACCAGAAATTCTTGGTCGAGAACGGCATTTACATCATGGAGAACATCGACTTTAGCGGTCTCGTGCAGCGCCACACCTATCGCTTTGCGTTTGCCTTTGGTGCCATCCCCTTCCGCGGCGCAACCGGTTCGCCCGCGCGACCCATGGCCATTTTTTGAGCCATCGGTAGGCACTGGCACGGGCCCGTGGACCCGGCTTATGTACGCCCGCAGCGCGCCGGCATGATCGTTAAGGGAGCACGGCCCCGTGGCATCGCCCCGCACCCTGCTTGCCCGCTCTTGCGCTACGCGCTCAGCTAAAAATGCTCTCGCAATAACCCTCTGCCGCTACTTTGTCGCAGGCGTGACGATAGGTGCTCGCGCCACCCACATAGGCCAGCAAACGGCGCGGCTTACCCGCGATATTGGTGCCCATGTACCAAGACTTGGTGTTAGGCACCAGGGTCGCGTTGGCGAGTTCGTCGTGATGATCGCCCCAGGCCGCCTCGGCTTGGGCGCTCGGCTCGATAGATTTTCTGCCTTGCGCGTGGGTGTACGCGATGCAGTTGGCGATCCAGTCTGCCTGTTGCTGCGAGCAGGTGGGGACATTACAGAACGCCGCCGCCGGCGACAGCGGTGCCATGATCATGAACATATTGGGAAAGCCGTGGACCTGTAATCCCAGCCATGCCCGCACGCCGTCCTGCGCCCACGCGTCACGCAATAGCAGCCCATCCCGGCCGCGAATGTCGATGGCGGTGAGGGATCCGGTACCCGCATCAAACCCGGTGGCAAAAATCATGACATCCAACGCGTGTTCACCGGCGCTGGTTCTAATACCGGTTTCGGTGAAGCACTCCATCGGCGTTTCGGTGGTGTCGACCAAGCTCACATTGTCGCGATTGAAGGTTTCAAAATAACCGCTTTCCAGCGGCACCCGGCGCGTACCGAAACCGTAGTCTTTGGGCGAGAGTTTGGCGGCAATCTGCGGGTCTTGGACGCGTTCGTGAATGCGCGCGCGCACGAAATCCGAGACGTAATCGTTCACGACTTGGTTGGCAAATAACTCGCCAAACGCGCCCACCCAAAATTTGAGCGAACCATCGCGCCAGTAGGTCCACAGACGCTCATCGCGTTCGGCTGGGGTCAGGTCTGAAAATAATACCGTGCCGAAATCGTAGTCGTTGCCGGTAAACGTGTTGTGCACGAGTTCCTTCATGGCTGGATAGCTTTGGCGCAGTTCGGCCATGCGCGCCTCATCGTACTGGGGGTTGCGCATGGGAATGGCGTAGGTGGCGGTGCGCTGAAAAACCGTGAGGTGTCCCACTTGTGGGGCGATGGTTTGAATGACCTGGATGCCGGTCGCGCCAGTGCCCAAAACGCCAACCCGTTTACCGGTGAAATCCAGCCCTTCGTGGGGCCACCGGCCAGTATGAAACGAGGTGCCTTTGAAGGTTTCAAAGCCCGGAATAGACGGTAGCGTGGGCGTGGACAAACCGCCCGTCGCCATCACCAAAAACTGCGCGTCAAACTGCTCCCCCGCTTGCGTGGTGAGCGTCCAGCGGCCGGTATCCGAGGCGAAGTCAGCGGCGCTAACCCGCGTGTTGAATTGAATATCGCTTCGCAGACCAAACTTGTCGGCGACGTAGTTAAGGTAGCGCTCGGTCTCGGCTTGCGCCGGATAGCGCTCGCTCCAATTCCATTCGTTGAGTAATTCATCGGAGAACCAATACTGATAACACTCGGCGGTGGAATCGCAGCGTGCGCCGGGATAGCGGTTCCAGTACCAGGTGCCCGCAACGTCGGTACCGGCTTCTAACACGCGCACACGAAAACCGCGCTCGCGCAGTTGGTGCAACTGATATAGCCCGGACAAACCGGCGCCGACAACAAGAACATCAAAGCTGGATGAAGACGAACTACTCACGAACTCTCTCCTAAGGCAAACAATGGAATGGCCGAATTAGCCTCGGCCACTTTATTGGGATACGCATCGCCACCCCAAGGCTGGGTGCGGGCCTTTCATCACACGATATTTGGCCTAGGGCGCGTCGACCGGAAGGCGACCTTAGCATACTGATTGCGGGCCTCTAGGCGCCACCATTCCACGCCGCATTGGCCACCCACCGGCGCTGCGAGGAATTTGGGGTGAGGCCGCCAAGTCGAGAACGGCGGACTAAAAGTCGGGGGCTGGGCTAGATGAGGGCCGCTTGAGCGGCGAGGACACCCGTGCCGCGCCCGTGGGGGATGTTGGGTTGAACGCTTAAGCCTTGGTGATCTGGGCAAAGGGTCGCCGGCACGTTTGCGTACCGGCGACCATCACTCAGATGCTGCGTTGTGGATGACCTTCACCGCGCGCTGTACGCAGGCCTTCAGCGGCCTCTTGGGCCAGTGCGGGGTCGCTAAACATCAGGTCATCAAACATCACCAGTGGCCGGGCGCGATCGGCACTCAACTGCCCAACGCACCAACGGCGCTCAGGCTCCACACACACCACGACGTAGGCCCCCGGAATTGGCCCAAACCGACGGCTGTTGAGCGTGAACAGGCATTCCCCAAGCTGGTTCATGCGGTCGGGATCAGGCGTGCCCAGCACGGATTTTTCTAACGCGCTGGGGCCACCCTCTAACGCCGGCATGAAGGTTTTGCCGGGCGGCAACGCGACCACCCGGCCACCGGTCGAGCGCCGTTCTGGCGCGGCTCTCAAGGCAATGCACCGGGCTTCATAAAGCCCTTGAGGACATTTTTCATCAGGCGCGATACGTTATTTTTGTAGTTGTTGTGGGATAGCGCACCACACCAGGCTAACGATCCCGGCGCAAACACCGCGCCATCGTTCGGCGTCTTGTAGTAGATCATGTCGGCGCGAATCATTGGGTTTTCATCGCCACCGCCATAATAGCCCCGCACGCTAAAGTGAATTTCCTCGTTCACTTGCAGCATGAGATCCGTGTGACCTTCCGAGCGTGCGAGCAAATAGGCGTTGTGTGGCGTGCCGAATTCCAGATCGTAGCGATCGATTTCCAGCCCCGCCGCACCACCGCCCACCAGCCCGAAATCACCAATGATTTCGTCTTCGCCAATGCCCGTGAATATCCATTGGCATTCAGGCCGCTGGCTGTCGGGTTCGCGCCGATAGTAGGTGGAGACATCGAAGCCATAACCGGTGAACGTCAGGCCACAGATTTTGCTGGGAATGCGGCCGCGCGCGCGCCACATGCCACCATACTTGCCGTCGAAAGCGTTGTTGTATTCGCCGGGATTAGCGGTCCAAGCACGCGTGCCGGCCTCGCCTTTACGCACTTCAATGATGTTGCTGTTGTCCGGATGGTACTGGCTGCACCAGTAGAAACCATTGGCGCCCAAGTACATCCAACGCCCGCCAGTGGCCTGGTAGGCGGTATAGGCATCGAGCATTTTTTCGGATGCATATTCTGGATGGCTGCCGGTGAGTACCACGCGGTAACGCGACAGCAATTCGAGGCCTTCACGGTCCACGTCCTCGTCGGTGTGGACATCGAATTCGAAGCCCATTTCTTCCAGCCAGTCGGTGAGGTGCATATCGGCGTTGAACTGCCACAGCGAGGGCGACAGCCAGTGCCGATACTTCGGCCGCATATTCAAAATGGGCCGCAGCCGCGAGCTGTAGCACACGCCCGAGCCATCCGAATGGCAGGAATAGGTGGACAGGCCGTACTCGCGATGCTCGTTCAAGAACAGATCGGAGGCATTCATGATCGGCACCCGTCCCGCTAACAATTCGGCCACCACGGAGTTGGTCGCGAGGTTGTCGTTGGAATAGGCTAGGTAGCTATTGGTCGGCGCGATGAAGGCAATTTTAGCGGTGGCCTTGCCGCGCGGCGGACGCACAAAGAAGGGAATGTAGTCTTCGGTCTCCGGGGTGCTTTCGCCACCAATGCGCAAGCGCACGGCATACACGCCGCTCTTCAGAGTCGCGGGCAAGGTGAGGCTGAAATCGGTCTCCCAACGGGCGTCGTCGAGGTCGTCGTCGTGGAAGTGGATCGCGCCGTATTCTTCAGGCGCATGGTGATAGACGATGTCATCGCCGGTCCAGTTATAGCCGGTCATGGCGCGCACCGGCAGGTTGATCACAAACCCATCGAGCCGGTTGGGCGAGCGGTCGAGAATCTGGCAGCTGGCGATGCTGGTGGTGATGTTGGCGTGGAAATCCCACGCTCCCACCACCCCACTACGGAGCGCCGCCGGGCAGCCATCGAAGCCGCGTGCGAGGGCGTCAATTTCGGCTTTGCTCAAGGCGCTGGCTGTCAGGCGCGGGCGATCAATTTTGCCGTTGTAGCACCAGTCCTGTTCGGGCAGCACCACTGGGGTTGTGGCTTCTTTGTAATGGCCACCGCAGATTTGGCGACCCGAATCACTTTTGCGACTGGCCGCCGCAAACAGCAGCGGGGCGTCATTAGTGGCTGGACGATGCGCGCTAAGCCCCGTCACCACCGCGCTGGTCTCGCTGGCCGGATGCACCAGCGCCATGCCCAAACCTCCGTTGGTGGCAGACACCACTGGCTCCTGATAAAGCGTCACGGCACCCGTGGCAGCATCGTAGCTCGCCGCCACCAGATACCACACCTTGCGCAACAGCGGCTTGGCGCTAGAAATCCGCGTGACTTTGCCTTTGCCCGCGCCAATCATGACCACCAAACAGCCGGCCTCGTCGATAAAAAGCCCATAACCGGTCTGCTTGTCGATTAACCATTTTGTGACGATGCCCTGCATGCCTTTGTCGTGGCAGTAGCCATGCGGCCCCGGGCCGGGGGTGGTGGGCATGATGAACGCCTGCACCGTAAAGCTCGCGCAGTTGAGTCGGGCGGCAGCGGGAATCACCGCGTAGGAACCGCCGTGGATTTTTTGCTCGCGACCTTGGTACTGGCCGTTACACTCAGCGGTGATTTCTTCTTCCTTAAAGCCCGGCCCCTCTGGGTTGGTATCGCCGTGGATCAGACGGACTAACTGGGCTGCATAGCTTTCGTTCTTCTCGGAATTCACATAAAACTTGACGGTGTCGCTGGGGCACGCGCTGTAGCAATCGCTATAACCAGTGATGCGTAGCATGTCTAAATCCTCTTAAGTCAATGGGGTCAGTTGGGCGTTCGGTGGCAAGCTCGCGAGCGATTATTTAAGGCCGTAGAGGGCGAGCAGTTCCGTGACTCGGCGCAGAAAAATGGCGTGCTCGCAGGCGTCTTCCGAAGGGTAGGGCTTCGGCATAATTTTAACCGGCTTGCCGCGGACTCCCGCGCAGACCCCAATCCGATACTCTTCGTGCGGCCGCACGCAGATGCGCACATATTTGCCAGCCATCGGGGCGCGGCGCAGTTTGTCGATAACCCGCGACAGCTCCTCGGTATGTTGAATGCCGGCGTGACCCGCTTTACCGGGAAGCCCGATGGGGTTGCCGGCATGTTCCGCCAGCAGCCTTTTACGGATCACGAGGTCCGTGAGTAAGGGGAGCACATGGGTGCGGGTAATAAAATCGTCGGTGGACGCGTGGCTCTGATTGAGTTGCACCCCAGTTGGCATTGCTGACATCGATCCTCCTAAAGGTTTAGCGGGTGACCCGATATAACACGTCTGTT
>CAMAXW010000033.1 GCA_945862315.1 Klebsiella pneumoniae
CGGCAAAGCCAAGTTTTCGGCCACGCTGAGGGTGGGTAACAGGTTGAAGGACTGAAAGACGAAGCCCACGGCGCGACGCCGAAAACGCGCGCGCTGTTCTTCGTTCATGGCGGTTAGGAGCGCCTGCCCAACCCGAATATCCCCGGCCAGCGGCTGGTCCATGCCACCCAAAAGATTGAGCAGCGTTGACTTGCCGGATCCGCTGCGCCCGACGATCACCACAAATTCGCCGCCGCGCGCTGCGAAATTGAGTCCCTGCAAAACGCCGGTTGTCAGTTCACCCGTGCCATAGCGCATGGCCACGCCCCGTGCCTCCACCAGCAAGGCGGGGGGAGCAGGCGTGCGCTGCGGCGTGGTTTCGGCAATGTGGGGTGGGGTCACGGCAAATGTCGCTACGCCGGTGGGCGATAATGGGGCAGCCCGGACTTTATCACGCGCAATCACGCGCAACCGCGGGCGCTGTGTCGCCCGCGCGCGCACCGCCTTGCGTTGGGTGCCTCGCTGATCTTTTAGCCGGCGTCAGACATCCTTGGGTATTGGGTCACCCTGAGGCCCGCGACGCTGGCCACGCCCCGGCTTGCGCCGCGCGCCCAGTGCTGGCGCAATAGGCGTCCGAACACCGCTGGCCATGCAGAAGGAATTCCGTTGGAAAAGTTAAATACGCTCTCGCACGTTTACGCCGTCCTGACCGAATTTGTCGTGAAATACGCTTTGCAGGTGCTCGGTGCGGTGGTGATTCTATTAGTCGGCTTGATGGTGGCCGGGATGGTGCAGCGTGCCCTGCTGCGCACGCAGGCGCGGCGCCAAATGGATCTCACTCTCAGCCAGTTTATTGCGAGCACGGGGAAGCTGGTCGTCCTGACGCTGTTTGCCCTGATTGCGTTGTCGAATGTGGGCATTAGCATCGCGCCGATGCTGGCCGCGGTTGGCGGCATGGCGGTCGGGGCCGGGTTCGCGCTGCAAGGTTTGGTGTCTAACTATGGGGCTGGCTTGTCGATCATTCTGGGTCGAACTTTTCGCATTGGCGACACCATCAAAGTCGTGGAATGTTCCGGGGTAGTGGAAGAAATCACGCTCCCGACCACCCGGCTTAGGAACGACGATGGTGAAAGCATCGTCATCCCCAATCGTAAAATTGTCGGTGAGGTGCACAGCAATTCTTATCGCCATCGGGTGGTGGCGGGCAGCGTTGGGGTGCCTTACGGCTGCGATCCGCAACGCGCGGTGGCGTTAATTTGCGGTGTGCTAGACGCGCAACTGGAGGCGGTGAACGAACACCCACCGCAAGTCGGCATTGAGAGTTTCGGGGCAGAAACCATCCTCATCGCCTACCGGTATTGGGCGCCCAGCGTGGGTTATTTCAAGACCTGCCATGCGGTGAACGGGGCCATTTATGCGACGCTCACGGAGGCCGGCATCGACTTGCGGCCCAACGGGCGGCGCGCCGGAGATGACCCGCTGCAGTCGGCCTGATGGCCGCTTAGGATCGGTCGCTGGTGTGGGCCGCCCACCTCGAAACGGGTGATTTTGGTGCGTTGCACACTCGTGCGCACCAGCGCGGCACGCCCGGTCAGCTGACTTCAGTCTAGAAACCGCGGGGCGTGGCCCGCCGATCGACGTTGCAGGGCGGAAAACGCCCAGTATTTGCCGCGTGGCACAAATGGTGCTCTGGCTGACATTGCCCGCTGCCGGTCTTTCGAGAGAAATGAGCGGCGGCGGGCGAAAAACTGGCGGCACTAGCCGTTGAGTCAGCTTTCAACCCGCGATTTTCTAGACTGAAGGAGACGGCCAATGATCTTGAGCCCGCGACCCGCCGGTGCTACCCGGCCCCTCAAGCTTGCTTGGGGACTTGCGCTGCTCGGCGCCCTATTAACCCTGACCTCAAACTTGGCGTTCGCTCAGGCTGCCACGCCGCCAACCCCGGACAAAGGCGATACCGCGTGGATGCTGATTTCCACAGCGCTAGTACTCCTGATGGCGGTGCCCGGACTTGGCCTGTTCTACGGCGGCATGGTGCGCTCGAAGAATGTGCTCTCCGTGTGCATGCAAATTTTTATGACTTTCTCTTTGATAACCGTCCTGTGGTGCGTCTACGGCTACAGTGTTGCCTTCACCGGCGGCAACGCATTTTTTGGCGGATTTGATCGGCTATTCCTCCAAGGGGTGAACCCCGCGTCAGTCGTGGCGACTTGGAGCAAGGGGGTCGTTATCCCCGAATATGTGTACCTAGCCTTTCAGTGCACGTTTGCAGCGATCACCCCCTGTTTGATCGTGGGTGCCTTTGCCGAGCGGATGAAATTCAGCGCGGTGCTGTTGTTCATGGTGTTGTGGTTCACCTTCTCTTATCTGCCCATTGCCCACATGGTGTGGTTTTGGGCCGGCCCGGATGCCTACACGGACGCGACCGCCGGTGCTGCCGCCACGGCGACGGCCGGGTTTTTGTTCCAGAAAGGCGCGCTTGACTTTGCCGGCGGCACGGTAGTGCACATCAACGCGGGGATTGCCGGTTTGGTGGGCGCCTTGATGCTCGGTAAACGAGCGGGATACGGCACGACCGCGATGCCCCCGCACAATGTTCCCATGGTGATGATGGGTACCGCGCTGCTCTGGGTGGGCTGGTTTGGTTTTAACGTGGGTTCCAATTTAGAAGCCACGGGTCTGGCCGCGATGGTGTTTACCAATACCTTTTTGGCGACCGCCGCCGCGGCGTGTGCCTGGAGTTTCGCCGAGTGGTTCTTACGCGGGACGCCCACCATGCTGGGTGGCGCGTCCGGTGCGATTGCCGGCTTGGTCGCCATTACCCCGGCTTGCGGCTATGTCGGCCCGATGGGGTCGATAGTGATTGGGCTGTTGGCGGGCGTGGTGTGCCTGTGGTCGGTGAGCTGGCTGAAACATGCCCTGGGCTACGACGACTCGCTGGACGTGTTCGGCATTCACGGCGTTGGCGGCATCCTCGGCGCCATGCTCACGGGGGTGTTCGCGGATCCGGCGCTGGGTGGCCAAAGCTGGTATGACTATGTCGCTAATGCACCGGGAGAATTCAACCTCGTGGGGCAGCTGACATCGCAAGCGTGGGCGGTCGGTACGACCATCGTTTGGTCGGCGGTGGTGGCTTTCATCGCCTTCAAAATAGTGGACTTGGTCGTGGGCTTACGGGTTAGCGAAGAACGCGAACGAGAAGGTCTAGACACGGCTGAGCACGGCGAGCGGGCTTACACCGGCTAAAATCGCGCCACGCTATGTGGACTCACAACGGGCACCTTTTGGTGCCCGTTTTTTTTTCATCTCCATGGCCCCGCAGTAGGTGATTGCGTGCGGCGGCGGCCCGCCGCAAGCTTAGCGCAACCCTGTTTTCGCGCACCGACCGAGGTCATCATCGACATGAAGCTATCAGTCATTATTCCTGCCTATAACGAGCGCAACACCCTTGCCGAGTGTCTCGCCAGAGTGGTGGCGGCACTCCCTACGCTCGAGAAAGAAATTATTATTGTTGACGATTGTTCCACAGACGGAACCCGCGAATGGCTGGCCCGCAACGTGTGTGATCTGGCAGGCTCGGACTGCGCGCTGACCACAGACCCACACGGCGATTTGCAGGTGGTGCCTGGTGCCGCCGTGCGCGTACACATTAAAACCTTGTTTCACGAGCACAATCGGGGCAAGGGCGGGGCCATACAAACGGGCCTGCGCGCCGTTAGTGGGACCGTGGTGGTGATTCAGGACGCGGATCTCGAGTACGACCCAGCAGACTGGGAACCCATGCTGGATCTCATCGTGAAGCGGCGGGTGGCAGATGTCGTTTTTGGTTCGCGCTTCTCGTCGCGCCCGCATCGCGCGCTCTATTTTCACCACTATATGGCCAATCGGCTGATCTCTTTTTTGTTTAATCTGTTGTACAACCAAACCCTCACCGACATCGAAGTTTGCTACAAAATGTTTACCCGTGAGGTGCTAGAAACCCTGCGCATCACGGCTGATGATTTTGGCTTCGAAGTCCAATTTAGCGCCCAGGTGGCGCGTGCACGGCGCTGGCGTATTTACGAATTGGGCATTGCCTATTACGGACGAACCTACGCCGAGGGCAAGAAAATCAACTGGCGAGATGGCATAAAAGCGCTGTGGTATCTGTTGAAATATCGTTTCGACTGATCCTTGCTCGGTCTGGAAACGTAGCCAACATTGACCCCAATAACACGCTGTGAGGACCTCGTGATAAATCCTGAAATGCCTGTCCCCACCGATTTATCGCTACGCTTTTTGGGCGTTGGGAACGCCCGTGCCTCGGCGCTAGGCAGTGCCTCTGCGGTGTTGGAGCGCGGCGGCGTGCCGCAGCTCTTGATCGATTGCGGGCCGCGTACATTGGATGATTTTCAAGCAGCCTATGGCATGGAACTACCGCCGGCAGTCTTTATCACGCACCTGCACATGGACCATGTCGGTGGCATTGAGCAATTGTTCTATCGCGCTTATTTCACTTGCCGGGGCGAGATTCGGCTGTACGTGCCGGCAGATCTTCTCAGCGCTTTGCATGCGAAGCTGGCTAATGCACCCTTTCTGTTGAGTGAAGGCGGCGCCAATTTCTGGGACGCCTTTAGGTTGATTCCGGTCGGCGATTGGTTTTGGTGCAATCAACTGCTGTTCAATGTTTTCCCGGTCAGGCACAGCGGTTATCGGGCGGCGTTTGGTTTGGCGTTGCCGGGGGCATTTTTTTATAGCAGCGACACTCGCCCCATCCCAGAAATTGTGGCGCAATTTGCGGCCGAGGACGAACCCATTTTCCATGACTGTGGACTACACGCATCGCCCGCACATACCGGGCTTGAAGATGTGTTGCGAGATTATTCGCCCGCGTTACGGGCGCGGATCATTGCCTACCACTACGAATCAGCGGTGGCGGGTACGGCCATCGAGAGCGCGGGCCTGCGGATAGCCCGGCCCGGCGAATGTTTTGCGCTCAGCGCGCCGCTGGCCGCGCAGTTAGCCGTTCAACGCAGCGCTCAACGGGCGTCAGACACTCACCGAGCATGATCGGGCGCGGGCGCCGAGCATCAGGGCAATATTTAACTTGCACCAAAGTGCCGCGCTAGAAATTGAGTTGGAGTTCACGCAGGCGATGGCGCACCGCGGGGAGGGTGGCCAGCGCGTTAGTCGTGGCGGTGGCGAAATTAATCGCCACCAAGCGGCTGCGGTAGATCCCACACGCAGTGACGCCTGTGGCGAGACCGGTGCTGGCGCGGCGTGTCCAGCGTACCTGTGGGAGTTCTAGCGGACCCGCCTGGAGCGCTTCGTCGCTGGACATGAAAAAAAGTTCGGGGGAGCGTACGCGCAAAGCGTCTAGAAACATGCCCAAGCAGTCAGTGGGTTTTGCGATGAGAGCCTCTGCGCTGGCGTCAGGCAGGGCGGTGACGGTGATCTGGAGTTCTGTATCCGCCCAGGAACCCCGCCCTCGATAGGCGTAAGTTGCGCCCAGCGCCGAGCGCGAAATGCTCGGGCCGGCCAAAAATATCGGCGGCGCGAAGCGGATAAACTCCTCTGCCAAGACCGTTCTCGGCAACCCAATTAGCAGCGTCATTAATAACAGCAAGCGCATGCAAAAGGATGCTAGAGGGCTTGGTCGCAAATTGCTAGACGAAAGCGGCCCCAACGGGCCGAGCTGCGGATGCCTCTGCTAGACTCGAACCCAGTTCAAGATTTGCCGGCGTTTGGGAACCTATGACCGCACTCTATCGATATTGTCTGGCGCTGGTTTGTTGGCTACCGCTTACAGCCTTGGGTGCGCTACCGCCTGTGGACCTGAGCGCGCGTCTGGCGGCTTTAGAGCCGCGCCCTGCCGCTGACGCCGTGTTGTCTTTGGATACCCAGACGCAGGCCCTGCAGGAGTCGCAAGCGACGCATCGTGCGGATATCGAACGGTACGCGCGCGCGCTGTCTACCGGCCCCGCCACGCTGCGTAAGCTCGCCGCGGAGTCTGCGCGGATTAGCCGTGCGGACGTCACGCCAAACCTCGAGCAAAGCGTGCTCGGCACGTCTGCGGCGGATCTCCAGCGGCTCGCGGAAACCGCCGTCAACGAACGTGCCGCGCTGGAAAACAAACTCAATGCTTTGGACCTTAGCGAGCGCGCGCTGGTGGCCCGGCCGGCCGAGATTACCCAGCTTAAAGCCGAGGTTCTGGCCCGTATTGCTGAGCTCGAAGTGGCCCTTTCAACGCTAGCTCCGCAGGCCGACAGCGAACTCGGCAAAGCGCGTCAGGCGATGCTACAGGCCGAACTCGGCTCGCGAGAACTCGAAATCCAATCCCTGAACGAGGAGCAACTCAGCCACAGCACGCGCTTGGAGATCAGTGCGGCGCAGCGCCGAATTGCCGAGCAGCGCTTGGCACTCGCCGGCGCGCGCGTCAGCCAGTTCGAGGAATTGCTGTTAGTGCGGCAGACTGACCAACTGCGACGCATTCAAGAAGACGCGACGAACACGCTGGGCGAACCCATTCCGGTAGATCTGGCACTGCGTACGGCCGCCACCGAGAATGTGCGCTTAGGCGAAATGCTGGCCATGATGCTGGCGGATCAATCACAGGCAGTGCAGGCGCGCGCGCAGCACAGCGAACGCCGACGCAGTATCGCCGCGGCGTTCGATCGCGCCCGGCAGCGCACCCAGTTAGCTGGCACCTCGGCCAGCTTAGGCCGGGTATTGGTTGAGGAGCGGCGCAATTTACCCCAGATAAAATCCTTGCAACGTCTGGCAGGCTTAAACGAAGCCGCGTTGGGGCGCGTGGGTTTGCAACGGATTGAAATTGACGAACAGCTACGCGCACTGCAGGCGCGCGCAGGTTCAGCTACCCGCGAAGGATCTAGCGCCAACGCCGAGGCATCGGCCTTGGACGCTGCGACGCTGCTGCGAGTGCAGTCCCTACGCGCGGATACGCTGCAATTGCTGGAGACTCTCGATGAAACCCAGACCAGCTGCCTGCGGGCCCTGGACAGCGCCGATTTCGAGCTACAACAGCTGTTGACGGTGGTCGTATCCTATCGCCGGTTTTTGGATGAACGCCTGCTGTGGTTGCCCAATACGCCACCGGTGGCGCCGCCATTTTTTCGTGATTTAGTGGCCGCCAGCCATTGGCTGTTGAGTCCTGGTAACTGGCTGGACACGCTGGGTGACTTGCAGCGTGGTGCGGCACGCGCGTGGCTGCAAGCGCTGGGGTTTGCGGTATTGGTGGTCGTGGCAACTCGCGCGCGTAAACCCTTACGCCGCCGCCTCGCCGAGCTCGCAACGCAGGTCAACAACCCGACGCACGATCGTTTTCGCCACACTTTGCTAGCGCTGCTCATCGCCGGGGGGATAGCGCTGCCGTGGGCGTTGTTGCTGTTAAGCGGATCCATCGTGTTAACCGCGGGGTACGCCAACAGCGAATTCACTAACGCGCTGGGGCAGGTCTTGGCGCGCAGCGCGTGGTTATTGTGGGCGCTGCATTGGTGGGGCGAATTGTTATCGCCACACGGTGTCGCGGTGGCACATTTTGCTTGTCCGGCGCGTGCGGCAGCGTTGGTGCGCCAGTATTGGTTGCGATGGGGGCGACTTTTCGTGCCCTGCTACGCGGTCGCGACGCTCTTCGATTGGGGCAGTAATCTGACCTTTCAAGACAGCTTTCAGCGGCTGTTTTTTTTGTTTGCCATGGGCATCGCGATTTTCTTTATGCAATGGGCTACCCGCAGTCAAAGCGTGATTTATGCCGAGTTATCGCAGCGATTCCCTAGCGCTTGGCTGTGTCGCGCGCGTCCGCTGTGGGCGTTTGTCGCGGTGGCGGCACCCCTGGTGCTCGCGCTGCTCTCGGTGTTTGGTTATCACTATGCGGCAGTAGAACTGAGCGTGTGTTATCTCCAAACCCTGCTGTTGCTGATGGTGTCGGCGCTGCTCTACAGCCTGGCGTTGCGCTGGTTGCAGCTGGCGCAGAATCGGATCGCGGCGGCGGAGCACGCGCTGACTAGTCACCCCGAACGCCGTCGCGATCTCGACTACATCCCACCAGATTTTGCGGTCATGAATGCACGCGCCCGCCTGATTTTTCGCAATCTGGTGGGTTGGTCCGCCGCGTGTGGTTTTTTTTGGATTTGGCGTGAAGTCCTGCCAGCCTTAGGGGTGCTGGATCAGGTGAGTCTGTGGGACGTGGAAATCAAAGACGCGGAAGGCGCGCTGCACGTTGCACCCATCACCTTGGCCAATCTTGCCATGGCGGCCGTGATTGGCACCATCGCGGTGCTGGCGGCGCGCAATCTGCCGGGCCTGCTCGAAATTTCCTTGCTGCAACGGCTGCCGATGCATCGTGGCAGTCGCTATGCAGTCAACATGCTGGTGCAGTATGTGATCATGGCCATTGGCGTCACTCTCGCGCTGAGTACGCTCGGTTTGCGCTGGGGCCAAGTGCAGTGGCTGGTTGCCGCGCTGGGTGTCGGTTTGGGCTTTGGGCTGCAGGAGATTTTTGCCAATTTCATCTCGGGCCTTATTTTGTTGTTCGAGCGACCCGTGCGCGTGGGCGACTTTGTGACGATAGGTGAACGGAGTGGACGGGTCACCCGTATCCAAATTCGGGCGACCACCATTTGCGACGCAGATAATCGCGAGATTATCGTGCCCAATAAAAATTTCATCACCGAGCGCTTTTTAAACTGGACGCTCACCGATACCGTGACCCGCCTGGTGATTCCAGTGGGTGTTGCCTATGGGTCAAACACGGATCGGGCACTGACTCTGCTGCTGGACATCGCCCGTGCCCATCCCAACGTACTGCACGAACCAGCGCCGTGCGCGGTATTTCAGAATTTTGGCGACAGCGGTTTACTGCTTGAATTGCAGGTCTACGCGAAAGAAATCAATCTCCGGATGGACTTACGCCACGAGCTGAACACGCGGATTTATCGCGCGTTTGCGGAGCATGGCATCGAGATTCCCCACCCTCAGCGGGAGGTTTTTTTGCGTTCGGTGCCGCTTGGTTCGGGTCTGGGATAACCGGCAGCGGCCGCAGCGGGGGAGGGTGGGGGCCTACAAAGGAGAAATGTTGGACAGTGCTTAAATGGCTCCCCGGGACGGACTCGAACCGCCGACCCAGTGATTAACAGTCACTTGCTCTACCGACTGAGCTACCGGGGAATTGCCTAAGCGGGGGGTATACTACTTTCGCTCACCAGAGTGGTCAATGAACGCGCGCAATTCAGTCGGCACGCAGTCATCAATTGCGCTCAAGAGCACGGCTGCCTAAGCAGCCCGCAGTCGAGGTTTCCGGCGCGCCCGGCCCCCAATCCGCCCAGCGTCGCTCGCCACGGGCACCGAGAATTTGAGATCACCTGCACATGCTAACGTCCATGGAAACCCGTTTTAGGCTGACCGCTCCCTTCCAACCGGCGGGTGGGCAACCGCGCGCCATTGCCGAGCTACTAGCGGGCATCAACGATGGTTTGGCGCATCAAACGCTGTTGGGCGTCACCGGTTCGGGCAAGACTTTTACCATTGCCAACATCATCGCCGAGATTCAGCGACCGACCATCATGCTGGCTCCCAATAAGACCCTGGCGGCCCAGCTGTATGGTGAGATGAAGGAATTCTTTCCCGACAACGCAGTGGAATATTTCGTCTCCTACTACGATTACTACCAGCCGGAGGCCTACGTTCCGTCCTCAGACACCTACATCGAGAAAGATTCCTCGATCAACGACCACATCGAGCAAATGCGTTTGTCGGCCACCAAAGCGCTGCTGGAGCGCCGGGATACGATCATTGTGGCGACGGTCTCCGCCATTTATGGCTTGGGCGACCCCAACACCTACCACGCGATGGTGTTGCACCTAAAACGGGGGGATCGCATCGATCAGCGTCAACTACTGCGGCGCTTGGCAGAACTCCAATACGTTCGGAACGACGTAGAACTCACCCGTGGGAACTATCGCGTGCGCGGCGAAGTCATCGATATTTTTCCGGCGGAGTCCGAGCGCGACGCGGTGCGCGTGCAGCTATTCGATGACGAGATTGAGGCGTTGTCCTATTTTGATCCGCTGACCGGCGAGCAACTGCGCCAAGTGCCGCGGCTCACGGTGTATCCCAAATCCCACTATGTCACCAGTCGTGAACGGGTGTTGGCGGCCGTGGAGGCGCTAAAAATTGAACTCCGAGAGCGCCTGATCGAACTGCGAAAATTGGACAAATTAGTGGAGGTGCAGCGACTCGAACAAAGAACCCGTTACGACATCGAGATGATGGTCGAAATTGGCTACTGCAATGGCATCGAGAATTACTCCCGACATCTCTCGGGGCGGGCGCCCGGCGAACCCCCACCCACTTTATTTGAGTACTTGCCGCCCGATGCGCTGCTGGTGGTGGATGAAAGCCATGTGACCATCCCGCAGCTGGGCGGGATGTACAAAGGTGACCGTGCACGCAAAGAAAATCTCGTGAATTATGGCTTTAGGCTGCCCTGTGCGCTGGATAACCGCCCGTTGCGCTTCGATGAGTGGGAGCGTTTGGCGCCGCAGATGATTTTTGTTTCGGCAACGCCGGGCAACTATGAGGCCGACCACGCGGGCAAAATTGTGGAGCAAGTCGTGCGACCTACCGGGCTCATCGATCCGCAAGTGGAAATTAGGCCCGCCGCGACGCAGGTCGACGATCTGCTCTCTGAAATTGTGCTGACGGTCCAACGCGCCGAGCGCGTCCTCGTGACCACACTCACCAAGCGGATGGCCGAAGACCTCACCGACTACCTCAGTGAACACGGGGTGCGGGTCCGCTATCTGCATTCCGACATCGATACCGTGGAGCGCGTTGAAATTCTACGTGATCTCCGTTTGGGTGCTTTTGATGTGTTGGTCGGTATCAATCTATTGCGTGAGGGTCTGGACCTGCCAGAGGTTTCTTTGGTCGCTATTTTAGATGCCGACAAGGAGGGGTTTTTGCGTTCCGATCGTTCGCTCATCCAGACGGTGGGCCGCGCCGCGCGCAATATTGCCGGGCGAGCGATTTTGTACGCTGACCGCATGACCGGCTCGATGCAGCGCGCACTCGACGAAATGGCGCGCCGCCGGACGGTACAAGTGGCCTATAACGAGCACCACGGCATCATCCCGCGCGGCATCGAAAAATCAGTCAGTGACATCATGGAAGGCGCCTATGCATCGGGTGCCGGCAAGGCCCGCGCTCCGCGGCGCATAGCCGAGTCCGCCCCCGAGTACGGCGGTCTGTCGGTGGAGCAGTTGGGTGGGAAAATTAAAAAATTGGAGCAGGACATGCACGCCCGAGCGCGTAATCTCGAGTTTGAAGAAGCGGCGCGTGTCCGCGATGAAATCGCCTTTATTAAAAGTCGTTATTTAGAAATGCGAACTAACTGATTTTTTTTGCGATCCCCTCTGGAAGATGGGGCACGATTCGGCTACTCTTTTAGCCCTTCGGACCCGTAGGCGCGTAGCTCAGCTGGTTAGAGCACCACCTTGACATGGTGGGGGTCGTTGGTTCGAGTCCAATCGCGCCTACCAATCACAAATTTTCGTTCGTCTCTCGCGAGCCCCTGCGCTCAAGTCAGCGTGAGTCCGAATGGCCGCTCGTAGAGGCCACGGAGAAGTATAGATGCTGGTGGTGACCCTTCCAGATGGCGCAACCAAATCCTTCGATGGACCGGTCACCGTGTTTCAGGTGGCGCAGTCCATTGGTGCGGGTTTAGCGCGCGCGGCATTAGGTGGGCGTGTTAACGGCCACTTGGTGGATACCGCCACCGAAATCACCGCCAACGCCAGCCTTAGCATCATCACCGCACGCGATGCAGAGGGGCTGGAAATCATCCGGCACAGCACTGCCCATCTGTTGGCGCAGGCGGTAAAAGCGCTGTTTCCCTCGGCGCAAGTCACCATCGGGCCGGTTATCGAAGACGGCTTTTTTTACGACTTCGCGTTCGAACGCCCCTTCACGCCCGATGACCTTGAGCGCATCGAGCGTCACATGCTGGAACTGGCCACCGCTGACCAACCCGTGACGCGCGCCCTGCTGGCGCGGCCGGCGGCCGTTGAGTATTTCCGCGGCATTGGCGAGCAATACAAAGCAGAGATCATCGAAAGCATTCCCTCGGACGAAGACATCTCCCTGTATTCGCAGGGTGACTTCACCGACCTGTGTCGTGGCCCCCACGTGCCCAGCACGGGGCATCTGCGCGCCTTCAAGCTCATGAAAATTGCCGGTGCTTATTGGCGTGGGGATTCGCGCAACGAAATGTTGCAGAGAATCTACGGCACCGCTTGGCCTGATCAAAAAGCGCTGGCGGCCTATTTGCTGCGGCTGGAAGAAGCGGAGAAGCGCGACCACCGTCGCTTAGGACGGCAGCTCGACCTTTTCCATTTCCAGGAAGAGGCGCCGGGCATGGTGTTCTGGCACCCGCGCGGGTGGATAGTCTGGCAGCAGATTGAACGCTATCTGCGCGCGCTACTCGAACGCAAAGGCTATCAAGAAGTGCGTTGCCCCCTCATCCTTGATGCCAACCTGTGGCGGCAGTCGGGCCATTGGGAAAATTTCCACGAGAGTATGTTCACCACGGAGTCCGAGTCCCGCGAATACGCGGTCAAACCGATGAACTGCCCAGGCCATGTCCAAATCTACAATCAGGGCATCAAAAGTTACCGTGATTTACCGCTGCGCTTGGCGGAATTTGGCGCCTGCCATCGCAATGAACCCTCGGGTGCGCTGCACGGCTTAATGCGGGTCCGCGCTTTCACGCAGGATGACGGCCATATTTTTTGCACCGAAGAGCAAATCCAAGGGGAAGTCACTGCCTTTATCGATTTGTTGCAAGAGGTCTATCACGACTTCGGCTTCGAAGACCTCCAAATCAAGCTCTCTACGCGGCCCGCTAAACGTGTGGGCAGCGAGGAGACATGGGATAAGGCTGAGAGCGCGCTGCGCCTAGCGCTCGACGAGCGGGGCGTGCAGTGGGAATTACAGCCGGGCGAGGGCGCCTTCTATGGTCCCAAAGTAGAATTCTCCCTGCGCGACAGCATCGGTAGGGTTTGGCAGTGCGGCACTATTCAACTCGATTTCTCCATGCCCGAACGTCTCGGTGCACAATACGTCGCGCCCGATAATGCGCGGCGTACGCCGGTCATGTTGCACCGGGCGATCCTCGGCTCGATGGAGCGCTTCATCGGTATTCTGATCGAACATTTCAGCGGCTATCTGCCCGTCTGGTTAGCACCGTGCCAAGCGGTGGTGTTGAATATCTCCGAGCGTCAGGCCATTTATGCCGCTGATGTTGCAGAAATCCTGCAAAATCAAGGATTCCGCGTTGAATCGGACTTGAGAAACGAGAAAATCGGACTTAAGATTCGCGACCACACTTTACAGCGCGCCCCGTTCCTTCTCATCGTGGGGGATCGAGAGGCCGAAAATAACACCGTGGCCGTGCGAACACGGCGAGGCGAAGACCTCGGGGCTATGTCCCTAGAGGCCTTTACTCGCACGCTCGGGGAACTGGTCGCCGTGCGATCAAACACTTGATGGAGGACTAACCGATCACTACTGCCGAGAAGAAGAACCGCGTCAACGACGAAATTACGGCCACTGAGGTTCGTTTAATCGCTGCTGACGGTCAAAACGTCGGCGTGGTGCCGATCTCAGAAGCGAAACGTCAAGCGGTCGAAAACGAAATGGATCTGGTGGAGATCGTGCCTAACGCTGATCCACCGGTTGTGCGAGTGATGGATGTCGGCAAATTTCTGTTTGAACAAAGCAAGAAACGCCACGCAGCCAAACGCAAGCAGAAGCAGATCCAAATTAAGGAGATCAAACTGCGCCCGGGGACAGACGACGGCGATTACGACATCAAGATGCGGAACATCAAACGCTTCCTCGAAGAAGGCGACAAAGTAAAAATTACCTTGCGCTTCAGAGGACGGGAAATGGCGCATCAAGAACTCGGTTCGCAGATGTTGAAACGGGTAGAAGCCGATATTGGCATCCTCGCGGTCATCGAGCAGTACCCGCGAATGGAAGGCCGGCAAATGGTCATGCTGGTGGCGCCTAAGCGTCACTGATTTAGTTAAAGGACAGGTTAAATGCCTAAGTTACGTACTAATCGCGGGGCCGCTAAGCGCTTCGCCAAAACCGGTTCAGGCCGATTTAAACGTCGTCATTCGTTTAAGAATCACATCCTGACCAAAAAAAGCGCCAAACGTAAGCGTCAGTTGCGCGGCAACTCCATGGTGGCTGCAGTCGACCAATACAGTGTCGAACGCATGCTGCCGTCGCTCTAAATGAAACATAGCCGGATTTAAATACAATGGCTCGAGTAAAACGTGGAACGATTGCGCACGCACGCCACAAAAAGGTCTTAGCCCGCGCAAAGGGCTACTACGGTCGTCGCAAAAATGTCTATCGGGTCGCTATCCAAGCGGTGACCAAAGCGGGGCAGTACGCCTACCGCGATCGCAAGCAGCGCAAGCGGGAATTCAGATCTTTATGGATCGTCCGGATTAACGCTGCTGCGCGCCTAAACGGGCTGAACTACGCTCGTTTCATCAATGGCCTGTTGCGTGCGTCTATCCAGATTGACCGCAAGGTGTTGGCCGATTTAGCAGTGCATCAGCCAGACGCATTTGCGGAGTTGGCGAGTCAGGCGAAAGCGGCGCTGGCCGCTTAAGCCCGTTAGGTTCACCCCGCGCGAGCGGGGACATACGGGGTCACTACGACCCCGTTTGCCTTTAATCATCCCTCATCGCTAAGTGGCCCTATGACCGCTGCGCAAGCATTGCAAGAAATCGGACTCGCCGAAATTGAAGCGGCCGCTGAACTGTCGGCGCTCGACGCCGTGCGCGTTAAATTTCTCGGCAAAAAAGGGCTGGTTACCGACGCCCTCAAAACACTGGGGACGCTGAGCGAGTCGCTCCGGCGCGAGGCGGGCGCAACCCTGAACGCCACCCGCGATGCGCTCAACACGGCAATTGCCCTGCGCCGCGAGGTGTTGACTGAGCAGGCTATGCACGAGGCTTTGAACTCGAGCGCGGTGGATATCACGCTGCCCGGGCGCGGCCAACGCACAGGCGGTTTGCATCCGGTTACCCTGGCGCTAGAACGCATGGTCGGTATTTTTCGGCGCGCTGGTTTTGAAGTGGCGACGGGGCCTGAAATTGAAAACGATTTTTACAATTTCGAAGCCCTCAATATTCCGCGCCATCACCCGGCCCGCGCGATGCACGATACGTTTTATTTCCCCGATGGACTGCTGTTACGAACCCACACCTCGCCGGTGCAAATCAGGACTATGCTCGAGGGTGCTCCACCGTTTCGCATCATTGCGCCGGGGCGGGTTTACCGCTGTGATTACGACCAAACGCATTCCCCCATGTTCCACCAGATTGAAGGCCTGTTCATCGATGAGCACGCGACGATGAGCGATCTGAAAGGGTTATTGCACGAATTTTTGCGCCTGTTTTTCGAACAAGACGATCTGCAGATTCGCTTTCGTCCCTCCTATTTTCCCTTCACCGAGCCCTCGGCCGAGGTGGATATCAAGCTGCCTTCGGCCCACGGTTTTTCGGACTGGCTAGAGGTACTGGGTTGCGGCATGGTGCATCCCAACGTGCTGACCAACGTGGGCATCGACCCCAATCGGTTTCAGGGGTTCGCCTTTGGTCTGGGGGTAGAGCGGATGGCGATGCTGCGCTTTGGTGTGAACGACCTGCGCTTGTTCTACGAGAACGACCTCAAATTTCTTCGCCAGTTCGCCTGATGGCTAGCACGTTTTTGCAAAGCCAGTCGCTGGTGCGTGCATGAAATTCACCACGCAATGGATGGGCGAGTGGCTAGCGCTGGCAACCGAACCCGACGTCTTGGCGGCAAAACTCACCATGGCCGGCTTGGAAGTGGACTCGCTGACGCGCGTAGCGCCGCCCGTGAGCGCACTGGTCGCCTGCATCGAGGCGGTGTCCCCCCACCCAGCATCAACTCAGCTTGCGGTGTGTCGGGTGCGTATCCAACCCGAACGAGTGGTAGAGGTGGTCTGCGGCGCGCCCAATGCTCGGGTGGGCCTGTGCTGTCCTTATCTTGCGCCGGGTAGCTCCTTGCCGGATGGGCGTGAGATTAACGAGACCCTGATTCGGGGCGTCAACTCGCAGGGCATGCTGTGTTCCGCACTGGAATTAGGCTTGGGAGAAGCGGGTGCGGGCTTGCTCGAATTGCCGTCAGATGCGCCCATCGGGGCGTTACTGCAGACCTATCTCCACCTCGACGACTGGGTGTTCGAACTCGGACTAACCCCCAACCGTGGCGATTGCCTGTCGCTCTTGGGGGTGGCCCGCGAGCTGTCGGTGCTATTAGAGCAGCCTTTGTTAAACACCACGGTGCCGGTGGTGGTGGCGGGTTGCGCAGATGAAAAACCGATCTTGTTGGCAGCACCAGCGGCCTGTTCGCGTTATGTCGGGCGGATCATCCGTGGGGTGTCTTTGGCGGCTCCAACACCGCTGTGGATGGCCGAGCGTCTGCGGCGTTGCGGGGTGCGCTCCATCAATGCGGTGGTAGACGTCACCAATTATGTGATGCTGGAATTAGGCCAGCCGATGCACGCCTTCGACTTGGCGAAGATCAACGGCCATATCACCGTGCGCTGCGCGCGCCCGGCCGAGGCCTTAACCCTGCTGGATGGGACCGAGGTGGTCCTCGACGATCTCGCGCTGGTTATTGCCGACGATACTCAAGCGATCGCGCTGGCGGGGGTCATGGGCGGATTAGACAGCAGCGTCAGCGATAGCACGGTGGATCTGTTGCTCGAAAGTGCTTATTTCGAGCCCATTCAATTAGCCCGTACCGCGCGCCATTTTCGGCTGCACACGGATGCGGCACACCGCTTTGAGCGGGGTGTGGACCCGGCCGGTCAAGCCCGCGCGATCGAACGGGCGACGGCCTTGCTGCTCGAGTTATGCGGTGGGGTGGCCGGTCCCACCAGTGATCAAAGCAGTCCCATCCACCCTACCGATCTGCGCACGATTGCTTTTCGCCCGGCCAGAATCTTCGGGCTGTTGGGGGTGCGGGTGGAACCCACGCGGGTCCGCGCCATCTTTGAACGCTTGGGTTTGAGCGTCACTGAGGGCCTTGAAACTTGGCAGGTTGAGGTACCGCCGTGGCGCTCCGACCTCGCCTTGGAGGTGGATTTACTGGAGGAGGTCGCGCGCATCGTGGGCTATGACCAACTGCCCAGCACTTTGCCCACCAGCAGGCTGCAGTTGTCCCCCTCGGCACCCACTGAGGACTACGCACAGGCGCGACGCGCCTTGGTCGAAAGAGGCTATTTTGAGGGCATCACTTTTAGCTTTATCGGGCAAGCACCGGCCGCGGCGTTTTCGCCGTCCACCGATCCCATACGCTTGACCAACCCCATTGCCCAAGACCTCGCTGTGATGAGACCCAGTCTGGTGCCCGGGTTATTGTTGTCTCTGCGCGCCAACCTGAATCGCCGGCACGACGACGTGCGGCTGTTTGAAATTGGCATGCGCTTTTTGAAGTCGGCAGGCGCATTACAGCAAGATCTGATGCTCGCCGGCGTGGCTTGGGGACGGGCGCTGCCCGAGCAATGGGGGGTTGCCAGCCGGGATCTCGACTTTTTCGATCTGAAACAAGAAGTCTTCGCCGTTCTTCAAGCGCTCGGACACACCACGCTATCCGTGGCGCCTTGCGTGCATCCCGCGCTGCATCCGGGGCAGAGCGCCAGCGTGCTGGTCGGGGGTCTGGCGGTGGGCATCATGGGGCGTGTGCATCCGGCTTTCAGTCGACTCCTAGACTTGGACGCGACGCCTTTAATATTTGAAATAAACCTCGCCGTACTGCCCGAAGCCGTGACGCCGAGCTTCAAACCGTTGTCCAAATTTCCGGCCCTGCGGCGCGATCTGGCCATTGTGGTGGATGTTGATGTGCCCGCTGCGGCAGTGCTCGAAGTCGTGCGGCTTGCCGGCGCGCCCTTTCTGCGTGACCTTGAGTTGTTTGATGTGTATCAGGGGCAAGGTATTGATCTAGGCAAAAAAAGTCTCGCGCTAAGCTTGCTTTTCCAAGCCTCATCCAGCACTCTTGTGGACGCCGAGATTGAAATGTCTGTGTCTAAAATCGTCGCCGAGTTAGCCCGCGAACTGCACGGAGCGTTGAGGAATTAACGATGGCGTTGACCAAAGCAGACATGGCCGAACGGCTTTTCGACGAATTAGGACTCAACAAGCGAGAGGCCAAAGAATTGGTCGAAGCGTTCTTTGAAGAAATCCGCTCGTCCTTAGAACAAGGCGAGCAGGCCAAACTCTCCGGGTTTGGTAATTTTGATTTGCGAAACAAGAACCAGCGACCTGGCCGAAACCCCAAAACGGGCGAGGAAATACCGATTTCCGCGCGCCGAGTGGTGACCTTCAAACCCGGGCAAAAACTGAAAGCACGAGTGGAAGCGTATGCTGGAAGCATCGAACAATAACGAGTTACCCGCGATCCCGGGCAAGCGCTATTTCACCATTGGTGAGGTCAGCGAGCTGTGCGCGGTTAAGCCGCACGTGCTGCGTTATTGGGAGCAGGAGTTTCCGCAGCTCAAGCCGATCAAGCGGCGTGGCAACCGTCGGTACTACCAGCGGCAGGATGTCATTCTTATTCGCCAAATTCGTAGCTTTTTATACGAACATGGTTTTACCATTGGCGGCGCCCGGCAGCGTTTAGCCGGCGATGAGGTCAAGGCTGACTCCAGTATGAGTCAGCAAATTGTTCGCCAACTGCGAATTGAACTCGAAGAGGTGCTCGACATTCTTCGCCGTTAATTTTGCCGGTGTTAGGGCACACAAGTGCCCGTCAATGCCAAAATAAAGTCTCCTTAACGGTGCGCCGTTTGGAGCCAATGAGTTTGTCTGTAGTCGGGGCGTAGCGCAGCCTGGTAGCGCACCGCAATGGGGTTGCGGGGGTCGCGAGTTCGAATCTCGCCGCCCCGACCAATCAGACATCTAAAAACTCACCCCAACCCACCGCCGCCTCACGCGACTGCGTGAGGCCGTGCGTCGCCTCCGGCAGGCCCAATCGCCAATCGGCACTCCACGAATGCAACACTTAGCCGCTAAGATAACGGGTGCCGACAGCCAAGCTCACCGCGTGAACGAGCCTGTGCTGCCCAGCCAAGTACACTTAAGTCAACCTTCTAAAATGGCATAAAAATTATGTGTGGAATTGTCGGGGCGGCAGCCCAGCGAGACGTCGCGGCTATTTTATTAGAAGGCCTTAAACGCCTGGAATATCGGGGCTATGACTCGGCCGGTTTAGCCGTGATCAGTCACCAGCGCGCCATCGAGCGCCTGCGGGTGAAAGGCAAAGTCGCAGGCTTAGAGGAGGCGCTAGGCGTTACCCCGCTCATGGGCGGGGTGGGCATTGCCCATACCCGGTGGGCAACCCACGGCGAACCCAGCACCCGCAATGCCCACCCGCATATGAGCCGCGATGCGGTGGCGCTAGTGCATAACGGGATCATCGAAAATCACGCGCAACTGCGCGCAGAACTCATCGCCGCCGGTTACGAGTTCACCTCGGAAACCGATACCGAGGTGGCGGTTAATCAGGTGCATGCGTTTTTGAGTACCGGCCAGGATCTGCTGCAATCCGTCTGGGCAACAGCGGCGAAGTTGGAAGGCGCTTTCGCGTTTGGGGTCATTTCGCGCGCCGAACCAGACCGCCTTATCGCCACTCGGCGCGGCAGCCCGCTGGTCATCGGTCTGGGAATTGGTGAGAACTTCATTGCCTCAGACGTTTTCGCCTTGCTGCCTGTCACGCAGCGTTTCATTTTCCTCGAAGAAGGCGATACCGCCGACATCACCCGCACCAGCGTGGTCATTTACGACGCTAGCGGTCAACCCGTGGTGCGGCCAGAGTCGGTGTCGCGTCTCAGTGCCGATGCGGCGGAGAAATCCGGTTACCGACACTTCATGTTGAAGGAAATTTTTACCCAGCCGCGAGCGATTGCCGACACCCTTGAAGGCCGCGTTGAGCACGGGCAACTCAGTGCCGACTTGCTGGGGCCGCAGTCCGATGCACTTTTGGCGGGCGTGCGCGCGGTCAATATTGTTGCTTGTGGTACCAGCTTTCACGCCGGGACGGTGGCTAAGTATTGGTTGGAGGGGCTGGCCCGGATCCCCTGCACGGTGGAAGTAGCCAGCGAGTTCCGCTACCGCAGTCCGGTGGTACGTGACCACACGCTATTCGTCACGATTTCCCAATCTGGTGAGACCGCCGATACCTTGGCCGCGCTGCGTGAGGCGCGGCGCTTGGGTTTCGCCCATAGCCTCGCCATCTGTAATGTGCCGGAGAGCTCGCTCATCCGCGAATCTGAGCTCGTGTTAATGACGCGGGCAGGTCCTGAGATTGGGGTCGCCTCGACCAAAGCGTTCACCACCCAACTGGTGGCACTGATGATGTTGACAATCGCTTTGGGCCGGGCGCAGGGCATGCCGCTCGCGCTGCAGGCAGAGCTGTTGGCCGCGCTAGAGGGTTTACCCGGCAAAGTGAACGCCGTGTTGGAATTAAACGATCCCATCGCAGCCCTGGCAGAGCAATTTGTCAACAAAGAGCACGCGCTATACCTCGGGCGTGGGTCCATGTTTCCGATCGCCATGGAAGGCGCGCTGAAATTAAAAGAAATCTCCTATATCCATGCCGAGGCCTACCCCGCAGGGGAACTCAAACACGGCCCGCTGGCCTTGGTGGACGACGAAATGCCGGTGATCGCGGTGGCGCCTAATAACGAGCTACTGGAAAAACTAAAGTCCAACCTCGAGGAAGTGCGCGCACGCGGTGGGCAGCTATTCATTTTTGCTGATAGTCAGGTGACAGTGGCTGCCAATTCGGCGATCCACGTGACCGCGATCCCGGCAGTGCACGACGCCATTGCACCGATTGTGTATACCGTGCCACTCCAACTCTTGGCCTACCATGTGGCAGTGCTCAAAGGTGCCGATGTCGACCAGCCGCGTAATTTGGCGAAGTCGGTGACGGTAGAATAATCCAGGACCACCGGAGGGGCCGTGTGCGAAAACCGCTAGCGCCTGTGTGCGGGCCGAAGTGAGCCCGCCAGAACGCACCGGACGGGCGCGCTTCGCGCACTGGGCTGGGTCGCGTCAGGCGTGCCATCAGCACGGCCCGGTTTGCGGTGCCCGTCGCAGCTTGCGATGACCACACCAATAGTTGTGCGCATTGATCCCGATCTCTGGGCGCTGATTCCCGGTTACCTGGCGAATCGGCAGCACGATTTAGCGCGGCTGCCAGGTTTGTTGGAAGCCGCAGACTGGCTGGCCTTAGCGTTCATTGGACATGGCATGAAAGGCTCGGGTGGGAGCTATGGCTTTGATGCCATCAGCGAGTATGGCGCCCGTATTGAACGGGCGGCACAGACCGCGCAGGGCGATGTGGTGCGTGGCGTGGCGGCAGAACTCGCCGACTACCTCGCGCGGGTCGATACGCTGCCGGACACTTGATGAACCTCGCAGCGCCTAAGGCGTCTATCGCGAGCCCGCCGGTTTCGCCCTCCGCGTTACAAGACCCGTCGAATTGGTTTTTCTATTTTGTGGCCGTGGCACTGGGTCTCGCCTTCTCTGTGGTGCTGTTGCTGTTGGCGTGGCGGAACGCGATAGAAGACGGCACGCGGGCTTTTGCTTTTGAGACTCTCACCGTAAACGCGCTCGCGCGCCAAAACTTGCGCGCCGCCCATGCAGCACTCGAGGCATCTGCGGCTTTTCTCGTGGAGGTGCCACCGGCGGCAGCCGCCGAGGGGTTCGACGCCTTTGCGGCCCAACTGCGCGCTCGTAATCCTTTTATGACGGGGCTGGTTTGGTACCAGCGCGCTGCCACACCAGCGGCGCCGCTGCGTTTGATGTCGCGGCCCGCGCTGGCCGGTGCGCAATTTCCCTTGGTGCTGCCGCGACAGGCCATGCTGTCTTGGCAGCCCGAGGCGACCGGGTTGCTGGACTACACGGCAGTGACCCCACGCGTGTTGCCGCGCGAGCAAACGGAGCTTGGCCACTATGGGTTAGTTCTTGCCGTGTCGCCGGGTGCGCGCTGGCCGGGTACCGAGAATTGGGTGGTGGCCGAGATAGATTCTAAATTGCTGTTGGGCGAAGCCACCGCCGCTTCCAGACAGGGCTTGCGCCTGTATCTGGAAAGTGAAGGCATTGCGGGACGAACGCTGCTGCTTAGCCGCTCGGCACACGCGGCAGATTCGAATCGGTGGCGCGTGCGCGAGCTCGATGACACCGCGCAGATTCGCTTCGAGCGTTACTCCCTGCGCCTGCTCGCGCGCCGCGATCTGTTTTGGCGCGACCTCAATAAGGCCCAGCTGTTCACGGCCACCATCCTGGGGCTGGGCGTCACGTTGCTGTTGATAGCACTCGCCCGCGCGCGCCAGCGGCAGGCCCAAGAACTCTCTAGCCGCGCGCGTTTGGTGGAGGAACAGGTTGGGCGTCAAACCCACGAGTTGGCAGCCGCGCGCGATGAAGCGGTGGCCGCCTCGCGGGTGAAATCAGATTTTCTCGCCGCGATGAGCCACGAGATTCGGACCCCGCTCAACGCCATTCTGGGCATGGCGGAACTGCTGGCACACACGCCGTTGGAGGGCGAGCAAAACCGCTATGTGGGGGTCTTGGGGAAGGCGGGTGGGGCGCTCTTGGACATCGTGAACGACACGCTAGATCTGGCAAAGATTGACGCGCGCCAGCTGGAGCTGGAGGCCATTCCTTTCGACCTGCCGGCCCTGATCGAGGGCGCCGCAGAAATGCACGCGGTGCAGGCCGCAGCAAAGGGCTTGGCGTTAGCGGTGAGTTTAAGCGCCGACCTCCCGGTGGGCGTCATGGGTGACCCCTCACGGTTACGCCAAGTTTTGCTCAATCTTATTGGCAATGCGCTCAAATTTACCGAACGCGGCTGTCTTTATATCGACGCCTGGACCACCCACGCGCCGGATCACCCACCCTCCGTCACGATCTGCGTGCGTGACACCGGCATCGGTATTCCGGCGGATCGCCAACAAGAAATTTTCCACAGTTTTACGCAGGCAGATGCTTCCGTCACCCGTAAATACGGCGGCACCGGCTTAGGGCTGACTATCTCGCGCAAGCTGGTCGTCTTGATGGGCGGCCAGCTGCAAGTGCGCAGTGAAGAACGGGTTGGCAGCGAGTTTTGGTTTACGCTGGCGCTGGCACCAGCCCCGCCAGATTGGCGGGGGGAAGCAGCGGACATCCCGCTGGCGGCGCGGTCGGTCGCGGCCCCCGTAGCTGTCCCGGCGGCAGCCAAATTAAGGGTGTTATTGGTGGAGGATAACCACGATAATCGCCTGTTGATCAGCGCCTTTTTGCAAACAGAAGCGATCGAACTAGAAGAGGCGTGCGATGGCGAGGTGGCAGTCGCGCGTGTGCAAGAGCGCCCCTACGATTTAGTCTTGATGGATATCCAGATGCCGGTAATGGATGGCTTGGCGGCGACCCGCGCGATCCGCAGTTGGGAGCTCGCGCAAGGACGTCCACCCGTGCCCATTATCGCGTTGACGGCACACGCGATAAAAGAAGATGAAGAAAAAAGCTTGGCGGCTGGTTGTTCGGCGCATCTCACCAAACCTATCAGGAAGCAGGTGTTGTTGGCCGCTATCAGTAAACACGGAAAATTTGCGGGAGCGTGAGCCGGGCAAAACCCATTCTGACGAGCATCCGCAGTGCATAAGACTAATGGTCTTTAATAAGCCATTGGTTTTAGATTTATCAGGTACAACCTCATGATGAAGATTTTCAGACACTACATCCCGACCACTTTAATTTTGCTGGGCTTCGCAGAATTACTGATCCTAGTGGTCTCAACCTACGTGGGTGCGGCGCTAATGCTGCCGGAACGCGGCGTGTTTAGCACCTCGGGGCTGCCTTTAAAGGCACTCATTTTCACTGTGGGCATGCTCCTTGGCATGATCGCCACGGGCTTTTATCAGCGCGACCAGCGCGATGCGCCCACGGAAACCTTGGTCCGCTTGCTGCTGAGTTTTGGGGTCGGCTTGCTGCCTATCGGCGCGGTCTATCACTGGCTGCCGGGACCGTTACTCGATCGCCCAAGCTTTGCCATTGCCCTGGGACTTGCGTTTATTGGCATCGCGACCTGCCGGCTCGTGTGCGCGGCGCGTACGGATGCGCTGTTTTCACGCCGCGTGCTGGTCCTTGGTGTTGGCGAACGCGCGCGCCAAATTGAAAACCTCCGGCGAGCCTCGGACCGCGCCGGGATTACGCTGGTGGGTTTTATCGATATGGGTATCGATGCGGTGGTGGTCAGCGAGCCGCGGATCATCCGGCCTAACGTGAGTCTGCTGGTGCTGGTGGAGCGATTTGCGGTGGAGGAATTAGTCGTTGCGATCGATGATCGGCGCAACGGGCTGCCGGTCGATGAAATTCTCGAGTGCAAAATGCACGGTATTCGCATCCTCGATGAGGCCGCGTTCCTCGAGCGCCAACTCGGCAAAATCCGGCTCGATTCCCTCCATCCCAGTGGGCTTATTTTTGCCGATGGCTATACGCAGGCGGTTATTCGGCGCACCGAAAAACGCTTGCTCGATATTGCCATTGCCTCGGCGCTGCTGGTGGTTGCGCTGCCCGTGATGCTGCTGGCGGCGCTCGTCATCGTCATTGAGAGCGGGCTGCCCATTATTTATGTGCAGGAGCGGGTGGGCTTGCGCGGAAAGATTTTCCGCGTCTACAAATTTCGCAGCATGCGCCAAGATGCAGAAGCCGATGGTCAGGCGGTGTGGGCGGCCAAGCAGGATAATCGCATCACCCGGGTGGGGAATTTTATGCGTAAGACCCGCATCGATGAACTGCCGCAGTTATTTAACGTGCTCAAGGGTGAGATGAGTTTTGTGGGGCCACGGCCCGAGCGTCCCACGTTTGTCGAGCAACTTACCAGCGCCATCACTTATTACGACCTGCGTCATTACGTAAAACCTGGCATTACCGGCTGGGCGCAGGTTTGCTATCCCTATGGGTCGTCCATTAACGACGCCCGCGAGAAACTTCAATACGACCTCTATTATCTTAAAAATTACAGTGTGTTTCTCGACATCACCATTCTATTGCAGACCGTGCAAGTCATTTTGTGGGGCAAGGGTGCGCGCTGATTCACCCGGGTTTTGGCGGCGACGCCTGCTTAAATTCGCGCTGCGCGACTAACCTGCGTGTATGTCGTTCGATAATTTACCCCTCCTTTTAGGCAGCCTCGGGGCGCTGGCGTTCGCGCTTGTCGCGCTGCTCGTCATAGCGCTCTATCGCAGCTCTCTGCTCTGGGTGCCGCTCGTGACGGCGGCAACGATCAACGCCGCGTGGCTGGTATTGCAAGCCGTGCACGCACAGGCCAGCCCACCGCCGTGGGTGGCTGGTGGGCTGGTGATAGCAGAATTGCTGCGTGACAGCGCCTGGGGCTGGGTCTTGGCGGGCGCGATTAAATCTACCGCTGATGCCGGCTACAACGCCCGCGTGCGCGTGCTGCGGCGGATTTTGGGTGCCAGCGCCGTTGGTATCGCGGGGGTCATGCTCGCCTCCACCGGCAATTGGCTGAACCAGTTCCAAGACCGCATTTCCATGCTCGTGATTTATCCCGGTCTGTTGGTGCAATCGGTAATCTGCCTAATGCTGGTGGAGCAGTTGTATCGCCACACGCATCCAGATGCCCGCTGGTTTATCAAACATTTGTGCCTGGGTCTGGGCTTGGTCTTTTGCTACGACTTTTACCTATATGCCGAAGGTGCGTTATTTGGCCGGTTAAACGCCGACCTATGGAATGCTCGGGCCGGCGTGAACACCTTGCTGGCGCCTTTGATCCTCATCGCTGCGAGCCGTACCCGACAGCTGCGGCCGCACCTTTTTGTTTCGCGGAAAGTGGCTTTCCACGCCACGGTACTGGCGGCGGCGGGCAGTTATCTGTTGCTGATGTCGCTGGCCGGTTATTACGTGCAGGCCTTTGGTGGCAGCTGGGGTGGTGTGCTGCGCATCCTCGTGTTGTTTCTTTCGGTAGTGTTTTTGGTGTCGGTGCTGGCCTCGACCACCCTGCGTTCGCGTCTCAAAAATTTTGTCGCCGAACATTTCTACCCTAACCAATATGATTATCAGGATGCGTGGTGGTCCTTCACGGGGCGCCTAGCGCAAAGTGGCACTGCCCCGGTGGAAATGCGCGAAAGCATGCTGCGGGCTTTCGCCGACGTAATGGACGCCACCGGTGGACTGCTGTGGCAGAAAATCGCCACGGGCGGCTTTATGGCAACGGCGCAGTGGACCATGCCATTGCCCAACGAGCGCACCCTCGAGGAGGATCATCCCTTGGTGCGACGTTTGGGTGCCGATGATGCTGCCATCGACTTAAAACAGGCCGCGGCCAGTTCAACCATTGATACCACCGAACTCATTCCCGTGTGGTTGTTGCACTTGCCGCAGGCGTGGCTGGTGGTGCCGATCATTTATCGCGAGGAATTGTTGGCATTTTTGGTGTTGGGCGAACGACGCACCGACAACACCCTCACCTGGGAAGATCGTCAACTCCTGCGCACGATGGCGCGTCAGGTGGCTGGTTATCTCGCCCTCTTGCGGGCGAGTGATGCGCTGGCCGATGCGCGCCAGTTCGATGCCTTTAATCGGCTGTCGGCGTTTTTGGTGCACGACCTAAAAAATATCGTCGCCCAGCTGTCACTGGTGGTGCGCAATGCCGAGAAACATCGCGACAAGCCTGACTTTATCGACGATGCGTTTACTACCATTGGGGATGCCGTGGCGAAAACCAATCGCATGCTCGCGGCCTTGCGACAAACACCCGATGAGCGTCGCCTAGAGCCCTGTGACTTTGGCGACATCGTCAGTACGGCGCTGCGCCTGATGGCCAACCGCGAACCCCAACCAAGCTTGGTGCCGGCAGGGGTAGCGTTGCCTATTCTGGCCCACCGAGAACGTTTGACAGCGGTGGTGGAACATTTGGTACAGAACGCGCAGGAGGCCACGCGTGCTCCGGGCACGGTGGTGCTCACACTGCTGGAAAGTGGCGATCGGGCGGTGCTGGAAATTGCCGACACCGGCTGTGGCATGAGCGAAGAGTTTGTCCAAAACCAGTTGTTCAGGCCCTTCGAGACGACTAAAGGCCGTGCCGGTATGGGCATTGGCGTTTACGAAAGCCTCCAGGTGGTCAGCGCGATCGGCGGTCGACTCGCCGTCACCAGCGTGCCCGAGTTAGGGACCACTTTCCGCATCAGTTTGCCGCTCGCCCCGCAAGTGCCGGTGGCCTCTGCCTGACCTTCGTAATGGCTGATCCGTCAACACCAGGACCGTGCGCTTTGTCTGGGAATTCGCACGGTGGCAACGCTGCGCCCTCATCGCGACAGGTGGTGGCGCGCAGGAGTTCGCGCAGCGCGTAGGCGTAGGTGAGTGGAGGCGCGTGGGGCTTGGGGGGCGGGGGTGCTAGGCGGGGCGGTGCTTGTGGCATGATCGGCCGACGAGCACCGAATGATGCCGCGTCGCAGGCTAAAACAAGGGTCTCGGCGAGGTCTCGTGGGCGTGGCGGGTGAGCTGGCATAAAGGCTTCCTAATACGTACTTTAGCAACGATGGATGGGGCACGCTGGGCGTGCGTGCCATTACCATACCGGTCACCCAATAACAGGCAAGCAGGGCGGAGCAGCACCGTCATTTGCCAAGATCAGGAAGCAATTTGTCATGGATGAACTCGCCGGCGACTTCCAACGCTATTTCGAGATAGTGGCGGCCAATACCCCGGCCTTACGCCGCGAGGTATTTCGTTTGCGTTATCAGGTTTACGCGCAGGAGCTAGGCTGGGAGCAGCAAACGCAATTTCCAAATGGTGAAGAAACCGATATCAATGACCCCCGTTCTGCATTTTGTCTGTTGCGGCATCGCGCGACTCAACGCTATATCGGCTGTGTGCGTTTGGTGATGGTGGATCCTGACGTCTCGGCGACACCCTTCCCCTTTGAAGTGGCGGCGCAAGTTTCTGCGGACGAACTCGCCGCTAGTTACACCGCCGATTGGCGCGAGGTAGCCGGTGAAATTTCCCGGGTTGCCGTGATCAGCGACTTTCGGCGGCGCACCGGAGAACGCGACGCTGCGGTCACCGATGTGGAAGAAGACACCAACCCAACACGCCCCGAACGGCGAGGCTTCCCGCACATCGCAGTTGGGCTCTACCTTGGGGCCGCCGTGATGGGCACGCTGCGGGGCTTAGAGCGCGTATTCGCCCTCATGGAACCCAAGCTCGCGCGTCGCCTGCGCGCCTATGGCATCGTGTTCAACAAAATTGGCGAGGCGGTGGATCATCACGGTTTGCGCGTGCCTTATTGTCTGGAAGGCAGCAGCTTTGAAGACCGTTTGTCCCCTCAACTTCTCGAGTTACTGCAGATTATCCAGCGCGATTTGCTGCACTCCGTGCCCACCGAGTCCGACTAGCGGGCTGGCTTTCCCTGTGCCTTCTGGGCCGCTTTGCGCCGGGTTTTCGCCCGCGCCGCTAAGCGTCGCCCCAGCTTGTAATTCAAATGGGGCAGCAGCAGACGCAAGGGCATTTTCAGCAGGTGTGAGCGTAGCAACAGCGCTTTTAAGGCGAGCTTCTCGCGCCGATTGGGCGGCAAGGTGGGCAAAAAAACCTCACCGATAAGCGCATTGGTTAGCGCCCGTGGGATCCACAGTCGGTCGCACTGCTTGAGCGTGCGTAAAAAATCTGGCGGCAGCAGCGTGCCAAAATTTTGTTCGGCTTGGTGCAGCGCCAATAGCAGCGGGCGCACGGCTTGCAAAGCCTGCGCCCGGGTTTGCAGATCAAGCCAAAAGCTTTCGCCTAAACGCTGGCCAAATGTCTGCACCAGCTCGTGTACGTCTAATACGTCGCGCAGACAATTGGTCAGTTCGCCCCCCCAAAAGCCGTGCAGCACGCTGTGCAATACCGCATCGGCCGGGGCCAGCATAAATAGGCCGTCCGGCAACGGCACGCGGCGCGCGATTAGCTCGGCGGCGTCCGGGCAACGCGGGCTCGTGCGCGGCAAAATATTGTGGTGGACGTCGAGTACCGTGCCGCGTAATCGGTGCTGCAGAGGGGGCAGTTCGTGCATCCACGCACGGTAGTAGTGGTCGTCATACTCATCGTGGGGCGGGCTGCGCCAGTCGCAGCCCAGCAGCAAGGCTTCTACGACGTCGAGTGACGCCTCGGGCACCAGAATGTCCACATCGGACAGCAGGCGATGGTCACCGGGCGGAAGCTCAGCGGCGATGTACGCCGCACCTTTGAGCAAGGTCCAGCTGACGCCGGTGGTGGTAAACACGTGGGCCAGCCGATTGAGCTCCCAGCGGGCGGCGCGCACATGGTTTGCGGCCACCACTTGGTCGGACCACAGATGCCGTTGCACCGCTGCCGGCACTTCCTCGAGGAGGCCTGCGGCGCTGAGTTGCCCATACCACCGGCCGGACACGCCATGCCGACGTCCCAGCGTGAGTATGCCCTGCCAAGCGCTGAGCGGCAGCGTCGCGAGCGTGCTAGGAACCCTTAAAGCGGTTAACAAGAGCTTGTGATCAAACATTGTAACAATTCTTAACAAATTTATGGTCGGTAACGCTTGGATTTACTTCGCCACGCTTCCACAATATGGCATCGCACAGCGACGCTGTGACAAGTTGGCTGCTACTGAGTATGCGTCATAAAATCATCCTAAAAACAGCGCAGCGGCGTTCTGGCAACATCACTGCCAGCACGCTGAGCTTAGCGCTAGGAGACTAGCTGATGGAACATCCACCTACCCTCCCGACGGCCTTGCAAGACCCGGCTCCCAGCCCCGACAACGCGGCGACGAGACGGCGTTTCCTCAAAGGCACCACTTTGGCGTTACCGGTGGTGATGACCCTTAACTCGGTGGCAGCGCAGGCAACGGCCAGAAGCAGCTTGAGCTGCGCGGAGAAAGACCCACCCACCAACGTGCCTAATTTGACCGAAGCCCCGGACGGCTGGTACCGCCAAGAGGTGACCCTTGCGAGCAGGAAGGTCAGCAAGGACAGCGACGACGATGACGATAAGGGCGGCAAGGGCAGCGACGGCGACGATGACGATGACGATGACGATGACTGCGAAGACTCCGAAGCCAAGTATTTCAAAGGGATGACCTGCGGCAGTTCGACGCTGGTCTGGATGAATCTGGACGGCACGATAGCGAATCCCCAGACTGGTATTAGCGAGGTAGGGTGCGATCAAAAACGCTATGCGCTCTGCCACTTCAGTTCGGCCGACGGAAGTCTCTTGGGTTATGGCGAGACTGCCGCTTGTGCTGGCAGCTTTATCACCAGCGCATCGGGCGCATGCCTAAAATCCCTGTGGGGCACCCCCGGCGGTAACGATGGCGATGGCGATGACGATGACGATGACGACAAAGGCGGTAGCAAAGGCGGTAAGTGATCGGGCTGCGGGAGACCGCGGGGCTGCCGAGTGCGGGTACGGGGGCCGTACTGGTGCCGGTAAGCCGGCGCCGCGCAAGCGCACGGTTTGTCAGCCAAGTGGGCGCGTGACGCGATGACCCAAGGCCTCGGTTGGACTGCCGATGCTACCGCAGCGCTCGAATGGCAGCACTGGGGTGAAGCCCATTTCGCCTTCGATGCGCGCTCGGGGCAAACCCATTTTCTCAATGAGATCGCCGCGGCGGTGTTGGCGGTGCTGGCAACCCACACCCTGACCCAAGCCGCACTGTATGAGGCGATGCTGGCCCGCTACGAAGTGGATGACGACACGCAATTGTTGACAGGTATCACCGATACCCTACGGGTGCTCGACCGGCTGGGCTTGATCCAGCGCGTCGCCTCATGATCGGCACCACGTTGCGCCAACTCTCGCGTGCCGCACTGGGCGCGCGTTGCGCGGCGGGGCTAAGCCTACAAGCGGGCCCTTTCGTGTTGCGGATTCAGGGTGCCGATCCCGTACTGGCCGATTGTCTGCATGCCTACTACCCAAATTACCCGCTCGCTGCCGAGGGCAGCTTTGCCGACGCGCAGTTAACCCTCAAGCCGCAGGCTTGGGTTGACCGTTGGCGCGACCGACCACGGCAAATCTGCCTTGAAGATGGTCTTGCCTTCACCGACTTCCCCCTTGAAGCGCTGCTCGCCAACCTAGAATGGAGCTTCAACTGGTGTGTGGCCACCCACGCCAATCAATATGTGATGTTGCACGCGGCAGGGGTGGCAAAGCAGGGACATGCCGTGCTGATGCCGGGCGTGCCGGGGGCCGGTAAAAGCACCCTGAGCGCTTATCTCATTCACCGCGGCTGGCGGTTGTTATCAGACGAGTTCACCCTGGTGCGTAATCAAGCGTTGGACTTGCACGCTTTCCCGCGGCTGATTCCCTTAAAAAATGACGCCATCGACGTCATTCAGAACGCCGTGCCGCAGGCTCAATTTGGGCCCCGTATTCCCGGCACTCGCAAGGGCACCGTGGCCCACCTGCGCCCCGGCGACGAGCACATTCAAGCCATGCACGAACCCGCTCGGCCACGCTTGGTCGTGTTTCCCACTTACGAGCGCGGCAGCGCCACCACGCTCACCGCAGTGCCGGCGGCGGAATGTTTTACCGACCTCACCCAGAATTGTTTCAACTATGCGCTGCTGGGGCGGCAGGCTTTCCAAATGCTGGGCGCGTTGACCAACCACGTTGAGGCCTTTCGCATGCGATACAGCGAACTGGCAAGCGCAGAAGACACTTTATCCACGCTGCTGGCCCGCGTAATCGAAAAATGACGCGCTAAGGGCGCAGCAGTCAGCGTATTATCGCGCCATATGCGGGGGCTTTTACCCACCACAGGAGAATGCGCCGATGCAACGTTGTAAACGCTGTCTGCTGCCGGCAAGTGTGGCAGGCGCTGGAATTGACGCCACCGGGGTGTGCGTGGCGTGCCGCGAATATTCGCCCAAAGCGGCCGAAATCACCGAAGCGCAACGCGCCGTTTACGAAGCAGATTTAGAAGCTGCTTTGGAAGATTGTCGTGGGCGCGGCCAGTACGACTGCCTCGTGCCCTTCAGTGGCGGCAAAGACAGCGCTTGGCTGCTCTACAAACTGGTGGTGGAGTACAAGCTGCGGGTGTTGGCGTTCACGGTAGACGTGAACATTCCACCGGTGGCGTGGAAAAACATTCGCCAGACCTTGGCCAAGCTCAACATCGACCACCTCACTTTTGCGCCACCCGGCGAGTTCTATCGCCGCATTTTTGCCTATCTGCTGCGTCACCAAGAGGCGCGCGGTGCGGTGTACACGGTGTCTTATGTCTACGCGCCGCTGTTTGAGGGCGACGCCATCAAGCTGGCCATAGAGAAAGACATTCCGCTGGTATTGGCCGGTTATTCGCCGGGCCAGCCAGAACCCGAACGCATGCTGTACGAGTTTTCCCGCCCGCTGATCGAGAAAACCGATTGGACCCCCCCGGAGCTCCAGCGCTGCGGTCAGTTCAGCCCGGCCGAGCTCAGCCGTTTTTTTAATCCCGCCAGCTACGCGCCCGGCACGCAGTTTCCACGCTATCTCGCACCCTTCCACGCTTGGCAATACGACCAAGATCTCGCCATGAAAATCGTCGTGGAAAAGCAACTCATTGCCAGCTCGCGTAACGCCAGCCCAATTTTTAGTAACTACCCCATCAACTGGTTGTTGATGTATTCGGATCTGCTGCACTTTGGTTACAACCCTTACGCACCAGAATTCGCCACCCTCATCCGCGAGGGTAAAGCGAAGCTCTCGGAATGGCGGGTGATGGGGCCGTTGGTCGATCTCATGATCAAACGCCGCTGGTTCCTCGGACGGCACGTCACCGAGCACCTCAAGTGGCTAGAAATGACCGCCGCCGATCTCCAAATCACGTTGCCGCAGGGTGCCTACGACCCCATCCTGCCTACTTAAAGCGCGCTCTCAAAGCCCGCATTGGGTTCACCATCCGTTGTCAGCAGTACTCACACACTATTACGCAGAGCGGGCCGCCGTTGCCCCCACGGCGCCGGCGTTTCATTCGCTAGTGGATGGCCACTGGCAGGCGGTCGCGTGGGCTGATTTCATGACCCAAGCCCACACCCGCGCCGGGCTGTTATGCGGGCTTGGGCTGGCGAATGCCGAGCGCGTGGGCATCATGGCGCCCACCGGTTTGGAGTGGGAGTTAACCCAAGTGGCCGCACTCTTGGCGGGGGCGGCGGTGGTGGGCCTGGATGCGCACGAGCAACCGGCGCGCCTAGCCGACCTCCTAGCTGCGAGCGGCATTCAGCTGTTGGTGGTGGGGGATGCTGCCAGCTTTCTGCGAATTCCCCTCGCCGCGCGTGATGCTGTGCCCCGGGTGCTGTGTTTGAGTGGTGACGCCGCGCCGGTGGCGTGGACCGGCGCTTGGTGGACGCTGGCCACACTCGCCACGCAGCCTGTCGTCACGCCCGTGCCGCCGACGCCGCAGAGTATTGCCACGCTGGTGTTTACCTCAGGCAGCACCGGCGCGCCTAAAGGCATTGCTTACACGCACGCGCAGGTGAGCTTGGCGGTGGCCAGTATTCTGGCCGCGTTTCCCGAAATCACCGGCGAAGACCGGTTGGTGTGCTGGCTGCCGTTGTCTAATTTATTTCAGCGCATGATCAATTTTTGCGCGGCCGGGCGCGGCGCACAAACTTATTTTGTGGCCGATCCGCGCACCGTCATGACCCACCTGCCCGCCATTCGACCGCAGGTTTTTATTGCGGTGCCGCGCTTTTTCGAGAAACTCAACGACGGCATTACGCAAAATTTGGCCCGGCAGCCCGCGCCGATTCGCCGCTTGGCGCACTGGGCGATGGCCGTGGGCGAACGCACGGCGGCCGCCGCGCGTGCAGGCCATGCACTCACGCCGGCGGGGCAGGTTGCGCATTGGCTGGCGGAGCGTCTGGTGCTGCGGCGTCTGCGCGCCATCATGGGGGGTGAAATTCGTTTCATGGTGAGCGGTTCAGCACCGTTTCCACGCTGGCTGCTGGAGCGTTTCCACGGCTTGGGCCTGTTGGTGTTGGAGGCCTACGGCCTGAGCGAAAACGTGGTGCCCATTGCGGTTAACCGAGTCCGCGATTTTGAATTTGGCTCGGTGGGGCGGGTGCTGGCGGGCAACGAGGTGCGCATTGCGGAGGATGGCGAGGTCTTAGTGCGTGGCGCTGGGGTTTTTCAGGGCTATTTGCACGCCGACCCGTCTACTTCCCCGGTGGATGACGAGGGTTTTCTGGCCACCGGCGATACGGGCGTGCTGGGCGCGGATGGACGGTTGCGGCTGGTCGGTCGCAAGTCGGAGATTTTCAAAACCTCCACGGGTCGCAAGGTGGCACCCGTCGCGGTGGAGGGCCGCTTGAAATGCATCCCCGGAGTAGACCAAGCCGTGGCGTTTGGGGCGGGTCGCAAAGCGGTGGTCGCGCTGATTACCCCGGCCTTAGAAGCCTTGCCGGCCCTGCAGGATGCCGGCGCTTTTGCGGCCTACGCGAAGCGGGTGGCGGCAGCCGTTGCCGAAGTCATGCAAGAGGAGCCGGACTATCTACGGCCAGCCGCGTTGCTGGTTTACCGTCGGGCTTTCACTATCGATACGGGCGAACTCACCAGCAACCTCAAGCTGCGCCGTAAAATCATTGAAGAACAGCACGCGGCGGCCCTTAATCGCCTGTTCGAACGCCTGGAGCAAACCGCGGCGGCGAGCTTTTGCGAGACGCTTGGCCCAGACACCCTGATGATCACGGCCTAAGGAAGACACATGACCCATTATCTTGTCACCGGGGCTTCAGGCGTGGTGGGCAGCGCCATCGTGCCACCTTTGTTGGCCTATCCCGAGGTTACCCTCCAAGTGCTCATGCGGCCCAAAAAAGGGCAAGATTTGGCAGCACGGCTGGACGAGCTCAAAGCCTTTTGGCTGGCGCACTATCCCCAGTTAAAAGCCGCCGACCTCAACGCGCGGGTGCACGCCGTGAGCGGTGAAATCACCGAGCCAGCACTGGGTTTGAGCTCCCACGATCAACAAGATTTAACCCAGCACTGCACCCACATCATTCATTGCGCCGCCAGCGTCAAAATGAATCTGCCGCTGGAAGAAGCCCGTCAGACCGCCTTATTTCCGGTCTCCAGCGTGATCGCGCTGGCCCAGCGTTGCACCCAACTGCACAAGGTAGAGTTTGTCTCCACCGTGGGCGTGGGCGGGCGGCGCAGTGGGCCGTTGCCGGAGCGCTGGCTGGACGAGCCGCGAGAATTTCATAACACCTACGAGGCCTCGAAAGCAGAGGCCGAGACCCTCGTGCGCAAGGCCATCGACCAAGGGCTACCCGCCACGGTGCACCGACCCAGTATGGTGGTCGGCGATGCCACCACGGGGGCGGTCATTCATTTTCAGATTTTCTATTTTATTTGCGAGTTTTTAAGCGGCATGCGGACCTTTGGGATCTATCCGCAACTGGGCGCCGCCACGCTGGATATCGTGCCCAACGACTATGTGGGACAGGCCATTGCCGTGGCCTCGCGTACCCCGGACACCGTGGGGCAAATTTTTCATTTGTGCTCTGGGCCAGCCGCCGCGGTGCGGCTCATTGAATTGCGCGCGTTGGTGCGCCAGTTGTTTCGGCAAGCCGGGCGCATGGGCTGGCTGCCGCAGCTGGATTTCTCACGTGCCAATTTTCTGCGCATCATGAACGGTGTGGGGCGCTTGTTGCCCGAACGCGAGCGGCGCGCCATCAGCACCCTGCCGGTTTATTTGGATTACCTCTCCGGCATCCAGCAGTTTGGCAACGACCTTACCACCCAGCGACTGGCCGCTTTGGGTGTGGCAGCACCGGACAACCAAGCGGTGCTCGCGCAGGTGCTGCGCTATTACCTCAGCGCCAAGCGCGCGTAGGGTCAGGTCACGCGTTAACCTCGCCCGTCGCGATCCCCACCCACCACCACGCACGCTGCCAGCGCATCAGTCGAAAAGTTTGCCGCCAAAGCCGCCCAGGGCGAAAAATTTCTGGAGTTCCTCCAAGTCGCGGCGGGCGCTCGGCGGCAGGGCGGCGCGCAGGGTTTGTAGCGCTAATTTTTGCGCGTGCGGCAAGGGCTGGGTGGGCGAATGTGCCACCAACAGAAACGGCACTAAAAATGTTGTGTGGCAGGTGGCGTTGGGCAACGCTAGTCTCACGGCGGCGCTCAGTTCTGGGCGGGTGAAGGCGGCTGCGAGCGAAGCCCGGTATAGGGCGCTGAACGCATCCGGGGTGGGCGGGGCGTTGAGCTGGAGAAAAAACTTGACCGATTCGGCGCACTTTAGGCGGCAAAAGTCCTCAATGTAGAGCGCCGCATCGGGTGTGCTCACTCGCGCGATACTCTGCAGCGTGCGCGCCAGTGCCGCCACATCCGGCAGGTCGTGCAGCGCCATCGTGCAGATGACCGCCGCAACGCTGCCGTTCGGTACGCTATCGAGGGTGGTGATGTCATCTTGCCGCCAAGCCACATTGCCCAGTCCCAAGCGCTCGGCGTCGGCCGCCGCCTGCGCCAGCAGGCAGGCGCTACGGTCTACCCCGGTAAAATGAATAGCTGGGTTGAGTGCCGCCACCTGCAGCAACTGCACGCCACTGCCGCAGCCCAAATCCCAACAGTGCGGGCGCCCTTGCAGCACTTGGCAGATTCTGGCGCTGTGATACAGATAGCCAGCGGCCGTGCGGCCGTTTATTTGTCCACCTTCGCGCATGGCGGCCAGCACACCGGTGTCGCCCAGCAAGGTGGAGGGCGGCAGCTGGCGCGGTTGAACCTGGCGTGCCAGCAGCTCGCGCGCAAACATTTTGGCCATGGCGGCGCCAGACACTCAGCCGCCCTAGATATTCTGACGCAGGGCGTCCACCACCGGCACCCGCGCCGCCCCGCGTGCCGCCAAGAACGATGACAGCACGCTAGCCCCCAAGCCAATGAGGAAAGATTGCGTCAACACCAAAGGCACCAAGCGGATATAAGCGGTATAGCCGGCGTTGGAGTTGGGTGGTGGCGGCATGGGAATGCCCACGGCGGAAATGCCTAAGGCCAAGGCCACGCCCAGCCCTAAGCCTAGGGTGGCGCCGATCAAACCCAACAGCGAATTTTCGATAATAATGAGCCAGGCAATATCCCGGCTGGTTTTGCCCAGCGCCTTGAGGGTGCCAAATTCCCCCACCCGCTCGTAGGCCGACATATTCACGCTGTTGGCCACACTCAGTAGCACCACCAGCAAGATAATGAATTGCAACACCCCGAACTGGCTTTCGTAGAGGTCTACCGTTTTGGCGTAGAAGTCATCGAGCTCAATCCATGTGCGCACGTCCATGGCGTCGCTTGCCAACACGCGGCGAACGTCCGTGGCGCTGGTCTGCGTGGTCAGGGTGTCGGCTAGCGACACCACAATGGTGTGCACCTCGCTGACGTTTACTAACTCCTGCGCGGCGGGCAGGGCCACGCGCACCGCGCGGGCGTCAAAATCTTTAGAGAACGTCCGAAACACCCCCACAATTTCGAACTCCAGCGTGTTGAGCGCGCCATCTGGTGTGTTGGCCATCACGGTGACAAACGTCCCCACCTGCAGATTGAGGGATTTTGCCACGCCCTCACCGAGCAAAATCCCGTAGGCGTCTTTATCGGTGAGCGTGCGCCCTTCGATGAGGGTGAGATAGCTGCCGAGCTTCGCTTCTTTGGCCGGCTCCACGCCCTCACCCACAATGGGGAGGTCGGTTTTGGTGTTGTTGATCAGGCCAAAGAAGTTCAGCCGCACGAGGGTGTCGGTAACGCCGGGCACCGCCGCAATTTTGGCTTGAAGTTTTTCGGGCGCGGCAATCAGGTGGCCGTAGGGTTCGCGCGCAGCGTTGGCGGCGTAGCCCTGCGCGTTGACTTGCAGATGTCCCAGCTGCGAATGAATGGTCGCCTCGCGCAGCTGGATATAAATATCCTCCACAAAGCCACCCGACAAAATCAGCCCCACCACGCCAAACACGATGGAGGCTAGCGTCATGCCGGTGCGGGCTTTCTGGCGGGCCAGATTCAGCAAAGCAAATTTGAGGTTCATGAATGCCATGGGGTACTCGCTAGCGCGCGCGCCGCAGCGCATCGACGATTTCTAAACGCGAGGCTTTCCATGCCGGATACAGGCTGGCCAGCACCGCGGAAATCACCGCCACCAGAAAACCATTGATCACCAGTGTCCAGGTCACCAGAATGCTGGCCGTAAAGCCGGCATCCATGCCCGGCGCTGGCGGCATGGGAATGCCCACGGCCGAAATGAGTTGCGCCAACACATAGCCCAGCGCAGCACCGCCCAGCCCCCCGATTAAACCAATCACCAAGCCTTCGCTGACAAACAGGCGCATGACGCTACGACGGCGAAAACCCACGGCCATCAGGGTGCCAATTTCGCTGGTGCGCTCCATGACGCTCATGGCCAGCGTGTTGGAAATACTCATCACAATGATGACGGCGATGATGGTGCGTACAAAGTTCATTTGCTGGGAAAACAACGCCACCACCGCTTTATAAAAATCGGCGAGGTCTAGCCACGGCACAATTTGCAGTCCGCTGGGGGTAGGCGGGAGCAGCGCGCGCAGGGTGGCCACCATGGCGTCGGTGTGGGGGGTTTCGTCTAGCAGCACAATAAACTGATGCACGCCGTCGGCTTTGGCCAACTGGCGGGCAAGCGCAATGGGCGCGCGCAGGGCCACTTCGTCGAAGGCCTGCACGGCGGTGTGGAAGACCCCGCGCACTTGGGCGTCAATGGCCGACACACTGCCGCCGTCCACGGTGGTCAGCAGCACCACGTTATCGCCGGCCTTAGCGCCCAAGCTCGCGGCCAAGCCTTTGCCGAGGATCACCCCGTTAGGGGCCGCGCTGCTGAGGGCTTCACCGGCGTGGACGATGAGTTCTTTAGAGACCTCGGTTTCGGTTTCTGGCGCCACCCCTTCGCCCATAAAGCTGACGGTGGTTTCGCCTTTGGAAATAAGGCCAGAAAACGCCAGCCGCGGCGTGACGGCTTTGACATGGGGCAGGGCGCGCAGCTGGGCTAGGGGTACGGTGTTGTCGGCCATTAAATACTGATACGGATCGGCCACCCCGTTCTCGTAGTAGCCACGTTTGACAATTTGCACATGCCCGAGGCGCGAATGGATAGTGCTTTCGCGCTCGGCCCACTGCATCCATTCGGCAAAGCCACCCGCCAACACCAGCGCCACGACGCCGCAGCTAATGGCGGCCACGCCCAGCGCGGTGCGGCGGCGATGGCGGGCCAAATTACGCAGCGCTAAAGAAAATGTTTGGCCCAGCAGCGCCCGCGCTATCGCCGCCCCGCGCGGCTCGCCCGGCGCGCTAGTGGTGGTGGGGTTGGCGGTACTCAGTGTTGCTGCGCTGAGATCCTCCGCGTGCGGGGCCGCCGCCGGCACGTTGAGCTGGGCCGGGCTGGGTTGAATTTCGGGGGTGTCGCGCAGCCGTGCCAGCGCGTTGAACACCGTGCGGCATTGGGTACAGCGCAGCATGCCCATTGTCGTGCGGAGGGTTTCCGCGCTGAGCTGGCATACGGTGTTGCAGTCAGGGCATTGGGTAATCATTAAAGGGCTGGCGCTGTGGGTGGGAGCAGCGTAGCACCGGTGCCGCAGCGCCTAAATAGGTGCGCGCCGCTGCGGGCAAAAAAAACCCCGCCGTAGCGGGGT
>CAMAXW010000034.1 GCA_945862315.1 Klebsiella pneumoniae
ATTCCGTCGAGCGTTAGCTGGGTAGGCATGGCGTGAGTCCGGGATATCGAAGAGGTGGATAGCGGGGCCTAGTTGCGCCAGTGCCCGATGCTTGCGTGCGGCTCGGGACACTCGTAGGCGAGTCGCGAGAATTCATCGGTGCCCAGCACGGCGGCGAGTAGCACGGCCGCACGCGTTGCCGGGGTCAGTGGCTCGGCGACCAGTTGTGCCGCTTGTTCTACCACGAAGCCCGTGTGCAGGCGGCCGGCCAGAAATTCTGGATGCGCGAAGATGCGCCCTAAGTAGTCCACGTTATGGTCAACGCCTAGTAGCACCAGTTCGGCGAGTGCCGCGCGCATTCGCGCCGCAGATTCTGCGCGCGTGGGGGCATGGGTAATCAGCTTGGCGAGCATGGAATCGAAGGCTGCGGTGATCGGCAAGCCGACCCGCAGGCCGCCATCGAAGCGGACGCCAGCACCCTGCGGTGGCTGGAGAATTTCGATGCGGCCGGTAGCCGGTCGGAAATCGTGTTCGGGTTGTTCGGCACAAATACGACATTCGAAGGCGTGTCCGGTTTGCACGATATCGTCCTGCTGCAGGGTGAAGGCCTCACCACCCGCCAGGCGCAGTTGCAGTTCCACGAGGTCCAGCCCGGTCACGAATTCGGTGACCGGGTGCTCCACCTGCAGACGGGTATTCATCTCTAAAAAATAAAACTCACCGTCCGGTGCCAAAATAAACTCCACCGTGCCCGCGTTGCGATAGCCGGCCGCCGCTGCCAGTTGCACGGCCGCAGCACAGATGCGATCGCGCAACGCGACCGGCAAATTAGGCGCCGGTGATTCTTCAATGATTTTTTGGAAGCGGCGCTGGACCGAACATTCGCGCTCAAAAAGATGCACGACGTGGCCCCGACCATCGCCAAATACTTGTACTTCGATGTGGCGCGGCCGCTCCAAATAGCGCTCGGCGTACACCCGTCCGTCGGCGAAATAACGCAGCGCCTCGCTGCTGGCGGTACTGGCGCGGGCGGGCAATTCCTCAGCCGAGCGCACAATGCTCATACCCTTGCCGCCGCCGCCGGCCGCGGCTTTGATCAGCAGCGGAAACCCAATGGCGCTGGCTTGCGCCACGAACTCGGCCAGCGTGCCATCTTGCTGGCAGCTGGGCGCGACCGGCAGACCTTGCGCCACGGCAAATTCACGCGCGAGGATTTTATCCCCCATCAGGCGAATGACCTCGGGCTGGGGACCGATGAACACCAGCCCGGCGGCTTCCACCGCCGCGGCAAAAACGGCGTTTTCTGCCAGAAAACCATAGCCGGGATGAATCGCGTCGGCACCGGCCGTGCGGGCCGCGGCCAGCAATTGGGCGGTGTCGAGATAGGCCGCCGTGGGCACGGTGGCGGTTAGTTCAATGGCGTGGTCGGCGGCCGCCACGTGGGGCGCTCCGCGGTCGGCAAAATGGTAGACGGCCGTGCTAGCAATGCCCATTTTTTTCAGGGTTTGGATGATCCGGCAGGCGATTTCGCCGCGATTGGCGATCAGCACGTTTTTTAGCATGAGGTGGCTCCGAGCGTGGGGGCGGTGTCGTCTATTCGCAGCAAGGCGTGGAGGGCGAGGGGGACCTGGAGCGGAAAATCCAGCAGCAGTTGGGCGTAGGCTTTCCCCTGCGGGTCGTGGCGCAAGGAGCCGGTGCCACCGCCGCCCAGTGCACGTTCCAGCACAAAATTAAATCCGGTCAATCCGGGCCACTCATAACGGGTTACCGGCCCTTCCGCGAGATGGGCAAAATAGTCAGCAACCGCCTCGGCGGTCAGTTGTGTGCGCAGCAGGGGCAGTAGTTCAGCATGCCGCGCCAGTACCGCGATGTTCGCTGAATTGCCTTTGTCGCCGCTGCGTCCGTGGGCGGCTCGCCACAGCGGTACGGTGGGGGCGTTGTGTTCTGTGGTGAGCACGGCGCCACTAGGCGGACTTTGCGTGAGGTCGGGTGGCGGGTCTAGCGTGTGCGCCAGCGGTGCGGCAATGGCCAGTTGCTGGCCGGCAACGTCCACTGCAATCGGCACTTGGGTTTTGTCGATGAGGCAGGAATACAGCCGCACGATGGGCTGCACGCTAGGGCGACCACCCGAAAAACCGGTGAGTCCTTGGGCCATGGCGGTTGCCGCCGGAAAAATTTCCTGCGCAAAAAGTTTGAGCGCACGTTCCTCATGGTGGGCTACCGCGAGCTTGAGGATGACTTCACGGGTATCGCCGCAGCGCGCATGTGGGCCGTAGGTGGATTCCGCGCCCAAAATCTCGATTGAGGTCTCTTGATAATCACTGAGCGCACGCTCAGCGAAGAGTCGGCGTGTGCGCGTGAGAATAGCCTCCGCCACGCGCTGTGCCTTGGCGCGCGCTTCGCGTCCGCCGATCATCAACATGGCGGTGGCGCGGTAACCCGCGCTAAACGTCACGGAGGTTTTGTAGTAGGGGGTTGGTGGCAGGCCGCGTGCACCGCTCACGGCGACGCGCTGTGGGCCGTCCTGCACCAGCCGCACGTGGGAGAAATCACACACCACGTCGGGCAGTACGTAGTGGGTCGGGTCGCCGATTTCGTAGGACACTTGTTCGCCCACGCTGGCGCAGGTGATCAAGCCGCCGGTGCCGGCCGGCTTGGTAATGACGCAGCTGCCATCGGCCCGGCACTCGGCGATCGGGAAACCCATGTTGTCCCAGCCCGGCACCTCACGCCAGTCGGTAAACAGCCCGCCGGTACACTGCGCGCCGCACTCGATGAGGTGTCCGACCAGACTGCCGGCCGCGAGCCGGTCGTAGTCGTCGGCCTGCCAATTAAATTCGTGCATCAGAGGGCCCAGCGCCAGCGCGCTGTCTACGCAGCGCCCGGTGACGACGATGTCGGCACCGGCGGCGAGTGCGGCGGCAATGGGGGTGGCGCCTAGATACGCGTTGATGCTGAGGGGCTGGGCGGGGAGCACTGTTCCGAGATCCATTTCGCGCACCGGCGCGCTGCGGAGTTGGTCGGCACGGGAGAGCAGATCGTCCCCACTCACCGCGGCGACGACCAAGCTTAGTCCGGCGGCGCTAATGGCCGCTTCCAACGCCGCTTTGCACGCCGGCGCATTGACGCCACCGGCGTTGGTCACCACTTTGATGCCCTGCCGCGCCAGCTCCGGTAGCAGCGGGCGCATGACGGCTTCGACGAAATCGGTGGCGTAACCGGCGTCGGCGCGCTTGGCTTTGGCGCGCGCCAGCAGCGACATGGTAATTTCGGCCAGATAGTCCATCACGAGGTAGTCGATGCCGCCCGCCTGCACGAGCTGTGCGGGACCTTGCGCGCTATCTCCCCAGAAGCCTGCGCCGCAACCGATCCGGACGATGCGTTCGGGGTTCATTTGCCGGTCCACTGGGGCGCGCGCTTTTCGTTGAAGGCCGCGAAGCCTTCTTTGGCGTCTTCCGACATCGCCATCACCGGCAGCATGATTTGGGTGAGCTCAAAAGATTGGTCTAGGGTCATGTCTTCAATGGCGTGGAAAACTTGTTTGCCGATGCGAATCGCGGTGGGCGATTTGTCCACGATGCGCGCCAGCAGCCAATCGGTTTTGGCATCCAGCTCGGCGGGCTCCACCACATAGTTGACGAGATCCAACGCCATGGCTTCTGAGGCGCTGAGCAGTTCGCCGGTGATGCACATCTCCAGCAATTTGCGCCGGGGAATAATGCGCAGCATGTAGGGCAGAATCGTCATGGGAAATAAGCCAATGCGGGTTTCTGGCACGCCAAAGCGGGCGTCGCTGGTCGCAATCGCGAAATCGCACGCACACACCAAGCCCAAGCCGCCCGCCAGTGCGTGACCGTTGACCCGGGCCAGAATAGGCAGCCGGCATTGCTGCATCCGGCGAAATAATGTCACGACAAAGTGCGTGGGTTGCGCCGGATTAACGCTAAACGGTGCGCCCTCCGCGTTGGGTTTGAGATCCCCGCCGGCACAGAAAGCCTGATCACCCGCGCCGGTAATGACGATGGCACGCACCTCGAGGTCTGCTTCTGCGGCATCGATCGCGAGTGCGATGCCCGCGCAAACTTCTTCGTTAATGGCGTTGCGCCGGGTTGGGCGATCGATGGTGATTTCCAGCGCGAGGCCGCGCCGCGCACTGCGCACTACTTCCGTCACAACACTCTCCCCAAGATGGTTTATTTAGCCGCTGGACTCTAGAGGATGCCCCTCGCGACGGTCAATCAGTTGGTGCATGGCGATGGTCTTGGGTTGGCCTCGCCGCATAGAATCACCCACAGATGAGACCCTGTTGGTCTCTGTGAGGAACATTCTAATGAGCGATTTTGAGCTTTCCGGGCGCAACCAAGTACGGCGCTACGCGAAGCGCGGTGTCTACGATACCGCCACTATCTATCCGATTATCGATGAAGCGCTGGTCTGTCATGTGAGTTTTGCGATGGACGGACAGCCCTACGTGATTCCGACCATTCATGCCCGAATGGGCGATGAACTGCTGATTCACGGTCTGAAGGGTGGCCGCATGTTGGAGCACGTCAATGCGGGCAACCCGGTGTGCGTGGCGATAACGCTGCTGGACGGCCTGGTCATGGCCCGCACGGTGTTCAATCACTCGATGAATTATCGTTCGGTGGTGTTGTTCTGTCGGGGCGAGACCATTGAAGACCCGGCGCAAAAAATGGCCGCGCTGGAACGCTTGACCGAGCACATTGCACCGGGGCGCTGGGCTGAGGCTCGCCAGCCCAACGCCAAAGAACTCAAAGTCACCACCGTTATCGCACTGCAAATTGAGTCGGCGTCAGCCAAAGTCCGGCAGGGTGCGCCGGGTGACGACGGCGAGGATCTCGACTTTCCCGTGTGGGCGGGGGTCATCCCCTTACCCGTGACGCCGCAGCCCGGGATCCGTGACCCCAAGCAGGCGGTGGCGTATCCGTTGCCCGCCTACCTCAGCGGCTACCGTCGCTAGTGCAGGGGGTGGCAGGTTAGCGGCTACCAGCTGTCTCGCCGGAAAATAATCCGTTTGGGCCCGGCGTAGAGGCCGAAGCTCGCCCGGCCTGTGGGATTGTCGGTACGGGTGCCGTTGTTATCACTATCGTATTGCAGCCAAGTGCTCGCGGCGGTCGTGAGGTTGATTTGATAATCGATTTCGCCTACGGCCCCGCTGCCCGGGGCGCTGAGGCGCAGTCCCAACTGGCCTGCGCTGAGGGTGGCGGTACCGAGTGTTGCGGTAGAGCTGCCGCTGCCGATGCTGAACGTGGTGATCCCCGCAGCGGGGGTCGCCGTGTAGGTGCCGGCACCGAAATCTAACGCTGAAGTGCCGATGGCGGTGCAAGAATCCGCGCTATTGAGCACGAAGCCGCTGCCGTTGTAGTACTGCGCATAGACCGGCACCGCCAGCGCCAGCAGTTCCGAGCCCAGCGCGTTGTCGGCTTTTAGCCGGCCGTAGCGCAAATTGGCGCCCGTGATATTGCCGGTCGCGAACACCTCGCAGACGCCGTTGTTATCGCTGTCATAGCAGGCGCCATCGGTATCGGTGAGGGCGGTGGCTGGAAAGTTGGCGGTGAAGCTGGCGCTAAAAGGCGCCTCAGGTGCGCCCCGAGGATAGTTGAGGGTGTCACCGCCAGCACCGGTGGCGAGTGCCAGGCTGGCGCTACCGGTGCCGGTGGTACCCCCAGTCAGGGTCACCCCGCTGGTGGTGGTGGCGCTCAGGGTGTGGCTGCCACTGGCGGTGTTGGCATAGGTGCGACCCGCGAGGGTGGTGGGCAGTTTGAAGAATCCCGTGGTGGTGTAATTGGCGCTGGTCAGGCCCAGCGCATTGAGTGCTGTGAGGGTCAGCGTGGGTGCTGTGCTGAAATAGAACGGCTGATCCTGATAGGTAAAACTGCCCGCCACGCAGCGATTGGCAACCACCGGGGTGTTCGCCGTGATGCTGAAACGTTTGGGATAAAACCGTCCGACGTAGCCGGAGGCGCCGCGAATGGCGCTGGTCTCGCTGGTGCCCATGCCCAAGTAATTACCGCTCTGGGCGGCGGTAATTTCGATAATGCCGGTTTCGTCGTAACGCAGCCCAGAGATGCTCGCGGTGCCGCCGCTGAAGGTGGCGGTGGGCGCGCCGCCTAGTCCGGGGTGCGTGCCGCCAACCGGCGCGCTGAGGGTCGAACTCAAGGTAAGCGCCAAGCCCGGCGCGTAATTGGCGGTGGTGGTGTTGTCTGACAACGTGGCGTTGTTGGCGGGATTAACATCGCTACTGGTCATGCCATCAGCGATGCCGTCGGCGTCAGCATCGTCTGCCGCGCTCCAGGCCACTGCGCGGGCCGTGCCGTTAAACGTGGTGCCGGCGGTGGTGAACTTCACGCCGCTGGCCGCACTCGCGCCTAGATTACCGGTTGCTTTGACTTCAAAGGCAAATGGGCGCCACACGAAGGTCTTGCTGGTGCCGCTCATCACCGTACTGGAGTTACCACCACTGCCCAACGGCAAGGTGTACTTGGCGTATAGGCGGCTGGACCCAGCCTCGGTATAGGTCACCGATAAGGGCGCCGCTCCCGTGCCATCGAAGGTCAACTCCGTTGAGGTGTAGGCGGTGACGGCACCCGAGGCGTTGCCGCTAATGGTGGTGGGCGTGCCGCCATCGATACTAAAACTGCCGGCGGCACAGGCGGCTGGTGAGATGCATTCGGCCGCCAAACTCACCAGTAAGGTGCCCGTTAAACCGGCTTCGCACGCCCCGGTACTGTCGCTGGTTCTGATGGCGTGGAGGGTGATGTTCTGATCGCCCGGCGCCACGTCTGAGGGCTTGCGGGCAATTTGGGGTCCGATGGCGTTAGCGCTATCGTCCGCCTGAAATTGGAAGGCGACGCTGGCGAAGGTGAGGTTGGCGTCTTCGGCGGCGGTCGCCGCGCCCGAACGCTCCGTCAGCACCCCATCGCTCACATTGATGCTGAGGGTCTCGGCGGTGGTGTTCTTTAACGCGAAAACCACAGAACCCGCGTCGCCGGACAAAAACCCATAAGTGGCGGTGCCATCGTTGCTGGCACCATTGTCGAGCGTCCCCACGCCGTCGACTAACGACCAGTCGCCGTGGCCGGTTGAGGTGCTTAGCGTGACAGTGCCGATGTAGTTGTTGGCAGCGCTGTGGTCGGCTAGGTGGGTCGCGACCGCCACCTGTTCTGCTTGACAGGTGAGCCCCGTCCCATCGTGGGTGAAGGCGAAGTGGTCGGTGCCAGCGCAAGTTCGGACGATGGCTTTATCCTGCAGTACTTCGGCGGTGCTCAGCGCGGTGGCGTATAGATGGACTTCATCCAAGGTGCCATTGGCCGAGTAGGGCGAACTCCCGATGTCGCTCGCCGTGCCGCGTAAATCGCCGAGATACAGGGTGCCTAGCGTAGATTTCAACACCCCGTTGGTGGTACCGCTGGCACTGCCATACAGGACCCCATCGACATAAATCTGCAGCGTCGAGCCGCCAGAACTGGTAGCTAGGCTCCACGTCACGGCGAGATGTTTCCAAGTGCCGGCGGGGACCGACAAATTAGTGCTGGGGGCGAGGGTTAACACGCTGGTGGAGGAGGCGTTGTCGGCCACCACGAAACGTAGTTTCCCACTTTGCATTTTTGCGAAGTAGAACCACTTTCCGCTGGTGGTCGTGGCGTCGAACAGCGCGTTGTCTTCCAAGCTCCAACTACTATTGCTCTTGTACCAGAAGGTGATGGTGCCGGTGCTCCCGATGCTAGCCGGTGACAACCCGATATCGATGGCGTCCTTTTGCGCCAGCGTTGCGTTGCTGGGCACGCTGACGCCACGGCACACTTTGCCGTTCGCGGTGGCGCTCACCTTCAGGGTGGTGGTGGGGGAATTAATGCGCGTGCCGTTGGTGCCGCCGGTGCCGATGTTAATGATTTCCCCCGCAGCACCGGTGAGCGTGGTTTCTTCAAAGCGATATTCGCTGAGGCCTATCAGCGCCGATTGTTTATAAAAACGGAAGGCGGAGTTGTTGGCCGGCAAGCCCTGCTGTTTGACTTCATAAACCGTGGTCGAGTATTCCCAGCCAATTTCCGCCGGCCCCATCGCTTGGTTAAGCGGCTCGGAGATGTCGTCGTTTACGCCGTACTGGTAATAAAAATCGCCTTGTTCATAGAGCTGTATTTGCAGGTTATAGCTGGTGCCGCTGCCAAAAGCGGTAGAGGATTTCCACGCCCGCACATTGTTCCAACTCACCACAAAAATTCGGTTGGGCGCGGTGCCTGTCGACTTATAAGTAATGGTGCCGCTGCCGGCGGTGGAGACATCGAGGTCGGCGCCATAGATCTTCATGCTTTTCACCAACGTGGAGTTGGGATAAGCCAGTGCGTAAGTCCGGGGTGGTCCGGAGACTTTGGTCACTGTGCCACAGGCGTTATTGCTGAACTGGATGCGGCCATTGGTATGAATTTTCACGGACTTATAGGCGGTGCCGGCGTAGTTAAAGCTAAAACCCAGTGCAATGCTTTTAGAAGACAGACTGTCGTCGCCCTTATTGTCCCCGGTTGAGTCCGAGCATTTGCTCGTCCATGAGTCCAGCTTGGTGTGCCCAACCGTACTGATCCAATTAAACGTCGATGCTTCTGCGGTGTAGTACGCCGCGAACGCACTGGGCGCAAGGAACGCCAGCACCAACAGTACGATGGCGGCTAGACCGCCTGGGCGAGAGCCTAACGACACAAATTTAAACCTCAACATTGGCCCGCCGAGCGGCGTATGCCCTAGCTCAGTAGCGGCGTGGCGCAGCACGGTCTTGAGCGTGCATTGGAGGGCTTAGCGCGAGCGTTTGAGGGTGTTTTGATCAAAGTCACGCAGGCTTAAGCCGGTTCGAAATTGGTAGTCCCGCCAAACGAGGTCGGTTTCTTTGCCCGACTGATGGTTCACCATGTGCAAGCGGCTAGCGCGCCAGTATTGGCCCAGGTACTGGGCGTAATCACTTAACGTGAGCGTTTTAAGCAGCGCGTTGCCGCGATTATAGAACTCAATTTTGAGCGCTTGGTGCATGGCTTGATCGAGCCAGACCACCCGCCGGGTATAGCCAGAATTCGCATACTGCGGTTGTTGTTCGACGACGTCCACCGCGCGCCCCTCGAGGGTGTCGGTGCGCAGCAGCGTGTAATGGTATTTCGCTAACTCATCGGAGGTGAGATCTTCGTAGGCAAATTCACTGCCCATAAAAGGCCCAGACTTATTGGCTGAGGCAATGCGTTTGACGCGCTTGAGCGCGGGCAGATAGAGCCACTGGTCGTCGGCGGTGAGCGCGTGGGTGTAACTCAGAAAAGCGGTGCCCGCAATATCGCGGGGCGTGTCGAACAACGTGAGGCTGCGGTCGCCATCGCCCGTGACTTCCAATATTTGGACCCGCAGTTCGCGCTGACTTTCCAGGCCGTTGGCGTTGCGTAGCGTCATGCTCAACGCGGCCGTGACGTCGCCCCAGCCGCGGTCGCTGGCCTCTGCCTGTTCGGCGATGGCGAGGCCGAGTGCCTCGGGGGTCGCCGCCAGTGCCGGTTTAGGCAGCAGGAGTGCGGTGAGTAAGATGACCAGCAGGCGCATCGCAGGGTTCCTCGCAGAGCAATAAGAGTGTGGGCAGCAGCAAGAGATCCAGCAGCAGCGCCAAACCGATCACGATGGCGGTCAGCAGGCCCATGCCGGCATTTAATTCAAAATGCGACAGCGCCAGTACCGCAAAGCCCGCGATGAGAATCAGGGAGGTAAACAGCATGGCTGGCGCCACTTCGCGATAGGTTTCCCGGACGGCGTCTTGGGCGCTCAGGTTCCGCGTGAGTCGCGCCCGTTGGTATTTCACGAGAAAGTGGACGGTGTCGTCAATAATGATACCGAGGGTCATGCTGGTGACCACCGATAGCGACAGCGTGATGTTGCCATTGAAGATGCCCCATAGCCCGAAGCCCAGCGCCGGGGGCAGTAGGTTAGGTGCCAAACTGATCAAGCCCAGTTTGGTGGAGCGCAACATCAGCAACAACAACCCGGAAATGAGTACCAGCGCCACGCCAGTGCCCAGCAGCATGCTGCGGATATTGCGTTGACCAATGTGCGAGAACATCAGGATGCTGCCGGTGCCGACCGCGGTCTTGGCGTGCGGGGCATTGCTGTGTAACCAGCGCTGCGCGCGTTCGTTGAACGCAATGGCTTGCGAACTCGACAGGGTTTGAATGGCGGTGACGAGCCGCAGCGCAGATTTATCCACGCTGATTTGGTTATTGAGATCTAGCCCAAAAGGCAGCGACATTTCGTAGAGCAATAAGTACTGCGCTGCCAGTTCGCGCGTGGCGGGCAGCTGATAGGCGTGAGGATCATCACCGTGCAGGTTCTGGTTGAGGCGCTGCAGGGTGTCGCTAAACGAACTCACATGGCGCACTTCGGGCTGCGCGCGCAACCAGCGACTGAAAGCCGCGACTTCGCCTAAAAACGCCGGCTCGCTGATGCCACCAGCTGCCCCCGTGTCCAGCGCATATTGCAGGTGATACAGGCCCGTGAGGTTGGCGAGCGTGAAATCGGCATCCCGGCGGAAGGCGGTGGTTTGGTCGAAGTAATGTAAAAAAACATCGTTGAGCCGGTTGCGCGGGAGATTGCCCAGCACCGCAACCATGAGTACGCAACCGCCCAGCAGCACCGCCCGACGGTGGCGAATGACAAACTCGACCAAGCGCTCGAAGCCAGCCGCCAATTGGTGGCGGGGCGGGGGCTCGCGCAGCGGCAGGACTGCCAGCAACGCGGGGAGCAGCGTGACGGCAAGTGCGTAGGCCGCCAGATCGCCAAACGCCACAATGTTGCCGAGTTGGCGAAAGGGCGGTACGTCGGAGAAATTGAAACTCAGAAAGCCGATGACGGTTGTCACGCTGGCCAGAAAAATAGGTCTGAGGTTGTCACTGACCGCCAGAATTATCGCCGCGTTGCGCGTGCGACCCGGCACCCAGTGCGCGCGGAAACTGTGCAAAATATGCACGCAGTTGGCAATCGCCACGGTGAGAATGATCACCGGTGCGGCGGAAATTGGCGGTGATACGGGATAACCCAAATAGCCGGCCAGCCCCATCGCGGCCGCGATCGCAAACCCCACCACCAAGGCGGTGCTGAGCCCCACCACCACACCGCCTAGCAGCAACGCTACCAGCGCAAATACCAGCGCAAAGCCGGCCGGTACGAGCGTTTGCGCGTCGTGCAACGCGGCCTCCGAAAAAGCGTAGTCCATGGCCACCACCCCGGTGAGATGGATGCGGACAGCGGGATATTGCGCCTCGATTTGCCGGGCCAACGCGGCGGCGGCGGCCATGACGGCCGGCACTTCGTGTTGTTCGTCTTGACCGGGTAGTTGCACCACCACATTGACCGCCGCGGTGCGCCCATCTCGTGCCACCAAATTGCCCGCGAGGATGGGTTCCGCTAATGCGGTGGCGCGCACGGCGGCCAGCGCGGGTCCGTCGAGCGTGGCGGGTGCTGCCACCAGATCGCGCACCGTGAGTTCATCGCCATCGGCCGCCGTGTGTTGAAAGTTGGTGAGGGAATCCACCCGGCTGGTATAGGGGATTTTCCACGCGGCCTCGGTTAACGCGTGGAGCGCGCTGAGATTGGCCACCGTGAAGGCATCGCCCGTCAGCGGCTCGAGCACCAGCATAACGTTGTCGTTTTTTGTGAAGGTTTTCTCCACCGCCTCGAAGGCAAGGAGTTCCGGGTTATCGGGGTTGAAAAACACCCGATAGCTGTTGGTCACGCGCAGCGATAAGGCCCCGTAGGCGCCCGCGGCGATGAGCAGGCAGGCCAACGCAATCACGGCCCATGGGCGCGCCACCACGGCCGTGGCAAAGGCGGTGGCGCGGGGTTCCTGTGTGCCGAGACTGGCGAGCTTGGGCACGGCGGCTGTTACGGGCAATGCCCTGCTGGTCTAGAGCGCGGTCCAGCCGCCGTCCACCGGTAGGGCGATGCCGGTAATGAAAGACGCCTCTTCCGATAACAGCCACGCCACGGTGTCACCAATTTCGCGTGGTTCGCCCAAGCGTCCTACGGGTTCCTGCGCGGCGTACGCTTCCAGCGGGGTTGAGGTCTGCTGGGCCATGTGTTCCAACATCGGGGTTTTGATAATGCCGGGGCACACCGCGTTGACGCGGATTTTCTTTTTAGCGAAATCGAGGGCAGCAGATTTGGTCATGCCCACGACGCCGTGCTTCGACGCACAATACGCTACGCCCCCGCGGGTCCCCACCAACCCGGCCACCGAGGCGGTGTTGACTATCGATCCGCCGCTGCCTTGGGCGAGAATTTGCTCAATTTGGTACTTCATGCACAACCACACGCCCTTGAGGTTCACGGCGATGGTCCGGTCGAAAGCGGCTTCGGTCATTTTGACGGTATTGGTGAAACCGCCATCGATGCCCGCGTTATTGAAAGCGCCGTCTAGGCGACCAAAATGCTTGACCGCCGTTGCCACGGCGAGTTGGACCGCGCTGGCCTGAGTCACGTCGGTGGCCAGAAACAGCGCCCGCCCGCCCGCGGCGACGATCTCGGCGGCCACTTGCTGCCCTTGGATTTCGTTGACATCGGCAATCAGTACCGCTGCGCCATCGGCCACGCACCGCCGTACCGCCGCGTGCCCAATGCCCGTGCTGCCGCCGGTGATCATGATCACTTTGCCGTCGAGTTTGCCCGCCATAACGCGCTCCTGTGCCGTTGCGCCCTGCGGGCAGATAACGGTCTATGCCTTGAACTTTAGGAATAAATGTTGCGCCGCGAGGGCCTAACCGGACACGGCTTGGCCCGAGTGTAGCAGAGCGGTTTGCTGCGAGCGTGGTTGATCCGCGGCCCAAGAATCGGTATTAACTTCCGCAGTCAATCACTCCCAACGCCCACCCTCATAAAGGAACCGCGCATGACGACGATGCTTAAACGTGGCAAGACCTACGACGAAATCATGCAAGGGTTTAGCTGGAACATCCCAGAGCGCTACAACATTGCCAACGATGTGTGTGACCGTTGGGCCGGGGATCCCACGCGGGTGGCGCTGGTCTACGAAGATGAAGCCAAACAGGTGCATCGCTACACGTTTCGCGACATCCAGCGACACGCTAATCGGCTCGCCAATACCCTGCTAGATCTGGGTTTGGTGCGTGGCGATCGGGTCACGCTATTACTGGCACAAAACCCCGAATGCGCGATTGCGCATGTGGCCTGCTGGAAGGCGGGTCTGGTGTCGGGGCCGTGCTCGGTGCTGTTTGGCAGCGACGCCATTGCTTACCGCATTAATAACTGTCAAACCCGCGCCCTAGTAACTGACCGCGCCAACTATCCCAAGGTCGCTGCGCTGCGCGCTGAGTGCCCCAGCCTTGAACACGTGTTGGTGATCGACGACACCCCGGAGGGCGCCCTTAATTTTTGGGGGGCGATCGAGAAGGCCTCTGAGGATTTCGTTAACGTGGATACGGCGGCTGAGGACACGGCTTGGATCAGCTATACCTCGGGTACCACCGGTCAGCCGAAAGGCTCCGTCCAGCCCCATCGCATGATGCTCGGCCACATTCCCTCGCTGGAATTTATTTACGATTTTTATCCCCAGCCCAACGATGTGCTGTGGTCGCAGGCCGACTGGGCGTGGATGGCGGGACTGCTGGATGTACTGATGCCAGGCTGGTTCCATGGCTGCACAGTGGTGGCCACGGCCATGAAGGGTTTTGACCCCGAATATGCCTACCAGATTCTCGAGCGGCATGCCGTCACCCTCTCGCTGCTCACGCCCACCATGCTCAAGATGATGCGCAGTGTGCCGAACGCGTTGGCGCGCTATAAGCTGCAGTTGCGGGCGGTGCTGTCGGGCGGTGAGTCGGTGGGTAAAGAGCTTTTTGAGTGGGCCGACCGGGAGTTAAACCTTAAAATCAACGAAGGTTTTGGGCAGACCGAATGCAATGTGATTCTCGGCAATAACGGCAACGTGATGCCGATCAAACCGGGATCGCTGGGCCGCCCCACGCCGGGCTCGATTGTGGCGATCATTAACGATGAAGGTGAACTGGTGGCACCCGGTGTGATGGGGCATATCGCCTGCAAACGGCCGCACCCGGTGATGTTCCGCGAATACCTCAACCGGCCCGACGCGACCCGCGAAAAATTTATCGGCGAGTGGCTCATCACCGGCGACTTAGGACAGATGGACGGAGACGGTTATTTTTGGTTTCACGGCCGCGCCGATGATGTGATCACCAGCGCCGGTTACCGCATCGGGCCTAGCGAAATTGAGGATGCTTTGCTCAAACATCCATCGGTGCGGATGGCCGCCGCGATTGGCGTGCCGGACCCGGTACGCACCGAAATTATCAAGGCGTTCATTATTCTCGCCCCGGGCATTGCCCCGTCTGATGAGCTGGCGGAAACGCTGCGAGAGTCGGTGAGGTCACGGCTGGCACGCCACGAGGTGCCGCGCCTGATTGAATTTGTGGATGCGCTGCCGATGACCACGACCGGGAAAATCATGCGCCGCGAACTACGTGAACGGGAGAAGGGCAAGCACTAGGCCCGCCTATCAGCCGCTCCGGGTGGCCGTCATCGCCTCCGGACGCGGCACTTTTTAGTGGCTGCCGGCGGCGCTAAAAACCCGCTTTATTCTGGCTGTGATCAGCCAGTCTGGGTTTTTAAGTTCAATTTTGAGCGTCAGGCGCTGGCTGCTGGCATCCAGTTGGTAGGTTTCGACCATCCGTCCACGCGGCGCGAGTATGGTTTCTATTACTAGCTTGCCATCGCGATAGTACGACAGCCCCTCGCCGATGGAGTCGGTGGTGTATTCCGTGCCTTTCGCGGAGTAGCTCGGGCCGCCTTCGGTCGGTTTGAAGCTGCGCGCGAGCTTGGCGTCGTAGTCGATGCTCACCGTGTCGCCCTGCTGGGCGATAGTCAATTTGGTGGCATCCAACAGCCGTTGGATGGCGCCGACGTCTGCCACGGCTTTAAACGCGCGCCGCTCAGCCATCATGTCTTGCTGCTGCCAATAGCGCTCTTGCGTACTCTGACCGGGCCCGGCACCGGTCTGATCGACCTGCGCGCGCGGCATGCGGCGGATCACGGCCAAACCCTTGAGCGCAGCGGCAGGGTCGTCGCTTTCATCGGGCAACAAACTCCATTGCCCGCTCAATTCGGGGAGGACGGCAAGCGCCGGCACGCTGGTTAGCAGGGTGACCAAACTCAAAAGGAGGCAGCGCCGGATAAACATGTGAGTGGGTTCCAACAGGACGGCACTAGAGTCTAGCGAGCAGGCTCGCTGACGAATAGCTGCGCGGTTCAGGGCAATCGGTTATCGTCGGGCGCTAGCAGTTCATTAACGCACAGGACGATTTTATGCAGTCTTTTTGGGTCGCCGGATGGATGAATAAGCAGGGCGCTGTATGCAACGCGTGACGGCTAGCGAGGCGGTTGCCGCCATCCCCGATGGGGCTACGGTAATCTTCCCTGGTGGTTGTGCCGAGCCGCGTGATTTTTACGCAGCGTTCAGCGCCGGGGTGGACCGCTTTAGCCATCTCACGGTTTGTGCGGGGTTCAGTTTTGGACGCTACGCTTATTTAGAACGCGGTTTGGGCACCAACTTTCGGTTTGTGACCTGGCAGGCGTCGGCGCGGCTGCGCACGCTGTTTGCCGAAAACGATCGTCGCAAACTGGGGTTCGTGCCGTTGCGACTGGCCGATCTGACCCGCGTGATCCATCGCGACGGGCAGATTAAGCCCGATGTGGTGGTGGTACAGACTTCCCTGCCCACCGCCCAAGGCGAGGTTAGCCTAGGCATTTCGGTGGGGGCGTTCCCGGATTTCATTGCCAGTGCCAAAATTATCATCGCTGAGATGAACCCCAATATGCCGGTGACCGCCGGTGCCGGGCGTATTCCTTTATCGCAAATTACGTTTGCGACGCACTCGGAAACCTCGCTGTGCACCTATCACACGCCGCCCGCGCAGGCGCGTGACCAACGCATCGTCGAGCATGTGTTGGACCTTATCCCCGATAACGCTTGGTTGCAGTTAGGCATCGGTGCGGTGCCCGATCGCGTGCTGGCTCGGCTAGCCGACAAACGCGGCATTAATCTTTGCTCCGGATTGCTCACCGGGGCGCTCCAGGATTTTCTCGCCAAGGCCCGCCATTCGCCCCGGATCATCGTGGGTGAATTAGCCGGCGACGCCGATTTTTATGCGTTCTGTGGTGCTACGCCGAGCATCGAAATGGCGACCACCCGGGTGACCCACGATGTGGCGAGCTTGGCCGCGCTGCCGCGTTTTGTGTCGGTAAACTCGGCGGTGGAAATTGACCTACAGGGGCAAAGCAACGGCGAGACCCTAGGTCCCCTGCAAATCAGCGGCGTGGGCGGCAGCATGGATTATGTGGAAGCGGCCACCCAGTCAGCCGGTGGGGTGTCCATCATTGCCCTGCCGTCGACCACCGAAGATGGCAAGCATTCTAAGATCGTGCCCAAGCTCGCGGCCGGCGCACCGGTGACCACGCCGCGCTTCGCGGTGGATTGCGTGGTGACGGAGTTCGGTGCTGCGCACTTACGTGGCAAAGACTTATTCGCGCGCGCAGATGCGCTGATTGCCATTGCGCATCCAGATTTCCGCGATGCCCTCGCCAACGCCCTGTAACAGCGGATAGACCATGATCAAACTCGTCGTGATTTTTTGTCGGCGGCCAGACCTGACGGTGGCGCAATTTGGCGCGCATTGGCAGGGCCCGCATGCGCGTCTGGTGGCCCAGTTGCCGGGCTTGCGTCGCTATGTGCAGTCGCAGACGTTGGCGTCGGGGTATCGCAAGCGGACCCCCGCCATCGATGGCATGGCCGAGCTGTGGTTCGATGACACCGAGGCGTTGCGTGAAGTGGCCGACTCTCCTCAGTTGGCCGCCGTGTTGGCGGATGAAACACGTTTCCTCGACGCGGCCACGCGGCGGGAAATCGTCACGGAAGACGTCATCATTAAAGACGGGGCCGCACCGGCAGAGGGTGTGAAAAACATCGAACTGGTGCACCGCCGTCCCGATCTCACCCCAGAGGCGTTTCACCAGCATTGGGAAATGGTCCACGGCCCGCTGGCCAAAACCATCCCGCAAATGTTGCGCTACGTCCAAAGCCACACGCGCTTATCGGCCTATCGCAATAATCGGCAGCCGGTGTTGGATGGCGTGGCGCTGACGTGGTTCATCGATACCGATGCCATGCGCGCCTCGGCCCACACCCCAGCGTATGCGCAAACCCGGGCAGATGAGCCCAATTTTGTGGTGGAACCGCTGGATTTCGTGATCACCAAGGAACGCGAAATTTCGCTCTGAATACCAACGCGGGGAGTTAGCCATGCAGCCGCTGCCAGACCTGACACTCACCGCGATCCTCGACCGCATGCCCGTGGCGCGGCTGGCTTTGCGCGAACTAGACGATGAGCCCGCGGCGTTGCCCATCGTGTTTGCCCGCGCGGCCGGCGCGCTGTGGTCGCCCATCGACGGCAAGCGCAAGCGGGGTGGGGCGACGCTAGGCCGCTTGGCGCGCTTGGAACGCGCGCCGCGCGTGATGCTGGTGTTGGACCATTACCACGCAGATTGGTCCACCCTGTGGTGGCTGCGTTTGCGCTGTGACGCACAGGTGATGGTGGGCGAGCACCCGGATTGGGCCGCGGCGGTAGCGGCGTTGCGCGATAAATATCCGCAGTACCAAACCACGCCTTTGTTTCGCGATGAACCCATACTCGTGCGCTTGGTCTGGACTTCGGTGGCTTGGTGGACGGCCGCGCCCGATGGCTTGGCGCGGTGGTTGGCGGCCCAGCCGCCGGTGCCGGGCACGCTGCTTGGGGCTGGTCCGGCCGCAACCCCCGGTGGCTAGCGTATGAAAAGCGCGCCGCCCGCGGCCAGCCTGTTTACCCCTGCACAGCTGCAGGCGCTGCGCCCGCGTTCGAATTGGCGCGGACTGGCCCTGGTGGCGCATGCCTGGGGCGTGGTGGGTGGCAGCCTGTGGCTCGCGGCGTGCTATCCCACGCCGGTGGTCTGGCTGCTGGCAGGGGTGGTCATCGGCAGCCGCCAGCTGGGTTTGCTCATTCTGATGCACGATGCGGCGCACGGTTTGCTGGCGCGCACTCCATGGCTCAACCAACTGTTGGGGCAGTTGGGCTGTGCTTGGCCGACCTTCGCCGATACCAGCACCTACCGCGCTTATCACTTGCGCCACCACGCTCACACCGGGCAAGCCGAGGACCCCGATAGAGGGCTGACGAGCCACTATCCTATTACCCGACGCAGTCTGTGGCGTAAATGCTGGCGTGATGTCTCCGGGCAAACCGGCTTCGCGCAACGCCGCGCACAGTGCCGTGCGGCCCTTGGTAGCGCGGGCACTGCGTACCGCCAGCGGGCCGCAGGATTTTGGCGCGCGCTGGGTCCGCAATGCCTCACCAATGCCGCGCTGGCGTTGGCCCTGTGGCTGATGGGGCAGGGGTCTGCCTATCTGTGGTTATGGTTGCTGCCACTGCTGACTTGGCAGCAACTGGTTTTGCGCCTACGGAATATTGCCGAACACGCGGTGGTCCCCGACGCTCACGACCCCTTTGGCAATGCGCGGACCACGCGGGCGAATTGGCTGGCGCGCGCGCTGGTGGCGCCATACTGGGTGAACTACCACTTGGAGCATCATTTGCTAATGTGGGTGCCTTGCTATCGACTCCCCTTGGCGCATGCCTTCCTGAAAGCCAACGGTTATGGCGCACGTTTAACGCTCAGCGCGGGCTATTTAAGGGTGCTGGCGGAGGTGACACGGGCAGGCAGTCCCGAGGATCCGCCCGACGTGCGGGTGCGGGCGATGGGCACTTTTGGCGGGGGCTTCTCGGCCGAGTAAGTTGGCCACGGGGCGGGCTTGGTAGGGCGCGCAACCGGCCGTGATGGCGCCGCGCTTCAATATCCACGGCAGTCGTTTTTATTGGGGAGGTGAGGATGCCTTTAACTGCGCCCCGCGTGCTGGTGTTCCAGCATTTGGCGGTCGAACACCCCGGAGTGTTTCGGGATTTTTTGGTCGCGGATGGTTTTGAGTATGTACCGATAGAACTCAACGAAGGCGCGCTCATTCCAGCGTTAGACGGTTATGCCGCGCTGTGGGTGATGGGCGGGCCGATGGACGTCTGGCAGGTGGATGCCTACCCCTGGCTCGTGCCTGAAATGGCGGCGATCCGGACCGCCGTGATGGACCAAAATCTGCCCTTTTTAGGCTTTTGCTTGGGTCACCAGTTGCTCGCGGCCGCGTTGGGTGGTGCCGTGGGTTTGGCGCGCGAACCCGAAGTGGGAATACTCCCAGTGCGGCGCACGGCGGCGGGTGATGCGAGTCCCTATTTCACCGGCACCGAGGCAGATTTTGAGGTCTTACAGTGGCATTCGGCAGAGGTTACCCAACTGCCGCGCGGCGCGGCTTGTTTGGCCAGTTCGCCCCGCTGTGCGGTGCAAGCCATGAGCTTTGGCCAGCGGGCTTTCTCGATGCAGTTCCACGTTGAGATAACCCCCAACACGGTGAGCGAATGGGCTGCCATCCCGGCTTATCATTTGGCCCTCGAGCATAGCCTTGGCGTCGGCGGTGCCGCTGCGCTGGAGCGTGCGAGTCAGACCCACGCGGCCAGCTTTAACGCGCTGGCGCGCCGAATCTATGAGAATTGGCGCAGCACCTGCGGGCTGGTGCCTAGACGGTAACGCTGCCTGTGCGGCTTATCTGCAGGGCGAGAATGAGTCCGTGGCGTGACCGCCCATCCGGGTAGGTTGCCGGTCAAAAATTTGCGCTCGATGGGTTGCATGAGAAACAACTTTGTTGCCTATAATGCAACCATGTCACTTCGTCTCATCAAATACGCACTCAATCGAAATCACGCAGAACCGCGTTTTTTCAACACCCCCGACGCCCTGCGCGACACCTACGATGTGGTGATCATCGGGGGGGGCGGACATGGACTCGCCTGCGCCTACCATTTGGCGGCAGAGCACGGCATCCGGCGCATCGCGGTGATCGAAAAAGGCTACTTGGGTGGTGGTAACACCGGGCGAAATACCACTATCGTGCGCTCGAACTACCTGACCCCTGAGGGCGTATTGTTCTACCAGCGCAGTGTGGAACTTTTTCAGCAACTTGCCTCAACGCTCGATTTAAATCTTTTCTACTCTACCCGCGGACATTTCACGCTGGCTCATTCGGAGGCCACGCTGCGGACCATGCGTTGGCGCGCGGAGGTCAACCAGCACTATGGGGTGGATAGCGAGCTGGTGACGGCAGAGGATGTCAAAAAAGCCTGCCCACAAATTGATCTCTCCTGCGGGGGTAATCATCCCATTTTGGGTGCTTTGTTCCATGCACCAGGCGCCATCGTGCGTCACGACGCGGTGGCGTGGGGCTACGCGCGGCGCGCCTCCCAGCTGGGGGTCGAAATTTTTCAGAACACCGAAGTCACGGGTATTGAGACCAGCGGTGGCCGGGTGGTTGCGGTGAACACCACGCGCGGCCGCATCGCGACCGAAAAAGTGGTCTCGGCGGTCGCCGGCTCCACGCCTACGCTGCTCAAGATGGTGGGCTTAAAAAGCCCCGTGGATATTTTGCCCCTGCAAGCCTGTGTCACAGAACCCATGAAAGCTTGGCTGGACACCATCATTGTGTCGGGCACGCTGCATGTATATGTCAGCCAGACCGCGCGGGGGGAACTCGTCATGGGGGCGGCCGTCGACCCGGCAGAGCTGCATTCCACCCGCTCGTCCTTAGAATTTGTGACCTCGCTGGCCGACCAAATGCTGGATCTTTTTCCCTTTTTGGCGGGCGTAAAAATTGTCCGGCAGTGGGCAGGCATGGCCGATATGACCCCAGACTTCGCACCCGTGATGGGTATCACCGAAGTGGGTGGTTTTTATCTGGACGCTGGCTGGGGCACGTGGGGTTTCAAGGCTACCCCCGTGTGCGGCGAAACCATGGCCTTCACGGTTGCGCACAATACCAATCACCGGCTCATTGAATCCTTCGGCATGGAGCGCTTCCACCGCCTCGCCATGTTGGGCGAAAAGGGCGCTGCGGCGGTGGGACATTGAGACGATGAAACACTTCGATTGCCCCCTCATTGGTCGCCGCCCACAGCAAGAATTCCTGTGCAGCGGTGCCTCTATCGACATCATCCTCATGGACGACGCAGACGCCGCGCGTGAAGCCCTGTATTTCGGCGATGCCACCGCCCGGGTGAAACGCGAGTGGTGGTATCACAAGCCCTCGCGGCTATGGTTTTTACTCCAACGCGATACCGGCACAGACACGGTCATGTCGGTCGAACTGGCTACGCAGGTGCACGACCATGACCGCCCGTAGATTGCCGTCCCGTGCGGGCGAGTGGATCAATCGTTCACTTGAACTCGAGTTTGAATTTGAAGGCCAGCGCTATGGGGCCTACGGCGGCGACACCATCAGCAGTGCGCTGCTGGCCGGTGGCCGACGGGTGTTGGGCCGCAGCTTTAAATATCACCGCCCACGTGGGGTGCTGTCGTTTGCTAACCACGACGCCAACGTGCTGTTGGAGACCGCCACCCGGATCAACATCCGGGGCGATGTGGAACCCGTGGTGGCCGGCGAGCATTACCGGGCGGTTAACACGTTGGGCGGGGTGGACCGCGACCGCGGCAATTGGTTAGAGAGGTTTTCGGCCTTTCTACCGGTCGGTTTCTACTACAAGGCTTTCTACCGGCCGGCCTCGTTCTTCCCGCTCTGGGAGCGCGTTATTCGCCGCCTGAGCGGGCTGGGACGGATTAACGAAAAATTTCCCACCACGCGCGGCATTACCCGGCGAGTTACCTGCGACACCCTCATTATCGGCGGGGGCGCGGCGGGTCTGGCTGCTGCACTAGGGCTGGCGGCGGCCGGCAAACGGGTGGTCTTGGTGGACGAACACCCCTTCCTCGGGGGCAGCCTGTGCGGGGCGCAAATGGACGCGGAGCCTGGGCGCTGGTGCGCCGCGCAAATCGCGGGCTTGCGGCAATACCCTAATCTGACGGTCCTCAGTGGCGCATTTGCAGCGGGCTATTACGCCGATGGCACGGTGCCGGTCATCCGGTCCGACGGCATGAGCATCGTGATTGCCAAGACGATGATCCTCGCCACGGGTGCGATTGAGCAGCCAGCGGTTTTTCACAATAACGATTTGCCCGGGGTGATGCTGGCCTCCGCCGCGCGTCGATTAGTGGGGTGCTATGGCGTGGCGCCCTGCCGCGACGCCGTGGTGCTGGCCGGTAATCTAGACGCCTATACCGCGGCGCTCGCGTTGCATGGCAACGGCATCAATATCGTGGCGATTGTGGATCTGGAAACGGCGGATGAGCGCGGCCCGCTGGTCGCGGTTGCGCGCGCTGCCGGGATCCGGGTGGTGTCGAATAGCCAGATAGCCGCAGCGCATGCGCGCGGCGGCGAACTCGCCGCGGTCACCGTCAATGCGGCGGGCAGCGCCGGTGAGGCGGCGGGCGAGCGCATCACCTGCGACGGTCTTTTGATGAGCGTGGGCTGGGCCCCAGCGGCGCATTTGTTAGCGCAAGCCGGCAGCCGTTTTGAGTTCGATGAAACGGTGGGGCAATTGCGGCCAACCACACTCCCACCGGGTATTTTTGCGGCGGGGCGGGTCAATGCGCGCCATACCCTCAACGATCGCATTGCCGATGGCGTGGCGGCGGCCGAAGCAGCTTTGGCGTGGCTGGCGGGGACCCCCGTTGCAGTCGCGCGACCGGCGCTGGAAACCCAACGGCGGTCGCACCCGTTGCCGCTGGTGGAGCATTCGGGGCGCAAAAATTTTGTCGATTTCGACGAAGACATCCAAATTGAAGACCTGCGAACCAGCATCCGCGAGGGCTTCGACAGCGTGGAGCTTTTAAAACGCTACACCACCAACGGCATGGGGCCCAGTCAGGGCAAACACTCGAACGTCAACGCGGCGCGTTTCCTGGCCCACTATCACGCTAAGCCCATCGGTGCCGTGGGCCAGACCACTGCGCGACCCTTCTATCATCCCGTGACGATGGGCGCTTTGGGTGGCCCGCGCTGGCGCTCGCACTGCGAGACACCCCTCATCGCCGCCCATACGGCGTTGGGTGCTACGTGGGTAGAAGTGGGCGCTTGGCGGCGGCCGCGGCATTACCGCGCGCGCGGGGCGGAGCATGCGATCGTGGAGGAATACCGTGCGGTGCGCGAACGCTGCGGCTTTATCGATGTCTCCACGCTGGGCAAACTCGAAGTTTATGGACCAGACGCCGGTGCGTTGTTGGATTTGGTCTACACCTCCAGACTCTCCCGTGCCCCGGTGGGGGTGACCCGCGTGGTGATGGCCCTGGACCAGCGCGGCATGATTTCCGATGACGGCATCACCGCACGCTTAGGGCCCGACCACTATTACGTCACGGCCGGCACCGGACATGTGGTGGCGACCTGCCGAGAAATGAACCAACTGGCGGCCTTGTGTCGACTCAACGTGAGCGTGGTGGATCTCACCCGCCATTGGGCCGCGATCAACGTCGCCGGGCCGCTGGCCCGCGAACTGCTGCAACCGCTTACCGATATCGATTTATCACGCGCGGCCTTTCCCTTTCCCGAGGTCCGCGAGGGCCGTGTGCTGGATGGCCCGGCCCGGCTGATGCGGGTCGGGTTTGTGGGCGAAGCGGGTTATGAAGTGCACGTGCCGTACTCGCATGCAGCGCCGTTGTGGGCGGCGCTCAGCGCGGCCGCGCCGCACTTTGACGCTCGCCCCGTGGGGGTCGATACCCAGCGCTTGCTGCGCTTGGAAAAAGGCCATCCCATCGTGGGCTTAGATACCGATGGCGTCATGCATCCTTTTGAAACCCCGCTGGCGGGTTTGGTCAAAATGGACAAGCCGCGTTTTATGGGGCGCGCGGCGTGCGAATATTTGCAACATAACGTCACCCGCCGCTTAATCGGCTTTACCACCCCGCATAACGACCCGGCCGCACCGATTGAGGAATGCCATCTCATGGTGGACGCGCAACGTATTGTGGGGCGCGTCACCAGCGTGGGTTTCAGCCCAGTTCTCGGTCACACCATTGGGCTTGCCGTGGTGGAGGGTGAGGGACTGCATGCCACTCAATTCAATATTCGCATTGGTGGCGGCCAATTGGTCCGTGCCCACCGCGCCGAAACGCCGTTTTACGATCCCACTGGCGCGCGCTTATTAGAGGTGACGCCATGAGTACGGTGCGCGCTGCCGCAATGCTGGCCCGCTATGCGGATTGCGGTGCCACGCTTGGTGACGTCGCGGGCATGCAAACTGGCGTGAGCGTGCCGGGTGCGGCGGACTCCTCGCACTGGCTGGCCGAACTCACGCCGATCGCACGCGTGCTGCTGATGGGCGCGGGTGCTGCGTCCGCGCTCCGCGCAGCCAGTCTGCCGGCGCCGGCCCTACTTGGCATGGTGGCCACAGCCCTCGCTGGCGTGGCACAGATTGCGCCGGGTCAGTACCTGGTGTCGGCGTCGGCTACGAGCCCGCACGCGGTGCCGGTGTTGGAAGGCTCGTCCAACTGGCTCGTGCTGCCGATTGAATACGCCGAGTTCGCCTTAGGGGGGCCGAATATCACGGAGCTAATCGCAGAAATTTGCACCGCTGATGCGACCGCGCCCAGCGCCACGGCTTGGTTTCCGACCCAGCTTTGCGGGTTAGATGCGGTGCTCGTGCGGGCGCTCGACGGCTGGCATGTGCTGTGCGCACCCGCCGAAGCCCCCTGGCTGGGTGGCGTGCTGCTCGGCCTCATCGAATCACTGGACGGCGGGCTAATCGGCTATAACGACTACCTGACCCTATCGTCTCAAAATGCTGAGGAGCATTCTCAATGAATCTTAAGCAGGCAAAAAAATTCCTGGCAGATAACCACGTGCGCTATGTGCTGGCGCAGTTCGTCGATATTCACGGGGTCGCTAAAACAAAATCGGTTCCGGTGTCTCACTTCGAAGACATCCTAGGCGCTGGTGCAGGCTTTGCGGGTTTCGCCGTGTGGGGCTTGGGCATGGAGCCGCACAGCCCGGATTTTCTGGCCGTGGGCGATCTCGACACCCTCTCTTTGGTGCCTTGGCAGCCGGGTTATGCGCGCATCGTGTGCGACGGACGAGTGCTCGGGAAACCCTATCCGTTTGATACCCGTTTTGTGCTCAAGCAGCAGGTGGCGGCGGCGAGCGCCAAAGGTTGGACGCTGAACGTCGGCATTGAGCCCGAGTTCATGTTGCTAGAGCGCCGCACGGACGGCTCTTTGGTGCCGGCCGACGCGGGCGACACACTGGATAAGCCCTGCTACGACTACAAAGGTCTGTCGCGCAGCCGCGAAATGCTGGAGCGGTTGGTTGAATCGCTACAGACGGTGGGATTCGATGTTTATCAAATCGATCACGAAGACGCGAATGGTCAGTTTGAGATTAATTACACCTACAGCGATGCGCTCAACGCCGCTGATCGCTATGTGTTCTTCCGCATGGCGGCGGGTGAGATTGCTAACGAAATGGGCCTGATTTGCACTTTCATGCCCAAGCCTTTTCGCGATCGCGCGGGCAGCGGCATGCACATGCATCTGTCGTTAGCGGATGCGGCGGGGACTAATCTTTTCCACGATGCCAAAGACAAGCAGGGGCTAGGGCTGTCGAAGATTGCCTATCATTTTCTCGGGGGGCTGCTGGCCCACGCGCGTGGGCTGACGGCATTGCTCGCGCCCAGCATTAACTCTTACAAGCGACTGGTGGTGGGGGAATCACTGTCCGGGGCAACGTGGGCACCGGCCTATATCAGCTATGGCGATAACAACCGAACCTCCATGGTGCGCATTCCCTACGGTCGGTTGGAGTGCCGGCTGCCCGATCCCAGCTGCAACCCCTATCTGGCGACGGCGGCGGTTATGGCTGCGGGGATGGATGGGATCGCCCGCAAACTTGACCCCGGCCCGGCTCAGAATCTCAACCTCTACGCGCTCAGCCCTGCCGAGTTGGCCGAACGTGGGATCGCCGTGTTGCCGCAAAATCTGGGTGAGGCGCTGGATGCGCTGGCTGCCGACCCGCTGTTCGCGGAAAGTTTGGGGGCTGGTGTGATCGGCGAATTCATCAAAGTTAAGCGCATGGAATGGATCGAATACTCCCGGCATGTGTCCAGCTGGGAAGTCGATCGGTATCTCGAGTTCTATTGATTTAAGGAGTACCGGATGTGCGGGATTGTTGGTCTTTATTTGAAAAATCGCGCGCTCGAGCCACAGCTGGGCGCGCTGTTTGAACCCATGTTGCTCGAGATGACCCAGCGTGGCCCCGACAGCACGGGCTTTGCGGTGTATCGGGATCCGGCACCGGCGGGTCAAGTCAAACTGGTGCTACAGCATCCCGATCCGGCCTTCGACTGGGCGTCCGTCGTGGCGGCGCTCAGTGAGCAATTTAAGGTGGACGTGGCCTTAAGCGTCCACCACACCCACTGCCTGCTGCGCCTGTGCGTGGTGGAGGCAGCGTTGCGGCGCTATCTCCACGAACACAATCCAGTCTATGCCGTGGTGAGCATTGGGCAGCACATCGAGATCTATAAAGAGGTTGGTTTGCCGATCGATGTGGCTTTGGCTTTTGGTCTGCGCAGCATGCAGGGCAGCCACGCCATCGGACATACCCGCATGGCCACCGAAAGCGCGGTCACGACCGCGGGATCGCATCCGTTTTCTACCGGTAGCGATCTCTGTCTGGTGCATAACGGGTCGTTGTCGAACCACAACCGTCTGCGCCGCAAGCTGGAAAAAGCGGGCGCGGTGTTTCGCACCGAAAACGACTCCGAAGTGGCGGCTCAATATTTGGATGTCCAAATGCAGCACGGCGCCACGCTGTCGGAAGCACTGACGCAGGCGCTGTTGGATCTAGATGGTTTCTACACGTTTACCATCGGCACGAGCGATGGCTTTGCGGTGCTGCGTGATCCCATCGCGTGCAAGCCTGCAGTGATGGCGGAAACCGATGATTGGGTGGCGATGGCGTCCGAATACCGCGCGCTGGCCCGTTTGCCGGGCGTTAAACACGCCCGCTTGTGGGAGCCAGAACCGGCGACCGTTTATGTTTGGGGCAGGGCGGCTGACGCCGCTACCCTCAATTGAGCAACGCACGATGAGCACGGACAAAATTTTCGATCTCGCCCATTCCACTGTGCGCGAACTTAACCAAGCGCTGCACGATCTCAACGGACACCAGGCCGGGCCGCGTTTTGAAGTGCGTAACGCACAAGGCGAACACGCCTTGGCGGTTGGCATTGCGGCACCGCTGATTGTCGACATCCTAGGGCACGTGGGCTACTACTGCGCGGGCATGAACCAGCACGCCACCGTGACCATTCAGGGCAATGCGGGCACCGGTCTGGCAGAAAATATCATGTCAGGCGTGGTACGCGTCAAAGGCAACGCCAGTCAGGCGGCGGCAGCTACAGGCCGCGGTGGACTGGTGGTCATCGAAGGCGATGCCTCGGCCCGCTGCGGTATTTCCATGAAAGGCGTGGATATTGTGGTGCAAGGATCGGTTGGGCATATGTCGGGATTCATGGCCCAACGCGGACGCTTGGTCGTGTGTGGCAACGCCGGCGCGGCACTGGGCGATTCCCTCTACGAAGCAGAAATCTTTGTGCGCGGTACCGTTGCCGATTTGGGCGCGGACTGCATCGAGAAAGAAATGACGGCAGAGCACCTAGTCGCACTGGACGAACTGCTAGCGCGGGCCGGGATTGGCGCTAGCGCGGCCGACTTCAAGCGCTTTGGGTCAGCCCGCAAGCTCTATCACTTTAATATCGATCATGCCGACGTCTACTGACTCGCTACCGAGCGTGGCCCACGGCAGGAGTTCATCCCGATGACAACCCAAGATCCCGGACTACACGAGTCCTACCTGTTTAACCGCGATGTGATCCACGAGATCCAGCGCGCCGCCACCGAAGGCATTTACGATATTCGCGGGAGTGGTGCCAAGCGCTACCTGCCGCATTTCGATGACCTGGTATTTCTCGGCGCATCGATGTCGCGCTATCCGCTAGAAGGCTACCGCGAGCGCTGCGATACCAACGTGGTGCTCGGCACGCGTTACGCCAAAAAACCCATCGAGCTTAAAATTCCTATCACCGTCGCCGGCATGAGTTTTGGTGCGCTCTCCGCGCAGGCCAAGGAAGCCTTAGGGCGCGGGGCGAGCGCAGTGGGTACCAGCACCACCACGGGTGACGGCGGCATGACCTCCGAGGAACGCCTGTCGTCCAAGCTGCTGGTCTATCAAGTTTTGCCCTCGCGCTACGGCATGAATCCCGACGACTTGCGCAAAGCCGACGCCATCGAAATCGTGCTGGGACAGGGGGCTAAACCGGGTGGCGGCGGCATGTTGCTGGGGCAGAAAATTAACGCTCGCGTGGCCGGTATGCGTGACCTGCCCCCCAATATCGATCAACGCAGCGCTTGCCGGCACCCAGACTGGACCGGCCCGGACGATCTGGAAATTAAAATTCGCGAACTGCGTGAAATCACCGATTGGGAAAAGCCCATCTACATCAAGATTGGTGCTAGCCGAACTTATTACGACACGATGCTGGCGGTAAAAGCCGGCGCCGACGTGGTGGTTGTGGATGGCATGCAAGGCGGCACCGCCGCTACCCAGAATGTGTTCATTGAGCACGTAGGCATCCCCACGCTGGCGGCGGTGCGCCAAGCGGTGGAAGCGCTGACGGAAATGGACATGCACCGTAAAGTGCAGCTGATTGTCTCGGGCGGTATTCGCACGGGGGCGGATGTGGCCAAGGCGCTGGCGATGGGGGCCGATGCGGTTTCCGTGGGCGTGGCGGCCCTGATCGCCCTCGGCGATAACGCGCCGGGACTCGACGCCGAGTACCGCAAATTGGGCAGCGCGGCGGGCTACTACGACGATTGGCAGGCGGGCAAAGATCCGGCGGGCATTACCACGCAGGATGAAGAATTGTCCAAGCGTCTAGACCCCATCATGGGGGGTCGGCGGCTGGCTAATTATTTGCGAACCCTGACGATGGAAACCCAGATCATCGCGCGCGCCTGCGGTAAATCGCATGTGCATAATTTAGAGCCAGAAGACTTGGCTGCACTCACCGTCGAAGCCGCCGCGATGGCGGGCGTGCCGCTGGCCGGCACCCGCTGGATTCCGGGACGGTTTTGAGGGGGCGGCGCTGGGGGTACTGATAACGAGGTGAAGGCGTGCCATGGCTGGGCCATCGGCACGCTCTCACGCTCGGTCTAGCGTTCCAGCAGTGGCCTCGCCACTGCCGCCTCGCTGGGGCCCGGTTTAAAGTTTCAAGAGATGCGCTAACCTGGGCGACTGCGCGCCCGAGTGAGCTGCCAGCGCCTTTCAGAGATCCTCGAGGTCTGCCATGAATCCTTACCGTCGCGCTGTCCGTCTTTTCACCCTACTGTGGTGCGGTGTATTGCTGCCCTTGGGCGTGCACGCTGCCGCCGCTCGTGCCCCCCTACACATTTTGTTGACCAACGACGATGGCTACGCGGCACCGGGCATTGTGGCGGTGCACGCGGCGCTGCGGGCGGCGGGCTACGCGGTGACCTTGGTCGCACCACGCGAAAATAAAAGCGGTAGCAGTGTGAGTGTCTCCACTGCCCCGTTGAAGTATGAGGAAGTCACACCGGGGGTGTGGGCGGTGGATGGCAGCCCAGCGGATGCGGCGGCGGTGGGCTTGCGGGTGGTCTTACGCGGCCAACAAACCGACCTAGTGATATCTGGGGCAAATCTCGGCCAGAACGCCGGCCGCACGGCCAATATTTCGGGCACGGTGGGGGCGGCCATTTTAGCCGCACAGTTCGGCGTGCCCGCAGTGGCCATCTCGGTGGGTCTGCATCTAGACGAAAAAACCGCGCAGCCCCAGCCGTTCCCCAGTACCTTGGCCAGCTTTCCGGGCGCGGCTGACTTTACGGTGGCACTCGTGCAGCAACTCGTCCGGGGTGCGGGCACCGGGCCGCTACTCCCGCCGGGTAGTTTGCTCAACGTGAATTATCCGGCCGGGCGGCCGGGCCCGCCTAAAGGCGTGCGTCTGGCGCAGCATGGGCAGCTGGGTGCTTTTGCTTTTGATTACCTGCCTACCGGCAAGCCCAACGAAGTAAAACTGCACTTAGCACCCGAGACGGCTAGCGAGCCCCAGCCCACGCAGGCCGACACTGCATTATTTGCGGCCGGCTATGTCACGGTCACGGTGCTCGACGGCGATTGGGGCGCGCCGCAGGGTTTGCGTCAGGAGCTGGCGCAGCGCTTGCAGCCGCTGCTGTCGCCCTAAGACACAGGGTTGGCGGCCTGTTTGGGGCACCGGCTGGGTGGCCGCCCCGCGACTCATTTAACCCGTCTCTCCTACGTTAATCGGAGCCACTATGAATCTACCGACTTTGCTGAATCCGCGCGGCGATTACCAAGAAATTTACGACCAAGCCTTCCGGTTTTCGCGCGAACGCCTGTACCCGCTATTGGCCCGCATGGACGACGACGACTGGTACCCCCCGCACCTCATGGGAGAGCTGGCTGAAGCGGGCTATTTGGGCATTACCGCACCGCCGGAATTAGGCGGCGCGGGGCTAGATTTATTCGCCTCTGGGATGGTCGCGGAGGCCATGGCGTATTGGAACCTCAACGCGAACTGCATTTGGGGCCCACACGAAAACCTCTGCCTGAATAACCTCCTGCGCAACGGTAACGAGGAGCAGCGACAGCGCTACATTCCTAGGCTGTGTCGAGCCGAAATCATCGGAGCGATGGCCCTGACAGAACCCGGTGCCGGCTCCGATGCACTGGCCGGCATGCGGACCACGGCGCGCCGCGACGGCGATGATTACGTGCTCAACGGGCAAAAAATGTTTATTTCCAACGGGCCGATTGCCGATGTGTTGTTGGTCTACGCCAAGACCGCGCCAGAGCTTGGGGCCAAGGGCATTTCGGCGTTCCTCGTCGAGAAGGACATGCCGGGTTTTGGGGTTGCCCAGCAGCTCCGAAAAATGGGTTGGCGCGGCTGTCCCACCGGTGAACTGGTTTTCGAGAACTGTCGCGTGCCCGCGCGCAACCGCTTGCTGGAGGACAACGCTGGGGTCTCCATCGTGATGAGCGGGTTGGATATTGAACGGGCATTTTTTGCGGTCCCGATCGTCGCTGCCGCACAGCGCTGTTTGGACCTCTCCCTGGATTACGCCGCGCAGCGCGCGCAGTTCGGCAAGCCCATTGGCGATCAGCAGATGGTGCAGGCCATGCTGGCCGACATGTACACGGAAATTGAGGCCGCCCGGCTGCTCGCTTATCGGGCGTTGCTGGCGTGCAATGATCTGGAACGCGGCGGCGGTGGCACGGGCGAGTTGCACAAGCTGTGCGCCGCAGCGCTGCTCAAGGCGGGCAGCGTGCACATGCTGGCGGTGGACTCGGCGGTGCAAATCCACGGTGGCATGGGCTTTATGTGGGAGACCGAAGTCAACCGTCACTACCGCAACGCGAAGGTGTCTGAAATTGGCGCGGGTACCCGCGAAATCCGCCGCATCATCATTGCCACCGAATTGCTGAAGACCGTCCGCAACGCCCACCCTTGAGGCCATTGCCCGCGACGAGCCGGGGGTCTCCCGCGCTCGTCGCGTAGCCGCCGCGGCGTGCCGTCCTTAGCGGCCCATCGCGAAGAATTCGGCGTTCGGGCGCATCCCCACGACGTTCGCCATGCGGTTGGACAGTGCGAAGAAGGCGGTGATCGCCGCGATGTCCCACATGTCTTCACGGGTAAAGCCGTGCGCTGCCAAGGCGGCGAAATCTTCTTCTTCCACGGTAGACGATGCGCTGGCGACCGTCAGGGCAAAATCCAACATGGCCTGCTGGCGCGGCGTAATGTCGGCTTTGAGGTGGTTGATACTCACTTGATCAGCGAGCAGAGGGTTTTTAGCGCGGATGCGCAAAATGGCCCCGTGCGCGATCACGCAATAGAGGCATTGATTGGTGGCGCTGGTCGCCACGACGATCATTTCGCGCTCTGCTTTGCTCAAGCCGCCGGGTTTATCCATCAGCGCATCGTGGTAGGCCATAAAGGCGCGAAATTCATCGGGACGATGCGCCATGACGAGAAACACGTTGGGGATGAAACCCGATTTTTCTTGCACAGCTTCGATGCGGCTGCGGATGTCCTCGGGCAGGCTCGCGAGCTCCGGCACGGGAAAGCGGCTGATGGCGGGCGGGGTGGTGGTCATGGTGGCGGCTCCAGATTAGGTCAACAGAAAGCGATCGCGCTAGGCGCGGGCCTACAAATTGCCCGAACCCGGCCTGTTATGCCAGCCTCCAGCCGCCTACACTGTGAGCACTTAATCCCCGCGGCAATCCCTGCTGCGGGACCAGCCCGGAGGAATCTGCAATGACCGAGGCCTATATTTACGATTGCGTCCGCACGCCACGAGGGCGCGGCAAACCCAGTGGTTCGCTGCACAACATTACCCCCATCCAATTATCTGCGCAGGTGCTGATGGCGCTGCGCGATCGCAACCAGCTGGATACCTCGCTGGTCGACGACATCGTCTTTGGTTGTGTGTCTCCGGTGGGTGAGCAGGGTGCTGTGATCCCACGCTTGGCGGCGCTAGTCGCCGACTACGCCCAGAACGTGCCGGGCAAGCAGCTCAATCGCTTTTGCGCCTCTGGGCTGGAAGCGATCAACACGGCGGCGGCGCAAGTGATGGCCGGCCAGTCCGACCTCACCATCGGCGGTGGCGTTGAAAGCATGTCGCGCGTGCCCATGGGCTCCGATGGCGGCGCTTGGGCCTGCGACCCAGCGGTGGCCTTTAAAACCTACTTTGCCCCGCAAGGTATTGGTGCGGATCTCATCGCAACTCGCCAAGGCTACTCGCGCCACGACGTGGATGCGTTCGCCTGCGAAAGCCAGCGGCGCGCGGCCCATGCTTGGGCGCAGGGTTGGTTTAACAAGTCGGTCATCCCGGTGCGCGACGCGCTAGGACAAGTGGCCCTCGACCGTGATGAACATATGCGACCCGGCACGACGATCCAAGAGCTCAGCGCCTTAAAAGCCGCTTTCACGCAGCTGGGTGAAGAATACGGTTTCGATGCGGTGGCCTTGCAACGCTATCCAGATGTAGAACAAATTGATCACGTGCACACCGGTGGTAACTCCAGCGGGATCGTGGACGGCGCGGCCGGCGTGTTGATCGGCACGCGCGAAATTGGCGAGCGGCTGGGCCTTAAGCCACGCGCGCGCATCCGTTCGTTTGCCTCTATCGGCAGCGAGCCCACCATCATGCTCACGGGTCCCACGCCGTCCGCTCGCAAGGCCTTGGCGCGCGCTGGCATGGCTGCTAGCGACATCGATTTGTTCGAGCTCAACGAGGCTTTTGCGTCAGTCGTGATGCTCTACATGGAACAAATGAATATTCCCCATGATCGTATCAACGTGAACGGCGGTGCGATCGCGATGGGGCATCCGCTGGGGGCCACCGGCGCCATGATTCTGGGCACGGTGCTAGACGAACTAGAACGGCGCGGTCAGGGTACCGCGCTCATCAACCTGTGCGTTGGCGCAGGCATGGGCACGGCCACCATCATCGAACGCGTGCAATAACGCGCCCATCAAAAACACCCCGGCGCGGCCCACGTCCGCGCCAGCTGCGGAGAGCGTACTGATGAACCAATGTCTGAGCCTGAACGTCGATGCCGACGGCGTGGCGCTAGTGACTATCGACGTTGTCGGTCGGCCGATGAATGTCCTGACCCCAACCTTCCACGCGGAGTTCGACGCCGCGCTGGATCAAATCAAAAGTGATGCCGCTATTCGTGGCGCGGTGTTTGTTTCCGCCAAAGCCGATTTTATGGCCGGGGCTGACCTCAAGTGGATCTTGGCCTCGATATCGTCGATCAAAACACGCGAACAGGCGTGGGCTTTTGCGGCGCCGCTGAATACGCTTTTCCGCAAGCTGGAAACCCTCGGCAAGCCGATGGTTGCCGCACTCAATGGCACGGCGCTGGGCGGTGGGCTGGAACTCGCGCTGGCCTGTCATTACCGCGTCGCGGCAGCTAATCCGGCTACCCGGCTGGGCTTGCCCGAAGTGCTAGTAGGCTTGTTGCCCGGCGCCGGCGGCACCCAACGGTTGCCGCGCATGATTGGGATTCGCGAGGCGCTGCTGCTGCTCGTGGAAGGCACGCACCTCACCGTTGAACAGGCGCTGGCCCAGAAAATTATTGACCGCATCGTGCCGGCCGAAGACTTGGTTAAAACCGCCAGGCAGTACGTGCTGGACGGCGGCCGGGCCACTAACCCCTGGGATGAGAAGAACTTCAAAGTGCCGGGTGGTGCGGGCGGTTTGCATGCCGGGGTGGCGCAAACCTTCATGGGCGGCACGGCGCTGGTGTCTAAGCGCACCTTGCATAATTATCCTGCGCCCATCGCGATTTTGTCCGCGGTTTACGAAGGCACGCAGCTACCCATCGAGATGGGCCTCCAAATCGAGTCGACTTACTTGGGCACGCTGCTGCTGGATCCCGTTGCACGCAACATGATTCGCACCCTGTTTGTGAACAAAGGCGCCGCTGACAAGGGCGCGAGGCGACCTGCCGGGGTGCCCAAACTAGCGGTGACCACCCTCGGCATGCTGGGCGCTGGCATGATGGGCGCCGGCATCGCGTATGTCTCGGCGCGCGCGGGGATGGGCGTGATGCTGCTAGATACCACGGCCGAAAAAGCGCAACACGGCCGGGCATACAGCGAAAAGCTGCTCGCCAAAGAAGTGGCGCGTGGCCGGCTCGACGACAGCGGCGCGCAGCGCGTGCTGTCGCGCATTGAGCCCACCACCGACTTTGCCAGCCTCATGGGTTGCGACCTCATTGTGGAGGCCGTGTTTGAAGATCGGGCACTCAAAGCGGCGGTAACCCGCCAGACTGAGGCGGTGATTCCAGCCACTACCGTGTTTGCCAGCAATACCTCTACCTTGCCCATTACGGGGCTCGCGGAAGCCTCCGTTCGGCCGCAGCAATTCATCGGTATTCATTTTTTCTCGCCGGTAGAAAAAATGCCGCTGGTAGAAATTATCGTCGGTCAGCACACCGACGAGGCCACTCTGGCGCGCGCTATCGATTACGTCATCCAAATCAAAAAAACCCCCATCGTGGTCAACGATAGTCGCGGCTTCTACACCAGCCGCGTGTTCGGCACTTTCACCAATGAAGGCATGACGCTGCTGGGTGAGGGTGTGAAGCCGGCGCTGATCGAGAACGCGGCCAAGATGGCGGGACTGCCGGTAGGCCCGCTGGCGGTGCTGGACGAAGTCACCGTGGAACTGGCCTACCACGTCACGCAGCAGGCGCAGCTGGCGCTAGGGGCCGCCTATACGCCGGCATCCGGTTGGCCGGTGATGCGCAAAATGGTCGAGGACCTCAAGCGCTTGGGTAAACGCCATGGGCAGGGTTTCTACGAATACCCAGCGGATGCCCGTAAGCGGCTGTGGCCGGGCCTGGCCGAACATTTTCCCGTGGCGAGCGAGCAGCCGGACGTGGCGGAAGTCAAAACCCGTCTGCTGTATATCCAAGCGCTGGAAACTGCGCGCTGCATGGAGGAGGGCGTCCTCACCGATCCTATCGACGGCGATTTGGGTTCCATCCTCGGTTGGGGCTTCCCGGCATGGACGGGCGGTACGCTGTCGTTTATCGACACGATAGGCATAGGCGCTTTTGTGGCCGAGTGCGAACGGCTAGCAGCGGCTTATGGTCCGCGCTTCCAGCCGTCGGCCGCACTCAAAGCGCGCGCGGCGCGTGGTGAAGGGTATTACTGATCGGGCTTGAGTGGGACTGCGGGGCCGCGCCGTATTGGCGGCCCCGCATGAATCTAGGCCGAGCTTTTGTCGAGCTGCGCGCGGGCATTATGCCGGTGGGATATGGCCCGCGTGCTTGACTGCGCGCGACTGACCTAGACCATCCCTCAGCATTGCCGCGCCGGCCGGCCGAGCGGACTTTCACCCACCCACCCGCCCACCGACCGCCTGCCAGCCAGCCCAGCTACCGCCGTTAAACGCTGTCAGCGCGCTTATAACGAGTCGAGTTGGCGGGCAATGACCATGCGCTGGACATCGCTGGTGCCCTCATAAATTTGGCACACGCGCACGTCGCGATAGAGTCGTTCTACCGGGAAATCCTCTACATAGCCGTAGCCGCCGTGGATTTGGATGGCATCCGAGCACACCCGCTCGGCCATTTCAGAGGCAAACAGCTTGGCCATCGAGGCCTCGCGCAAACAGGGTCTACCAGCGTCGCGCAGCGCGGCTGCGTGCAGCACCATCTGGCGCGCGGCTTCCAACTGCGTCGCCATGTCGGCCAAGCGGAATGCGATGGCTTGATGCGCGTTGAGGGCCACCCCAAAGCTGGTGCGCTCTTTGGCGTAATGGCTGGCGGCTTCGAGGGCGGCGCGCGCCATGCCGACCGCCTGCGCGGCGATGCCGATGCGGCCACCTTCCAGATTGCCCAGCGCTATTTTGTAGCCGCTTCCGGCTTCGCCTAACAGGTGGTCGGCGGGGATTTCGCAATTCTCAAAGGCTATTTGCGCCGTATCCGAGGCGCGCTGGCCCAGCTTCTTTTCAAGCCGCGCCACCCGGTAGCCGGGGGTTTTGGTGGGCACCAGAAACGCGCTGATACCGCGCTTGCCCGCGCTGGCATCGCTCACCGCAAACACAATGGCGAGGTCGGCGTGTTTACCCGAGGTGATGAACTGCTTGGTGCCATTGAGCAGCCAGCCTTGGTCGGTGCGGGTGGCACGGGTGCTGATCGCCGCGGCGTCTGAACCGGCTTGTGGCTCGGTCAGACAGAACGCGCCCAAGCATTCGCCACTCGCGGTTGGCCGCAGATAGCGTTCTTTTTGCGCCTCGCTGCCGTAGCGCAGAATGGGCACACAGACCACCGAATTTTGCACGCTCATGATGGTCGAAGTGGCGCCATCACCGGCCGCGATTTCTTCTAAGGCAACCGCCAGCGACACGTGGTCGGCGCCCGCGCCGCCCCACGCGGGGGGCACCAGCATGCCCATCAGTCCCAGTTCGCCCATGGCGCGCAGGGCCTGCGCTGGAAACTCCTCCTCGCGGTCCCAGCGGGCGGCGTGGGGCGTGAGTTGTTCGGCGGCGAAACGCCGAGTGAGGTCGCGGATGATGTTTTGTTCTTCGGTCAATAGCATGGCGGGCGCCCTTAGGGAAAGTACACAATATAGGCAGAGCCTAGCGTATTAATCTGGGCATTGTCGCTGTTTATCAGCCAAGTCCTAGTGCGTCCGTAGGGCGATTCTCACCCCGCAAGCGCGCTGACAGCATCGCCGCTGGCGGCACTGCGGCCCATTAGAAAGGAGATATCGGTCATGAGTTTCGAGCCCGCCGTCCTGCGTGAAGTTTCTCTGTTCAAACTTTTTGACGAAGACGAATTACGCGAGTTGTGCCAGCACGTGGAGGAGCGAAGTTTCGTGGCGGGCCAGACTATTTTTCATGTGGGCGATAGCGGCGGTGAACTGTATGTGGTGATGTCCGGTGCGGTAGAGCTTTTTATTCTCGACCCAGAGGGCCGACGCACGCAGGTGGGGGCTATCGAACAGGGTGAAGTGTTCGGTGAATTCTCACTGTTTGATGGGGAGCCGCGCTCCGCGAGTGCAGTCGCAATTGGACCGACGGTCACTTGCTGCGTCGACCGCAATGACCTCGCGCTGTTGTTCGAAAAAAAGCCTCACGCGGCCTTTGATATCCTCGCCGTGCTCGTGCACGAATTTCGGCGCCGCACCGAGTGGCTCACCCAGCACATGTCGAAGAATGCCAATGAGGTCATTCTGCAGAAAACCACCTTCGGCGAGCGCATCGCCGATAACGTCGCGCGGGTCGGCGGGTCGTGGCGTTTCATCAATACTTTTTCATTGTTGCTGCTGTTCTGGATGGGCTTCAATACTTGGCACTGGCTGGGTTTTAGTGGCTTTGATCCGCCGCCCTTCATTGGGCTTAATTTACTGTTATCGACGGTGGCGGCGCTGCAGGCACCCATCATCATGATGAGTCAGAACCGCCAAGATGCTAAAGACCGGGTACGTGCCGATCTTGAATACGAGGTCAACCTGCGCGCCGAAGTGGGCGTGATGCAGTTGCATCACAAGGTCGATCGCATGAAAGAAGAACTCATCGATTTATTGTTGACGGTAAAAGCGAAATAAGCGCGCCGCTTCGCCGTGCTAACGGGCCGGTCTAGGTCACCGCACGGGCCGGCGATCGCCGCGCGTGCCAGCTGGCCAGCGCGCCGGTTGCCAGCGCGGGTGCTAGCCAGTCGAGTAGGCTTTTTAGGTTCCACGCGCGCAGCTCAAAGCCGGCCGCCCAAGGCGCGTGCGCACGGCTACCACCATAAAAATGTTCGATCGCGCGATATTCAGCCTGGGTGAATTCGCGACCTAAAAAAAACGCTGTGGTGAGGGCGGCACCCAGCCACCAAGAGCCCGTGAGTCGCGCGCAAAGAATCTGCACCGCGAGGGCGATAAGCACGTGTTCTAGGGTGCCAGACACCTCAGGGCTCGATGGCGTGCGCGCCGGTGAGGTCGGGATTGGCGGCGACCCACTGCGCTAGCGGGTTGGCTTCACGCCAACGCTGGGCATATTCACCCAAGCTTTCGAACACCACGCCAGAGTGGCTCGCGTAATAGTCGAGCAGGCGCTCTAACATCAAAAAGTAACGCCCGCGCCCCACCGTTTGGGGATGTAGCGTCAAAGTGAAAATGCCGCCCGGGCAGCTGCGCCAAGCATAGTCAAAATCAGCCCGCCAATTTTCTTCTATGGCCGAAGGTGGCTGGAGGCCGGTATTCATGCCCAGTACAAATTCGGCCGGGGGGAAGTCGTCGAGCATCCACGTCACGGGGAGTTCGATGAGGTCGACGGTTTCACCAAAATGATAGGCCCGATCCAG
>CAMAXW010000035.1 GCA_945862315.1 Klebsiella pneumoniae
GGCTTGCTATCCTCAGATACGAATAAGCGAAACTGTGGTTCGACGCCCGTCTCGTAGATGGTCACCTCCAAGCTGAAATTTCCGTCGCGGAACAGCTTCCCACCGTGAGGTCCTTTGGCGGGCTTTGCAGCTTCGCCTTCCTCATCCGCGTGGCCATCGGCATCCTCACCCGCATGCACAGGCATTGCCTCGGAGGGCGTCGAGTCACTCGTGCGCAGAAAGGCGGCCGTCGCCAGCGCGCCGACGCTGCCGATGACGATTATCAACACCAAAATTTTACTGACCATGACCTAATTCCCCTGCGAGTGGACCGCCCAGTAGGCGCTCCAGCTCCGCAATACGGCTGTGAAACGTGAGTAGCGCCTGCCAATGGCGACCTCGCGTATCGAATAAGAGGCGCTGTGCATCGAGTACTTCGAGCAGTCCGAACTTGCCTGCCTTGTAAGCCTCGGTCGCTACCCGGAACACTTCTTCCGCACCGGGTAGGATCTCCTTACTCAGGACCTCGATTTCAGCGTGTGCGCTGATAATCGCCGCATAGATCGCCTGCAATGCAGACTTCGCTTCGAGCTCGGCAACCCGCAGTTCGTCGTATGCCTGTTGCACTCGGACGCCGGCTTCGACGCGACCACCCTGGTTACGGTCAAAAAACTGCAGCGGTATGGAGACACCGACCAGGGCAACAGGTTCGCCGATATCGTTGTAATGCCGCACCCCCGCCGTGACCGTCAGATCCGGGATGGCCTTACGCTCGGCGAGACGCAACTGCGCCTGGCGTTCGGTGATCCGCGCAGCCCAGCGGGCGAGCGTTGGACTGCCCGTAAGGCGTTGTTCAAGCGCCGCGTAAACAGGCACTTTGGGTAGTACGCCGAGTTCGCCAACGGCCGTAAACTCCGTGACTTCATCGCCCCATAGTGCGACTAACTGCTGGCGCGCCGTGGCGAGATTGCGCTCGCTTTGCGCGCGCTGCAGGCGCACGGTCGCGAGCATGACATCAGCCTTGGTGGCCTCGATGGGAAACACCTTGCCGGCCTTGACCTTTTGTTTGACCGCCGCCGCGGTGGATTCAGCGAGGGTGAACAACTCGCTCGCCAATGCACGCTGCGCCTGCGCAGCCAGTACCTCGACGAAACGCTGCGTCGTGCTGGCCAGCAATTCGACCCTCACAATTTCCGCCTCGCGTTCGGCGACCGTTTGCGCTTCGTTGGCCACCTGCTCGCGCGCGGCGCGTTTGCCACCCAATTCGAGTAGCTGCCCGAACTGCAGCGTCGTGGCCGGGGCATCGGTGCCGCTGATCAACGCATTGTTTCCCAGGTTATCTTGGGTGATCTCGAGCGTCGGGTTAGGCCGCAGACCTGCCTGAATCACCAACGCGCGGCGCGCCGCGATTTCCTGCGCGGAGACGGCGAGATTAGGATTGCGTTCAAGTGTGAGGGCAAGCGCCTCGCGCAGCGATAGCTGGCCGAGCGGGCTCGTGGGGGTTGCCGCGTCTAGCGGCATCTCCACGAGCGCCGGGGGCGCCGCGTAAACGGGGGCTGAAATAATCGCTGCCAGCCCGAGCAGCGTGACCATCCATCGCATTGAATTCTCCCTGACAAGATCAAGAACTAGGGGGAACCGGCAATGGCGTCGCCGCAGCCTGGATCGCTGCTGGCGCCTTCGAAAAGCGTTGCGGAATCGAGTGCTGCACGCCTTGCCGGTTTAAGCGGCAGAGGTCCAGTTGGGTCGGTCGGGCTCGGCGGCGGCGAGATCGTGCGGCGTGGCGGTGGAAGTCAGCAGGAATGCAGAGGATGGCGGCGCCGAGATAAGGATCAAGACTGCGTTCAGCGCCGAGGTACTGTCACAATGATCGTGATCGGCGCCCACGCCAAGATCCGTCTCTGGTGAGGCCGCTAGTGTCTCGGCGTCAAGCATGGAGCCGTGATCGTGGGAGTGATGGCCGAAATGTGTGGCTGCCTGTCCCGTTTCGTGATGCGCGCAATAAAGACTCGCCCCCGCCCAAGCAAGCTGGTAGGGCAGCGTTAACAAGATCGTCATGAGAACCACACGTTTCATGCGTGGCGATACTAGTCGATGCAGTCGTTGGTGTCATGCCCCCTCCGGGCCGATTCCGTCCTGCTGCTTGACCCCCACACCACGCTCGTGCGGCATCGTCAAACCATTCGCAGATACGGATGCCAACCCCACTGACGGGGGCAGGGTTATAAAACGCGTGCGCCAATTGCAGCCCGAGCCCCGCCAAGCCCAGAAACATCACCATCCCCACCAAAAGAGCGCCAAAGTTTTCGATTTTTCCGGGACCATAATCCAACGCCGCCCAGCGCCCGTTGCTGGCCATCCGTATTGCGACGAGGACAACTATGTCGCCACTGAGCTCGAGGAAGGCGTTAAGCAGGTCCGCTCTGATGGTGAAGGACTGAACCGCCCCGGTTTTAGTGGAAGCTGTTTGGTTTAAGTCAGGCCGCCAAGGCGACCTGCGTTGCGAGTTTTCGATAGTGGAGTGAAACGGGGAAAATGGTGAAACGGGGAGGTGAAACGGGGACACCCACCATTCGAACCCGGGCGATGCCCCCCGTAGAAACGGGGACACCCACCCTTCGAACCCGGGCGATGCCCCCTGAGAGTTTCCTTCGCCAGCCAATGCCGGGCATCAGCCGCGCGATCCGTCCGCAGGTAAGTTTCGGTTTTAAATGGCGGAAAGTTTTCGTGCTCGCGGACTTCGGCCTTTTGCTGGGTGCCGGCCCGGAGAGTTCGAAAGGTGGCCTGGCACTGGGCGGATGCCCCATCGGCGAAGCCCGCAACCTCCCGCACGAAACCCCGCATTCAGGCAATTCAAAACCCCAACGGAGACCCGTTGGGGTTTTGAATTGGTGGTGGGGCGGCTGCCCCGCATCAAACGACTATTGAAAGTATGGAATCGAAGCGCTGCGGGCTGCTGCGAACCAGTGCGAACCGGGTCGAAAGGTCTGCCGGTATGGCCATCGGCCGTGGACGATCAAGCAGGTTTTTCGCCCTGATTGGTGCCCGGAAAGGCCGCTCAACCTCGTCTGCTTTCCGGAGCCAGTTTCAATTCCGGTTTGGGAATCGAACCCGCATCCGTTGCCCCGACCAAAAGCACACCCATTTACACCCATTCGAGCCGGGTGTTCTTGAAGGCAATACGACTACATTGATAAGACAATGCGACTGCATTACCATTCAAGCGTCAACCCAGATCCGCAGGAGATTGCCATGGCTGCGACCCTCGAAGTCGAATCCACACTCACCGATCGCTACCAGACCACGGTGCCGGAAACCGTGCGTCGTGCCCTCAAGCTGGGCAAGCGCGACAAGATCCACTACACCATTCGCCCCAGCGGAGAGGTGGTGCTGACGCGCGTCGAAGCATCCGACGGTGACGACCCGGTGCTCGGTCAGTTCCTCGGCTTCCTGGCCGCCGACATCACTCGCCATCCCGAGCGGCTGCAAGCTGTGGATGTCGGCCTCGTCCAACGCCTCCAATCGCTGGTCGGCGGCGTCGATGTCGATCTCGATGCCGCCCTGTCGGCAGACGATGAATGAGCGCAGGGAAGCCCGAGCCCTTGGTCATTCATGGCTGGACGGTCTTCGCCCATCCACTGTTCTTGGCGCAGATTGAAGCGCTGGCGCGGCAGGTCGAGACACTGAAGCAGAAGGATCCAGTTGGGTACGTAAAAAAGAACGCCAGCAAACGGCTGGTCGCGATCACCAAACTGGCGTTCGATGTCATCCCGCAAGATCCGACGCGACCGGAGTACCGCCAGGGTGCGACGCTCGGTGACGATCACAAGCACTGGTTTCGGGCCAAGTTCTTCCAGCAGTACCGACTATTCTTCCGCTACCACGCCCCAAGCAAAGTGATCGTCTACGCCTGGGTGAACGACGAAGACACAAAACGCGCTTATGAAAGCAGCGACGACGCCTACCGAGTGTTCCGCAAGATGCTGGAAAGCGGGCATCCGCCTGATGACTGGGATCAGCTCCTGGCTGAGGCGCGGAAAGAATCGCAGCGGATGCGGGAATCATTGGCAAGGGCGGCAGCGGCCCAGTGATTGGCGCCGCTTGAGTCTACTCGTACCCCATCTTGAGCGCTTGGGCCTGGGCAACCAGTTCGTCCAAGGCCTGATGCCGCTCGGCGTGGCTGGCGGGTTGATCAGCGTCCGACAATGGTCTTGCGGCGATGGAATCAGTCGGGGCTGACGACAGTCCGCTCAGGCTGAGTTCGCCACCCAGTGCCCCATCGGCGAAGTCCGCAACCTCCCGCACGAACCCCCGCATTCAGGCAATAAAAAACCCCAACGGAGACCCGTTGGGGTTTTGAATTGGTGGAGGCGGCGGGAATCGAACCCGCGTCCGTAAGTCCTCTGCCGTCGGTTCTACATGCGTAGTCTGTCATTTGATTTAGCCGGATCCCCCCCCGACAGACAGGGTGATTTTCCAGCGATCCCTACAGCGTTTTAGCGGTTTGGCCCCGGGCGGGCCGCGTCGCGATCTGATGAGGTATGACGCCCGAAACCTGAACGCACCAGCACGGCTTCAGTCGGACGGCACCCTACCGGGGTTTAAGCGGCGAGTGCGTAGTTGTCGTCGTTGGCAACTATGTTTTTTGCAGTTGGATTTACGAGGTACTCTGCCCCTCGGCATGCCCCTTGGGTTTCGCGACCCACGTCGAATCCAAGTCGCCCCCTGTTTAGGAGCCCTGAGCTTACGAGTTCTTTTGCGCGCTGCCTACCAGCAGCGGGGGGGAGGGCGAATTTTGTGGTGGTGGCGGCCTGCTTAGCGATGCCGCAACAGGCGTTGCTTATCGCGCTGCCAATCGCGGTCTTTTTCGACATCGCGTTTATCGTGCTGCTTTTTGCCTTTGGCGAGGCCAATTTGGCATTTGGCGCGGCCCTTTTTCCAGTACAGGGAGAGCGCGATGGCGGAATAGCCTTTGCGCTCAACGGCTCCCAGCAGGTGGGTGATTTCCTCTGCGTGCAACAGGAGCTTGCGGGTGCGCTGGGGTTCGGGGTGGACGTGGGTGGAGGCGGAGTGCAGTGGGTTGATAAGTGCACCGAGCAAAAAAGCCTCGCCGTCTTTCAGCAGCACGTAGCAGTCACGCAGCTGCACTTTGCCAGCACGCAGGCTTTTGACCTCCCAACCTTCCAACACCAAGCCGGCTTCGAGCCGCTCCTCGATGAAATAATCGTGGTAGGCCTTCCGATTTTCGGTGATCAGGGCGTCTGATTTATGGGCGTCTTTTCTAGGGGTGGCCATGGCTTAATACGCTGGATAGATCCGGAGTATAGCAACGGCGATACGGCGCGGTCCGGCTCATTCTTTTAAAGCGTGCCTTAACCAACCCGGGGCCGGCCAAACACGCCGCCGCGCGTTGCTGTTCCGGCATCCGGGTGCGCGCGCTATCATGCATTGGTGCAATGCAGTGCATTTTTTAGCACCTCTGAGACGAAAGACATCACCCCGCATGCCCCATATTAAACAGTCTGAACTGGTGCCTTATACCGCGGCCGAAATGTACGCCTTGGTAGCAGATTTCGAGTCTTACCCACAATTTTTGCCCTGGTGTGAACGGGCGTGGGTGGTGAGCCGGGACGCGGATTGTCAACGCGCAGGCCTCGCTGTGCGTAAAGGCGGGCTGCATTACACCTTTACGACCGACAATCTAGGGCAACCTCCCCACCGCATCGACGTAGGTCTGGTGGACGGGCCGTTCCGTCGGTTGGTGGGAACTTGGGAATTTGCGCAGAACGCGCTGGGCACCCGGGTGACGCTGAATCTAGATTTTGAATTCGAAAGTCGCTTGGTGGGAGTGGCGCTTTCACCCTTGTTTAAAGTGATGACCGGCTCGTTGGTAGCGTCTTTCCGACAACGCGCAGTGGCGGTCTATGGGCGCCGTTGAACTGTTGACGGTTGAGCTTGCTTACGGGGCGCGCTGCCAACGCTTAACCGTGCCCTACGGCACGAGCGTGCGCGGCGTTATTGAGCGCGCGCGGCTGTTGGAGCAGCATCCGGAGATTGATTTGGCGGTGAATCGCGTGGGGATTTACGCGACCTTGGTCGCATTGGAAACGCTAGTCACCAGCGGCGACCGGGTTGAGGTTTATCGTCCACTGACCATCGACCCCAAAGAAATGCGCCGGCGCCGTAGCCGCGGCTAACGCTTAGGCTCAGTCTGGCTGGTGGTCGCCGTCTTCGTCTTCGTCTGCCTTCTCCCTGTCTGCATCCTCGTTATCGAGCAGGCGTCTAAAAAAGTTCTTTTTATGCACCGGCGCGGCGGGCACAGCCACCGACGGGGCTACGGCTACCGCCGGTGTGGCTTCTGTGGCTGGTGGGTCTTTAGGCCCATCGCCTTCGGCTGAGGCTTCGCTGATGGGCGCTGTCGGCGGCGGCACCATCAGTTTTGAGTCTTCGTCGTCTGCGGGCGGTTTCCGCGTGCCCGGTGGGGGCCCTTGGAAGGGCATTTTTTCGACCATGCGGGTGACCAAGCCGGCCTTGATGAGTGGCACGTCTACGGATTGGTCTTGGCGGGTATCGATCGCCAGCGGCCCAGTTGCGGGCAGTACATCGCCGCTAACGCTCACCAGCTTGTTGTCCTCGAAGAACAGAATGATGTGCCGACGTTTAGGCAGATGGCGGCCTTTCTGGAAAGTATAAATGTAGTCCCAGCGATTGCCGTGGAAGGTGTCGATGATGGCCGGGGTGCCCATGATAAAGCTGACTTTTTTCTTGTCGATCCCAACTTCCAGCTGGGCCAGCATATCTTGGGTGATCACATTGCCTTGTTGGACGTCGATACGGTGGACTAACGACCAAGTCCCTAAGAAGGCCGGACGCGGCAACGAGCATCCAGTGAGCCCGGCTAGGAGGACGCTGAGAACGGTGAGAACGGTGAGAGGCCTAGTCGTCATGAGATTTCTTTTGTCTTAGGTGGCGCAGTTGGGGGACGCTTAAACAACGGTTCACAGTGCTACCATTCGGGCCGTCTGCCGCTCGCGCCGCGGTCGCATTCAATGAGCCTTCCAGCCACGCCGGATGCAAGGCGCCGAAGTATAGCCTAAGCGGGCACTGAGGCCAGTCAACCAGGCCGGCAGCGAGGAGAATCTATCGGTGGATACTTTTGAACTAAAGAAAGCAGGACTCAAGGCAACGCTGCCTAGGCTGCGCATCCTCGAAATGCTCGAGCGTAATGACGATCGCCATCTCAGCGCCGAAGACGTGTATCGGGCTTTGCTGGGCGCAGGCGAAGACGTGGGGCTAGCCACGGTTTACCGTGTACTCACGCAATTCGAGTCTGCCGGCATCGTCGAGCGTCACAATTTCGATGGCTCTCATTCGGTGTTTGAAATGGCCCGCGGGCCGCATCACGACCACATGGTGTGCCTAGACACCGGTGAGGTGGTGGAGTTCTTCGATGAAGAAATTGAGCGTCGACAGCGTGAAATCGTGTCCGCGCACGGCTATGAATTGTGTGATCACAGCTTGGTGCTCTATGTGAAGAAGAAAAAGACCGCCGAGTAGGGCGGAGATTTAACCCGCCAAGAGCTCGCGAGCATGGGCGAGCGTTTTTGCCGTGACGGGTTCGCTGCCTAACATCCGTGCCAATTCACGCACCCGATCGTCGGCCGACAAATAGCTCACCGCGGTGTGCGTGATGCCTAGCGCTACCGATTTTCCAATCAGCAAATGGCGGTCCCCAGCCGCGGCCACTTGCGGCATGTGGGTAATGCACAAAATTTGCCGGCCAGTCGCGATAGTCCTCAGCAAACGCGCCAGCACGGCGGCCACGCGGCCGCTCACGCCGCTATCGACTTCGTCGTACACCAGCATCGGCACGCCCGAGACACCTGCGGTCGCTACCTGAATAGCCAAACTAATCCGCGCGAGCTCCCCGCCAGACGCTACTTTGCGTAACGGCCGCAGTGGTTGGTCAGGGTTGGTGGCGATCAACAACTCAACGTCATCCATCCCATACTCGGTAGGCTGAGCGCTGCGGCTTAGTGCAGTCTGGAAGCGCGCATGAGGCAATGCGAGTTCGTGCAAGTGGGTGCAAACCGCGGCGTCCAGGGTGTGGCCTGCGGCGGTGCGTGCGGTGCTCAGCTGGTCTGCCAGCCCCTGGAATTCCTGTTCTGCGAGCATCAGCCGTGCCGCTGTGTCGGTCTCAATTTGCTCGTGGTTGAGCAGGGTTTCGAGCTCGCGTTGGAGCTGTTGGCGAAAAGGCCCTAGCGCGGCTGGCTCGCAACGATGTTTGCGCGCCGCCGCGTGGAGGTCGGCCATGGCCCTATCTAGGCTCGCCAAATCCGCCCCCGCCGCACCCAGACGCCCGCTGTAGTGAGACAGTTCCCGCTCCGCCTCGTCCAAATTAATCACCGCCTGTTCTAGCAGCTCCACCAAGGGCTTCAACTGGCTATCGATGTGCGCCAGCTCTTGGGCGCCGTGCAGTGCAAGGGTGAGCCCGCGTTGCGCACCGCGGGTGTCGCCAAACAAGCGCTGGGAGATGTCGGTGCAGCCCGCCCGTAGTCGCTCGATATTCGCCGCCTTGCGGTGTTCGGCTTCGAGCGCCGCCAGTGCGTCAGGTTCTAGCGGCAAGCTGGCCAGTTCATCGATTTGAAAACGCAGAAAGTCTAAGCGGCTGGCGGCGTTGGCATGCTCACCGCGTAATCCGGCGAGTTCTTCGGTGATCGCCACGCACGTGCGTTGGGCGCTGGCGACTGCTGCAACCAGTGCACCGCAACCGCCAAATTCGTCGAGCAAACGGCGTTGGGCCGGCCGTTCTAGCAACGAATAATGGGCATGTTGCCCGTGGATGCCGACCAACGCGCTGCCGAACTCCTTGAGAAATTGCACCGACACGGGTGTTTCGTTGCAGAACGCCCGCGAGCGTCCGTCTGCACCCACGACCCGCCGCAGAATGCAGTCCTCTTGCACGCTGATGTCGTGCAGCGCCAGCACGGCCCGCAGATCCGCACGACTGGATAGATCAAATAAGGCGGTGACGGTGGCGCGCTCCGCGCCGCTGCGCACGCTGCCGGAATCGGCGCGATCACCCAGCGTGAGGCCCAGTGCATCCACCAAAATGGATTTTCCAGCACCGGTCTCGCCGGTGATAACGGTTAAGCCTGCCGCAAACTCCACATCTAACTCCCGCACGATGGCGAGGTCACGGATGGTGAGGGCTTTCAGCATGGGCTACGGCCCCACTGCAATTTAGCGCGCAGCGTGGCGAAGTGGTCGTGACCAGAGGGGTGAATTAGCCGCACAGCGTCGGCGTGGCGGGTGATTCGAATGCGGTCGCCGGCCTTCAGGATCGGCATGGGATTGCCATCCGCCGTCACGCGGGAGTCCTCGGCGTTATCGCTAGCGAAGTCAATTTCAATCCGGGAGTTATTGCTGATCACCAGCGGGCGATTGGTCAGCGTGTGCGGGCAAATAGGCACCAGCACCATCGCCGGCAGCGTGGGATCCAAGATCGGTCCACCACCCGATAACGCATAGGCGGTTGAGCCGGTTGGGGTCGAGATAATCATGCCGTCGGAACGCTGGGTGTGCACAAAGCGTCCGTCCACATAGGTATTGAGGGTGATGAGGCGGGCCGTGCTCCAACGCTGGATGACCACATCATTCAACGCGATTTGGGTCGCGAGGGTCGCACCATCACGCAGAATTTCGCACAGTAAAACGCAGCGTTCTTCGGCGCAGTAGCGCCCCGCCAGAATGGCGTCTAGCCCTTGAGTGACTTGTTGGGGCGAGAGATCCGCCAAAAAGCCCAACCGGCCCAAATTAACCCCCAACACCGGCACCCGGTGTGGGAAGGCGAGCTTGGCCGCGCGCAACAGCGTGCCATCACCGCCAATGGCGATCACAAGGTCCCGATTGGCCACGAGTTCCTCCTCGCGGGCCAACGGACTGCTCGCGGCTGGGGGAGCTGCCACGGCCAAATGGTCAACAAAAACTTCGGCACCATGGCGCGCCAGCACCTCTAATACAGTGTCCAGCGCACTGCGCAGCGCCACGTCGGCTTGCTTGGTCACGATTCCAATTCGTCTGAACACGCTTTAGGTTCTCTTGTGCTACGAGCAAGGTGCGCCCGGTCCCCTGATTGTGCCAACTCTGGGACCACCGCGAAACAGTGGTTTTACAAGGCGATATGGCCGATGCTAGGTGCCACTCACTCTCAGGCCGCGGGTAATACCTCAATGGGTGACCGTCCTCACGTTTTGGAACTCAACGACCGCGCCCAGCATCTATTCAAGTTGCTGGTGGAACGGTATATCGCCGATGGGCACCCGGTGGGGTCGCGCACGCTCGCCCGCGACGCCAAGTTGGAGCTTAGCTCCGCCACGATTCGCAACGTCATGGCCGATCTCGAAGACCTGGGCCTCATCCGTGCGCCCCACACCTCTGCGGGGCGCATTCCGACCGTGCGCGGTTATCGCTTATTCGTGGATTCTATCCTCACTTGGCGGGAACCCACGCAGTTCGAGATGTCCAGCTTTGCCAATGACTTAAAGCGTGAGAACGATGTGCGTCGCCTGCTCGAGCGCACCTCCACCATGCTCTCCGAAATCACTCGTTTTGCAGGCTTGGTGATGGTGCCGATTACCGAGCAACGGGCGCTGCGGCAGGTGGAATTTTTGCCCCTCAGCGATAATCGGGTACTGGCCATCTTGGTCGTGAACGACCGGGAGGTGCAAAACCGCATCATCCGCACGCCACGCTGTTATTCCCCAAGTGAACTCACCGAGGCCGCCAACTATCTCAATTCGGCGTTTGCGGGCAAAGACGTGCGGGCCGTCAAGCGCGATTTGCTGTCTGAAATGAGCGCCGCGCGCGACGAAATGAACCGCATGATGGAAACCGTCATCGAAATGGCCGGGCAGCTGTTCGTCGACGACACCAACGGAAAAGACTACGTGCTGGCGGGGCAAACCAATCTGATGGGCCTCACAGAGCTTTCCGATCTCGATAAATTGCGCACCTTGTTTGAGGCTTTCAACCTCAAACGCGATGTGTTGCTGTTGCTGGATCAGGCACTTAGCGCCAATGGGGTGCAAATTTTTATCGGTGAGGAATCCGGCTATCACGCCTTCGACGACTGCAGTATCGTGACCTCAACTTACGGACCAGAAGGTGAGACCTTGGGGGTGCTGGGCGTGATCGGCCCCACCCGCATGCCTTACGAACGAGTGATTCCTATCGTCGACCTTGCCGCAAAAATGCTGGGCTCAGCCTTGAATTCTCTGCAGTAGCCCCAATCTATCTTCGTACGACCCTTTGACATTCCGCCGGTAACCCCGGCGGCCAGCATTTTCTTTTTGCATCAGATTTGGAGGAGTGAGTGATTAATCACGACGATCCGGCGGCGGCGGCCCCGGTTGAAATAGAAGACCCACACGCACAACTAGAAGCCAATATGGAGCGTCTCCGGGCTGACGCCGACCGTGCGCGCGACGATCTACTGCGAGCACGTGCTGAACTCGACAACATCCGCAAACGCGCCCAACGCGACGTCGAAAACGCGCATAAATACGGTGTTGAACGGCTAGTGGAAGCGTTACTGCCGGTGAAAGACAGTCTCGATCTCGGCCTAGACGCGGCTCGCGATACGCAGGATTTCAAGAGCTTGTTAGACGGCATGCAAATGACCGTCCAAATGTTTGATGCCGCACTGTTGCGCATTGGGGTGGAGAGTATTGGTGAGGCGGGTGTGAAGTTCGATCCCGAGCAGCATCAGGCCATGATGATGGAGCCCAGCACCAGCGTTGACGCCGGCGCGGTGCTGCGAGTACTGCAAAAAGGCTACCGCCTGAACGAGCGATTGGTGCGTCCCGCCATGGTGGTGGTCGCCAAGGCGCCGGAAAATTCCGCAGGCTCTTGAGTATTGGCACCGTCGTCCCCATCTCATGTTTTAAGCGCGGGAGCAGTTTCCCGTATCCCAATTAGTTATCTGAGCGAGACATCTCATGGCAAAAATTATCGGTATTGACCTTGGCACAACCAACTCTTGCGTCGCCGTGTTGGAAGGTGGCAAGCCTAAAGTCATCGAAAACAGCGAAGGCAATCGGACCACACCCTCCATCGTGGCATTCACGGCCGACGACGAGGTCTTGGTGGGACAGGCCGCCAAGCGGCAGGCGGTCACTAACCCGCAGAACACCCTGTTCGCAGTGAAACGATTGATCGGGCGCAAATTCAAAGACGACGTCGTGCAGCGCGATGTCAAAATGGTGCCGTATAAAATTGCCGCCGCCGACAATGGCGACGCTTGGGTCGACGTGCGCGGCAAACGCATGGCGCCGCCCGAAATTTCCGCCCGCGTGCTCATGAAAATGAAGAAGACGGCGGAAGATTATTTGGGCGAGGAAGTCACCGAAGCCGTGATTACGGTGCCTGCGTACTTCAACGATTCGCAACGTCAGGCCACTAAAGACGCCGGCCGCATCGCGGGTTTGGAAGTCAAACGTATCATCAACGAGCCCACGGCCGCCGCGCTGGCGTTCGGCATGGACAAGCGCGAAGGCGACGCCAAGATTGCGGTCTATGACCTCGGCGGCGGCACGTTCGACATCTCGATTATCGAAATTGCAGAAGTAGACGGCGAACACCAGTTCGAGGTGCTCTCGACCAACGGTGACACCTTCCTTGGGGGTGAAGACTTCGACATGCGCCTGATCGAGTTCTTGGCGGGCGAGTTCAAGAAAGAGCAGGGCATCGATCTGCACAACGATCCGTTGGCCCTGCAACGGTTAAAAGAAGCGGCAGAAAAGGCCAAAATCGAGCTTTCTTCCAGCCAACAGACCGACGTCAACCTGCCCTACATCACGGCAGACGCCACGGGTCCTAAGCATCTGAATGTCAAAATTACCCGCGCCAAGCTGGAATCGCTGGTGGAAGAATTAGTCACCCGCACCATCGAGCCCTGCCGCATCGCTCTGAAGGATGCCGGGCTGAAGGCCAGCGATATCAACGATGTCATTCTGGTGGGTGGTCAGTCCCGCATGCCCAAGGTGCAGGAAGTGGTGAAAGCCATTTTTGGCCGTGAGCCACGTAAGGACGTCAATCCAGATGAGGCGGTAGCGGTGGGTGCTGCGATCCAAGCGGGGGTTTTGGGTGGGGACGTGAAAGACGTGCTGCTGCTCGACGTGACGCCCTTGTCGCTCGGCATCGAAACGCTGGGTGGCGTGATGACCAAACTCATCGAGAAAAACACCACCATTCCGACCAAGGCGCAGCAGGTGTTCTCGACCGCTGATGATGGCCAGACGGCGGTCACGGTGCACGTGCTGCAGGGTGAACGCGAGCAGGCGGCGACCAATAAATCGTTGGGACGTTTTGACTTGGCCGACATCCCGCCCGCACCACGGGGTGTGCCGCAAGTGGAAGTCACCTTTGACATCGATGCGAACGGCATTTTGAACGTTTCGGCGAAGGACAAGGCTACCGGCAAGCAGCAGTCGATCATCATCAAAGCCTCCAGCGGCCTGTCGGATGAGGAGATTCAGCGCATGGTGCGCGACGCCGAGATCCATGCTGACGAGGACCGCAAATTCCACGAGTTGGTGTCGGTGCGTAACCAAGCCGATGGGCTATTGCACGCGACCCGCAAGTCGTTAGAAGAGCTGGGCGAGAAGGTGGACGCGAGCGAGCGCCGGGATATCGAACTGGCGATTGACGACCTCAAAAGCGTGCTGTCTGGGGATGACAAAGAGGCGATTGAAACGCGGGCGCAGAAGCTGGCCGAGGTTTCGGGTAAAGTCGCCCAGCGTGCGAACCAAGCAGACGCGGGCGCGGGCGGTGCACCAGGTGGTGAACCGGGCCGGGCGGATGCAAACGCTGACGACAACGTGGTCGACGCCGATTTCGAGGAAGTCGACGACAAAAAATAAGACCTGATAGGTCCCTAGTGTCTTTAGTACGGTCCGAACAGGCCTAAAGTCTGTGCGGACCCGTTGGTTTTTTTGAGTAAAGAAAGTTCTATGGCGAAGCGAGACTACTACGAAGTGCTAGGCGTGGGCCGCGATGCCGCCGATACCGATCTGAAAAAAGCCTATCGGCGGCTGGCCATGAAGTATCACCCCGACCGTAATGATGGGGATGCCAGCTCCGAAGAGCGGTTCAAAGAAGTCAAAGAGGCGTTTGAAGTGCTGAGCGATCAGCGCAAGCGCGCCACTTACGACCAACTGGGTCACGCAGGCCTCGATCCTTCTGCCGGTAGCGGGCAGGGCGGTGCCGGTTTCGGCGATATTTTTGATTCCGTGTTTGGCGATATCTTTGGCAATGGCGGTGGGCGTAGCGGCGGACGGGCCTATCGCGGGGCTGATCTGCGCTACGACTTGGAAATGTCCCTCGAAGAAGCGGTGCGTGGTGCGGAAGTTAAAATTCGTATCCCCACGCTGGTGGCTTGCGAGACCTGCGAGGGCAACGGCAGTCGCACCAAATCCGCCCCCGAAACTTGCACCACCTGTAATGGGCTGGGTCAGGTACGGATGCAGCAAGGCTTTTTTTCTGTCCAGCAAGCCTGCCCCACCTGCCGGGGACGCGGCAAAGTGGTGCGCGATCCCTGTGGCGCCTGCGGCGGTGTGGGTAAGGCCCGCGGCCACAAGACCATCGCGGTAAAAGTGCCTGCGGGCGTTGATAACGGTGACCGTATTCGCCTCTCGGGCGAAGGAGAACCTGGCCAGAGCGGTGGGCCGGGCGGGGATCTCTATGTCAACGTGATGGTGCGCGAGCACGCTATTTTTGATCGTGAAGGCAGTGATCTCAAATCCGAGGTGCCGATTGATTTTGTCACCGCCGCCCTCGGTGGTGAACTGGAAGTGCCAACCCTCGATGGGCGGGTAGTTCTCAAAATCCCGCCTGAAACTCAAAGCGGCAAGATGTTCCGACTACGTGGTAAAGGCGTGCGCTCGGTACGGGGCGGCCCGGTGGGCGATTTAATCTGTCGTGTCACGCTGGAGACACCCGTTAATCTCACGCGTCCGCAGAAAGATTTGCTCCGCAGTTTTGGCGATTCTTTGGATGGCCAGGCGGACCGCCACAGTCCTCGCGCCAGCACTTGGCTGACCGGGGTTAAGAAATTTTTTGAAGACATGAAATTCCCATGAGTGAGGTGCCGCGTCAGGCGAGAATCGCCATCGCCGGGGTTGCCGGCCGCATGGGCCGAACGCTGGTAGAACTGGCCAGCGCGGATTCCGGGGTGATTTTTGTTGCGGGCTTTGAGGCGGCAGATTCGCCCTTCATCGGGCAGGATGCCGGCCAATTAGCCGGGTTGGGTGCGGTGGGGGTGGCGGTGGAATCGGATGCCGCGTTGGACGCCCACGAGTTTGATGTGCTCATCGATTTCACTACCCCGGCGGCCACGCTTGTTCACTTGGCGCAGTGCGTGCGGGCTGACCGGCGCATCGTGATCGGCACCACAGGTTTCGGCCCGCAGCGGGCTCTGATCGAGGCCGCCGCCGAGCAAATTGGCATTGTTTTCGCCCCCAATATGAGCGTGGGGGTCAACCTTTGCTTTAAATTGTTAGAACTCGCCGCCACGGTGCTGGGCGATGAGGTCGATATCGAAATTATCGAAGCCCATCATCGACACAAGCTGGACGCGCCTTCTGGAACAGCGGTGCGGATGGGCGAAATTGTCGCCGCAGCACTCGGACGGGATTTGGCGAACTGCGCAGTGTACGGGCGGCAGGGCATTAGCGGTCCACGTGACCGGCAAACGATAGGTTTTTCCACGGTCCGGGCCGGCGAAATAGTGGGCGACCACACGGTGATGTTTGTCGGCGCGGGCGAACAAGTGGAAATTACTCACCGCGCGGCCAACCGGGCTACTTTTGCCGGCGGCGCGCTGCGTGCCGCGCGTTGGCTCACGGGCCGGGGTGCGGGTTTGTACGATATGCAGGACGTCTTGGGCTTGCGCTAAGACGACACCCGTGACACCTCGGCCATTGAACTGTTCGAGGCGCGCGCGGAACTCATACCCTGAGACCTCGCCATGCGGGCGGGAGCCGGAGCCTCAGCATGCTCGAACTGCCTACCGTTAGTGTGCCGCTCGACGCCCCTCCGGGCGTCACGGAAATGCGCGATTTAGCCCTCATGGAAGCTATCGCGCGCGGCGACCGCGAGGCGTTCGACGCACTTTATCGACTTTACTACTCCCGTTTAATGCCCTTCATCACGCGCATGGTGCGCTTGCCAGAGCTTGCCGAAGAAGTGGTTAACGACGCCATGTATGCGGTGTGGACAGGTGGGATAGCCTTCGCCGGTCATTCCAAGGTGTCTACCTGGATATTCGGTATTGCCTACAAAAAAGCGTTGAAACGTTTAGAGCGAGAACGTCGCACACCCACGGAATCTTTCGCGGAGGGTTACGACGTCGCTGATGACAGCGATCCGGTCGCAGAAATCGACGCGGCACAGCTTGCCGGGCTGCTCGATACCGCTTTGGCTAGCCTATCGCCCGGCCATCGTAGCGTGGTGGAACTGACTTTTTTACTGGATTACTCCTACGCAGAAGTGGCGCAAATAGTCGGTTGCCCCGTCAATACCGTCAAAACGCGCATGTTTCATGCCCGCGCAAAACTGCGCCACTTGCTGGCCGCGTGCCTCGGTCGAACGCCCTAACCGGATCACTCGTTAATGCACCACACCACCCAGACCCCCGTTATCCCCATCGAGGCTCGCCACGCGCTGAGTTGGCCACTGCTGCCTTGGCTGGCGAACGGCACGTTGCGCGGGGCAGAACTGGAGGCGACCCGTACTCACGTCCGCCACTGCAGCGAGTGCCGCCGCGAATTAGCGCGTCTAGCCTTTCTGTTGCAACGCCTTAAGGCGTTGGGACGAGACGAGCGCTGCGAAGATGCTTTGCACCGGCTCCATATGCGCATCGACCTCCCGCAACGCCGCGCACCGGCGCTCCCTTGGGCAACAGCTGCGGTGCTCGCGTTAGCGTGCGGATTGGTGGGCACGCTGATGCAGAGCGCTGAGTCCAACGTGGCTTGGTTGCGCAAAATCGGCCTGACCATGCTGCCTCAAACCCAGCCCATGTCCGGCGGCTACGCGCCATTGACGGCCCGTTTAGTGTTCTACGACAACGTCACCGAAGGTCAGTTACGCTCGGTGTTGCTGTCGGTAGGTGCCGATCTGGTGGACGGTCCAACGCCACGCGGCGTGTACACCATTGTGATTCATCAAACCGCTGCCAGCGGCGGGGCTGCCAGTGCGCTCAGTCACCTGCGGCACTCACGTAAAGTGGTGTACGTCGAGCCAACACTGGCCCATACGGTCTCAGATTTAGGCGACTGATAACCCCGCAGCGGGTGGGTTTGCCCCGCGCAGCTTGTTCTTCGCGTCCAAGAACACGTAGCCTAGCGGTGCGCGCCACAAGTCGCCGCGCTGATGGTAGAAACGCCGGTCAATACGGCCCGGCCGCGTGCTACCCGAACTGCGCCCACCATCCCCAAGGAGTACTTAGGTCTGATGTCCAAACTGCGCGCAGCCGTCATCGGGGTGGGTTATTTAGGCACCTTCCATGTGCAGAAATATCTCGCCCTGCCCGAGGTTGAACTCATCGGGGTCGTTGATACCAGTCTGGCTCGGGCCAGCGCATTAGCGACGCAGTACGGCGTGACGGCAACCACGGACTATCGCACGCTGCTGGGTGGTGTCGATTTGGTCTCGATCGTCACGCCTCCAGATACCCATTTCAGTATCGCGCGGGACTGTCTCGCCGCCGGCGTGCATGTACTGGTTGAAAAACCGGTCACCGAAACCGTCGCGCAGGCCGAAGCACTCATTGAACTCGCCGCGGCTCAAGGGCGTGTGTTTCAGGTTGGACATCTGGAACGTTTCAACCCGGCGGTGCTCGCGCTGCGCCCGCTGGTGATTGCGCCGACCCGGATCGAGGCGCGTCGACTTGCGCGCTACAAAGATCGGGGCACGGAAGTGGACGTGGTGCTCGACATGATGATTCACGATATCGACATCGTGCTCAGTTTGGTGCCCAGCCCGGTTGTCACGATTGTGGCCTCGGGCCGTACCGTCGTGACCAACAGTACGGATATCGCCGACGCCCAGCTGACCTTCCTTAACGGTTGTGTGGCCGAACTGTCAGCCAGTCGGGTGCATTTGGAAGCGGTGCGCGCCATGAACGTCTATTTGCCGGATACCTATCTGTCTATCGATTTTGCCAATCATGCGCTACTCGTCGGAGCACTTGATGCCCACGGACGCAAAGGTGAAGGCCGCGATTTGGCGCTCGAAACCCAGCCGCTGGAGCGCAGCGACGCACTCATGGATGAAATTCGAAGTTTTGTGCAGGCGGTGGCACAGGGCACAACACCCACGGTATCTGGTGAAGATGGCAAGCGTGCGCTGGCGGTGGCGGTCGCTATTAGTCAGCAGATTACTGCCCAGTCGGCCGGGCTCGCCCGCACGAGCAACCGGCCGTCTGCAAGCTAATCAGTAGCGCCGGGGCCCGGGCATTGCCCGCGTAGGAATGCGCTCGACGTCCTGAAGGATGAGACTGCCGTCGGCCGCCAAGCGGTGGGCGATGGCGACCAAGCGTGCGCCCTGGCAAGGGCCAGACACGCAGCGCCCGCTCTGCGGGTCAAACAGGGCCCCGTGCAGCGAGCACTGTAAGTAGCTGCCCGAATGATCAAAGAAGCCGCCGCCGCTGGAGTCCAGTTGGACCCCAGCGTGTGGACAACTATTGAGAAAAATCCCGTATTTCCCGGCCCGTTGCACCACGATGATTGGCAATGCCCGCACCCCAGCAGGTAGGCTATGGGCTTGCGCGGTACCGTCCGCAAGGTTGATGGTGAGCTGAATGTCCATGACGTCCCCTAATCCATACGAAGCATTTCTCGATGGTGTCTCCATTGACGCAAAGTCGCGTGGTAATTTTGCGCAGCGGCGGGGCGTCGAGTACACTCCCGACACTTCAATTACGGGAACCGCCGGCCGGTTGTTCCCTTTTTTTGTGTCAGAAAAGCAAAAATAGTGACCAATCAGGCAATCCTAGCGCTCGCAGACGGGTCGGTCTTCCACGGCCTATCCATAGGTGTTCCCGGCTATACGGTGGGCGAAGTCGTTTTTAATACGGCGATGACCGGCTATCAGGAAATTCTGACCGATCCCTCCTACGACCAACAGCTGGTGACACTGACTTACCCCCACATCGGCAACGTAGGGACAAATCCCCAAGACGCAGAGTCTGCGCGGGTCCATGCGGCTGGTCTCATCATCCGCGATGCCTCGCTGATCGCGAGCAACTGGCGTTCAACGGTCAGTCTGGCGGATTACGCCCACGCGGCGCGCTTGGTGGTCATCGCGGAAATCGACACCCGACGGCTCACCCGATTACTCCGTGAAGGCGGCGCTCAAAACGGCTGCATCGCGGCAGGTAATGGAGTGACCGCTGAGAGTGCCATTGCGCGTGCGCGACAGTTTCCGGGTCTGAATGGCGCGGATTTGGCCCGTCGAGTCACGACCGCACAGCCGTATCGGTGGACCGAAGGCCTCTGGCAGTTGGAGGACAACGCGCATCGCAGGGCCGCCGCCGCTACGTGGCGAGTGGTTGCTTTCGATTACGGGATTAAGCGCAATATCCTCAGATTGCTCGCCGACCGTGGCTGTGAAGTCCACGTGCTACCGGCGAGCGCCAGTGCGCAGGAGTGTTTGGAAATTGCGCCAGATGGCGTGTTTTTGTCCAATGGTCCCGGCGATCCTGCCGCCTGCGATTACGCCATTAACACCATTCGGGAACTCCTGCCGAGCGGCCTGCCCGTGTTTGGGATTTGTCTGGGCCACCAGCTACTGGGGCTGGCCTGCGGCGCGCGGACGCTCAAAATGAAATTTGGCCACCACGGGGCCAATCATCCCGTACAGGATTTACGCTCGGGACAGGTTGCCATTACCAGCCAAAACCATGGTTTTGCCATCGACGAGGCCAGCCTGCCCAGTACTTTGGTGGCTACCCACCGGTCTTTGTTTGACGGTTCTTTGCAGGGCATCGCTCACACCAGCCTGCCGGCCTTTAGTTTTCAGGGTCATCCGGAAGCCAGTCCCGGTCCACACGACATTGGCTATCTGTTTGACCAATTTATCGCCTTGATGCGCAGTCATCGGGCTGCCTGAACCAGCGGCCTTATTTCAGCATGCCAAAACGCACCGACATCAAATCCATCCTCGTCATCGGCGCGGGCCCGATCATCATCGGTCAAGCCTGCGAGTTCGACTACTCCGGTACGCAGGCTTGCAAAGCTTTGCGCAAGGACGGTTATCGGATCGTTCTGGTCAACTCTAATCCGGCCACCATCATGACGGACCCGGATACCGCCGACGCCACCTATATCGAACCGGTACGCTGGCAAACGGTGGCCAAAATCATCGAGCAAGAGCGCCCAGACGCCCTGTTGCCGACGATGGGCGGCCAAACCGCGCTCAACTGTGCACTCGATTTAGCCCGTGAGGGAGTGCTGGAAAAATTTGGCGTGCAGCTCATCGGTGCCTCAGTGCAGGCGATTGAGATGGCCGAAGACCGCGAAAAATTTCGTCAGGCCATGACCCGCATCGGCTTGGATTCACCCAAATCGCTGGTTGCGCACACCCTGGAAGAAGCGGAGCGCCATCAATTGGTGCTGGGCTTCCCGACCGTCATTCGGCCCTCTTTTACGCTGGGCGGCACGGGCGGCGGGATTGCCTTTAATCGTGAAGAATTTGCCGAAATCGTCACCCGCGGCCTAGATGCTTCGCCCACCCACGAAGTGCTAATTGAAGAATCTGTGCTGGGCTGGAAAGAATATGAAATGGAAGTCGTGCGCGATCGCAACGACAACTGCATCATCATTTGTGCGATCGAAAACTTGGACCCCATGGGCATCCACACTGGCGATTCCATCACGGTGGCGCCGGCGCAAACCCTGACCGACAAAGAATACCAACTGCTGCGCAACGCCTCGATCGCGGTATTGCGCGAAATCGGCGTTGAAACCGGCGGCTCTAATGTGCAGTTCGCCATCAACCCCGACAACGGCAAGATGCTGGTCATCGAAATGAATCCGCGGGTTTCGCGCTCTTCCGCGCTGGCCTCCAAAGCCACCGGTTTCCCCATCGCCAAAGTGGCGGCTCGCTTGGCGGTCGGTTACACGTTGGACGAACTCGCTAACGAAATCACAGGTGGTGCGACCCCGGCGTCGTTCGAGCCCACCATCGACTATGTCGTGATCAAAATTCCGCGTTTCACGTTCGAGAAATTCCCGCAGGCGCACGACCGCCTCACGACCCAAATGAAATCAGTGGGTGAGGTGATGGCTTTCGGTCGAACCTTCCAGGAGTCTTTTCAGAAAGCGCTACGCTCGCTAGAAACCGGCGCCATGGGTCTTGATGAGCGGTTTCGGGTGGGCGAAAAAGTAGACCACGCAAAATTGGTGCGCGAATTAACGGTGGCAGGTTCCGAGCGCATTTGGTTCGTGGGAGATGCCTTCCGCCACGGCATGAGCCTCGAGGAAATCCACGCTCTGACCAAAATTGATCGCTGGTTTTTGGCGCAAATCGAAAACCTTCTGCAAGAAGAATCCTTGGTGCGGGCCGGTGGGCTGGCCGCCCTTAATCAGGCAACGCTGCGCCGGCTCAAGCGCAAGGGTTTTGCCGACGCGCGACTCGCGTTCCTGTGTAACTGCACGGAGACTGCGATGCGGCACCATCGCCACTTGCTGGGGCTTCGGCCCGTCTATAAGCGGGTGGATTCCTGTGCCGCAGAATTCGGCGCCACCACCGCTTATTTGTACTCCACCTACGAAGAAGAATGCGAAGCGCTGCCGAGTGAGCGCCAGAAAATCATGATTTTGGGTGGCGGCCCGAACCGTATCGGGCAGGGCATCGAATTCGATTACTGCTGCGTACAAGCTGCCTATGCCCTGCGCGAGGCGGGCTACGAAACCATCATGGTGAACTGCAACCCCGAAACAGTGTCCACGGATTACGACACCTCCGACCGCCTCTACTTCGAACCGTTAACTTTAGAAGACGTGCTAGAAATCGTGGCGTTAGAAAAACCCTACGGGGTGATTGTGCAATTTGGTGGGCAGACCCCCTTAAAACTTGCCGCAGCGCTAGCCGCCGCCGGGGTGCCCATCATCGGCACCAGCCCAGACTCCATCGATTTGGCTGAGGATCGCGAGCGTTTCCAAGGTTTTCTGTCGCAGGTAGGATTGTTGCAACCGGCCAATCGAACGGCGCGGTCGCCAGAGGCGGCACTGCTTGCGGCCGCTGAAATTGGTTTCCCGCTGGTGGTCCGACCCTCCTATGTGTTGGGCGGACGGGCGATGGAAATTGTTTACAACGTCGAGGCGCTGTCCATTTACATGCGCCGTGCGGTGGCGGTCTCCAACGACTCCCCGGTGCTCTTGGATCGCTTTCTCGACCACGCTATCGAAGTCGACGTCGATGCGCTGAGTGACGGTGAGACCGTGGTCGTGGGCGGCATCATGGAGCACATTGAGCAGGCGGGGATCCACTCTGGCGATTCCGCCTGCGCGCTGCCGCCGCACACCCTGACCTTAGAGCTGCAGGCGGAAATTCGCCGGCAGGTGGTCGTTATGGCGCGCGGTCTGGGCGTAATTGGCCTGATGAACACGCAGTTCGCTATTCAGGACGGCCAGATTTTTGTTCTTGAGGTCAATCCACGCGCGTCGCGCACGGTGCCGTTTGTGTCCAAGGCCACGGGCACGCCTTTGGCTAAACTGGCCGCCTTGTGCATGGTTGGCCAACGTCTGCGGGATTTAGTGCCCACGGGTATTCGCCAACCGACTTACTATTCGGTCAAAGAAGCGGTGTTTCCTTTTGTGAAGTTTCAGGGGGTCGACCCGCTCTTGGGGCCCGAAATGAAATCTACGGGGGAGGTGATGGGCATTGGTATCACCTTCGGCGAAGCCTTTGCAAAATCCCAGCAAGCGGCCGGTATGAGTTTGCCCAGCGGCGGCACGGCTTTTGTTAGCGTGCGGGAGTCCGACAAACCTGCGGCGTTGGGTCTGGCCCATCGGTTGGCGGCGGCGGGCTTTAAAATTGTTGCCACGCGCGGCACGGCTAGGGTTCTGACGGCGGCGGGGGTGGTTTGCCAGCCGGTCAATAAGGTGCTGGAAGGTCAACCGCACATCGTCGATATGATCAAAAACGGCGCGATCGACTTTATTATCAACACCACCGAAGGCGAACAGGCGATTGCCGATTCTTTTGCCATTCGCCGCAGCGCTCTGCAGCACAAGATTGCCTACACGACGACCATGGCCGGCGCCACCGCTGCGGTGATGGCGCTGGCCGAAACGGGCGAAGAACAAGTGCGATGTTTACAGATTCTTCATGAGGAAATGATCTGATGAGCAAATCCCCGATGACGGCCGCCGGCGCGCAGCGTCTCCGAGAAGAATTACACCGCCTCAAAACAGTGGATCGTCCGCGTATTACCAACGCCATCGCCGAAGCGCGCGCACTGGGCGACTTGAAGGAAAATGCCGAATACCACGCCGCGCGTGAGCAGCAGAGCTTCGCCGAAGGCCGGGTTGCCGACATCGAAGGCAAGCTTGGCAACGCGGAAATCATCGACGTCACCAAAGTGAACGCTGACGGGCGTGTGGTTTTTGGGGCGACCATAAAATTGTTGAACGTGAACAACGACGCCGAAGTGACTTATCGTATCGTTGGCGAAGACGAGGCCGACATCAAAGCGGGTTTGGTGTCGATCAATTCCCCAGTGGCCCGTGGCCTTATTGGTAAGTCCGAGGGCGACGCAGTTCGCGTGCAAGTGCCAAGCGGTACGGTCGAGTACGAAATACTTGTCGTGCTCTACATCTGATGGCTTGCTGGGGAACTTAGGTTCGCCAACGCGGACTAAGCCACTATGTCTAGACGAGGCTCGTCCAGCCGCTGGTACCAGACCCAAATCAGCGATCCTTTCGTCAAAGAACGCGAGCGTCAGGGCCTGCGTTCCCGCGCAGCGTTCAAACTTACCGAACTCCTTGAGCGCGATCGTCTGCTGCGGCCCGGCGGCGTGGTGCTAGACCTCGGGGCGACACCCGGCGGGTGGTCACAAATCGTCGGGTCACTCGTGGGGGCTAGGGGGTTGGTCATTGCTGTCGATATCCTGCCGATGACGGCTTTAGCCGGTGTGCAATTTATTTTAGGTGACTGCCGGGAACCCGAAACCCTCGCGAGCATCGCTGCCGCGCTTAAAAGTCGGCAGGTTGATCTTGTTTTATCCGACATGTCCCCCAATCTATCGGGTATTAGGGATGTGGATGAGGCACGCTCAGTGGAACTAGCGGAAACGGCGTGGGAAACCGCGCAAATGTTTCTAAAGGTCGGCGGGTCGTTGGTACTGAAAATGTTCCAACATCAGGACAGTGAGCTGTTTTTGCTGGAGATACGTAAGCGTTTTATGCGTATAAACCGCCGCAAACCGGCCGCATCACGCAGTGGTTCACGAGAATTCTATGTGGTGGCAGGCGGCCTCAAGGGCTAGACTTAGATCGACATTAGGCCTAGAACAGGCACGCACTCGGCAGGCCGCTAGGCGGCACGCCTCAACAATGGACGGATAGAAAAAGATGGCTAGAAACCTCGCTCTGTGGGGCGTTATCGCACTGGTGCTGATGCTGGTTTTCCAGAACTTCACCCCGCGGCGCGGCGTGTCTCGCGCGGTCAGCTACTCTGACTTCGTCGGCTCCGTTAAAAGTGGTCAGGTCGCGCGCACCGTGCTCGATGGCCCCACCATTGAATTCGAGATGCAGGACGGCTCGAAGCTTTATACCTACAGCCCTGAAACTAGCAACAGCGCACTCATCGGTATGCTGCTGGAAAACCGCGTCCGCATCGAAGCCCAGCCGCCCGATCGGCAGGGTATTCTCATGCAAATTTTCATCTCCTGGTTCCCATTCGTCCTGCTGATTGGGGTGTGGATCTACCTCATGCGTCAAATGCAGGGCGGTGGTGGTGGCCGGGGTGCCATGTCTTTCGGCAAGAGCCGCGCGCGAATGCTGGGCGATGATCAAGTGCGCACCACTTTCAATGACGTGGCGGGCGTCGAAGAAGCCAAAGACGAAGTCAAAGAATTAGTCGATTTCCTGCGCGACCCCAGCAAGTTTCAGAAACTGGGCGGCAAAATACCGCGTGGTGTGTTGCTGGTCGGCTCCCCGGGCACCGGTAAAACCTTGCTGGCGAGGGCCATCGCGGGGGAGGCCAAAGTGCCTTTTTTCACGATTTCGGGCTCTGATTTCGTTGAAATGTTTGTCGGCGTTGGCGCCTCCCGAGTGCGCGACATGTTTGAGCAAGCTAAAAAACACGCGCCCTGCATTATTTTCATCGACGAAATTGATGCTGTGGGCCGCCACCGTGGTGCAGGACTGGGTGGTGGGCACGACGAACGTGAACAAACCCTCAACCAATTGCTGGTTGAAATGGATGGGTTTGAAGGCAACGAGGGCGTCATCGTCATCGCCGCGACTAACCGACCCGATGTGCTCGATCCGGCGCTACTCCGTCCGGGTCGCTTCGACCGGCAAGTGGTGGTGCCCTTACCCGACGTGCGAGGGCGCGAGCAGATTTTGAAAGTGCACATGCGCAAAGTGCCGTTGGGTGACGACGTCAAGCCAGCGCTACTCGCGCGCGGCACACCCGGATTTTCGGGCGCAGACTTGGCTAACTTGGTGAATGAAGCGGCACTGTTCGCTGCGCGGAACAACAAGCGCCACGTCAGCATGGAAGAGTTTGAGAAAGCCAAAGACAAAATCATGATGGGCGCGGAACGGCGTTCCATGGTGATGGGTGAAAACGAAAAGAAGCTCACCGCCTATCACGAAGCGGGTCATGCCATCGTGGGGCGCTTGGTGCCGGCACATGATCCGGTTTACAAAGTGACCATCATTCCGCGTGGGCGGGCCTTGGGCGTCACGATGTTCCTCCCGGAAGAAGACCGGCTCAGCTACAGCAAGGAACGGTTGGAAAGCCAAATTTCCACGCTTTTTGGCGGCCGTATTGCTGAGGAACTCGTGTTTGGTAAAGACGCCGTGACGACCGGTGCTTCCAATGATATTGAACGCGTGACCGAAATTGCCCGCAACATGGTGACCCGCTGGGGACTCTCCGAGCGGTTGGGACCGATGACCTACAGCGACGATGAAGGCGAAGTGTTCTTAGGCCACTCCGTGACCCAACACAAAGTGATGTCCGATGGCACGGCGCATGTCATCGACGAAGAAGTTCGCTATATCGTTGACCGTAACTACACGCGGGCCCGTCAAATCCTCGAAGAAAATTCGGGCAAGCTGCATTTAATGGCCACGGCGCTGATTCGCTACGAAACCCTCGATAGTGACCAAATCGACGACATCATGAATGGACGCGCGGCGCGTGCGCCGAAGAACTGGGACGACGACGAGGGCAGTGCCACCACCATTGGCGCCGCTGATGAGGGCAAGGCCCCCGATACCGATACGCCCATTGGTGGTCCTGCCAGTTCCCACTAAACCGCCCTCGAAAATGCGCAGTTCGCAGACCAACCCTGCGCGCTGCGCGGCTCATAACTCTGTCGGTGTGAGGCTGCCAAGCCGCCGGCTAATGGCAGACTGATAACGATGGCTGATTCCCAAGAACGTAAATATTTCGGCACCGACGGGGTGCGCGGCCGCGTCGGCGTGGCCCCCATCACACCGGACTTTGTGATGAAACTGGGCTGGGCCGCCGGCCGTGTTTTTGCCCGCGGCGCGCGTGGTAAACCCAAGGTGCTCATTGGCAAAGATACCCGGGTGTCAGGGTATATGTTCGAAAGTGCGCTCGAAGCTGGGTTGTCTGCTGCCGGCGTCGACATCCTTTTGTTGGGCCCGATGCCAACCCCAGGCATTGCCTATCTCACCCGAACGTTCCACGCGCAAGCCGGGATTGTTATCAGTGCCTCGCACAATCCCTTTGATGACAACGGCATCAAATTCTTTTCTGGCGCAGGCACGAAACTGCCCGACGAAACCGAACTCGCCATCGAACGCGAGCTCGACGAACCCTATACCTACGCGAGCTCGCGCGAACTCGGCAAAGCCCACCGCGTGCAAGACGCCGCAGGACGCTACATCGAATTCTGCAAGAGCACCTTGGCGAGTGGCATCGATTTAGCCGGGCTAAAAATTGTGGTTGATTGCGCGCACGGAGCGACCTATCACATTGCCCCGGAAGTCTTCGAAGAACTGGGCGCGCATGTCATCGTGATGGGCGCGCAGCCCGACGGCTTTAATATCAACGAGGGCGTCGGTGCAACCGCGCCAGCGGCGCTGCAGCGACGGGTGGTGGCCGAGGCGGCCGATGTGGGCATTGCGTTAGATGGCGACGGTGACCGCCTCATCATGGTGGACCATGAAGGTCGGGTGCTGGACGGCGACGAACTCACTTTCATCATCGCGCGCCATCGGCAGCGCTTGGGTCGCTTGACGGGGGCCGTGGTCGGCACTCACATGAGTAATCTGGGTTTGGAAATCGCGCTGCGTGATAACGGGCTGGATTTTCATCGCGCCAAAGTAGGCGACCGCCACATTCTTGAAATGCTCCACGCCAATGGCTGGTCCCTAGGCGGTGAATCTTCGGGGCACATCATTTGTCTGGATCTAACCAGCACCGGGGATGGGATCATCTCCGCCCTCCAGGTCATTGAATCCATGTTGGTCGAGCAGCAAGCGCTGGCGGAGCTTGGCCGGGGCATGAGCAAGTTTCCCCAGATATTGCTCAACGTGCGTCTGGCACAGCGCTTTGATATCACCGAATCTCGCCAAATCGCGGCCGCGGTAGCGGAAGTCGAGCAGCGGCTGGCTGGGGACGGGCGGGTGCTATTAAGACCTTCCGGCACCGAGCCCCTCATCCGGATCATGGTTGAGGGGCGCGATGAGGCGCTAGTGACCGAGCTGGCAGGTTACTTAGCGGATGTGGTGACCCAGTCGGTAGGTGTTTCCACCGCCGACTGAGCGGCCTAACCTCTGGGCTAATCGTCGCGGAGCAATTCGTTGATGCTGACTTTGGCCCGCGTCTGCGCATCGACCCGTTTGACGATAACCGCGCAGTACAGGCTGTGACTGCGGTCGGCCGACGGCAAGCTGCCGGCCACGACGACTGATCCGGGTGGCACGTAGCCGTGGCTAATCTGGCCGGTGGCGCGGTCGAGAATTTTGGTGCTTTGGCCCAGAAATACGCCCATTGAAATCACCGATCCCTCGCCTACGATCACCCCCTCCACGACTTCGGAACGCGCGCCGACGAAGCAATTGTCCTCAATGATGGTCGGCGACGCTTGGAGTGGCTCCAAGACCCCACCGATGCCGACGCCCCCCGACAAATGTACGTTCTTGCCGATTTGCGCGCACGAACCAACCGTCGCCCAAGTATCGACCATGGTGCCGCTATCGACGTACGCGCCGATGTTCACGTAACTGGGCATGAGGATGACGCCCGGGGCGATGTAACTGCCACGGCGCGCAATGGCCGGCGGGACGATGCGTGCGCCGATCCGCCGAAAATCCTCTGCGCTCGCGCCGGCAAATTTACTCTGAACCTTATCGAAATACTGGGTGTGCCCGCCGTCCATGACCGCGTTGTCGTTTAGGCGAAAACTCAGCAAGACAGCTTTTTTAGCCCATTCGTTGACAATCCATTGACCATCGCGCTTCTCGGCGACGCGTAGCTCGCCGGTATCAAGGAGTGCCAGCGTTTCTTCGACCGCTGCGTGAATTGCGGCGGAGGCGGTGCTAGGGGTGAGGGTGGCGCGGTCTTCGAAGGCCCGGTCAATCAGGCGAGAAAGTGCTTCCATCGTGTGGGATTCCGAAAATTAGGAGAGTTGGAGCAGGGCGTGAATGCGGCGTGCCGCCTCCACGCAGTCGTCGAGCGAGGCGACCAGCGCTAAGCGGAGCCGCCCGCTGCCTGGATTTCGCCCGCCTTCTTCGCGTGCGAGAAAGCTGCCCGGCAGCGTCAACACGTGGGCTTGCGCCCACAGTTGGCGGCAGAGCGCGGTTTCATCGCAATCAAACTGTGGCCACAGATAAAAGCCCCCGGCAGGGCTGGCGATCTGGGAAACGCCGGCCAGGATGGGGGTTACGGCCTGAAATTTGGCGCGATACAACGCACGATTGGCGATGACGTGGGCTTCGTCACGCCACGCCGCCACACTGGCGGCCTGTACCTGCAGCGACATCGCGGCGCCGTGATAGGTGCGATAGCGCAGAAATTCCGCCATTAAAGTGGGGTCGCCGGCCACAAAGCCTGAACGCAACCCCGGCGCATTGGAGCGTTTAGACAAGCTGTGCATGACCAAGCAACGGCGAAAATCGGTGCGCCCACTCGCCCACGCGGCTTCCAATAGCCCGCACGGAGGGGACAACTCGTCCAGATAGAGTTCGGAATAGCACTCATCCGATACCACGCTGAAGTCATAGCGATCGGCAAGTTCTAACAGTTGTACGAAGTCTGCTTGCGCCATCACGGCGCCCGACGGATTGGCCGGCGAGCAGATATAGACCATCCCGCAGCGCGCCCAAACGGCGGGGTCTACCGCGGCAAAGTCTGGCAGGAAGCCGCGTTCGGCGGGACAGGGTAAAAAATAAGGCGTGGCACCCGCGAGCAACGCCGCACCCTCATAGATTTGATAAAACGGGTTGGGCATCGCGATCAGATTTTTGGCCGTGTCGCGGTCCGTCACACATTGCGCAATCGCAAACAACGCCTCGCGGGTGCCATTGACCGGCAGGACCATGGTGTCGCCCCGAACGGCACCTTCTGGCAGCCGAAAACGCTGGGCTAGCCAGTGGGCGATGGTGTTGCGCAGTTCGTCCGAACCTTTGGTCGCCGGGTATTTAGCGGTGCCGTCTAGCGCGGCAATCAGCGCGTCTAGCACCAAGCGCGGCGTTGGGTGCTGGGGTTCGCCGATCGACAAGTTGATGGGCGTCAGCGCCCGATTGGGTTCTACCCCGTCGCGCAAGGCAGTTAATCGCTCGAAAGGGTAAGGCTGCAGTTTAGCGAGGCCAGGATTCATGGGGGGGTGCCTAGAGCGGGAACGGGCTCTAGTATAGAGAGCCGGGATGGCTTCGGCATCGGTATGCGGCGATCCTATCTTTCGGTTATCCTCACAGCCCTTTTTTGCTGGCGGGTGCACGCGATGGCGCACAAGATTTTGCTGATCGAGGGGGATGGCATTGGTCCGGAAATCGTGGCGGTGGCGCGCGCGGTACTGGACGCCCTGCGCGAGCGCTATGGGCTGGCAATCGAGCTAGAAAACGCCCTGATGGGTGGTTGCGCGGTGGACGCTTGTGGCGATCCCCTCCCGGCGGCAACGCTGGCGGCGGCCCACGCCGCGGATGCCATTTTGCTCGGCGCGGTGGGCGGCCCTAAATGGGATCGCATTGCCCGCGACCAGCGGCCAGAACGCGGTTTGCTGCGCCTGCGGGCCGGGCTCGGTCTGTTCTGCAATCTGCGCCCGGTGCTACTTTTTGATGCGCTCGCCGACGCATCCACCCTCAAGCCCGAGGTGGTGCGCGGCCTAGACATCGTGATCGTACGTGAACTCACCGGCGACATTTATTTTGGCCAGCCGCGCGGCATCGAGACCCTGCCAGACGGCACTCGCACCGGTCGCAATACGATGATTTATACCGAGGCGGAGATTCGTCGCATCGCGCACGCCGCGTTTCGGCTTGCCGGCGAGCGACAAGGGCGGTTGTGCTCTGTGGACAAAGCGAATGTCCTGGAAACCACTGAACTTTGGCGCGAGGTGGTGAGCGAACTGGCGGCCGACTACCCGGCGGTCACACTCAGCCACCTGTATGTCGACAACGCCGCCATGCAGTTGGTGCGGGCGCCGAAACAATTTGATGTCATCGTCACCGGTAATCTCTTTGGCGACATCCTCTCGGATCTAGCCTCGATGCTCACCGGTTCCATTGGGATGTTGCCCTCGGCCTCTCTGGATGCCCATAACAAAGGCCTCTACGAGCCTATCCATGGCTCGGCCCCGGATTTGGCGGGCCGTAATCTGGCCAATCCTCTCGCGACAGTTTTGTCTGTTGCCATGATGTTGCGTCACTCGTTGAACGAAGGGGCGCACGCCCAGCGTATTGAGAAAGCGGTAGCCCAAGTGTTGGCAGCCGGCGCGCGCACGGCCGATATTCAGCGTCCCGGTCTACCCGCGTTGGGTACGCGGGAGATGGGCGAACTGGTGATCGCGGCGCTCTAAGCGCTCGCTTGCAAAGGAACAGACAATGAAACGCAAATTCGATGTGGCCGTGGTGGGGGCAACTGGCGCGGTCGGTGAGGCCATGTTGTCTATTTTGGCCGAACGAAAATTCCCTTACGGGAAGGTCTACGCCGTGGCCAGTGCCCGTTCGGCGGGTAATCGGGTGGCGTTTGGCAACGGCTATTTGTCTGTCCAAGACCTCGACACTTTCGATTTCAGTACGGTGCAAATTGGGCTGTTTTCACCCGGTGCGGCAGTCTCCGCGATCTTTGCGCCGAAGGCGGCAGCCGCGGGTTGTGTGGTGATCGACAACACCTCTCAGTTTCGTTACGACGCCGACGTTCCTTTGGTTGTCCCCGAGGTTAACCCCGAAGCCATCGGCAATTGGCGCGCTCGCGGCATCATTGCCAACCCCAACTGCTCGACCATCCAGATGCTGGTGGCGCTAAAACCGCTGCACGACGCAGTGGGCATCGAGCGCATTAACGTATGTACCTATCAGGCTGTGTCGGGTACCGGAAAAGAGGCGATTGAAGAACTGGCGAGCCAAACGGCGAGCTTGCTCAACGGCAACGCCGTCGCCGCCAAAGTTTACCCGCGCCAGATTGCGTTCAACTGTTTGCCGCAAATCGATGTCTTTATGGACAATGGCTACACCAAAGAAGAAATGAAAATGGTGTGGGAAACCCGCAAGATCATGGGCGATGAATCTATTCAAGTGAATGCGACGGCAGTGCGAGTACCGGTGTTTTTTGGGCATTCCGAGGCGATTCACATCGAGACACGGCGCAAAATAGACGCCGAAAGCGCCCGCGAACTACTTCGCAAAGCCCCCGGGGTTAAAGTCATCGATGAACGTCGCGATGGCAGCTACCCTACCGCCGTTACTGACGCGGCCAATGGTGATGCGGTATTCGTAGGTCGCGTGCGCGAGGACATATCTCACCCGCGTGGGCTGAACCTCTGGGTGGTCGCAGACAATGTGCGTAAAGGTGCCGCACTTAATAGTATTCAGATCGCTGAAATTTTGGTAAAAAACTATCTCTAAGTTATAGTTAACCTTGGATTATAAAGTTCCTTCGCAGGTCGCGACCTAAAATGCTTTTGGGCAGTCAAGCCCAACTGCAGAGGCTAGGTCGCAGGCCCGCGTATACCCAGCGCGATTGAGGAAGCCCATCATGCTACGGAAAACCGCCGTTGCTCTCGCCATCTCACTGGTGATGCCTTCCGCCGTCTGGGCTGTGGGCCTTGGCACGCTCAAGGCATCATCCGGCCTCAACCAACCGTTTGCGGGCAAAATTGAAATTCTCGGCGCGACTGCGGCCGATCTTGAATCCCTCAACGTCAAGTTGGCGGATGCCGCGCAATTTGATCGCGCTGGTGTGGCACGTTCCACCGTACTGCTGAAACTCAAGTTCGAAATTATCGTCAATGCTGGGGGTGTGGATTACGTTCGTGTTTCCAGCAGCGAAGCGGTGCGCGAGCCCTACCTCAATTTCCTGCTTGAACTGACTTGGGCGCAGGGGCGCATGGTGCGCGAATACACCGCCCTGCTGGATCCGCCGCTCTACGACACCCAGCGCACGCAATTGCGCAGCGCGCCGATCGCCGCCCCGGTGAAACCCGCCGTTGGCCAAACACGGGCTCGACCTGCCGCTGCGGTCACCGGCGAAGCCGCAGCAACCGCCTCGGTGCAGTCCCACGACACCCTGTGGGCGTTGGCGATGCGCTACCGCCCGGATTCCTCAGTCAGTGCGCAACAAATGATGCTGGCTCTACTACGCGCCAATCCAGACGGCTTCCCAACCGGCAACGTCAACGTGTTGAAGCAAGGCGCGGTGTTACGGATCCCTAACGCGGCCGAAATCAACGAGCTGAGCCGCGCTGAAGCGGCGGCCGAGATCCAACGCCAAACGAGCGCTTGGCAAGATTATCGCCAAGCGGCGGCGGCTCGGCCGGCACCCCAAGCAGCGGCGCCTGCAGCCTTACCGGCGTCCGAGGACCTGCTGCCAGAGCCGGCCACCGCACCGCAGGCGCCGGCTCCCAAGGATGCCCGTTTGGAAGTTGTGACGCCGGCCATCGCCGGACAACCCGCCACCGCTCCCCGTGGTGGGGAGGTGGCATCGCCGCCTGCTGATGCCACTAGCGAGATGCTGGCTCAGGAAATGGCGACCACACAGACCAATGAATCTGACGAACTCAAGGCCAAATTGACCGAGGCTGAGGGCATCATCGATTTGCTGCAGCGACAAGTGCAAATCAAAGATGAGGAACTCGCACGCTTGCAAGCTAACTTAGGCGGCGTTGGCGATTTGGCCACGCAGCCCGCTGGTGCGCCCGCGGCCAGTGCGACGCCGGCGGCCGACGCCAGCGCGACCCCAGCACCCGCCGCCAGCACGACGCCGGCACTCGACGACATTGCGACGCTGGCTGCCGACGACAGCGCGACCCCAGCACCCGCAGCCAGTGCGACCCCAGCACCCGCAGCCACGCCGACACCCGAGGCAAAAGCTGCGGTACCAGTGGCGGTTGCCCCTGACAGCGAAACGGCTTTGGACGCACTCGTACCAGCGTCTTTGCGCAATCTCGTGCCTGGTGGCGCGCTAACCATCATTGGCATTCTGGGATCTTTGCTGGCCCTCGGCATTGCGGCACTCATGCGTGCGCTGTCCGGGCGCCGAGTGTTGGGCGATCGCCCAGCCGCAGGGCTCGCCAAAACGCCGGTGGCCGAGCAGGCGCCTGCGGCGGGCCACCCTGGCGAGATTAACGGGAGCCTGTTGGAGACCTCGCCGGGAGAGACGCCCTTTGACCCATTCTCGCGCACGCTGGAAGCCTCTAGCGACCAATTGCTGGCAGATACCACGCTAGACCCGCTGGAAGAGGTCAACGTCTATCTGGCGTATGAAAGATTTGATCAGGCCGAAGCCTTAGTCCGTGAGGTCATCCAGCAGTACCCCAACGAGCCTAAATACAAACTGCGGCTGCTGGAAATTTACTATTCCGCCAACCAGCCCGAGGCCTATGAAAATGCCGCCAAAGAGCTGCATTTGGCCGTCGGTGAGAACAGCGCGTTATGGGGAAGCGCGGTGGCGATGTGGAATGAAATGTCCCCCACGCACGCGCTACTGGCGCCGCACGCCGCCCCCGCTGCGGGGGCTGGGGCCGGGCAAGTTGGGGCTGCTGTCCAATTCGTGGATCTCACGGCACCGAGCGAGACCCCGCAGCACGAGCCACCAAACGCCGAGGTCGACACCGACCTAGACTTTGATTTAAGCGACCTGTCCGCTGACGGCGTGCTGGGTGACGTGCTGGATTTCACGAGCGACCAGACCGACGAGCGTCACTTCCTCGATTTAACCGCGACGGTTGAAAAACTCGAACAAGCGGGATTTTTACCGCCCCCCTCGTCTGCCGACGAACCCGAACACGACATGTTTGATGTGTCGGGAGAATCGCCCGCCAGCGCGCCCTCTGAGCCACCGCTTGAAATCACGACGGACAACGTCAGTTTATTAGACCTGAGCGCCACGGGTGACCTCTTCGAGGAGCACACATCGCGGCCACAAGCAGATTCGGTGGCGGGTTTATCTGCGACGGCTTCCGGCGATGGGTTGAGAGCTGAAATCACCGGTCACGATCTGTTGAGTCTGGATTTTGATACGGATGAACCGAGTCTGGGGCTCCAAGACCCACTGGCTGCGGCGGACGGTCGGCTCGATTTTGACCTCGACAACTTGGCAGACGACGAGGACGAGACCCTAGATTTCGACCTCGGCGGGTTGGAACCCACACCACTCACCGAATCCACGGTGTCGGTTCAAACCACCATGGATATCACCGGGGCGTCCGAGGATGAATTTAGCCTCGATCTCGATCTCGAACTGGACGATGGCAGTCGCTATGACTTTGACGATTTGGCCCCGCCGCTGGCTGCGGAAGCCGCTGCAGAGCAAGATTTGCTGCTAAAGAATCCGCTGTTCGACCTGCACACCACGGCGAATCAGGGCGGCAATGTCGACGAGGCCGAACTAGAGTTCGACCTTGCGCTGCAAGACACCTCCGATTTCTCTGGGATTTTGGTGGATGAGACGCTCGAGATGCCGGCCTCTGCGGCTGCGCATTTTGGTCAGACGCCCGCAGAGTCATTAGAAGATTTGACGCGCTCCATGGAAGCTTCCCTCGAGGGCTTCGACTTCGAACAAGACGACGCCACAGACGGGGACGAATTTGCGCTGGATCTGTCGGCGGCGACGGAAGCGTTGGGGGACGACGCTCTAGACCTCGATTTCGATTTGGACCTGCCCACTGGCGATGACACCGGCAAATTTTCCACTGAGGCCGACATGGCGCTAGAACGCACCGGGATGCACTTCGACCGCAGCTCGTTGCTCCCGACCTCAGCTGACGACAATCTGCTCCACTCCGTGGCGGAAGATACCGAAAACAAACTCAATCTGGCGAAAGCCTATATTGAATTGGGTGAACACGCGGCGGCTCGCACCATGCTGGAGGAAGTCGAGAAGGAAGGCTCGTCGAGCCAGCAGGAAGCCGCGCGGCGGCTCTTGGGCCAGATCCGCTAGCGCTAAACCGAGCGAGTGCCCGCTCGGTTTAGACCTCGCCTCAAATATGCGTATCGCGCTCGGCATTGAATACGACGGCAGCGCCTTCTGTGGGTGGCAAAGCCAGGTGGACGGTACGGGTGTTCAAGCAGTGGTCGAAGCGGCCCTGTCGGTGGTAGCCAACGAACCAATAGCCGTTCAGTGCGCTGGCCGGACCGACGCCGGCGTGCATGCCATTTGTCAGGTTGTCCACTTCGATACCCATAGCGAGCGCACATCGCGGGCTTGGACCCTCGGTGCTAACGCCCATCTGCCGCGCAGCGTGAGCTTGCGTTGGGCCCAGCCAGTACCCGATCAATTCAATGCTCGCTTCTCCGCAGAAGCCCGCAGCTACTCGTATTTGCTGATCAATCGACTCACTCGCCCTGGGTTATGGCATGGGCGGGTTAGCTGGGAACACCGACCTTTGGCGGTGGAGCCCATGCAGGCCGCCGCGCAGCTGTTACTGGGCGAACACGATTTTTCAGCGTTTCGAGCGGCTGGCTGCCAAGCTCGGCATCCGCGCCGCACGGTGCATCGTCTAGCGCTGAGTCGCTCCGGCGATTTGGTCTGTGTGAACATCGAAGCCAATGCTTTCCTTCAACACATGGTGAGAAATATCGTGGGTGTGCTGGTAAAAATTGGTGCGGGGGAGCGGCCTGTTGAATGGGCAGGAGAGGTTTTGGCGGGTCGCGACCGGCGTTTGGGGGGCGTGACCGCGCCCGCCGCCGGACTTTATTTTCTGCACCCACGCTACCCATCTACCTTCAACTTGCCGGTAATGACCGGCGCGCAGGCGCCCTTCCCGTTCTGAGTGGGAATAGGATCCCATCCTGACCTTAAAGCATGGATAATGCCGGTTTTAAGGCGTGCGACAGCAGCACGCACCCAGCGTACGTAGGCAGATTGATGAACAAACGAACGCGCATTAAATTTTGTGGCATCACGCGCGAATCGGATGCTGTTGCGGCAGTAGACTTGGGCGTTGACGCTTTAGGTTTTGTCTTCCACCAAGCCAGCCCCCGCTACATTGCGCCGCTGCTGGCGGCCCAGATCATCCGTGCACTGCCGCCGTTCGTGGCCGCAGTAGGCTTATTTGTGGATGCGGCTTTAGAGCAAGTTCGTGAGATTGTCAGCCAGACTGGTCTGAGCGTCGTACAGTTCCATGGGGACGAATCTCCAGAGTACTGTGCAGAGTACGCGCAGCCCTACCTCAAAGTGGTGCGGGTGGTGGACCGCCACTCAGTGGCGCAAGCCGAACGTTGCTATACGGCGGCCCAAGCGTTGCTGCTGGACACCTACCATCCCCAGTTAGCTGGGGGTACCGGTGAAGTCTTTGATTGGGATTTGATCCCCCGTACCAGAACCCGTCCTATCATTCTGGCTGGTGGTCTTAATGCCCAGAATGTGGCGCGTGCTATCCGCGCAGCGGCCCCGTTTGCGGTGGATGTCAGCGGTGGCATTGAAGCGGCGAAGGGCCTCAAGGATATTGTCAAAATGCAGTTGTTTGTCTCAGAGGTAAATAGCCTTGAACGCGAGTAGTGACAGTCAGTTGGACCTCGCTAATGCGAGCCCAAGCAGTTTCCCGGATGCCCGCGGGCATTTTGGACCTTACGGCGGCAAATTCGTCGCCGAAACGCTCATGGCGCCGTTGGCCGAACTCGAAGCGGCGTACCGGGAATGTCAGGCAGACCCGGCATTTATGGCGGAATTCGAGCGTGACCTAGCCCAATATGTGGGCCGGCCCTCACCGCTGTATCACGCTGAGCGTTGGTCCCGGGAATTGGGTGGCGCGCAAATTTATCTCAAGCGCGAAGACCTCAATCACACCGGCGCTCATAAAATTAACAACACCATCGGCCAAGCGCTGGTAGCGCGCCGCATGGGCAAGCGCCATATCATTGCCGAAACCGGCGCTGGCCAGCATGGCGTGGCGGCCGCGACCGTTGCCGCCCGTTTTGGCATGACCTGCCGGGTGTATATGGGCGCCAACGACATTCAGCGCCAATCGCTCAATGTGTTCCGGATGAAACTGCTAGGGGCTGAGGTGGTGCCGGTAACCTCTGGTTCCAAGACGCTCAAAGACGCCCTCAACGAGGC
>CAMAXW010000036.1 GCA_945862315.1 Klebsiella pneumoniae
GCGCCGTTGCGCAGATTGAAAATCACTTGCCGCCTTGCGCGGGTCTCGTGGGATCGGACGAGCAGCATTGCCGTTGAGTCGCCGCCGCGCCCGTGTTCGCGGCTACACTGACTGCCACCTTCTTAGCTTTAGAGGAATCCGCCATGCCTAAACCCCCTGTACCGCCGTCGGTCGATGCGCTGCTGCGCCATCCCAACGCTGCCGTCATGGCGAGCACGCGCCCGGACGGCAGCCCGCATACCGTTGCCACTTGGTATGACTGGGAGAATGGCCGCGTGTTGATGAACATGGACGCGAGCCGCGTGCGCGTGAAATACCTGCAGGAACGGCCGGCGGTGGCGCTGACGGTGCTCGATGAGCAGTCTTGGTACAAACATATCTCGCTGATTGGCCGCATCGTCGACATCCACGATGATGTCGGTTTGGTCGACATTGATCGGCTGGCGCGGCGCTACACGGGCAACGCGTACCCGGAGCGCACGCATCGGCGCGTGAGCATGTGGATGGCGTTGGATGTCTGGCACGGTTGGGATGCAACCGGCGCTATCGCAACGCATGCGGACTGGAAACCCTAAGCATCAATTCGGGCAATATGAAGCTGCCAACGCATGACGGCATGCGCCCCCGCCCGAGGGATCGGGCTAAGCCATTTTTCTCAAACAAATTCGCGTAGAGGAGACCCCCATGCCCATTATCGAAGTGAACATGCTGGAAGGACGTACCGTCACCCAGAAGCGCGCGATGGTGGCCGCCATCACCGACGGCGTGGTGGCGACGCTCGGCGTAAAACCAGACTCGGTACGCGTGCTGATTCGCGAAATGCCGGCGGAGAATTTTGCCGTTGCGGGCGTGACCAAAGCGGAGTCGGCGGAGCAATTGGCAAAGGCTTGACGTCGCGCGGGGTGGGTGTGGATATCGCGCAGCGTTCGCAAACAACGCTGGTGACGACGATCAAGTGCTGAACATGAATAACGGTGGTGGGCTATCCCACCGATTTCGAACTGGTATCCGAACACCTGCGCAATCCTGCGAGCTAGCGTTGCAGCACGCCGGGCTTACGAGGTTGCAATCCCACTCGGGGCGTTGCCCCGAGCAACGAGCCCCACAACTGCTCTAGCCCTGCAAGGCCGGACATAACCTGTCATCTGTCTTCCGGCCATTTCCTCGTGCCGATGGTTCCGCCCCTTCAGGGCGGGGAAATCATTGGGCAAGTAACCCGGGGCGTTGCCCCGGGCTATCACATGGCGCCCTTTCAGGGCTGCTGAAAGCCAACGCATCGCCGACCACATCACAGACTCGCTGCGGCCAACAACTACCCTCCACCGCGAGCATGCCGAGTGGGGCCGTTCGACTTCAACCCGGCGAGCATGCCGAGTGAGGCCGTGCGACTTCAACTACGTACGATCCGCAAGTCCCGCGATTTCGTCGAACGGCGTGATTATCTTTCCTATACCCTGTGCTGCACGCCACCAAGACGATCCTCGCACGCCAGCGACTCACAAAACTCCCGGCGCTGGTCGGACGATTGAGTCACGACGATCCTCGTCGCGCAGGGGGCTCACCGATGCTTGAGCTGCGGCGCGGCGCTATCGCAGGCCAAGCGTTGGTTGTCGTCCCGTGCTCTTCGCCGCTGCCGCCGTGCAGGCGCGTCGGGCCCGGACGGTCGCTATCTCGCCCGTAGTTCCCGCCGCCGCATTCGTCTGCGCGTCATCAACCTCGAAGCGTCAGGATCCACCATGACAATCTCCACCTTAGCTCCAGTGCCGGTCGCCGAAGTCAACTACGAGATCCTCGCGGCCAAGTTTCGCCCGATCTTCGCCCGCATCGCCGTCAATGCCTCGGCCCGTGAGCAGGACCATTTGCTGCCTTATGAGCAGATCAAGGAACTGACGGACGCCGGTTTTGGAGCGCTACGGGTCCCCGTGGCCGACGGCGGCTTGGGCGCGACCCTGCCTCAGCTGTTCCGCCTCCTGACGGAACTCGCGGCGGCGGACTCTAATATTCCGCAGGCGCTGCGTGGCCACTTCGCGTTCGCTGAGGATCGGCTGGTCGCCACGGGTTCGCAGCGTGAGGTGTGGCTCGCCCGTTTCGTCGCCGGGGAGATCGCCGGAAACTCTTGGACCGAGATCGGCACCGTCACGATCGGCGATGTTATCACCCGGGTGCGCCCGGCCCTTGGCGGTGCGCCCGGCGAGCTGCGGGTCAACGGCACCAAGTACTACTCCACCGGCAGCATCTTCGCGGACTGGATCGACACGTTTGCCCAAATTGGCGACACCGGCAAGAACGTCATCGCGGTCGTCAACGCGCACCAGCCCGGGGTCACCCACGGCGATGACTGGGACGGCTTTGGCCAGCGCAACACCGGCTCCGGCACGAGCACTTTTATCGATGCGGTGGTCGAGCAGGAGAACGTGATCGACTTCGACACCCGGTTTAAGTACCAGACCGCGTTCTATCAGTGCGTTCTGCTGGCAGTGCTGGCCGGCACGATCAAAGCTGCGGAGCAGGACATCGCCGCCGAGGTCAAGGCGCGCACCCGCATCTTCTCGCACGGCAACTCGAACTCGTTCGCGACCGACCCGCAGATCCTGCAGGTCGTTGGCGAGGTCTCGGCAGCCGCGTTCGCAGCGGCGGCCATCGTGGAGCGCGCGGCCCGGGCGCTGCAAGGCGCGTACGAAGGCGCCTTCCTCGCGGACCTCGTTGAGGAGGAGCGCCTCAACGACCTCGCCGAGCTCGCGACGGCTCAGGCGCAGATCGTGCTGGTGTCCCTCGCGACTCGGGCGACCTCCGACATTTTCGACGCCCTGGCAGCCTCGGGGGTCTCGATGACGAAAAACCTTGATCGGCACTGGCGCAATGCCCGCACGGTGGCGAGTCACAACCCGTGGGTCTTCAAGGCGCGCATCGTGGGCGATTTCGTGGTCAACGGCACCTCGCCGAACCGTGTCTGGTCCATCGGCGCGGCACCCCTCGCCGCGAAGTAGCCCCAGCGTCGGGCTACGGTCTGACCTTTTCAGGATTTGCCCCGTGTCGCTGGTGTCCCCGCGCCCAATTGTTGGTGAGCCGGTTCACGCGCAGTAGGCGCCACCAGCCTCTCGATCAGTTCAAGGTTCACCAACGCGGAAATTCGCGAGCTCGTCCACGAATACAGCCAGTCGCCTTATCAGCGCCATCTCACCTACCTCAGTGCCAACCCAGAGACCCATGCCGCCCGACAAGCCTACGCAACCTAGCCATTTCGCCGCCCAAGATTTCACCCCGCGCCGCGCTGCTGGCTCAAGCCCAGCGCGCCGCGCGAACCAGTTCAGTCGAACATCGCAACCGCGCGTGTCCAACCACCCGAGGCGCCCTTAATCTTTACCGGCAGGCACGACACCACAAAACCGTGCGGCGGCAGATCTTCCAGATGGCGCAGTTTTTCCATGTGGGAGTACGGCGTGTCTATGCCCGCATAGTGTCCCTCCCAGATGATCCGGGGGTCTTTGGTGGCGAGCCAGCGTTCCAGGGTTTTAGAAAACGGCGCATCCCAGCTCCAGCCATCGATGCCGGTCACGCGAACGCCTTGGTCGGTCAGCCAACGGGTGGCTTCCCCACCCACTCCGCAACCGGAATGGATGTACTCCGAGGTGCCATACATTTCCCCGGCGCGAGTGTTCACTAGCACGATATCTAAGGGCTGCAGCACGTATTGGATGCGCGCCAACTCCGCGCGCACATCGGCGGCGGTGGCCACATAGCCATCCGCAAAGTGCCGAAAATCGAGTTTGACGCCGGGTCGGAAATACCAGTCCAACGGCATCTGATCGATGGTCGGCATGGGCTTGCCCTGCGAGTCGCGGGAGTTGTAGTGATAGGGCGCGTCCATATGCGTGCCGTTGTGGGTTGTGAGCGAGATGTGTTCGATCGCCCAGCCTTCGCCGCCGGGCAGATCCTCCTCTTTTAACCCGGGAAAAAGCTCGCACATCAGCTTGGCGTTTTCTTTGCCGGTGACATACCGAATAGACGGACGCATGAACGGCGGATCAACCACGGTGTCATTGTCGAGTGGCTGGGAAATATCCACGATACGTGAGGGTAGCTTCATGCGCGGGTTCCTGTCTTTTGGGGGGCCTTAAGCCCGGGATTCTAACCCCGTGTCGTCGGTGCGAACACGCCCTTGCAGCGCTACGGGTCAGTCGCGGCACACCTCACCCCTCGCGCGGGGCGACCTGCGGCGCGCAGATTTGCCGCGGCGACCACGCCTTGTTGGCGCCTGACCTCAGCGGTCGCCGCCTCACGGACCCAGCCGGCGAAGCCAGAAAATCAGACCTTCAATCACCCGGCCTCGTTGACTGCCCAGCACGCTTAAATATAGGCTTTCATAGTCCTGCCTCCTCCCCCCTCTAAATTGTTTCTCCCGCATGTCCTCGGCTGCCCAAAACCCAGACTCCAACCCGCCGTTTGTACACCCCACGGCGATCATCGAAGACCGGTGTACCCTCGGTGCGGGGGTCAAGGTTTGGCACCATTCTCAGCTGAGAACGGGCTGCCAAATTGGCGAAGGGGTGTCCATAGGCAAGAGCTGCTTTATCGATAGCGAGGTGAGCATCGGTCCTCACAGCCGCATCCAAAATGGGGTGAGCGTCTACGCCGGGGTCGACATTTGCAGCTGGGTTTTCATTGGTCCCAATGTCACGTTTACTAACGACCTGCTTCCTCGTGCGGGCCGGATCAAGTGGACGCGGGTCGCCACCCACATCGAAAACGGCGCATCCATTGGTGCCGGCGCGGTGATTATTTTGTGGCGTCCGCATTGGTACTTTCTCGATGATCGGTGCGGGCAGTACCGTCACGAAAGATGTCAAACCCTTTACGCTAAATTACGGATCCCCCGCACGACCGCTGCAGAATATCTGCGCTTGCGGCGCCAATAAACAGCCGTTGGACGAACCTTTGCAGACTCCTTTCTGCCCTGATTGCGCCGAGAGCTTGGATGCCAAAATGATCGAATTGGCGCGCGTGGCGTTTGCAAACCTACCCGCCAGCGATCGGTAAGTCGGCGAAGGACATGCACCCCGGCGATGGTTTTGTTTTAGTTGTTAACTATAACCAAGAGCGAGAAATTGCCCGATTTCTATCAGACTTAAAAGAATTTTGGCCGGTCGAAAAAACCTTGGTAATCGACGATGCCTCGACCGACGGCTCGGGACTCCTCGCGGCGGCGGCGGGTTACGAAGTCCTCCAACATGCAACCAACCGCGGCGTAGGCGCCGCGATTGCTAGTGGTATTCGAGCAGCCCAAGAGCGGCGCGCCCAATTTGTGGCGATTCTATCTTCGAACGGCAAAATGCTGCCCTCGGAATTGGCACGGGTCATCGCCCCAATTTTGGCTAACGAAGCGGATTACGTAACGGGCAGTCGGTTTTTAGAAAACGGCGGTTCAGCGAGCGTCCCCTTTTTTCGAAGATACACGATCCCGCTGGCCAGTATTTTTCTGAACTTATTTCTACAGTTCAAATATACCGACGTCACTTGTGGGTATCGCGCCTACCGGCTAGCGCTGTTTGACGACCCTCGTTTTGATATTTATCAGCCATGGCTCGAGCGCTATCAACTCGAGTATTACCAGCATTTTGTGGTCGCAAAATATGGTTTTCGTATCCAAGAAGTTCCGGTCCACATCGTATACGGACACCTTGAAAAAGGGCGCCGGAGTAAAATCACACCCATCGTCGATTGGTGGAAAATGCTGAGTCCGATATTATTTTTATGGCTACGAATCAAAAAATAATCTGGGGATCTTTGTTCGCCGCGATCTGTTTGGTTGTCACGCGACAGTGGGTCGGTAGCGGTTCTTTCCCTGGTTTAAACTGGGACTATGCCACTCATCACGCCATCATCGATGCGCTGCGGGCCGGCATTTATTTTCCCGAACTCCATAAAGACGTGCAGTCTATTCACACCGTGGTGCCGTGGTTGCCGATTTATCACGGGCTTATAGGTTCACATCTGCTGGTTTTGTTCATCACTATTTTCGGCGTGTCTACGTCAGCCGCGATGGGGCTGGTTTCTGATCTCGCGCTCGTGATGTTTGTGGGTTCTTTAATGGTCTTGCTGGCCCCGCGTTGGCGCAGTGGCTCCTTGCTCACTAAAGGGCTGGTTGCCGGCGTGATTGCCAACGCAGTTTGGCTTTATTTTTTGGTGGCAACACAGGGCTTTTTTGCCCAAGCCATCGGCTTTGGGTTTTATTTATTCAGCTGGGCCTTGGGGCGCCAGCAACCAACCGCAAAGCTTGGGTTCGCCATTGTTTGCGCAAGCCTCGTCATTTACCCAGATGGTTTTATTTGGTTTGGACTCCCGCTGGCTTTGCGGGCTTGGCCAGCCGGTGGCTTGCGAAAAATAATGCTGACGTGCGTGAGTATTTTGACTGGCCTGTTATTGGCAGTCCAACTCTCACGCATGTCGATCCCCGGGGGGCTGGGGTTTAATTATTCGGAACTGCTCTTAATTCCCATCGTCTTGTTCATGCTCGCTCGCCAGCCGGTCAAGTCTGCTTGGAAAGTGCTTGCCGAGGAGCCGGTGATTATTTTTACGCTGCTCAACGTGGTATTTGTTTTGCACAATTATTGGGTGTTTGGCGGTCTGCGATTTTATGAAATTAAAAATCTTTTATGGGCGCCGATATTTATTGCGCTGGCACTGGTGCACACGCCGGTGGAAAAATTTAAGCGCCTCAGTTGGGCTGTCACCTTAGCCGGCATTGCGCTGTCGATAATCGGTAACGAGGAGCGCCTGATTGCGCGTTTCCGCCAGCTCACCCACGCGCCGGCGGCGGTAATCAAACCAAAAATCGGCGGCTTTGTGGCCACGCTGGCGGTGCCCGGGGCCACTTATCTCTATGGGGACTCTTATTTTGATGCTGAATCAGAGCGCATCTTGGCGCGTTTTAGTGCGGCAGGCTGCCCGAGCATGACGGTATTCCCGTCGCCGCACGTCACCTTTGATGAGTTCGCTATTTTGTTAATCGCCAGTAACGGCGTGTTCAACCGCTGGGATCTGCACGGCCATGAACTGTTGAGCGACACCTTCCCGGCGGTGGCTAAAGATGACATGTCGGCGGTGAGGAAAGCCCTCGCCCCTTTCCCAGATACGGTGATCAGGGAATTTGCCACCTCCCGGGACAACTGTCTGGGGGTTGTGTCCGACGCTCGACTGGCGGCAAGCGTCTACCACTATTCGCAGGAAATAAAAGACCGGCGAGGACGCTACTGGTATCTGTTTAGGAAAGACTGATGCCCGCGGGGCGGTAGGTGGGCAGCAGCGCCAATGGCTGCGTTGCGTTATCCGATGCCGCGTGCGGGCGAGCATGGAGACGCCTTCAAAGTGCTAGTCCCCACGGCGCCACACGCTAACGGGCCTCGGTTTTGGTGGCCTCGCAGCGGGTGCATTTGTAGAGTGTCAGGAGCTTGCCCAGCTTCACATCGAACGGTAACCGTTGGGAGATTTCCCACTTGTGGAAACCCTCTCGGCACAGGGTTTTGCCCCGCGCGCGCTCCCCGGGTTTGCGTTTTCGAAACTCGATGACATCGCCCATGCCAATCTCCTAAGCCACAGCTTCCCACAACACATGCGTTTGCCGAGCGTATGCCTTGTCTAGCAGGGCAAGCAAGGGAATTGCCCGCCGCGCTAATGGCACCGCGGGGGTCTCGTCTTCATTTTCTTGCGATGCTTCGTGACTGCTCGTCGACGCGACCACTGATGGCTGCGCGAGTCCGGCCACCAATTGGGCGCGGGCGGCGGGGATGTCTTCAGCCGCCAAGGCGCTGGGGACACGGCCACTTAAGCCCATGAGTGCGAGCAGTTCTTCGGCGACTGCCCCAAACATGAGGATGTCGTGATGGGCAGGACTCTTAAAACAAATCAGTTTGTGCTTCACCAAAGTGTGTGTCCGCGGTCGAAATCGTGTTGGCCAAGACGGTCCACTCCGCAGGCCAGCCACAGGGGATGCTCGGCAAAATGCTGGTCCCCGCGGTGGGCTTGTCGATCGAACGCCGCGGGGGCCGGAAAATAATGGATCAACAGGGCGGCGCTGCGCGGCGCGTGAACTCCAGAGGCTAGGTAGTGGATAAGTTGGCCGTCCAGCAGCGCCATCTGCCCGGCTTCTAAGGCGAGCGCTAGTACGGGGATCTCGGTGCTGGACGGGTCCTGCGCCTGCAACACGCACGTTGGCCAGCTGCCGGGCACGGTTTGCTGCGCGCAGTCTCCCTGGAGATGCGAACCCGGGCGCACCCACACCCCAGCATCGGGTGGGGTGAGGTCATCCAGCGCCAAGCACACGGTGAGTAGCTGCGAGGGATCAACCGGCCAGCCGGCCCCACTCTGATACCAGGGCGTGGCGGCCGCCACTGCCGGCCAGCCGCAACGCACCACAGCGCCGCCGAGCACCACGTCCGGCCCCGCTAGCGCGCTCACGATGGCTAATAGGTCTGGATGGGTGAGGTAGTCCAGAAATTCCCGCGCCAAGTCGATGGCCTCGTCTAACGGGCGCGGTACTTGAGGTTGCAGTACGAAGTCAGGCCGTTCGAAGGCGTGGTCATCGAGCAGTCGAGCCAGCGCATCCTGCAGCTGCGAGAGCAGCGCAGTGGGCAGCCGCCAGCGGGGCACCACATAGCCAACGGTTCCCCACCGCGCCAACTCTTCGGCACTCAGGCTAGGAATCTCGTGGTAGGCGGCGTAGATGCTCACGTGGTGTGGGGGTTATCGCTAAAAGAGAGCGCTCAGATTCTCACGATTTCGCCTCCCGCGCAGCCACCGTGCGCGGTGGTGGGCGACCAGCGCTAAGGTGCGGTGAGCGCTCATGTTTAACGGGGCTCATTCACGGCTGCTGCCAAATAGGATGGGGCGTTTTATGGGCCGTCGCACCGTAAGGCGCGCCCTACGGTGCGACGGCGTGATGGCGGGCTCTTAAGCGGGGAGCTCGTTTTCGACGGCCGTGCTGTATTGGCCGAGCGCCGCTAAACCGTTGCAGCGTTCCCGATGCAGCAATACCTGTTGGGCACGCGCGACCTGTGCGGGCTTGCCACCCCAGGCGGCGAGGGCATCGGCCTGCAGCGCGCGCCCATAAGAGAAGGACAGCGGCCACGGCAACACCGTGCCGACGTTCATCGCGTTGAGATTGCGGGTGGCGTCAAGGCCGCTCTGACCACCCGACAAGAACACGATGCCAGGAATGGCGGCAGGCACGGTGCGTTTGAGGCAGCGGACGGTTTTCTCTGCAATTTCCGCCATGCCAGCCTGCACCGGGCACAGCTTGCCCGACACCACCATATTGATTTTGAGGATGGTGTGCTCCAGCACCACATTTTGGGCAACCAGTGCCTGGAACAGCGTGCGCAGGGTGTGCTCGGTGACTTCTTCGCAACGATCGATGGTGTTGTCGGCGTCCATTAAGACTTCTGGCTCGACCATCGGGACGATGCCGGCGGCCTGGCACAAGGCGGCGTAGCGCGCCAGCGCATGGGCGTTGGCTTCCACGCAACCACTGGTGGGAATACCGTGGCCGATCGTGATGACCGCCCGCCATTTCGCAAATTTAGCGCCCAGTGCTTTATAGCCCGCGAGGCGCTCGCGCAGCCCGTCGAGGCCTTCGGTGACCTGCTCACCGGGACGTCCGGCTAAATCCTTGGAACCGCCATCCACTTTAATGCCGGGCATGATGCCCTTGGCGACCAGCAACTGCGCAAACGGCACGCCGGTAAGCGAGGACTGGCGAATGGTTTCATCGAACAAAATCATGCCGCTGATGTATTGCTGGTCACCCGCGTTGGCAATCAGCAAATCACGATAGGCGCGCCGATTGGGTTCGGTGTTTTCGAGGCCAATGGTGTCGAAACGTTTTTTGATGGTGCCCATGCTTTCGTCGATAGCAAGCACACCTTTGCCTTTGGCCACCATCGCGGCGGCGGTGGTGGCGAGTTCTTGAGCTGACATTAGCGGTTCTCCAAAAATTTAGCGCGCCGGTTTAGGGGGCGCGGATGATTAAACTTGTGTGGCCCTAACAGCCTGCTTGGGGCACTGCTTGGGGCGGATTTCAGATCTGTCCGCGGGCTTCCAGAATGGCCACGGCGGGCAGTATCTTGCCTTCCAAATATTCCAAAAAAGCACCGCCGGCGGTGGAGATGTACGACACCTGCGCGCTGATCCCAAATTGCGCAATGGCGGCCAAGGTATCGCCGCCGCCAGCAATAGAAAAAGCCGGTGAGGCCGCAATGGCCTGCGCCAGTGCCTGCGTTCCGCCCGCGAATTGGGCAAATTCAAAGACCCCCACGGGGCCGTTCCAGACGATGGTCCCAGCCGATTGTAAAATCTCGGCAAACCGCTGCGCGGTCAGAGGGCCAATGTCCATGATGAGGTCGTCGGGCAGGATGTCGGCCACCATTTTGGTCGTGGCGGGCGTGTCCTCGGCGAATGTTTTGCCGCATACCACATCGACCAGCAAGGGGATTTCCGCGCCCCGTGCTTGCGCCGCGCTCATGATCCGGCGCGCGGTATCCAGCATGTCGTGTTCGCACAGGGAGCGACCCACTTCGGCGCCGGTGGCGCGCAGGAAGGTATTGGCAATGCCGCCCCCCACGATGAGTTGGTCTACTTTGCCCAGCAGCGCTTCCAGCACCTCCAGTTTGGTGGATACCTTGGAACCACCGACGATCGCCACCAGCGGCCGGACTGGTGCGCGTAGCGCCTGCTTTAGCGCCGTGATTTCGGCGTGCATCAGTGGCCCCGCACAGGCGATCGGCGCGTATTTGGCCACCCCATGGGTGGACGCTTGCGCGCGGTGCGCGGTGGCAAAAGCATCGTTGACGAAGATGTCGCACAGCGCGGCCATGCGCCGGGCCAAGGCCTCGTCGTTTTTTTCTTCGCCTATTTCAAAGCGCACGTTCTCGCACAACACCACTTCGCCCGGCGCGCAAGTCACGCCGTTGAGCCAGTCGCGCGCCAAGCGTACCGGTTGACCCAGTAGCTCGCCGAGCGCTGCCGCCACGGGCGCCAAGGATGCGCTGGGGTCGACGTGACCTTCGGTTGGCCGTCCTAAATGCGACAGCACCAGTACCCGCGCGCCAGCGCGCTGCGCGGCCTGCAGTGTGGGCAGGCCGGCGCGCAACCGGGTGTCATCGGTGATGCGGCCATTTTTGAGCGGTACGTTGAAGTCCTCGCGAATCAGCACCCGCTGGCCCGCAAGCGCTAAATCCAGCATGGCGAGCATGTCAGGCCCCGGCGTTCATCAGCGCAAGGGTGGTGTCGAGCATCCGGTTGGAGAAGCCCCACTCGTTGTCGTACCACGCCATGACCTTCACCAGGGTGCCATCGATGACTTTGATTTCGGAGGCCTCCACGATGGACGACGCGGGGTTGTGGTTGAAATCGATGGAGACCAGCGGCTCATCGCTGATTTCCAGCACGCCGTGGAGTTCGCCTGCCGCGGCGGCCCGCAGGATGGCGAGCACTTCTTTGCTATCGGTCGGGCGGCTGGCCCGAAACGTGAGATCTACCAGCGACACATTGATGGTGGGCACCCGCACCGCCAAGCCGTCCAACTTGCCGTTGAGCTCGGGCAACACCAAGCCCACCGCTGCGGCTGCGCCGGTTTTGGCGGGGATCATCGACATCGTGGCGGAGCGCGCACGGCGTAAATCTTTGTGAAAAACGTCGGTCAGGACTTGGTCGTTGGTGTAGGAGTGGATGGTCGTCATCAGGCCCGACTCCACGCCGATTTTTTCGTGTAACGGTTTGACCAGCGGGGCCAAGCAGTTGGTGGTGCACGAGGCGTTGGAGATAATTTGGTGGCTCGCTTTCAGCACGCGGTGATTCACGCCATACACGATGGTGGCGTCTACGGCATCGCTCGCGGGTGCGGAAATAATGACTTTCTTGGCGCCGCCTTGCAGATGCAAGCTGGCTTTTTCGCGCGAGGTGAACAGCCCGGTGCATTCAAAGACCACGTCGACTTTAAGCTCACCCCAAGGCAGCTTGGCCGGATCCCGTTCGGCGAGAACGCGAATTCGGTCGCCGTTGACGACCATATAGTCGCCATCCACTGCGACCGTGCCGGGAAATTTGCCATGGGCGGTGTCGTAGCGGGTGAGATGCACGTTGGTATGCGCATCACCGAGGTCGTTAATCGCAACGATTTCCATCTCGTGGGTGCGTTTGGACTCGTACAGGGCGCGCAGGACGTTGCGGCCAATCCGACCATAACCATTGATGCCGATTCGAATGCTCATAAATTTTCTCTTGATTGTCTTTTCAGATTCGCTCAGATGGACGCAAGGCTTAGCGCTAAGTTCCGCCATCCAGGTAGGTTTGCACGCGCGCCGTAACAGAGTCGGCGGTTAGACCGAAATGCTTGAATAATTGTCCGGCGGGCGCGGACGCACCGAAGCTTGTTATGCCCAGCACTAAGCCATCCAATCCCACGTAGCGATACCAGCCAGCCGGCGAGCCGGCTTCAATGGCCACCCGCTGGCGCAGGGCGTTGGGTAGCACCGATGCCTGATAATCGGCGCTTTGGCGCGCAAAGACTTCGCCACACGGCATAGAGACCACCCGCACGCGCCGCCCAGCCGCGTTGAGGGTATGGGCGGCGCTGACCGCCAAACCCACTTCTGAGCCCGTGGCGATGAGAATGGCCTCGGGTGCACCGACCGGTTCTAACAAAACATAACCACCGCGTTGGATATTGGCGAGTTGGGCTGCATCGCGCGGCTGGGGTGGCACACCTTGGCGGGTCAATAGCAGGCAGCTCGGGCCGTCCGTCCGTTCGATGCCGGCCACCCAAGCGGCCGCCGTTTCCGCCCCGTCACAGGGCCGCCAGACTTCGCAATTGGGGATGAGCCGCAGCGAAGCGGCGTGTTCTATCGGTTGATGGGTGGGCCCATCTTCGCCCAGACCAATGGAATCGTGGGTGAGCACATACACCGCTCGCAGTCCCATGAGTGCCGCCATGCGGATGGCGTTCCGTGCGTAATCGGAGAACACCAAAAAAGTTCCGCCATAGGGGATAAACCCACCGTGCAGCGCCAGCCCACTCATGACCGCGACCATCGCGAATTCGCGCACCCCATAGTTAATGTAATTGCCCGATGCATCCGTGCGGCTGACGGCGCGACTGCCGGCCCAGTGGGTGAGATTGGATTCGCTTAAGTCGGCTGACCCGCCGGCGAACTCGGGGAGCACGGGGCCCAGTTTCTCCAGCGCGAGTTGCGAGGACTTACGGGTGGCGTTAGCGGCGGTGCTAGCCTGTTGGGTGGCCAGTAAATCCGCGACCGTGCTCGCCCACGCGGCGGGCAGTTCGCCTTGCGTGCGGCGGGTAAACTCCGCCGCCAACACCGGATGAGCCTGCGCGTACCCGGCAAACAGCGTTGTCCATTGCGCTTGCTGGGCGGCGCCCTGCACGCGTGCATCCCAGGCGGCCGCCACTGCGTGGGGAATTTCGAAGGGCGCGTGGGGCCACTCCAGCGCCGCCCGTGTGGCGGTGATTTCGGCCTCGCCCAGCGGCGCGCCGTGGGCGGCTGACTTGCCGGATTTGTTGGGGCTGCCAAAACCAATCACCGTGCGGCAGCAGATGAGCGTGGGTTGTTGAGCCTCGGCCCGCGCGGCCACTAGGGCTGCGTGGATGGCGGTGGCGTCGTGTCCGTCCACATCTTCCAGCACCTGCCAGCCGTAGGCGCGAAAACGGGCCGGGGTGTTGTCGGTGAACCAGCCGCTGACGTCGCCATCGATCGATATGTGGTTGTCGTCGTAGAGGACGATCAGTTTGCCCAAACCCAAGGTGCCCGCCAGCGAACAGGCTTCGTGCGAAATACCTTCCATCAGGCAGCCATCGCCCACGCAAACATAGGTGTAGTGGTCCACCAGCGGGAAGTCTTCGCGGTTGAACTGCGCGGCGAGCATGCGTTCGGCGAGCGCCATGCCCACCGCGTTGGCCAGACCTTGGCCCAGCGGGCCGGTGGTGGTTTCTACGCCTGGGGCATGCTGGTACTCGGGATGGCCGGGTGTTTTTGAGCCAAATTGCCGAAAGTTTTTGAGCTCCTCCAGCGGCAAGTCATAGCCCGTGAGGTGGAGTAAAGCGTAGAGCAGCATCGAGCCATGGCCGTTCGATAGCACGAAGCGGTCGCGATTGGGCCAATTGGGATTGCCCGGGTTGTGCCGCAAAAAATCACGCCATAAAACTTCCGCCAAATCCGCCATGCCCAGGGGGGCGCCCGGGTGCCCCGAGTTGGCGGCCTGTACGGCGTCCATGCTCAGCGCGCGGATGGCGTTGGCCAGGGTGCGGCGGCTGGGCGAGTTGGCGACCGAGTCCGGTGCGGCGGGGGAGTGTGTCATGAGGGGGGAATCCTCGGCCCGGGGGCGTGGCGATTAAAGGGCGCGACGACCGGCAGAGCGTCAATCGCGCCGGCCGGTGTGGCAAAGACCACTGATTCTAGCCGCTGAACCGGCCTGAAAAAAGCCAAGAATCCTCCCGGAATGATGTCTGTCAGCGAAATCGTTTGGGTGAACGGCTTATCGGCAGGCAGGAATTCTTCCTGCGCGCGGCCCCAGCGGGGTCGCCAGCCTTGTGCAGCCATGGGGCTCGCGACCACGCTCCATCCCTGTGATGTGAGCGGCACTACCCAACCCTAGGCGTGAGGAGCAACCCATGGCGACAGTCCCCAGATGCTCCGGTACATTGCCTCGCTTTGCACATTCAACATCATTCATCGAGCGCTCCCGGGGTGGGCGGGCTGGTTGGGGCGCTCGAATCTCGCCCCGACCGACCAGTGCCGCCAACCCGGCGACGCGGAGAGGCGAGACATGGCCATAACGGGCACCCATCTTAGTTTTGAGTTTTTCCCCCCACGGACCGCCGATGCGGTGCTGCGACTCGCCACCACCCGCGAGCGTTTAGCGGTTTACCAGCCCAGCTTTTTCTCTGTGACCTTCGGGGCGGGTGGCAGCACGCGGGAACTGACCTTGGAAACCGTGCTGGCAACGCGCGTGGCGACCGGCATCGACAGCGCGCCGCATATTTCCTGCATGGGCACCTCAAAGGCGGAAATCAGTGAGGTGCTTCAGCACTATCAAGCCGCCGGGGTGCGCCGCATCGTGGCCTTGCGGGGCGACATGCCCTCTGGCATGAGCAGCATGGGTGAACTGCGTTATGCCAGTGAACTGGTGAGTTTTATCCGGGCAGCGACCGGCAATGCCTTCCATATTGAAGTGGCGGCCTACCCCGAATTTCATCCGCAGGCCGCGTCGGCATCGGCCGATCTGAAGAATTTTCAGCGCAAAGTAGACGCCGGCGCAGATAGCGCCATCACCCAGTATTTTTATAACCCAGACGCTTATTTCCGTTTTTTGGACAGCTGTGCGGCGTTGGGGATCAACATTCCGATCGTGCCGGGCATCATGCCTATCACTAATTTTACCCAGTTGATGCGTTTCTCCGAGATGTGTGGCGCCGAGGTGCCGCGCTGGATAGTCCAGCGGCTGCGCGATTTTGGCGACGACCGGGCGGCAATTCGTGCCTTTGGCGTGGATGTCACCTCCGCTTTGTGCGAGCGCTTGATAACCCAAGGCGCCGTGGGTTTGCACTTCTACACCATGAATCAGCACGACACGCTGGAAGCTATTTTGGGCAATCTTGGGCTGCGTGGGGACCATGACCGGCCGCCGCCCGCCTGAACTGGGCTGCGCGAGCAGCCAGACTAGCCCGGCCACCTTGTGCGCCAGCGAGCAACTGCTCCTCGGCGACAGCCGTGTGATGGTGAACTTGCGCGCCCAGACACGGCAACTGGCCCAGTCGCCTTTTCCGGTGCTGGTCACCGGCGAATCGGGGACGGGCAAAGAGCTGGTGGCGCAGTGTCTGCACCGTGAGGGGCCGCGCGTTGCCGCCCCGCTGGTGACCCTCAATTGCGCGGCCTTCACCCCCGAACTCCTCGCCGCCCAGTTGTTTGGACATGCGCGTGGCGCCTACACCGGTGCCGAGCAGGCGCGCGCTGGTTTTTTTGAGGCGACTGGTCGCGGCACGCTGTTTCTCGATGAAGTGGGCGAGATCCCGCCGCCGCTGCAGGCCAAGCTGTTGCGTGTGCTCGAAAATGGCGAGTACTACCGATTAGGCGAAACACAGGCCCGCCGAGCCGAGGCGCGCATTGTGGCCGCCACCAACCGCGACCTTCGAGGTGCGGTGCGGCGCGGGGAGTTTCGCGCCGACCTTTTTCACCGTTTATCCGTGCTGCAGATCAGCGTGCCGCCGCTGCGCGAACGCGACGCGGACTGGCAACTGTTGCTGACCTATTTTCAGCACGGATATGCCGACCAAGTGAGTCCTTTCTCCTTGGCACCGGCGGCAGTGCGACGGCTGTCGGGCTATGGCTTTGCCGGGAATGTGCGGGAGTTGCGCAATCTCGTGATTAGGTTAGGCGCCCGTTATCCCGGTGCCTGCGTGGAAGAAGCCGATTTGCTGGCCGAACTGGAGCCCGACGGCGCCCTTTTCGACGCACCGTCGGCCACCGGTTTGGCGGCACGTTTATGTGCAGGGGAATTTAGTCTGGCCCAAGAGTTGGCGGGCCTGGAACGTTGTTATGTCGCGTTGGCGCTGTCGCTGCGGCCGGGCAATTTTGCCCACGCGGCGCGCCTGTTGGGCGTCAATCGCACCACGCTGTACAGCAAATTGGCTCGCTTGGGCCTCACTTCGCCTCTGGAGTAGCGCTGATGTATTGCCAATATTTCGGACTCGCTAAGCCCCCGTTCAAACTCACGCCTGATCCGGCATTGTTTTTTCCGGGCGGGCAGCGCGGTGAGGTGCTCGCCGCGCTGGTGTACGCCATCGTGCGCGGGGAGGGCATCGTAAAAGTGGTGGGCGAGGTAGGCAGCGGCAAAACCATGCTCTGCCGCATGCTGGAGCGTGCGCTACCGGACCACTGCGAAATCATTTACCTCGCCAACCCGCGGCTGGCCCCCGAGGACATCCTCCATGCCATTGTGCTGGAGCTGGAACTGCCCTTGGCACCGGCGGCGCCGCGTAGCGAGGTGATGCGGGCCCTGCAGGATTATTTGCTGGTGCGCCACGCGGCAAATCGCCGGGTGGTGATGTTTGTCGAAGAGGCACAGAGCATGCCCACCGCCACGCTGGAAGAAATTCGTCTGCTGTCCAACTTAGAAACCACTCAGGAAAAATTGCTGCAAATCGTGTTGTTCGGCCAACCGGAACTCGATCTAAAACTGGCCCAGCACGCCATTCGGCAACTCAACGAACGGATTACTTTTCACTTCCATTTGACGCCGCTCAATGCCGAGGAGATTCGCCATTATCTAAACGCTCGGCTCCACGCCAGCGGTTACCGGGGTAGCGAGTTGTTCAGCCCGGCCGCGGTTCGCGGCGTGGCGCGCAGCTCGCGGGGCCTGTCTCGGCGGGTCAACGTGTTGGCTGACAAAGCCTTGCTGGCGGCGTTTACCGCCTCGGCCCGGCGGGTCAGCGGTCGCCACGTGGCGATGGCCGCGCGCGATAGCCGTTTTGAGGCGCGGCGGGCCTGGCGCCCCGCGCTGCTGGCCGGGAGCGTGGCACTGCTCATGGTTGGCGTGGGTTGGTTCACGGTACGGGCCACCCACTCACCACCGGTGGCGGTGCAATCGCTTGGGCCGGTAGCCCCTAGTAATCGAGAATTCGCCGCTTTGTCGTTGGCGTTGAGCACACTCGACCGCGTGCGGCCCCGGGCGGATAACGGGGCTGAGACCCACGGGCCATGGTCATTCGATGGCTGGCCTAGCGCGGCCACTCGGGCGCTGCCGGTACCTACCGAGCGCCCGCCGGTGCGGGCTCAGTGAACCCGCCCCGCGCGCTCACCGCACCATACTGCCGCCTGTGGTGGCTGGCATCCTTGGCTTTGGTCGGTTGCGCGCCGCTGCGCCCACCGTCACCACCGCCCAGCCCCGGGCATTTGAGCGCGGGGCCGCTTACCGCTGATCCCATTCCGGCCATCGTACCGCCGGTGTCTTTTGTACCGCCGCCACACGCCACGGCACGGGGCGATCGCTACACGGTGGTGGTCAACGAGGTGTCGGTGCGCGAATTGTTGTTCGCGCTCGCCCGGGACGCCGCACTTAATTTGGATGTGCCTGGGGATTTGGAGGGGCAAGTCACGCTCAATGCCATCGACCAGACGATTCCGCAAATTCTCGAGCGCATCGCCCGGCAGGTGAATCTGCGCTACTTCATTAAGGGCGACAGCCTGAGCGTGTCGCGGGATGACCCCTACTTTCACACCTATGAGGTTGGCTATGTGAATTTGGCCCGCGACACCGAGACCACCGTCAACATCGCCACCCAAGTGGCCACGACCGGGGAAGGCGGGGCCGCACAGTCTGGCGGTAATGCGCGTAGCGGCGGTGCGCAGGGCGCTAATAGTTCTGCTACCCGCGTGAACTCCCACGCTTCTAATCGTTTTTGGGAAACCCTCACGAGCAACGTATTGGGGATCCTCGGCGAGGCGGGCTTAGCCCCTGGTGATCCGCTCGCCTCGGCCGCGCTGGTGGTGAACCCCGAGGCTGGCTTGTTATCGGTCAAGGCCAGCGGCCGCCAACACCAACTGATTGCGGATTTCATCGACCGGGTGCTCACTAATGCCCATCGCCAAGTGTTGATTGAGGCCACGGTGGTAGAAGTGAGCCTCAATAATCAATATCAGGCGGGCGTCGATTGGCGGCGCGTGCTGGCGCAGAGCGCCGCCGGTGTGGGCTTTAACCAAAGCCTTATCGGTGCGGCGGCCAGCGGCGTTATTGAAGGGGCAGTGTCTTCGTTCACTTTCGGGTACCGTAATCCGGGCGCGAACGGCCAGTTGGTCGAAGCCACCGTGCAACTGTTAAGCGAGTTTGGGGATACCAAAGTGCTGTCGAGTCCACGCTTGATGGTGCTCAATAATCAGACAGCCCTACTAAAAGTAGTTGAAGAACTGGTGTACTTTTCGGTGGCAGTTACCAACACCGATGCCACCCAGAATGGCCAGGGCCGAACCTTCGTGCAAAGTGAAATTCATTCTGTGCCCGTGGGGTTGGTGATGGCAGTAACGCCACAAATTTCTGCTAATCAGGAGGTAACGCTGACTGTGCGCCCCACCATTTCCCAGAAAGTCGGTGACGCTATCGATCCGGGTCCGCAGCTGGCCAGCCGTCTGAACGGTGGCGGCGACACCGACATCACCAATCTGGTGCCGATCATTCGCACCCGCGAAATGGAATCCGTACTCAAATTGGTGAACGGCCAAGTCGGGATGTTGGGCGGCTTGATGCAGGATGAGCGGCGCAACGCCAACCGCGAAGTGCCGGGCTTGGCCAGGCTGCCGATCGTGGGCCCGTTACTGTTTCACAGCGAGGAACTGCGGAACAAAAAAACCGAACTCGTTATTTTTTTGCGGCCGGTGGTGGTCACCGAACCAAGCCTCGACCAGGATTTGCGTGATTATCGCCAGTTCGTCGGGACTGCCGACGCGGCGAGTCTCTAAGCCCACGATGAGCAGCCCGCGATGAGTCTTTTAATGGATGCTTTGCGCAAAGCCGAAGCCGATAAGGACGATGTCGGCGCGCGCCAACCGGCGGTGAGTCGTGCCGAGTTGCAGTTAGAACCGCTGGAATCCCCGGTTCCGCCACCGGCTTCCGCGCCGCTGCCGACGGCGTCAATTTGGCCCACGCTAGAACCACTAGAACCATTGGAACCACCGGAACCACCGGAACCCGCGCCCGTTGCGGGAGCGGCGGCACCCCTTTCAAGCCACGCGTTCGGCAGCGTTGCCCAACCTCTCGTGGTGGATGCCGACACCCATTTTGTGAAGACCCACGCGGTGGGGCTGCAGCGCTGGCTGGTTGGGCTCAATGGCTTGTTAATGGCTTTGGCGTTGGGCCTGAGCGCGGTGGGCGTTTATGTGTGGCAGCAAGTCCCGGTGGCGTCGATGCCGCCGCCCCCAGCGACCGCGGTGTTACCGCCGGTGGTGACACCCGCCCCGAGTGACCTCCGTGCCCCTAGCGCCACGCGCCCCTTGGACGCGCCGCCACCGGTTAGCGATGCCGTGTCCCCCGCCGTGGGGCTGCCTGAAATGGCGCCGCCGCCGCAGATCCCACCCCACCCAACGCCGGCTCTCAGTACGGCCCCGACGGAGAGTGGGATACACATTAGCAAGAGCCCCAGCGCGCCGGCCAAGGACGAGGAGACCATTACCCGCGCTTATGCTGCCTTTCTGGCGGGCCAGCTCGTGCGTGCGCGGACGCTCTACACCCAAGCGCTGAGCGACACCCCCGACCGTCTGGATGCGCAGCTGGGACTGGCGGCCATCGCGCTCAGTGCCGGCGCGTTGCCGGAGGCGCGGCGGCGTTATCAAGCGGTGCTCAGCCGAGATCCGCAGAATGCGGCGGCGCTTGCCGCACTGTTTATTCTTGATGGCGGCGCCGGTGCGCCAGATGCCGAGTCGCGCTTGCGCCAGTTGTTGGCGGTGGATCCAGAGGACCCGCGCTCGCATTTCACCTTGGGCAGTTATTACGCCCAGCAACGGCGCTGGGCCGACGCCCAAACGGCGTTTTTCGCTGCCGCGCGCCGCGCGCCGGACAACGCCGACTACGCGTTTAATTTGGCGGTGAGTTTAGACCGGCTAGGGCAGGGTGAGGCGGCGCTCACTTGGTATCGCCGGGCGGTGGTGCTGCGTGCGCACGGCGGGACTTTTGCACCGAGCGTAGCAACCACCCGGGTTGCGCAACTGAGTGCCGGCGCGAGCGCTACGCCATGAGCGTGACCCGCACGATGCTGCGCATCGGCGAACTGCTGGTGCAAAAAGGGGTGGTGAGCCCCGATCAAGTCCGCATCGCACTCACCGAGCAGCGCCACAATCGGGACCATCTGGGCAAAATTCTCGTTCGCCTGGGTTTTGCGACCGAGGCCGTTATCCTCGATGTGCTGGGCGGCGCGCTAGGCCAGCAAAAAGCCGACCTCACTAAAGTGGTGGTAGAGGCGGAGGCCATTCGCCTCATTCCCAAAGATCTGGCGCGCCGTTTTCACACCCTCCCGCTGACCTTCGATGGCGTGCACAAGCGCCTAACCTTGGCGATGGCGGACACCTTTAACGTGGTGGCGCTGGATCAAATTGCCTCGGCTATCGACCCCGATATCGAAATCGTGCCGCTCATGGCGGGTGAAGCCGACATCGAGAAAGCCATCGATCAATTCTACGGTTTCGAGCTTTCCGTGGATGGCATCCTGCAGGAAATTGAAACCGGCGAAATTGATTACGACAGCCTAGAACTCGATCCCCAAGGGTATAGCCAACCGGTGGTGCGGTTGGTTAACGCGCTGTTGGCCGATGCGGTGAAACGCGGCGCGTCGGATATCCATTTCGAGCCGGAAGATGGTTTTTTGCGGTTCCGTTACCGCATCGATGGCGTGCTGCGGCAAATTCGCAGCTTGCATAAAAACCATTGGTCGGCGCTCGCGGTGCGGCTTAAGGTGATGTCCGGCATGGACATTGCGGAGACCCGCGCCCCGCAAGATGGCCGCATTACGTTGTCGTTATCCGGGCGCCAAATCGATTTTCGGGTATCGACTATTCCTACCATCCACGGCGAGAACATCGTGCTGCGGGTGTTGGATCGTCAGAAAGGTATCGTGCCTATCGACGAACTGGGGCTGGACCCCGACATCCTCCATCTTTTGCAGTTGATGGTGGCGCGACCCGAGGGCCTGATGCTCGTGTGTGGGCCAACGGGATCGGGCAAAACCACCACCCTGTACAGCGTGCTCAATCATTTGAACACCGAATCGGTGAACATTATGACGCTGGAGGATCCGGTGGAATATCCTCTGGGTATGATTCGCCAAACCTCGCTCAATGAGGCGGTGCGGCTCGATTTTGCGAGCGGCGTGCGCTCGATGCTGCGCCAAGATCCGGACATTATTTTGGTGGGCGAAATTCGTGATGAGGAAACCGCGTCCATGGCGTTTCGGGCTGCGATGACCGGCCATCAGGTGTTCTCGACCTTGCACGCAAATTCCGCGCTAGGCGCGATTCCGCGGCTGGTCGACATGGGCGTGCGTCCAGAGCTGATGGTCGGTAATCTCATCGGCATTTTGTCCCAGCGGCTGGTCCGCCGGCTGCGCCCGGGCTGCGATGAAGCCAGCCAACCCTCGGCCATCGAACGCCAGATTTTGGGCCTCGCCGCTGACGACCCGCGCACGGTGCGCCGCGTGGCGGCCGCCTGGCGGCATACTGAACATCAAGGCTATCAAGGGCGCGCTGCCATCATGGAACTACTCCGTTTTGACCGCGAATTAGACGACCTCATCGCGCGCCGCGGCAGTGCCCGAGAGCTGCTGGAAGCGGCGCGTGCGCGCGGCTTTGTGTCTTTGGCCGAAGTCGCTATTCGGCGGGTGTTGGAAGGACTGACCTCCTTGGATGAGGTGTCCCGGGTCGTTGATCTCACGGACCGCGTGGTCTGAGCGCGGCGTGGCAGCATTTGCTTACAAGGCAATAGACGCCCGGGGCCGCACCCGGCGCGGCCGTCTGGAAGCAGCCAATGTGGCGGATCTCGAAGTACGGCTGGTGCGTCTGGGGCTCGACCTCGTGACTTGCCGGGTGCGCGGCGCACGCGCGGCAGAAAATGACCGCACGGGGATTCGGCGCATCGACCTCATCACGTTTTGTTTTCACCTAGAGCAGTTGGTGCGGGCCGGGGTGCCGATCCTCGAGGGGCTGGCCGACTTGCGCGACAGCATTGGCCATCGGCGGCTGCGAGAAGTGACCGCCGCGATGATCGACGCCATTGAAGGTGGGCAGAGTTTGTCGGGGGCCATGGCGAGTTTTCCTAAAGTTTTCGACCCCGTGTTGGTGAGTCTGGTGCGCGCCGGTGAGCAGAGCGGCCGCTTAACACTGGTGCTGCAAAAAATTATCGAGAACCTGAAATGGCAGGACGAGCAGGCGGCACTGACGTGGCGACTCCTTCTGTATCCGGCGCTGGTGTCGGCGATGCTGTCGTTCACCATTTTGTTTTTGATGATTTACGTCGTGCCGCAGTTGCTGAGTTTTCTCGCCAATATGGGGCAGGAGTTGCCCCTGCAAACGCGCATTCTGGTGGCCTTCTCGCACGCCTTTGTCAACTATTGGCCGCTGCTGTTCGGTGCGCCGTTGTTGGTCGGGGTGGGGCTGTGGGCGGCCGTCAAGAGCGACCCCGACATCGCTTTGCGCTGGGATCGCTGGCAGCTCGCCGCGCCGGTATTTGGGCCGCTGTTACAAAAAATCATTGTGAGCCGGGTGTGTGAGGTGTTTTCGATCATGTATGCCTCTGGCATTACGGTCCTCGAGTGCCTACGCGCCGGCGAAGAAGTGGCCGGCAATCGGGCCATTCAACGAGCACTGCGCGATGCTGGGCGCCTGATCGCCGATGGCGGTGGCATCAGCGCCAGTTTCGCCGCCACCGGACTGTTTCCGCCGCTGGTCGTGCGGATGCTGCGCGTGGGCGAAAACACCGGCGCGCTGGAAGACGCGCTGGCGAACGTCACGTATTTTTTTACCCGCGATGTCCGCGAGTCTGTCACCCGTCTGCAAACGCTGCTGATGCCCGTCATGATCGCCCTCTTGGGGTTGTTCATGCTGTGGATAGTGTCGGCCGTGTTTGGTCCGCTTTATGATCTTTTCACCCGGATCAAAATTTAGCGTCGCCGGCCAGCGGGTGCTGCTGATCGCCGCCGATCGCGCCACGCTGTATCGCACCCACCGTGGGCGGCTGAGCGAGGCGTTGCAGTTTCCCCAAGGCACTGCCGGCGAGGCCGTATTCGCGCGCTATCTCGCCACGGCCGTACCCACGCCCATTTTGCTGTTGGTGGATGTGGTGGAGGAGGAATATCGGCAGGACACGTTGCCCCAGGTTTCGGCGCGCGACCGACGCGCGATGCTGGGTCGGCGGTTTGCGCGGCAGTTTCGCGGAACGCCCTACTGGTTGGCGTTAGACCAGGGACGGGAAACCACGGGTCGCCGTGACCGCCGTTGGTTGCTCTGCGCCCTGACCCGCCCGGAGGTGGTGGCACCTTGGGTGGCGGCGATTAAAGCCGCGCAGGTGCCCATGATGGGCCTGCATTCGCTGCCGGTGGTGAGCCGCGCGTTGCTGCCGAAAATCGGCGCGCACGGCCCCAATGTGCTGCTGATCACGGTGCAGCAGGGGGGCGGTTTGCGCCAAAGCTTTTTCCGCGACGGGCACCTGACCGTGAGTCGGTTGGCGGCCACGCCACGCGGCGGTGGGCTCAGTGCCACCGAGCAACTGCTGAGCGAGCTGGATAAACTGCGCCGTTATCTCAACAGTTTGGCGCTGATTGCACGCGACAGTCCGTTGGAAATTTATGTGCTCAGCCACGGCAGTTCGCTGGAGGACCTGCGCCGCGCCTGTCAGGACTCCGATACCCAACGCTACACTTTGCTAGACGTGGCGAGCGTGGCGCGTGGGCTGCGAATTCCGGGCGCTGTCGCCACCCCTTATAGCGATCCGCTGTTTGCCCAATTGCTGCTGGATGCCCCGCCCCGCGCGCAGTACGCGCCCATCAGCGAGACCCGCGGCTATCGGGTGTATCGCGCGGGTATTGGCCTGTTGGTGGCCGCACCGCTGCTGTTGCTGGGGAGCATGCTGTTCAGCACATTGAGGTTCTTTGAGGCCATCCAGCTCAAGCAACAGGCGCTGGAGGCGGCCGAGAAAGCCAGTTTCTACCAAGACCGCTTTGCCTTGGGGCAAAGCCGCTTGCCGCCCACCCGGGTGGCGCCAGCGCAAATCAGACCCGCGGTTGAGTTGGCTGCCGCGCTCAGCGCGCGGCGAAGTACGCCGGTGCCGTGGCTGAAAATTTTGGGGCAGGCGCTCGGGGCGGCCCCGACGCTGCGCCTAGATGCCGTGGAGTGGTTGGCGGCGACTGCCCCAGATGCGGCCATCGGCACCACCGAACCCGTAGCACTGGCACCCGACCCGCGTTATCTGCGCTACCACATTGGCGTTGCGCGGGGTGAAGTGCTGCCCTTTACTGGGGATTACCGGGCCGCGATTGCGGCGGTCGATGCGCTGGCCGGGCAGCTGCGGGCAAGCCCGGCGGTCTACGCCGTGGAGGTGCTGGAATATCCCCTTAATTTGCGCTCAGACGCGGTGATGAGTGGCGCACCCGCGCAGGCCGGGGCGGTCACGCCGGCGCATTTTTCCATCAAAATTGTCCTGGGGGTCGCGCATGACGCACCCTTGGAATAGCTGGGCACAGTTACGTGGCGCGGTGGGCGTCTTGACGGCGTGCGTGATCGTGGCGGGCGCCATGTGGGGCGCCACGCATTATTTTCGGGACGTTATGGCGCAGGCACACCAGCTCAATCAGGTCCGCGCCAGCGCCGCCACCCGCAGTTACCTGTCCATCGATGACCAGGCGCGCGCCATCGCCGAGTTCTATCCGGCCCTGCTCAACCTTGAGCAGCGCGGCATCTTTGGGGTGGAACATCGCTTGAGCTGGGTTGAAGCGCTGGAGGGGATCAGCAAGGCGCGTGCGCTCCCCGAGCTTGCTTGGGAAATCGGCGCGCAGACCCTCTATACCCCCGATTGGCCGCTCCCGAGCAGCCCGTTCAAGGTTTTCGTGAGCAGCATGAAACTCACCTTGGGTTTGCACCATGAAGGGGATTTGGTCTGGATCCTAGCTAGGCTGACGGATCACGCCGAAGGGCTTTACAGCGTGCACGACTGCACGCTGACCCGGGTGGCGTCACGCGGGGCGCTGGCGGACCCCGTGGGCACGCAGCTGCGCGCAGTCTGCACGCTCCACTGGTACACCCTTGCCGAGCAGGCACCAGCGAGCCTTAAGCCGTGAGGCGCGCTACCTGCACGATGTGGTTGTTAGTGCTGAGTGGCGGGCTGTCGGTGTCCGCGGCCGACGATTTGGGCCGCTTGTTTTTCACCCCCGAAGAACGCGCCGCGCTGGACGCTGCAGCGCGGCCACCCAGTCTGCCCCCAGCCGCCGAAGTGCCCGCAGCCGCCGGCTTGGTGCCGCGGGTAGTGCCGCCCGCTACCGTCACGCTCGATGGCGTGTTGAGCGGCCCGGCGGGTGCGGCGCACGTGTGGGTGAACGGCCAAGGGGGGGTGCCGGCCGATTTGCCCGCGCTCACCGGTGGTAGCGCGCGTCTGCAACAGGGGGCGCTCGAGTTGGACGGCGGCCTCGAGGGGCCGTTGGTGCACCTCAAGCCCGGTCAGACTTACCGTCCGGTGCCAGGCGGTGTGACCGAGGCTGGGCGTCGTACGCCGCCACCGCCGTGAGACGCGTGGGCCACCGCGCAAACCGCGCTGCGCAGCGCGGGGTGGCGGTGTTGATGCTCTTGCTGGCGCTACTGAGTGTGGGGGGCTATGGGTTGTTGCGAGCGCTTAATCAGAGTCAACAACACCAACCTGCGGCAACCCGCGCGAGTGCTGCGGCGCTGGCCGAGGCACGGCGTGCCTTGTTGGGTTACGCGGCCAGCTACCCCGACCGCGCCGGGGTGACGAGTCTTACCGCTGGGCCGGGGTTGCTGCCCTGCCCCGATACGCGTTTGGATAACGGTGATGTGGCGGGCCAAGCCGATCCGCCCTGTGCGCTGGCGAGCGCGACCGAGACCGGCTTGCTGCCGTGGCGTACCCTCGACATGAATGACCTCCGCGATGGCAGCGGCGCGCCCTTGTGGTATGCGCTGGCGAATGGCTATCGCAATAACCCCGCCGGGATCCTCAACAGCGATACCTTGGCCGCGCTGCGGCTGGACGATTGCGCCCCAAGCGGGCGGGCGATCGTGGCCTTGATCTTGGCGCCGGGTAGCGCCTTAGCGGGACAAAACCGCGCCACCACGCTGAAATCACAACGCTATGCACCGGCTAACTATCTGGAAACCGCGAACGCCAGTCGGGGTGATGGGTGTTTCGCCAGCGCCCAGAGCGACTTCGCCAACGACACCCTGGCGGTCATCGACCGTGCGGCCCTCAATCGCCTCATCGAAACCCGCGTGTTGACGGACGTCACGCAGGCGTTGCAGCGTTATTACGCCGACCCGGAGGGTAACGATGTGGCCGGCCTCGATCCGCTGTGTACCGCCGCCGGGCAGCCTAGCCACTGTGACGACGCGTGGCCGTGGTTGGCCCCTTACGCCAATCCTGCCACCGGCCCCTATGAGGGGGTGGTGGGCACCCGCGTGGGGCATCTGCCTTTGCGGCGAGTGGGGCTCGATTTCAGCGCGCCTTTTAGTGCGCGCTGGACACTGTTGGGCGGCAGCTTTAGCGCCACTGGGGCGCTGCCACCGAGTGAGGTTTGCGTGCGCAATAGTGCGGCGCTGTGCCGGGTGCAGCCCGCTGGTTTTCTGGGAGCGCTGAGCCTCAGCGGCGATCTCGTGGCCGCCAGCAGCGGGCATTGCCGTTGGCTGGGCGGGTCTGCGCTGCGCTGCGTGGCGATGTTGGAGTGGGCTGATCCGGGTGGTTCCGGGAATACCCTTGTGCGCAGCTATACGCTGGAGTTCAGTGGTTTGCCCCGCCGTATCCTAGGTCCTACGGCGCTGTTGCCCCGGCGCGAGAGCACCACGTTGGGCCCCGGCGCACTGCCCGTCGGGGCGAGCTTAATCCTCACGCTCAGCGACACGCTGCGCGCCAGTAACGGTGGCGTTCAGATTTTGGGTGAGAGCCGGCTAAGCCTGCTCGCTGGTGCGGCGCTGACGCAGTTTGACCTCGTGGGGGTGCCCTTGGATCTGGAAGTCGACGACGACCATCTGCTCGATCCCAGCACCCGCCGCTCGCCGGGTGAGTTGCCCGCGTGGTTCACCGCCAATGCGTGGCAACAGTTTGTGGTGGTGGCTTATGCGGCTGCCCACAGCCCGGGTAATCCCGCGTCCAACTGCACGCCCGCCGTGGATTGTTTGTGGATTGAGCGAACACCCGCCGTGGGTCAGCCATCGATTGCCAACGACGTCCCCGGTTTGGTGTTACTCGCGGGGGCGTTGCTGCCCGGCCAAACGCGCCCCGGCAGCACCCCGGCGGCGTGGTTTGATGCGGACAACGCCCAGCTGGGCAGCCATTACACGGCCCGCTCGCCCGACGCCACTTTTAACGATCGCCTGCGGAGACTCGCCCCATGAACGAACGCCCGCGGCTTGCTGGGTCGGCCGCCCTCGGTGGCTTCACCTTGGTGGAAATGGCGGTGGTGCTGTTGATTCTGGGGCTGCTAGTGGCGGGTGCGATCGGTCCGCTGGAAACGCAGCTGGAAGCCCGCGACCGCGCTGCGGCGCTGACCCTGCTGGAGCGTGCTCGGGATGCGCTGTACGGCTATGCGGTGACGCACGGACGGCTGCCTTGCCCCGATACCGATGGTGATGGTCGACCTAACCCCGCCTTCGATCCCGCTAATAAGCTCACCGCCACCTGTACCGGCGTCACGGGTTTCTTGCCGTGGGTAGAGCTGGGCGTGGAGGGCGGTGACCCGTGGGGTAATCGGCTGAGCTATCGCCTCACCAGCCCGCGTTTTGCGTGGGCCGATGCCGATGGCCTGTGCAACGGCAACACCACCGGGGAACTGGATTTGTGTGCGCAAGGCGGCATTGCGGTTCACAGCCGGGGCGACAATCCCGCAACCAACGGCACGCTAGAAGGTAAGTTTGATTTCACCGCGGCTGATGATGTGCCGGCGATCGTGCTGTCGCATGGCCGTAACGGTGCGGGTGCCACGACTTTGGGCGGCGCGTTGCGCGCGGCCCCGCTGGGGATCGACGAGCAAGACAACGCCAACGCGGATGCGCGCTTTATGTTGCGGGGCTATACGCGGGGTGACCGCGAGTGCCGCGACGCTGGCGCGGAAACGACACCACTGTGTGAGTTCGACGACCTCGGCGTGTGGTTGTCGCCCACGGTGCTCAACGAGCGCCTAGTCTCCGCGCAGCGTTTGCCGTGAGCGCGCCTGGTTTTTTTACCCACGGCATGCCGCTGAGCGCGCAGCGGCTAGGCCAACCCCGCCGCGCGTCCACCGGCTTGGGGTGTTGAGGCATGCGCATCACGATGCGCACTGGCTGCGCAGGATTTTCTGGCGGCGTTCTGGCGGTGGTGGCGGTTGCACGTGAGCGCCACGCGTTGGTGCCGAACAGGTGTTGAATGGCCGGCGCGCGCTGGCGCGCAAGACCATCCTCACCGCGCGCGCCTTGGCGCTGGACGGCGCGTTAGCGACAGCGCGCGGCGGCTTGCGCTAGGCTCAGGCCACGCCGAACCCGGCACTTAGGAATTCCCGCCATGCCGACCGCTTTTCAGCAATATCGCGCGCTCGTCCGTTGGAATCTACTCGAAGTGCGGCGCGCCCGCGTGCTCTGGCTGGTGTTGGGCGTGATGCTGGGCGCGGGCTTGGCTGCTGGGTTTATCGGTGCGCTGGCGTTGGGCGAAGCGGCGGCCCAGCGGGTGGTGATCTACGCTGGACTGGTGCGGCCCGGCTTGGCCGCGGTGGTCGTGTTGGTGGTGGTGGCGAGCCTGGTACGCGAACAAGCCGATCGCACCGTGGAACTCTTGCTCATGCGGCCACTGTCACGACCCGTGTGGTATCTCGCGCGGCTCCTCAGCTATCTTCTGGTGGTGGTTTTGGCGGCCGCCTTGGCGGCGCTACCCCTGTGCTGGGCCACACCCCTCGTCAACGTCTTATTTTGGGCGCTCGCACTCAGTTGCGAACTGGCGCTACTCACTGCGCTGGCCCTCGCTTGTGCGGTGAGTTTGGCCCAGATGCCGGGTGCGGTGGCCGCCACCGCGGCGTTTTATGTGTTGGCGCGCACGCTCTCCACGCTGCTTTTGTTGGCCCACAGCAGCACGCTGGACTTGAGTCAGCCTTTCAATCGCGCCCTCATCGCCACCCTCACCGGCGTGGCTAGGCTGGTCCCGGATTTTTCCGACTTTGCGGCCAGCGGATGGCTCATTTACGGACTCCACGGCGCCTCACCAGGTTGGATGCTCGCCCAGAGCGCCCTTTATCTCGCGCTGCTGAGCGTGCTGGGCCTCATCGACTGGCAGCGGCGCAATCTCTGATATGGCCACCCAGCGTCCTTGGCGCGAAGTGCCCCGACTGCTGCCGGGGTTGCTGGGTTTGCTATTGCTAACACTGTGCCTGAGCCATAGCCGAGACAGCGTGCGTGGTGGCACGGCCCGGGCGTTGCCCGCCGCGCCCACGACCGCGTGGTTGGAATTTCTCGGCGGTGGGGATTCGGTGTTGGCTGCTCGTTTACTGATGGTGTGGCTGCAGGCGTTCGATACTCAGCCAGGCCTTAGCCTGCCGCTGGCGGCGCTCGATTACGCACAAGTGGAAGCTTGGCTCGCGCAGGCCTTACTGCTCGACCCGCGCGCGCAGTCGCCTTTACTGGCCGCCAGCCGCCTTTATAGCCAAGTCCCGGACCCGGTGCGGGTGGCGCGGATGCTCGATTTTGTCCACGCGCAGTTTGCCCGTGATCCGGCGCGGCGCTGGCCGTGGTTGGCGCATGCGGTGTGGGTGGCTCAGCATCGGCTGCGCGATGCCGCGCGCGCGCAGCGCTACGCCCACACGCTGAGTGTAGCGAGCGACCCGGCTATTCCCGCGTGGGCCCAACAAATGGAAATTTTTGTGTTGGAGGGGACTGGCGAGGTGGCCCGCGCCCGGGTGCTGTTAACCCAACTATTGGCCAGCGGCACGGTACGGGATGCCCGCGAGTACGCTTTTCTGAGCCAGCGCCTAGCCCAAATGTTGCCGGCCGAAAAACCTGTTGGAGTATCGTCAGAGGTGTTGAAATGATGACGCTTTACAGCGCTCAACGCGCAAATTTGCCCCTAAAACAGCACGCCGCTAGTTGGCTCGAATCCTGCTGATACACTGGCATTACACTCACGGGACAACGCCCCCATGTCACGCATCTACGCACAACGCGGGTTCACGCTGGTCGAAATTGCCATCGTGCTGGTCATCATCGGGCTGCTGCTGGGCGGCATCCTCAAAGGGCAGGAACTCATCACGAGTGCTCGCGTACGCAATCTCGCCGACCAAAATTCTGGTATTCAGGCGGCCTATTACGGTTTTATCGATCGCTATCGCCAAGTGCCCGGCGATTGGCCCGCGATCAACGCCGCCCAAGCCATTCCCGGAGTGACCACCGGTGGTAATGCTAACGGCCGTCTGGATGCCGCGGGGGGTAGCGAGTGGACCGAGTCGCTCGCGCTGTGGGAACAACTCTCTAAAAGCGGTTTTATTCAGGGCCATTTTGTGGGCGGTACCGGCGCGCCCTCGGCGGCCGAGACGGATCGCGCCCCGCGCAATGCGTTCAACGGCTTCGTGATGCTGTATCGCACCGACGATTATTTTGATGTGTCCTCGGCACCCAGCGAGCGGCTCAATCTGGTTTTGGGGCGCGGCATCCCGGTGAATGTCATTCGCGAACTCGACCTCAAAATCGATGACGGTTTTCCGCAAACTGGGGTGATGCGGCAGGCCCGAACGGGTGGCGCGAAGTTGGGCGAACTGGGGCAATCTAGCGCCAGCTGCGCGGACAGCAGTGCGGATCCCGACATCTGGCATATCGCCGCCAATGCGCAAGACTGCAACGCGGTGTATCTCTACTAGTGCGCTTAAGCTCGCTGTGACTGCCGCGCTCAGCTTAAGCCAGGTGTGTTTGCGGTATGGCGCCCGTGTCGCGCTCCATGAGGTGTCGCTAGAGATTCCGCAAGGCGCAGCCGTGGCGCTGTTAGGGGTGAACGGTGCGGGTAAGTCCACACTCCTCCGCGCCATCCTCGATCTGGTCGGCATCGATTCCGGCACCATTAGCATCTACCAACGCAGCCATCGCGAACCCTCGGCGCGGCGCGCGTTGGCGGGTCTGGGCGAGGTTTTTACCCCGCCGCGCTACGCGACCGGTCGCGAATTTTTAAGCCTGCTCTGTCATTTACACGGCAAGGACTACCACCCCGAGCACGCTGCACGGGAGTGCCTAGCGCTGGGGCTCGATCCCACGGCACTGGCACGTCCGGCCCGCGAATACTCCAAAGGGATGGCGCAAAAACTGGGCTTGGTGGCCTGTTTGCTGGTGGCCCCACCGCTGCTCTTGCTGGATGAACCCATGAGCGGACTCGATCCGCAGTCGCACGCGCTGTTTCGCGCGCGATTACAGGCGCTGCAGGCCGCCGGCACGACGTTGTTTTTCAGCACCCACGCGCTCGCGGATGTGCCGGTATTGTGCGAGCGGGCGGTGGTGATCCATGCGGGGGCAATTTGTTTTGACGACCGCCTAGATATCTTGGCGCCGGACGGCGAGATTGAACGGGCGTTCTTAGCGTTACTGGCCCACCAAGCAAACCGCGCTAGCGCCAGCCAACGCGACTAATTCAGAGGGCTCAAGTTGGCTGTCAGTGGGCCGCTAGAAAATGGCGCAATTTAAAGGATGGCCATGACAGATCTTCATCCCAAGCTAGTGCAGCTACTTCTCGATACCGTGCCCAATGGGTTGGCTCTGAGTGGCGATGACGGCCTATTACAGTGGGTCAATGCCAGTTTTGCGCAAATGCTGGGCATCGATCCCGAGGCGTGCACGGGCAAAAGTTTGCTCGATATCGATCCCGAAGGTCGTTTGAGCAAGCAGGTGACGTTCCATGCGCTGAGCGGTTATGGCGGGAGCGCGCACCTCCTGGTGCTCGCGCCGAAGGCGGCCAAGGCCGTGCTGCCTCGGGCGGGCGTGCTGTCTCGGGAGGCCGCCATGCAACGGCTCGAGATCGAAATGTCGCGGAGTCGGCGCTACGAAAACCCCTTGTCTTGCGTGTTGATCACCCAACCTGTGACGATCGAACCCCCTGCTGCCGCGCAGTTCGTGTGCTTTCTGCGTGAGCAGTTGCGCTGGGTGGATGTGCTCGCTAACTGGACCCCAACCCAGTTGCTGGTGTTGTTGCCAGAAACTACCGCTCGCTCAGCCACCGCGCTTATTCGTAAGCTTGTGCCCATGGCGGTGGCAGTCACCGGCGAGGGGGTCACTTTGGAATGGGGTGCGAGCACTTGGCGGCGGGGCGACGATGCGGAGCGTTTGGTCGAGCGCGCCGCCCTCAACGTGACCGGCGCCGCGCGCGCGCTCAAAGTACAGCGTCGTCAATGACCTCAAAATCGTGCGTGAGCGTCGCTACTTGCCCCAGCATGATCGACGCTGAGCAATATTTTTCGGCCGAGAGCTGCACCGCGCGTGCTACCTGTGCTGGCTTAAGGTTGGCGCCGCTCACCACAAAATGCACATGAATCTGAGTGAATACTTTGGGGATTTCCGCCGCGCGTTCGGCGGATACCTCGACCCGGCAATCGCGCACCGGGTGGCGGCCTTTTTGCAGTATCGACACCACGTCGAATGCGCTACAGCCGGCCATGCCGATGAGCAACATTTCCATGGGGCGCATCCCGATATTACGGCCGCCGGCGTCGGGCGGGCCGTCCAACACGACCGCGTGCCCGCTTTCGGATTCCCCGACAAACGACACCCCGTCGATCCACTTAACCGTTACTTTCATCGCTCACCACCTGCTCGCATCATGGGCGCCATCCGGCGCGAGGTGGCCACTTTACCCGCTGCACTGGGTCGGCGCGATGGAGACTGCGTTTTAGGTTCTCCTCCGGGTAGGCCATGTTGAACACCGCGGACACCGCCCGCCACGCCGAGGGCACCGCGCCGCTGCTGAGCGCCGCTATCGAGCGGTTTCTCGTGCACTGCCATCGTCGGAAGTGCACCCCCAAAAGCGCCATCATTCGGCAGGGCGACCCCTCGCGCGATCTCTATTACGTCGTCAAGGGTTCGGTCACGGTGATGCTGGAAGACGCCGACGGCCGAGAGTTGGTACTCGCCTACCTCAACCCCGGCGATTTTTTTGGCGAAATTGGCTTGTTCAACGAAAGCCTCAGCCGCAGCGCGCTGGTACGTGCCAAAACCTCCTGCGAGATCGCCCAAATCAGTTATGAAAAACTGAAAAGCCTCCCCAGCATCTTTCCCGATTTGCTCTTTATCATCGGCGGGCAACTCGCTCAGCGTCTGCGTCGCACCAACTTAAAAGTGGGCAACTTGGCGTTTATGGATGTGGCGGGCCGAGTGGCGCGCGCGCTGCTCGATTTAAGCCGCGAGCCCGATGCCATGACCCACCCAGACGGCATGCAAATCCGCGTCACCCGCCAAGAACTGGGGCGAATTGTTGGCTGTTCCCGCGAGATGGTGGGCCGCGTGCTCAAGTCCCTCGAAGAGCAGCACCTGATCTCGGTGAGCGGTAAGACCATGGTGGTATTTGGCGTGCGGTAAGCGCGGCCCGTGCATCTATTCAGCGGCGACGTTGTGCCACCTCCTCGCTGCTTACTGCGCAAAGTATCGAGGCTCACGCTAGCTAATCGCCGGCAGACCGGCGAGTTTCTCGAAAGACCTCCTGGCTTAGGTTTGCGCAGCTTGCCCGGGCTATCGGCGATGTCTTCGGCAAACCGGCAGCGGCGAGCAATTTTTCTGTGCAGATTGAGATGCTCGGCGCACCCAGTATTCATCTCGGCAGCAAAGCACTGCGGGATCTGGCTGTGGCCCAGATGCTTGCCGCCGGCGGCGGCGTTCGGTTCTTGACACACCGGGAGTGAGCCGGGAGAATCTCGCGGCTCAAATGCGTGGGCAAATGAGTGTTCGCGACGAATGCTCAACAACGCTATGCGGGGTCGCCGTCCAACCCCGTCAGCGCCTGTGTTGGCCCGTTCCTCGCCACGGCGAGGCTGGCGCTTTGAGGCACAAAGGCTACGTAGCTCAGCTGGTTAGAGCGCGGCACTCATAATGCTGAGGTCGGTGGTTCGAGTCCACCCGTAGCCACCACTTTCCTCATCCACAATTCGATTGCGCCGTTGTTGCGTTCTACGGGCTGCAGACGCGCGCCAAGCGTGCTCGCCATCTAGGCTGCGCCCCGGACAATCACCCCGCGCGGAAGTACTACTGCTGTCCCTGCGCAAACCCTCAGACACGGGTTTCCCTATGCCGGGTACCGGCAGCACTTGAACCGTGCGATGACACGCTCAGTTTCCGTGGCGTGACCAGAATTCCGTTGGTGTCAGGATCGGGAACCGATAGGACAGCGCCAGCAAATCTTTGTCCCCTGTGATCAGGTCGTCGGCCTTGGCAGATGTCAGTGTGACCAGCACCGGTTGGTCGGCAGGATCTCGCAGATCTGTCTGCGTGTTGTTTTCCGGTTCCACTAACTCAGCCAGAAACATCAGCCCGTCTGCCAGATCGCGGATTTCGACCGGCGTCATCTGGCTGCGTTTGAGTCGAGGCAACACCCTCATCATTTCGTCAAGGGTGTAGTGGGACAGGACGACGTTCAGGCCACCCTGAAGCCATGTGGCGACGATCCGTCCGGGTACGCTACCCGGGTAGGCAAACCCCGACACCAGCACATTAGTATCGAGCACGACCCGCAGGCGAGGCATTAGCGTGGCTTTCGTTCAGCGGCGACTGCTGCCTCGATCTCGGCCAAGCCCTCTTCCTGCGGTACCTCGCTGTAACTCGCGGCAATGCGATCGCAAAGCGCGTCGAAGCGGTCCCGCATGCGGCGGATCCGGGCAAACAACTCGGCATCGACGAGGGCAGCGACGGGTTTGCCATCCTTGTTGATGACAATGCTGTCGTTCCGGTACTGGACCTGATTCAGCATCTCGCCAAGGTTTTGGCGG
>CAMAXW010000037.1 GCA_945862315.1 Klebsiella pneumoniae
GCGGCGTCTAGGGGGCGCAAATCTGCGGTGAATTGACCCTGCAAAAATGCCCGCGCGTCTGGGCCACTGACCTGCAGTATGCCGTCCTCGCAGAGCCGGCTTTTAGCCGGCAGATAGTCCCCACCCAGCCGCTGGAGATCGTTAAGGTGGTTCATCCGGGTGTTCCAGCCCGCACCGACTCGGAGTCCAGCGCCAGTAACGCCAACAACGTCAAGTACTCGGACGGTGGCGTGACACGGCCCATCAGCCAGTCATAAATTTCCAGATCGTGTTCCTGCAACAGTCGGTCGAAGCAGGCGCTGGCGGCTGGGGTCAGCGTGACATAGTGCCGGTCTAGGAACCGTGTGAACACTAAATCGAGCTCGCGGATGCCTCGGCGACAGCGCCAGCGCACCCGGCTGTCGGCCGCCACGTGACTCAGAGCGTACGACTCACCATCATTTTTTTGATCTCCGCGATAGCCTTCGCCGGGTTAAGACCCTTTGGGCAGGTTTTCGCGCAGTTCATGATGGTATGGCAGCGGTAGAGGCGGAACGGATCTTCCAGGTTATCGAGGCGCTCGCCAGTCGCTTCGTCGCGGCTGTCCACCAACCAACGATAGGCTTGCAGCAGGACCGCGGGGCCGAGGTAGCGATCGCTGTTCCACCAATAGCTGGGGCAGCTGGTTGAGCAGCAAGCGCACAGGATGCATTCGTAGAGGCCGTCAATTTTGGCGCGGTCTTCTTTGGTTTGCAGCCGCTCGCGGTCGGGTGGCGCGGTATCCGTTTGCAGCCAGGGCTTGATCGAGGCGTACTGGGCAAAGAAATGGGTGAGGTCGGGCACTAAGTCTTTTTGCACCGGCATATGCGGTAGCGGGTAGATTTTGACATCCCCTTTGATCGACTCCGTGGCCGTGGTACAGGCCAAGGTGTTGGTTCCGTCGATATTCATCGCGCAGGAACCGCAGATGCCTTCGCGGCAGGAGCGGCGGAAAGACAGCGTGGGATCGAGATCATTTTTAATATGGATAATGGCGTCCAGCACCATGGGGCCACATTTATCCAGATCGATTTCGAAGGTATCCAGCCGCGGATTCTCGCCGCTGTCGGGGTCCCAGCGGTAAATCACCACGCGCCGTGCCCGCTTAGCGCCAGCGGCGGCTAAGATGGTTTTTCCGGCTTTAACTTTAGACTTCTTGCTTAGAGTGAACTCGGCCATACGATCCTCGCGCGATAGTTCGTTGTCAGTACGTGCGCTTCTTGGGCGGCACAACCTCGACGTCATTGGTCAAGGTATACAGATGCACCGGCCGGTAGTCGAAGTTCACTTGGCCAGCATCGCTCAGCCACGTCAGCGTGTGCTTCATCCAGTTTTGGTCGTCCCGCTCCGGGTAGTCCTCGCGCGCATGGGCGCCCCGACTCTCCGTGCGGTTGCTGGCGGCGTGGATGCTGGTCACCGCGCTGCCTAGCAGGTTATCCAACTCCATCGTTTCCACCAGATCGGTGTTCCAGATGAGCGAGCGGTCGGCGACCTTCACGTGCTGGAAACCTTGGTAAATCGCATCCATTTTCGTGGCGCCTTCGGTCAGCGCCTCGCCGGTACGGAAGACTGCCGCATAGTGCTGCATTGTGCGTTGCATGTCCGCACGCAGTTTGGCCGTGGGTTCGCTACCGTTGGCGTGCCGCAGGCGGTCGAAGCGGGCGATGACCTGGTCGGTGATCCGCGCCGGGAGTTCGGGGTGTGGCTGGTTGCGCTTGATGTCCGCTGAGCAGCGTTTGGCCGCCGCCCGCCCGAAGACCACGAGGTCCAGCAGCGAGTTTGAACCCAAGCGATTGGCGCCGTGTACTGAAACGCACGCGGCTTCACCGATGGACATCAGCCCCGGCACTTCGGTGTCGGGGTTGCCATTTTTGAGGGTTACCACGTTGCCGTGGTAGTTGGTCGGAATTCCCCCCATGTTGTAGTGCACGGTCGGCAGCACCGGGATCGGCTCTTTGGTGACGTCGACGCCGGCAAAAATGCGGGCCGATTCTGCGATGCCCGGCAAGCGCTCATGGATGACATCGGCCCCCAGGTGCTCTAAGTGCAGGTGGATGTGGTCGCTGAGCGGACCCACGCCGCGCCCTTCCCGAATTTCGACCGTCATGGAACGCGACACCACATCGCGCGAGGCGAGGTCTTTGGCGTTCGGTGCGTAGCGCTCCATAAAGCGCTCGCCTTTGGAATTGGTGAGGTAGCCGCCTTCGCCGCGCACCCCCTCAGTGATCAGGCAGCCCGCGCCGTAGATGCCGGTGGGGTGGAACTGGGTGAATTCCATGTCTTGCAGCGGCAGGCCCGCGCGCAACACCATGCCGTTGCCATCGCCCGTGCAGGTATGCGCTGAGGTTGCGGAGAAGTACGCCCGGCCGTAGCCGCCGGTCGCCAACACCACCGAGTGCCCGCGAAAGAGGTGCAGCGTGCCGTCGGCGAGGTTCCAGGCGATCACGCCCTTACACGCGCCGTCGTCGTCCATCACGAGATCGACGGCGAAGTATTCGATAAAGAATTCGGCGTTGTGCTTGAGCGATTGCTGATACAGCGTGTGCAGGATGGCATGACCGGTGCGGTCGGCCGCCGCGCAAGTGCGCTGGGCAATGCCTTCGCCGTAATTGGTGGTCATGCCACCAAACGGGCGCTGGTAAATGTGGCCATCCTCAGTACGGGAAAATGGCACGCCGTAGTGTTCGAGTTCGATCACCGCGGGGATGGCCTCGCGGCACATGTACTCGATAGCGTCTTGGTCGCCTAGCCAGTCGGAGCCTTTGATGGTGTCGTACATGTGCCAGCGCCAATCGTCTGGCCCCATATTGCCCAGCGCGGCACTCATGCCACCTTGGGCGGCCACGGTATGGCTGCGGGTTGGGAAGACTTTGGTGATGCACGCGGTTTTGAGCCCTTCGGCGGCCATCCCAAAAGTGGCTCGCAGTCCGGCCCCACCAGCGCCTACCACCACCACATCATACGTATGCTCGATCAGCGAATAACTAGCCATGGGTTAGTGCAATCCCAGCGAAATTTTTAGAATGGAAACAACCGCCAACAGGCCGCCGAGGCCGACACCGGCGCGCAGTAGAACCTGCGCCACTATCTGCTGCCACGGGACGTGGACATAATCTTCGATGACCACCTGCACGCCGAGCAAGAGGTGCCAGAACAGGGCGATGGATAGCGCTAGCAGCAGCACCGTGATGTGGGGCTGGCCGATCCACTGCACGACCTCGGCGTGACTGCCTTGGAAGACGCACAGGAGCGACATCACAAACCAGAGCGTCAAGGGCAGCAGGGCAAGCGCCGTGAGCCGCTGCAAGCGCCAGTGTTGGACGCCTTCTTTGGCCGAGCCCAGACCTTTAACCCGACCCAAATCGCTGCGCAGGCTCATGTCGCACCCCCAGTGCGCGTGAGGACATAGGCCCAGACCAGCACCGTGAGCGCGCTCGCGCTGACCAACACGGCATAGCCCGAGGCGTAGGCTTTGTTTAATTCGAAACCGAGCCCGGCGTCCCAGAAAAGATGCCGAATCCCGTTGCTCAGATGATAGAAGAACGCCCAAGTCCAAGCCGCCAGCAGGGCCTTGACCACCCCCAGACCGAGCACTCCTTGGGCGGCTGCGTAGGCTTCAGGGCCGCGTGCGGCGGCCTGCAACCAATACAGCAGCACCACCGTGCCGAGACTCAACGCCAGACCGGTTAGGCGGTGCGTGATCGATAGCACGCTGGTTAACTGCGGCCGGTAGATTTGCAAATGTGGTGAGAGGGGTCGGGTCGTCATAATGATGATCTTACGTTCGGCGTTGAAGGTTGGATGGCCATTGGCGGTGAGAAAGTCGCTGCGAGGAATGCCACTCGGACAGCTTAGAAATCGATGCAGCGTCCTTTGCTTTCCCAGTCGCCGTAACGAGTGGGTTCTAAACCTTTGGGGCCGCCTATTTCTGGGCGCTTGGCCAGCGGTGCGACCGGCACCACCGGTAGATCGGGCGGCGCGGCGGGCGGCGTTGGGGACTCGGGTAGTTCGCTCATGCTGGGGGTGTCCACTGGTGTGACGGCCGCCTTTGAGTACGGCCGATTGGTTAAGTGGCCGCGGCGTGCGACCCAGCTCGTAGTATCTTGTCTCAACTGGGCAAATTCAAGACGGCGTAGGAGCAAGGAGGCTCGCAGGCACATGCAGGGATTTTCAGCGGCTATTCAAATTACCCCTAAGGCATCGCGTCTACTGGCCCGCACCCTGGTTTTCTCCCACGCTGGCTGCGCGGTGCTGGTGGGGCTGGCGTTCGCGGCCGCGCCCGTGGGCTTGGTGTTGTTGCTCTTGGCCACGGCCCTGCATTACGCGCAGTTGCGGCGGCGTCTCGCCCTGCTGCCGCGGGTGTTGTTCGATAGCAACGACGACTGGTGGTTGCTCGAGTCGCACGGTCGCCGGGTGCCCGTTACTCTGCATCGCCATGCGCTCATCACGACGTGGGGGATGATTCTGCCGCTAGCGCGCCATACCGCCCAGCCAGGGGCGCTGTTGGTGTTATTACCCGACAGCCTCCCGAGTGAGGATTTTCGGCGGCTGCGGGTGCGCCTGTTGTGGCAGCGAGCACGCCCTGAGGCGGGCTCATAGTCCCGCCCGTTCCCGCCACGCCAGCCACAACTTACGCAGCGGGGTCAGTTCGACCCGCGTCTCCCACACCCGGCAACCGCCCGCACGGACTTCTTCCAAGGTTGCGATGGCGAGCCGGGCGAGGGTCGCCAAGGGCCGCAGCGCCTGTCGGTCGCTCAGCTGCGCTAGGTGTTGGCGCAAATCTGTCAGCGTGCACTCGATATCCACGCCCAGCACCGCCGCATGCCAAGCGCCCGGTAGCACCGGCAGCACGCCGTGTTGGGCCACGCTGGTGGCCACGCTGTCTTGCGCCACCAATGAGAACCCACCCTCCAGCAACGGACGGGCGTCGCGCAGCGCGTAGGCTTCCTCAACCAGTGCCGCGCACTGCAGCGCCTGCGCTGAAACGGGCTTGCCGGCCGGCTGGCTCGCGGCCAGCGCGCACGCCCAGAGCGGGCCGTGTGCGCCCAGTAAGGCCGCGCGCCGGTCAGCCCGCGAGGCGTGCGCATAGCCCCCTAACAGGGACTCAACACCACTCACCAGCGCGAGCGCGGCGCCGGGCAGGTCTGGTATTTGGTTGCCTAGCGCGCGCGTAATGGCGTGACGTGGGGAGCCCCGCTGGAGATGGGCCAGTTCTTCGCGCCACCAGGCGAGCTTGGGCAGCGCCACCGTCGGACTGGAGCAACTGGCCGGGATGCGGGCAATTTCCCCGCGTAGCGCTTCGATGAGCGCCAGGGCTTGGCGCGGCCCAGGAGGACAATAAAGCTGGGCGTAGTAACGGTCGGTACCCGCCTGCGGTAACCACGTCTCGAGCGCGCCGGCCGGAGCTTGGCTCACGCCTCGCCGCGGCGCGACGCCAGCCAAGCGGCGATGGCCTCGGCGCCCTCGACAATCGCGTCGGCTTGCCAGCTGCCGGGGTCGGATTCAAGGTCTAGATAGCCATAGGAGGCCGCCAGCGTGTACATGCCGGCGCTGCGTCCGGCTTCGATGTCGCGCACGGCGTCGCCAATGTACACGCAGCGTTCCGGCGCACAGCCCAGCAAGGCGGCAGCGTGGCGTAGCGGTGCGGGATGAGGTTTGCGCTGGGCGAGGGTGTCGCCGCTGACCACGCAGCCCGGTGGCACCGCGAGGGCTAACTGCGCCAGTAGGGGGGTGGTTAGCCAACCCGGCTTATTGGTGACGATGCCCCACCGCAAGCCCGTCGGCGCAAAGCTGGCGAGTAGTTCCTCCATGCCGGGAAACAACACGGTGGCCTGCGCGAGATTTTCACGATAGTCGTCGAGGAGCGCCAACCGGGCGGTTTCAAATGCTGGGCTGTCTTCCGGAAAATCAAAACCCAAGCGGGTGAGGGCGTAGCTGCCGTTGGAGACCTGCGCACGGACCTGCGCATAGGGCAGTGGTGCGTGTCCATACGTCGCGCGTACCCGGTTCAGCGCGGCGGCCAAATCCGGGGCGGTGTCCAGCAGCGTGCCGTCCAGATCAAACAAAACAGCTTCGAGCGCCACGGCGAAGTCAGGCGCGAACGCGGGCGTGGATTAAGTAATTGACCCCTACCTGTGCGCACAGCGCGGCTTCACGGCGAAATGGGTCGTAGCGCATGCCTGCGATATGCGCGACTTCAAAGCCTGCCGCACGTAGCCAACGTCCGAGTTCGGAGGGCCGAATGAAGCGGCGGAAGTCGTGGGTGCCGACAGGCAGCAAGCGCAGCAAATATTCCGCGCCCAACACCGCCGCGCCATACGCCCGCGGCGTGCGGTTGATGGTCGAGAGAAATATTTCGCCATCCGGCGCGAGCAAGGTGCGACACGCGGCCAACAGTTGCGCCGGATCGGGCACATGCTCCAGGAGTTCCATGCAGGTCAGGATGGCGTAGTGCCCAGGCAGGCGGGTGGCGTGGCTTTCGGCGGTGGTGACCTCGTAATGCACCCGCTGGGCATGCTCCGCCGCGTGGGTGCGAGCTGCAGCGATGACGGCCGCGCTGGCGTCAATGCCGCTAGCGATCGCCCCGGCTTGGGCCATCGCCTCGGTCAGCAAGCCGCCCCCGCAACCGACGTCCAACACCCGCTGTTTGGCGAGTTGGGCGTGCTGGCCAATGTAGGCTAGCCGACAGGGGTTGATCTCATGCAGCGTGCGGCTGGGTCCGAGGGGATCCCACCACGCTGCCGCCAGCGCGGTGAACTTGGCGACTTCCGCCCCATCGACGTTGTTCGCCTCCCGCTCAAGGGTTGCGGTCATGGGTTAGCTCCCCTGCGCGGGCAGACGCGGTATTTCCAGGGTGGCATCGACGTCGATGAGGGTGACTTCAGATTGAAATTCTGCTGGGATTGCAGGAGGTGCCAGCGGTCTATCGGCGATGGTGTCGTCAATCAACCGGCGGCGCTCGCGGATGTAGGTACGCCGGTCAATGAGCTCACGGGCGTAGGCGCTGCAAAGTTCTTGTAAGTAGCGATTCACGATCATGCGGGTGTTCTCTCGGGGATTCAGTCGGCCGTCACTTCAACTAGGCACACGGTTACGTTGTCGCTGGCACCGTACTCTAGCGTGAGGTCGATCAAATGGCGTGCAATACGGGCCAAGCTCTGGCGTCCCATCCCCTCGGCAATGTCCGCAAAGGGTACGTGTTTGTCGAGACCATCAGAACACAGCAAAAAACGGTCGCCCGGTGCCAAACGCGCCATATTGCACTCTAGATGCAGCGTTTCCGCAGCGCCGACGGCACGGGTAATGAGATTGCCATCGGGATGTTTGTGGGCGTCTTCGCGGGCCACCAGCCCCATCCGAACGTATTCTTCTACCTTGGAGTGGTCGGTGCTGAGTTGTTCGAGTGTGCCGGCGCGCCAGCGGTACAGACGGCTGTCACCGGCCCACAAAAAAGCGCAGTAATCCCCATGTGCCAACAGTGTGACCACCGTGCTACCAATCACCTGACCCCGGTCACGGGCTAGGGCGATCAGTCGGTCGTTGGTGGTTAACAGTTGGTGCTCGGCAAATTCCACGAAGGTGCTGAGGTCTGGGGCCGGTCTAACCTTGGCCATCGCGGTGACGATCATCTCGCTGGCCACATCGCCAGCAGTATGCCCACCCATGCCATCTGCCACGACCCACAGTCCGTAGTCGGGGCGTTCTAAGTACGCGTCTTCGTTGATTTTGCGTACCCGTCCCACGTGACTCAGGGCGATGGAGTGCCAGCGCATGGGCTAGATCAGACTCACTGAGGGCGCAGCGGTTGCGCGGTGCTGGGGGCGGGAGGAATTCATGCGGTCTGCGCCTCAAAATATTTGCCAGAAGTTGCCACTACGCGGTTGTCTAGCCGGTGCTCTTAAAGTGTACGATGGAGTGCGCGTTGTCTGCGAACGGCCGGCCTAGACTGATGCGGCCCCCGGCTCCCAACACCACTTCGTCGCGCCGGACAAATTTTTCACCGCCACCCATATCCAAATACGTGCCATTGGTACTTTGGTCGACGAGAAAAAATTTGTCGCGTCGCCATTCAAGGCGGGCGTGTAGCCGTGAGGCCATGATTTCATCCACCCGAAGATCGGCCGCCTCCCCGCGTCCCATCACGATCTGCGGTCGGCTGGGGTCCACCACGATCCGGTGGACGTCATAGGTTACGAGGAGTTGGCCCCGCTGCGCGGGGGCGAGGACCAAATCGGGGGACATTAGCGTGGCGTCGTCTTGTCGCCACAAGACTTCGAACAAGTCGAAGCCTTCTTTTTTGCCCCGCAACTGGGCGTGGTCGATCAGGCGGGTGCTGCCGCGCAGCAGCGGTGACAGTTGCTCAACCACATACCGCGTGGTGATGATTTGTCCCATTTTTGCCAGCCCCACGATGCGGGCTGCGACGTTGACGGCGTCGCCATAGATGTCGTTTTTCTCCACAATGACGGGACCGGCGTGCACGCCAATGCGCACCGCCAGTTTCGATGGCTGGGTTGACTGGCCCCCCCGCGGGTCTTCCGCCAGCGCTTCCTGCATGCCGCACGCAGCCAGCGTAGCGTGTTCGATGGAGGAAAAAACGGACAGCAAATCATCGCCGTTGGTTTTGACGACCCGGCCTCGATAGCCCGTGACGACCGCGGCAAGCGTTTCCATGCACAGGGTGATTTGGTGGTGCGCTCGCGTATCGCCCAGCTCTTCATACAGGCTGGTGCTGCCGCTGATATCGGCAAAGACGATGGCCAAAATTTCGGTTTGTTCAGTCATGCGCTCAAGCAGGGTGGTCCGCATCTTTTTTTGCATCGATCAGGGGTAAACTTTAAACCGCCGATCAGGGGCGGCTCTGGAGCGAGCCATGCCTCCGCCCAAGTATACGCATGCGTTGCGCCTTGTCAGCCGGTAGCCGGCACCCAAACCACCGTTGCTGTGCCGTTAGCCGCCACTGGCGTGCTCCAAATGAGACGGCGTGCGCAGAATTTCGCGTGCGCCAAAGCGCTAACTGGGGCAACATGACCTCATGTCTATAGGTATAGAGTCCCGTAAGCCCGGCTCTCCACGCTCGTCCGAGCGGGGCGCGACGCGTGGTGTGCCCCCGGCTGCTCGCCGCGCGCCGCCGCGCGGACGTGCACCCGTTGCCGATCTAGACCTCTCCGATGACCCCTTCGATAGCGCGCTGGCTTATCCGCACTGGAACGACCTTGCGCCCACCGATATCGGGCGCCACCCACCCGCAGAACTCCTTTTCGCGCTCATTGAGCGCATGGGCGGTACCGCAACCTCGGGTTGGAAGGGCATGCACGTCAATTTGGTCGTCTAAGTAGCGCAGGACCTGCCCCCCCACAGAGCTTGGCAGCGACCCTAATCACGGCTTCGTTGTGGTTCTTAACAAGACTTTCCATGTCGCGGTAAAGGGGCATTCGTGGCGCCCCATCCTGGCGGTCCGCATAGTCTGTTTTTAGTTTGATGGCGCGCTGGTGGCTCGCTAAGGCTTCGTCCAAGCGCTTGAGTTATTTCAGCAGTTGCGCGGACAACCTGCGCGCTGTGGCACCTGTGGTCGCCGCACTTTTTCCACTGTTGGTGGGTCCCTATAGCCTCGGCACACAATCCCTGCGACACAGGCGCTGCCGAACTGCCTGCTCGCTGCTAGAATCCAAGCTCTTTTTACTTAGCTAGGTGTGACGCATGACTGCCAGAACCCTGTACGACAAGCTTTGGGATGCGCACGTTGTCGAGGACTTTGAGGATGGCTCGTCGCTGTTGTACATCGACCGCCATATCGCCCACGAAGTCACCACCCCGCAGGCCTTTGAAGGTCTGAAGATCGCCGGTCGACCGCTGTGGCGGGTCGCCGCCACGGTGGCCGTGTCCGACCACAACGTGCCCACCCGCGATGTCCATCACATCGCCGATCCCGTGGCCAAAATCCAGCTCGAAACGCTCGCCCGCAATTGTCGCGAGCACGGCATCACGCATTTCGACATTGGCGATCCGCGACAGGGCATTGTCCATGTGACCGGCCCGGAGCAGGGCTGGAGTTTGCCCGGCATGACGATAGTCTGCGGTGATTCCCATACCGCGACCAATGGCGCGTTGGGCGCGCTGGCTTTCGGCATTGGCACCTCCGAGGTGGAACACGTGATGGCCACCCAGTGTTTGGTGCTGCGAAAAGCTAAGAACATGCTGATTGAGGTGAGCGGCAGTTTGCGCGCTGGGGTGACCAGCAAGGATCTCGTGCTGGCGGTAATCGGCAAAATTGGGACGGCGGGGGCCACCGGTCACACGCTGGAGTACGCCGGTTCGGCCATCACCAGCCTATCGATGGAGGCGCGGATGACGGTCTGTAATATGTCCATCGAAGCCGGTGCGCGCGCCGGGATGGTGGCGGTGGATAGCAAGACCATCGCCTATGTCGAGGGCCGCCCTGGGGCCCCAAAAGGCGCGGAATGGACCCTCGCGCTGGCGGCGTGGGCCGATTTGCATTCAGACGCGGGCGCGCATTTCGATGCCGTCGTTCACCTCGATGCGGCGCTCATTGAACCCCAAGTGACCTGGGGTACCTCGCCAGAAATGGTGCTGCCCATTTCCGGTCGGGTGCCGGATCCGGCCGCTGAGACCGACGAAGTCCGCCGCACCGGTATGCAAAACGCGCTCCGCTATATGGGGCTTACCCCAGGCACTGCGCTGGTCGATATTGCGATCGATAAAGTTTTTATAGGCTCGTGTACCAATTCGCGAATCGAAGATCTGCGCGCCGCTGCGGCGGTGGTGCAGGGCCGGCGCTTGGCTGCCAATGTGACCTTGGCGCTGGTCGTGCCGGGATCGGGTTTGGTGAAACGCCAGGCTGAAAAAGAGGGCTTAGACCAAATTTTTCGTGCCGCGGGTTTTGAATGGCGCGAGCCGGGTTGTTCGATGTGTCTGGGCATGAATCCCGACCAACTGGCGGCCGGCGAACGCTGCGCCTCGACGTCTAATCGCAATTTTGAGGGGCGTCAAGGCCAAGGCGGCCGCACCCACTTAGTGTCGCCGGCCATGGCTGCGGCGGCCGGCATTGCCGGTCATTTTGTCGACGTCCGAGCAGGATTTTAATCATGGAAGCATTTACCCGTCTGACTGGCCTCGTGGCACCTATTGATCGACCTAACGTCGATACCGATGCCATTATTCCCAAGCAATTTTTAAAATCGATCAAACGCTCTGGCTTTGGCCCTAACCTGTTTGATGAATGGCGCTATTTAGATAAAGGTGAGCCCGATAAAGCGAACGCCGGTCGGCCATTGAATCCTGATTTCATTCTCAATCAAGCGCGCTACCAAGGGGCCACGGTGTTGCTGGCACGCGCTAATTTTGGCTGCGGGTCCTCGCGTGAACACGCGCCGTGGGCGATTTACGATTATGGTTTTCGGGTCGTGGTGGCGCCCAGTTTTGCCGATATTTTCTACGGTAACTCGGCCAAAAATGGTCTGCTGCTGGTGACCCTGCCGGCCCCCACCATTGATCGTCTGTTTGTTGAGAGCCGGGACCTCGCAGGCTATCGCCTGACCGTGGATCTGGCGGCGCAAACGGTGACCACGCCCAGTGGCGAGGACTTCCCGTTTGACTACGCCGCCGGTCTTAAACACCGCATGCTGAACGGGTTGGACGACATCGCCATCACGCTCCAGCAAGCATCGACCATTCAGGCTTACGAGGCGAAACATCGCCTCGCGGCGCCGTGGTTGTTTGCGCAGACCTAAGGCGATGATCTACCAGCTTGATCAGCATCGCGTGCGGTGCTTAGGCGATTATTTTATCGCCGAGAGCGCCGTCGTCGTAGGCCGCGTCGTCCTGCACCACAACGTCAGCGTTTGGTTTGGGGCGGTGCTGCGGGGTGACAACGAGGAGATAACCCTCGGCGAGTACTCCAACGTGCAAGACCTGGCCCTGCTCCACACCGATATGGGTAGCCCACTCAACGTGGGCCGCTACTGCACCATTGGTCATCAAGCCATGCTCCACGGCTGCACTATCGGTGACAACACCCTCATTGGCATCAACGCGGTGGTGCTTAATAACGCGGTGATTGGACCCAATTGCCTTATCGGTGCGGGTTCGCTCATTACCGAGGGCAAGCACATCCCGGCGGGAAGTTTGGTGATGGGCGCGCCCGGGCGAGTGGTGCGCGAACTCAGCGCGGCGGAAATCGTCGGGCTGCGGCACTCCGCGCAAGGCTATGTGGAGAACAGTCAACGCTACCGCGCAGGGCTAGTGGCACAGTCCGCTCCAGACACCGTGTGAAGTTCGCCATCAGCATCGCGGCACGGCCGCGCAGGTAGCCCGCCACGCCTAACCCAGCACCCGGGATCCCCTCGCCGGTCGCTCAGAGCGACTTGTCGCTTTGTGAACGATCGATTACATTCATCGTATGTTCAAAGTCCTCCAAACTGAGGTCTTCGAGAAGTGGCTCGACGGATTGCGGGATGCACCTACCCGTCGGCGTCTGGTGCTCAGGGTCCGCAAAGCTAGCCTTGGAAACCTAGGGGACGTAAAACCGGTCGGCCAAGGCGTCTTCGAGCTGAGAGAGTTCTTTGGGCCGGGATGGCGGATGTACTTCGTGCGACGTGGCGACATCCTGATCCTGATGCTGGGCGGCGGCACAAAGGCAACGCAGGAACGCGACATCATCAAGGCCATCGCCTTGGCTCAAACGATCGAGGAGCCCTGAAATGATCAAGAAGCTCAAGCTATCCAAACTGACCGAGTTCGACCCCTCGAAGTACCTAGACGATGACGAGGCGGTGGCCGATTACATCCGACTGGCTATAGAAGAAGGGGACGCGGGGCTGCTTGCAGCCGCGCTGGGGGATGTGGCTCGTGCGCGAGGAATGACGCAAGTGGCGCAGGCGGCCGGTCTGACCCGAGAAGCGCTTTACAAGGCGCTTCGGCCGGAGGCACATCCCCGTTTCGACACCATTCAGAAAGTCTGCAAGGCCCTGGGGGTCAAGTTGACTGCAGCGCCAGCCTGAGGCCAGCACTTGCCCTGACGATTCGCTACCCATCGCTGGTCAGCAACTCGGACCGTTTCATGACGCGGCCGTTGGTCGACGGGCTTCGGCTCGACTATCAGGCGACGCCGTGTCTGGCGTCCATGCCTGTCAGCCAGATCGACCGGCCGTTTGTGCGGGGACGTCAGGGACGGCGAGGTCAAAAAACGGCGAATCCCGGCACCTATCAGCCAAAAAAACCAAGGTGGACGAATATTTTTCACGCCACTGTGCTTGCTAACTTACCGGCGGTTAACGCGGCAATGTAGGCACGAGGTTTCAATAACCTTGCGCGCGACACTGCCAGACAACCCCGCTGGGCCGCCCAGTGAGGTTGTGCTGGCCGTCTGGTGTGGCGTGCTAGCTAGCTGAGGCTGCCTAGTGCTTCCGCCTCTTTGCGGAGTTTAAATTTTTGAATTTTCCCGGTCGCGGTTTTGGGTAATTCAAGAAAAATAACGGTTTTAGGGGACTTGAAATGCGCCAGGTGTTCGCGGCAGTACGCGATGAGTTCGGCGGCGCCCACAGCGGGCGCGTCTTGCTTTAACCACACGAAAGCACACGGGGTCTCGCCCCATTTCTCATCGGGGCGCGCCACCACGGCGGCCTCGAGCACCGCGGGATGACGATAGAGAATTTCTTCTACTTCAATGGAAGAAATATTCTCGCCGCCCGAAATAATGATGTCCTTGGAGCGGTCTTTGATTTGAATATAGTTGTCAGGGTGCATCACACCTAAATCGCCAGAGTGAAACCAGCCCCCGCTGAGCGCCTCGGCGGTGGCTTTGGGGTTTTTGAGGTAGCCCCGCATCACCACGTTCCCTTTGAACATGATTTCGCCGATAGTTTTGCCGTCTCGTGGGACCGGCTCTAGGGTATCGGGATCCAGCACGTCCAGATTTTCTAGCACCGGATAGCGCACCCCTTGCCGGATTCGAATACTGGACATGGTGTCGGCGCTGAGTTCACGCCACTGTGGCTGCGGGCAGGTAAATACTGCCGGGCCATAAGTTTCGGTCAGTCCATAAGTGTGGATCACGGTAAAGCCGGCCCGCTCAATTGCCTCGATAATCGCCGCCGGTGGTGCGGCGCCGGCGGTCATGACCTGCACGGGCTGGGTTAATTCAACACGTTCTTCGGCAGCAGCGTTAACAATAAAATTAAGTACGATGGGCGCGCCACTAAAATGGGATACGCCGTGGTCGCGAATGCCGGCATAAATACTGGCCGCGGTGATGCGGCGCAAGCACACGTTGGTACCGCCCTGCATGGCCAAGGTCCAAGGAAAACACCAGCCGCAGCAATGAAATAGCGGCAGCGTCCAGAGGTACACGGGGTTGAGCGGCAGGCTCCACGAGAGCGCGTTGCCGACCGCGTTTAGGTAGGCGCCACGATGGTGATACACCACCCCTTTAGGGTTGCCCGTGGTGCCCGAGGTGTAACACAACGCGAGCGCCTGCCACTCGTCTTGCGGCAAAGTCCACGCGCCGTTGGGATCGCCCTCGGCCAGCAGGTCCTCGTATTCAAGCTCACCCAGTCGTTCGTGGCAGGGTGCTTCGGGATCCGCAATATCGATCACCAAGGGGCGGGCCTGACACAGCGCTAACGCCTGACGCATGACGGCCGCGAACTCGGTGTCGACAAACACCACTTTCGCTTCGCCATGGTCGAGGATGAATGCCATGGCTTGGGCGTCGAGGCGGATATTGATGGGGTTGATGACCGCGCCGCTGGCAGGCACCCCAAACAGGGCTTCGTAAAACGCGGGGATATTGGTGGCGACTATTGCCACGGTATCGCCCAGCCCAATGCCCCGTTGTTGCAATGCCGAGGAAAGCCGGCGCGCGCGTGTAAAAGTTTCCGCCCAAGTGTAACGGCGCTCGTTGTGGATCACCGACACGCGCTCGGGGTACACCGAGGCGGCGCGCTCGAGAAACGATAGCGGCGATAAAGAGACACGGTTGGCGGCAACCGCGTCCAGGCCTTGTTCGTAAATATTACCGGGGGTCATTCAGCGCTCCGAAGTGCACAGTGTGGTGAAAATTATTGGCGGTAGTGTGGTGTGCGTTTGTCAAAAAAGGCATTGAGGCCTTCTACGCCATCTTCCGCTAGCAGGTTGCGGGCTAAGTCTGCGGAAGCGGCACGGTAGGCCGCGTCGAGGGATAAGTCGATCTGCGCGTTGAACGAAGCCTTACCGAGTTGGATGGCGTAAGCCGATTGGGCTGCGATTTTACGTGCCAGGCCAGCGACCTCCGCGTCGAGGTCGCTGGCGGCTACGGCACGATTGATAAGCCCAATTTCGGCGGCGGTAGCGGCGGAAATAAAATCACCGGTGTAGAGCATTTCCAAGGCGTGTTTGCGCGCCACGGTGCGTGCCAAGGCAACTCCGGGGGTGGCGCAGAACAGACCGTAATTAATGCCTGAGGTGGCAAACCGCGCTTCGTTGGACGCTATAGCGAGATCGCAGCTGGCCACGAGTTGGCAGCCCGCGGCCGTCGCGATGCCCTGCACTTTGGCGATCACCGGTTGGGGCAGCGTGACGATGGTTTGCATCAGCGCCGAGCAACGAGCCAACACCGCGTGGTAATAGTCGGCATGGGGGTGGGCGCGCAGTTCTTTTAGGCAGTGCCCGGTGCTGAACGCCCGGCCGGTGCTGGCGATGACGACCACACGGACACTGGCATCAGCGGCGATATCGCGCACGGCGGCGCTTAAGGCTGCCAGCATTTCTTCGGAGAGTGTGTTGTAGCGGGTCGGTCGGTTTAGGGTCAGTGTGGCGACCCCATGGGCATCGGCACGCAGCAGCGCTGGCGGGGCGCAGTCGGCAGGGACGCTAGACATAAAGTGGCTTTCCGGGTGTCGCAGTGCGCCTATTCTCCTCACCGTCCGCGATGGCTGCAAGCGAGCCAACTTATTCCGCGCGTAGCGACTCGATAGGATCAAGGCGGGCCGCCCGCGCGGCCGGCAACAGTCCGGCCAGTAGTCCGATGGCGAGGGATAGACTGAGCCCCGCCCCCACGTAGGCCCAGGCAATTTGCAGCGGCAGCGCTGGCGCAACGACTTTTAGCAAGCCGATGGTGCCCAATGCCAAGGCGAGCCCGGCTAACCCGCCCGCGCTCCCCAACAGCGCCGATTCCAGTAAAAAGGTTTGAAGGATCGTGGTGCGACGTGCGCCCAGTGCGCGTAGCAGACCGATTTCGGCGGCACGCTCGGCCACCGCGATCGTCATCACGGTGCCCACGCCCACGGCCCCCACTAACAGCGCGATGGCACCGATCGCGGTCACGCCAGCGGTGAGAATGCCAATGATCGACCCCAGTACCTCCAGCATTTTGTCTTGGGTGGTGATGGAAAAATCTTCCATCCCGTGGCGCGCCTTGAGCACCTCGGAAATGGCGGTGGCGACGCGCGCCGAGGACTCGCCGGCACGAAAAAGCACATCGATTTCCGCGAGGCCTTCCCGGTTAAACAAGGATTGCGCTTTGGCGACCGGGATGAACAGCGTGTCGTCCAAGTCAAAACCCAGCATTTGGCCTTTGGGTTCCATCACCCCGATGACGCGGAAACTCTCGTTGCCAATGCGAATTCGCGCGCCCAGTGGGTTGTTACCCTTAAAAAGTTCCCGATGCATTTTTGCGCCGAGCACCGCAAAAGCACGGGCTTCGGTGAGCGAGTGGTCGGGTAAAAAGCGCCCAAAGGCGACCTGTGCTTGCCACACGCGCGGCACTTGGCCGCTCACACCAAAAATATTGGTGCGGCGGCTACGCTCACCCAATTCAACGTTGGCGTTGCCTTGGATGGTGGGCACCACGCCCAGCACGAGCGGCAGTTGGGCGATCGCGGCTGCATCGCTGAGCGACAGCGGACGCGTGGTAGATAGCGTGCCCGGGGAGCCGCCAAAAGTAGAGTTTTTGCCCGGGAATACGCCCAGCAAGTTGGTGCCAAATTGGGTGAACTCTCCCAGCACGAACTGACGCACGCCGGTCCCCAGCGCGGTCAGCAGGATGACCGTGGCGATGCCCACGGCGATGCCCAACACCGTCAGTAGCGAGCGCTGTGGCTGGGCGCGTATGGCGCTTAAGGCAAAGTGAACGAGTTCGATTCTGCGCATCTCAGTAGCGGCTCGACAGGGCTTTTACCGGTTCGAGGAGGGCTGCGCGGCGTGCGGGAATCACGCCAAAAACCACACCGGAGAGCAAGGAAATGAGTATTGCGCTGAGGGTTCCCCACCACGGCACGGCAACCGGAAAGTTGGGATAGCGCAGCCCCACGAGGGTGCTGATGAGATACCCCGCGAGCGTGCCCGCCGCGGCGCCGGTTAGCGAGAGCAGCAGCGCTTCCAGCAAAAAGAGCCGGCGAATTTCGTGCTGGCACGCCCCGAGTGCCTTCAGCAGGCCAATTTCGCTGCGCCGCTGGGCGACCGTTACCAGCATGACATTCATGGTCAAAATGCCGGCGACTAACAGGCTAACGGCGGAGATGGCGGTGAGCGCCAGCGTGATCGCGCCGAGAATACGATTAAAAGTCGCCAGCACGCTGTCTTGGGTGACCAGGGTGATGTCGTCCTCACCTTCGTGCAACGCTTGGATGGTGGCCCTTACCGCCGCTGCGGCGGCGTCCATCGTGTAGCTGGTCCGCACTTCGATGAGCAGGCGAATGAGCCCTTGGGTGTTGAGTAGGACCTGCGCTGAGGCTACCGGTACCAGCACCATGTCGTTGAAGTCTTGGCCGACCGACACCCCGGTATTGGCCAGAATACCGATGACCCGGAAACGACGCTCGCCCACCCGAACCCAAGCCCCCAGGGGATTTTCGTTGCCAAAAAGTTCGCGGGCGACTTTCGTGCCCAGCACACACACTGCCGCCGCCCGATCAGCGGGGAGCGCGGGCAGAAAGCGGCCTTGACCCACGACGAGGTGGCGAACTTCCAGGATGTCGCTGGTCACGCCCAATAGCGTGACTTCCCGTTCCACCCCACTGGCGGTGGAGACATTGGCCGCGCCGACCATCACGGGCACCACCCGGGCGATGTGGGGCAGGCGGGCCACGGCGGCGTAATCGGTGAGGGATAAATCGCGCGGGGTCTCGCCCATGATCGGCGGGGGACCGCCCACGGTTTCGGTGCGCCCCGGGATCACGATGAGCAAATTGGTGCCTAAACTGGAAAACTGCCCGTTGACATAGCGGCGCGCGCCGTCCCCTAAGGCGGTGAGCAACACCACCGCGGCGACCCCAATGCCGGTTGCCAGCGCAATGAGGAGCGAGCGTCGGCGCTCGGCCAGCAGCGAACTGGCCGCGAGCTGGCAGGCGTCCCGCACCCTGAGCATGGCCGCCGTCTAGCGGGGGCGACGACCGGGGTTGGCCGACTCGGCTTCAGCAAACAGGTGATCAGGCAACGCGGCAATGGCAGCGCGCATGCGCCGAATATGGCGGCCCATCGCAACCGCCGCCGGCCCGGCGCTGCCAGCGAGGATTAAGTCAGCGATTGCGGTGTAGTCGGCGCGTCGCTTGGTGCGCTCGGCGCGGGGCAAGTGACGTTCGAACTGCGCCCGCAGCACATTGGTTTGGGGTATGGGCACGAAGCTCGCCAGCTCCGCATTGCCGCCTATGGCCACCAATTCGGCGTAGAAGCGCACGCGCACATCCAACAGTGCGCCTTCATTTTGGGGTTTGGCGTCAGCCGCTTGCAGTGCCGAATAAGCACGTTGGAAGCGCGCGCGGTGCCCTGGATCGTCGATGCGGGTGGCCGCCAAGCGCGCCGCTAAGCTGGTGAGGCTTTCCTGAATAACGAGGATGTCGTCGACCTCGCGCCGTGACAGGTGGCGCACCGAGGCGCCCCGATTGCGATTCAGTGCTACCAGGCCTTCGGCTGCCACCAACCGAATCGCTTCGCGAACCGAGCCGCGACTGATTTGGAGTTCCTCGGTGAGAGCGCTTTCGATCAGCCGTTGGCCGGGTAAATAGCGGCCCGTGCGAATGCCTTCCCGCAAGGCCTCGGCGCCGTGGTCGGGTGAGCTGGCGGACCGCTTTAAGGCGGGCTGACTACGCGGTAAACGAGAGGCCAAGCGCGTTCTCCCTAGGTTGAGCAATGGATGATCGTAGCCCTGCAAGCTAAATCCCCACCCGGGCGGTGTCAACCACGCGTGAAACCCACAGATCGGGGTGTTCGATTGTAGAACAATCTGACGGTTTCACCTTGACGCTTCCAGCGCCCCTCCTGCACACTCGGGCTAGCCTCAAGGTGCTCTTAATCCACAGGTGAGATTGATGTCCCGACTCTACGGCGACGGCGATAAATTTGGCGAGCAGAACCAAACCCCGGTGGTAGAAGCTTTCCATGGCGCGGTCAGAGCGCTGGTGCGCCAACGCTGGAGGGAATCCGGCCAGACTTGGAACGAGTTTGTGTTCGGCCAGTCGTTCCAGCTCATCACCACCAGCGATTTCCTCGCCATAGACCAGCAACTGCTGGCCTACGGGCATCGTTATGTGGGCTCGGCGCTGGTATCGCAGCGCGAGCGCCCGGACGCCTATCTCGCCACGGCGGGGGAGGGCGAGGACGCGGCGTCGTTCAGCTTTGAACACCCAGAGGCGCCGGTGGTGCCGCCCGATGCGGCAGGCCTGGAGCAGCGCGGCTGCGGCGACAACGTGGTGTGTTACGCGCAAGACCTCATTGGCACGGTGCGCCATGTGCGCTCGGCCGCCACGGTGCTGGCGTACCTGCAGAGCGGCGTGCCAGCGGGCACGATCGCGGTAATCGATGACTCTGGCGGCACCCTCACCGCACCCATTCTGGAGCAGTTCGCGGGGGTGATTTGCGCCGGCGGCACAGTGCGTTCGCACTTGGGCATTCTGACTCGCGAGTACGGCATTCCCTGTCTCATGAATTCAAAAATTTCTGGGCTCCACGAGGGCGACACCGTCCGCATGGAGTGTACGGCCACGGCCAAGACTGCCGAGGCCTACCAAAAAGGTATCGAGATGACCGCGCGCATCTGGCGCGTCGCAACTTAAGGGGCCGGCCATGACTGTTACTTACGCGCAGTTGCTCGAGACCAATAATCTAATCCAGCAAAACACCGACGAAACCTACTGGCTGTGCCTCACCCGCACGGTGCAAGAGTCCAAGCTCTTTCCGGTATCGCCCTACATGCTGCTGTCCTATTTCATGTGTTTTTATCGCTATCCGGCGTTGTTGCGGAAAATTGAAAAGCACATGCCAGCCGAAGAAATTGGCGACCGTGCGCGCAATATGGGCATCAAAATTCAAAACCCCTCGATGGGCTGGTGTCTACCCTCGTTCTATCTGTTGGGTCGGGAGTACCTCATCGCCATGGGCATGATCCGGCCGCAGGATGCGCTGGAAGACGTCATCTACGTCATGGATTTTTGGAAGCGCTTCGAACTGTCGTGGCACCGTAACGATGGGCATCTCACCAACCGCGATTTTGGCCATCGCTCGCAGGTGCTACCCGAGCGCCGGCTGCAAATTTTTCACGCGGATTTATACGATTGCGTAGAAGGCGACCCACTGCACACGGCGGCGCAGGCCTTCATGGCGGCGACCTCGCAATATGGCTTTTTGTCGTCCTGCGAAAGCCGCATCGCGCTGCATAACCAAGGGCCGTACAAGTTGGATGACGAGCGCGAGATGATCGTTCGCGACTTCATGGATCTGGCCGAGGGCGACTACCCGTGGCTCGACGACGTGGCCGCCGACATGCCCTATAACAACCTGACCGTGCCGATGGCGGTGCGCGGCTGTCATTTCAATATCATCGACGACTGGGGTTCATTTGAATCGCAGCCTGAGTTCAAAGCACACCATATCGTGGGGGTGGGCTTATACACCTCAGACACCCTCTCGGAGGGCTATCTGCCGGTTGGCATGGACAGCCGCGAGGAACTCACGCGCACGTTCGAGAGCCTCGCGCAGAAGTCTAAAGATGCGACCACCCGGCTGTGGAAGCGCATTGCCGGTTGGACCCGCGACCAAATGATCGATGCCGGTGCCATCACCTATTTCAGTATTGTGAAAGATTTGGCCCACGTTGCCGGTTGTTATGAGATGGAAGACTGGATGCTGGTGGACGAGCGCGCGGAGCGCTTCCGGCCGCTGCTCAACGATGAATACAGCAATATGTCGCTGTGGGAGATGTTGGGGCCGCTCAGCAATCCGTGTCAGCGCACCAACGAATACCAGCTCTGCCAGCACGCCGATTTGCCAGCCCGCATGTACTCGCTGATTCCCTATTCCATTCTCAAAGACGGTGACTACACCCTGAGCGTTGGCGATCTGGCGCCGGGGGTCACGCATTTGCCGGCCAAACAGGACCGCTACCGCACCACGCAAGGGGTGCTGACCTTGGCGCAATACAACGAGCAAGCCCGCAATTTCACGCCCGAGGTGTGCGGGGAGAGCAATCGCTGGCTGTGTGAAAGCTGGCTTAAATATCACCACGACACGCCGGCCGCCGTCGCGCTGTATCACGCTGAACAACGACATTCGCGCCACTTGCAGGGGCGCGGTGCCGGCCTGCGCCGCGCGGATATCGAGCAACTGCGTAAGCCATAAAACGGCCGCGTGCGCGCTGCTGAGGAACCCCGACGTCATGCAAATTGGTTCGTTGATTCGCCGCGCCGCGCGTTATTTCGGTGCCGCCCCCTGCCTCATCGAAGGCACGCGGGTGCTGAGTTTTACCGAATTTGATGCCGCGACCGACCGCCTAGGTAATGCCCTATTGGCGCGCGGTTTGCAGCCGGGGGACCGCGTGGGGGTGTTGTTTTCCAACAGCATCGAATGTCTCATCGCCTACTACGCGGTGGCCAAGGCGGGGCTGGTACGAGTGGGCCTCAATACCCGCGAAACCCTCGACAACCACCAGTACAAAATAGACGACAGCGGTGCGCGCTTAGTCATTCACGCCGATATCGCCGATCTCCGCGCCGAGCAGCTCATCGGTGCGACCGAATTGGCGCAGCTCATTGCCCACGGCCCGGCGGGTGCGTGCGCCGTCGACCGCACGCTAGAGGCACCCTACCGTTTGGGTTACACCGGTGGCACCACGGGTAAAGCCAAAGCCGTCACGCTGACGACGCGTGGGGAATTGGCCGAGCTATCGGCCTTTCTGATGGATCTCGTGCCTAACCTCAAACCCGGCGATACCTTCCTCCATGCTGCACCCATTGCCCATGCTTCGGGCGCGTTTTTTCTGCCCTGTCTGGCGCGCGGCGCCACCTCGCTCGTGATGTCCAAATTTGATCCGGGCGAATTTCTAGAACTCGCCGAACGCACGCAAGCCAGCATGACTTTTTTGGTTCCCACGATGCTGGCGATGATTTTGGAACAGCCGACTATCCACACCGCCAACACTGCCTTGCACACCATTAGTTACGGTGCCGCGCCGATCGCACCAGCGCTGTTAGAGCGCGCCCAAGCCCGTTTTGGGCAGGTCTTTGCGCAGTGCTATGGCCAGGCTGAAAGCCCCATGGTCATTACCTTTTTGGGGCCTGACGAGCATCAGCGCATCGGCTCGTGCGGTCGTCCCTTCACGCTGGTTGAGGCGGCTATTTTGGATGCCGAGGACCGCCCACTACCCGTCGGGGAAATTGGCGAAATATGCTGCCGTGGCCCGCAAACCATGGCCTATTACTGGAACCGACCACAGGCCACGGAGGAGGTCTTTCGCAATGGTTGGCTGCATACCGGGGATGTGGGCCGCATGGACGAAGATGGCTACTTCTATATTCTTGATCGCAAAAACGACCTGCTGATTTCGGGTGGCTATAACGTTTATCCACGCGAAGTAGAAGACGTGCTGCTGGAAATGGAAGGCGTGGTTGAAGCCGCGGTAGTGGGCTTGCCGGATGCCAAATGGGGCGACCGCATCCATGCCGTGGTGGCAGGTCGTGCGGGTCTGGACGTCCAAGCGTTACTCGCTCACGCTCGCGCCAGGCTGGCCAATTACAAATGTCCCAAGACCCTCGAAATCTGGCCTGCGTTGCCCAAAAGCGCGGCCAATAAAATTCTGCGCCGGGTGGTGCGCGACCAGTGCGTCGCGGCCTCGGCAGCAGCGTCGGCGTGATGCGCCGCCAGCCTAAGGAGCTATGGCCCCGATGAACGACCTGTATCTCGCCCTGCACGGCGTTGCCATCAAGAAACATGCGCCAGCGGCGGCGGTGGCCGCGGTGGTCGGCTTACCGTTGGCACGGGCCGAGGCACTACTCCTTCAGGCCACTGCTAGCGGTCGCCTCGTGGATGCCCACAACGGCTACGCGCTAACGCCCGCCGGGCGCATGATTTTGGACAACGAGTACTCACGCGCCTATCAGGATCTCCGCAACGATGCCGCATTCGGGGCGAGCTATGCGCGCTTCGAGCGGGTCAATACGGCGCTAAAACAACTCATCACCGACTGGCAGACCTTAACAATCGGCGGGCAGCAGGTCCGCAATGACCACTCTAATGCTGCGCACGATGCCGCCGTGTTAGACCGCCTAGGCGCACTGCATGAGAGTTTTGAACCCGTGCTGGCGCAATTGGCTGGTGGCCTGCCGCGCCTCTCGCGCTACGCTGTGGCGCTGACCAACGCCTTGGAGCGGGCGGAAAGCGGTGCAACGCAATGGGTGAGCGACGCACGACTGGAGAGCTACCACACGGTGTGGTTTGAACTGCACGAAGACCTGCTGCGGGTGCTCGGCCGCGTGCGCGAAGAATAGGCTGCCCCGCCATGACCCCAACATTTGGCCAATACTTGCTCGCCATCGATGGCACGAGCCTCCCTGATCGTCAACTTATCGGTGGCAAGGCCTGGTCCATTGCGCGCATGCGCAGCCTGGGCCTGCCGGTGCCACCGGCGTTTGTCATCACCACCCGCGCCTGCACGGCGTTTCTCGACACCGGCAGTTTGCCGGCCACCTTGGGTGACGAACTCGCTGCTGGCATGGCCTGGTTGGAAGCAGCGAGTGGCGGCACGTTCGGCAGCGGCCCGCGGCCGTTGCTGGTCTCGGTGCGTTCTGGGGCCGCGGTGTCGATGCCCGGCATGATGGACACCGTGCTCAATCTAGGGATCAACGATGCCACCCAGACGGCGCTGGGAGAACTGGCCGGTGATGCGGCTTTTGCCCACGATACCCACCGACGTTTCTTGGATCTCTACGCCCGCATCGTGCTCAAAGGCGAGTTGGCAGAGCTCGATCCACAGGCCACCGCCACGCGTTGGCGCGCGGATATCACACAGGCTACCGGGCACTGCGTGCCCGAGGATCCGCACGCACAACTGCTGGCGGCCGTGCAGGCGGTATTTGAATCTTGGAATTCCCGCCGCGCCCGCAAGTATCGTCAACACCACGGGATCCCGCACACCCTAGGCACCGCGGTGACCGTGCAGGCGATGGTGTTTGGCAATTTGGACGCAGCCTCCGGCACGGGGGTGTTGTTCAGCCGTAATCCGCTGACGGGTGCGCCTGCGCCCTATGGGGAATACCTCGCGCGTGCGCAGGGTGAAGATGTGGTGTCTGGTCGCCACACCCCGCAGCCTTTGTCGGCGTTGGCTCAGGATTTGCCCGGTGTCCACGCGGAGCTCCTCGCCGCTGCCGCCATTCTGGAGCGTGAAAATAACGATGTGCAGGACATCGAATTCACCATCCAACATTCGCAGCTCTATCTGCTGCAAACCCGCGCCGCGAAACGTGCGCCGGCAGCGGCGCTGCGTTTTGCGATCGACATGGTGGCCGAGGGTCAGATTGATATTGCCACGGCCTTGGCGCGCGTGACGGCCGAACAAGTGCGCGCGGTGCTGAGTCCCTGCTTGGCGGCGGGTGCGGTGGCGCCGGCCCGGCTGTTAGCGCAGGGCGAGCCCGCTTCGCAGGGGGTGGGGATTGGGGTGGTGGTAGAGAATACCGATGAAGCCGAGCGGCGGGCGCTGGCCGGTGAAGCCGTGGTGTTGGCGCGCGCGATTACCAGTCCGGACGATGTCCACGGCATGCTGGTGTGTCGCGCCATCATCACTGAACAGGGCGGCACCACCGCGCATGCGGCATTGGTCAGCCGGGATCTTGGCAAGCCCTGCGTGGTGGGCTGCGGTACCGCCAGCGTGACCTCCTTGGTGGGTCAATTGGTGACGGTCGATGGTGGCAGCGGAAAAATTTACGCGGGCGCGCTGGCGGTCACCGTGCCGGACGAAAACGCCGATCAAAGCTTGGTCACGCTGACGCAATGGGCCGCCGCCGCGGCCCCCCTGCAGGTACTGGCGGTGGCACCTCCCGGCCCGGTACTGGACCTCAATACCGTGGTGGGCGGCGCCGATAGCACGCAGTTGGCGGGCTTGCTGGCCGGGCATGCGGTAGTGCGCGGTGGTGCTATTGCCAGTCCAGGTGGCGTGCGCGCAGCGCTTGCTGCAGGTGTCAAAATTATCTGCGCGAGCCCGCGTTTGCCAGTGTTGCTGGCAGCCTGCGAGGCCGCGCGCGAACTTCAACCCCAGATAGCGAACGACGAGTAAGTACATCATGAGCGCGGGCAACAACATTAAGACGCAGGACGTCGAAGGGCTTATCGAGCTATTCAAGGCGTCGAGCTGGGACGAAATGCACGTCCAAGTGGGCGAATTTGAACTTTTTCTATCTAACGATCCTCAGGCCACGGGGCCAGGACGTGCGCCCACAGCACCGGCGGCGCCGAGCGTCACCGCCCTCACGGCGGCGCCGCCGAGTGCCACGCTTGCGGCGACGCCAGCCAACTCCCCCAATCCCGTGAGCGCGGTCATTCCCGAGGGACTGGTCGCCATCCGGGCACCTAATCTGGGGACCTTTTATCGCGCCCCCAAGCCGGGTGCACCTAGCTATGTCGAAGTCGGTCAGACGATCGAGGCGCACACCGAAATTTGCCTCATTGAGGTCATGAAGCTATTTGCACCGGTGGCCGCCGGGGTGCGCGGGGTGGTGCGAGAAGTGTTGGTGAAAGACGGTGAAATGGTGGAATTCGATGCGCTGCTGATGTTCATCGAGCCCGCAAAATGAGCACGTGCCGTGTTGCGCCGAGGGCAGTGCTGCGATGAGCATTCGCCGGGTGCTGTCCGTTAATCGCGGCGAAATCGCCGTGCGAGTGGTGCAGGCCGCGCAGGCCTTGGGCATTGAGGCCGTGCAGGCGGTCTCGGTGGCGGACCGCGATAGCCGTGCTGCGCAGTTGGCTGACCGCACGGTGGTCATTGGTCCCGCGCCCTCGCGGCTGAGCTATCTCGATGCCAACTTGCTGGTCCACACGGCGCTGGCGACCGGCTGTGATGCGCTGCATCCCGGCTATGGTTTTTTGTCGGAGCGCGCCACGCTGGCCAGCTTGTGCGCAGAAAACGGCATTTGCTTCATTGGCCCACGCCCCGAAACCATCGCCGCACTTGGCGACAAACTGGCCGCCAAAGCCTTGGCGCGTGCTGCCGGGGTGCCGTTGGTGCCCGGCACCGAAAGTCTGGCTGATGCCAAACAAGCGCGCGCCGCAGCGGAGTCCCTAGGTTATCCGGTGTTGATGAAAGCCTCCGCCGGCGGCGGTGGACGCGGGATGTTTATCGCGCAGGGTCCGGCGGACATCGATGCCGGCTTTGAGAAGTCCAGCACCGAGGCGCGCGAGGCTTTTGGCGATGGCACTTTGTACATGGAGCGCTATGTGCAAAATGCGCGACATGTGGAAGTACAGGTGTTTGGTGATGGCAGTGGACGGGTGCTGCATTTTGGCGAGCGTGATTGTTCAATCCAACGCCGCTACCAGAAAGTTTTTGAAGAATCCCCTTGCGTCGCCATGCCCGCTGCGTTGCGCGCAGAACTCCACCGTGCGGCGCTGGCGCTGGTGGCGTCGGTCAAGTACAGCAATGCCGGCACCGTGGAGTTTCTCTACGATGTGAACCGGCAGGAAATTTATTTCATTGAGGTCAACGCGCGCATCCAAGTGGAGCACCCGGTGTCCGAGCAAGTCACCGGGTTTGACTTAGTCGCACTGCAATTTCGGATTGCGGGCGGCGAGCCCCTGCGCTGGACTCAAGACCAGATCCCCGTGCGCGGTCATGCGATCGAATGTCGGCTCAACGCGGAGGATCCGTACCACGATTTTCGGCCCAGTCCGGGACGGATTACGCGCTGGCAGCCCCCACGTGGGGCCGGTGTGCGGGTCGACACTCACTGCTACGACGGCTATTGGGTGCCACCGTTCTACGACTCCCTGATCGGCAAACTGATCGTGACGGCGGCGACCCGCGCCGAGTGCGTGGAACGTCTGGCGGCGGCGCTGGCACGCTGCGAGATCGACGGGTTGACCACTAATTTACCGCTGCTGCGGCATATCGCGCGGCATCCCGATTTTATCGACAACCATCTCAACACGCGTTGGCTGGAGACCACTGGTCTGCCGGCGTTTGGCGCGGAGCAGGAGTAAGCCTCATGGCCCACATAGAATTCCTCGACGAAACTCTCCGCGATGGCCAGCAGAGCCTGTGGGGCATGCGCATGCAGGCCGGCCACGCGCTGCCGGTCGCCTCGCTCATCGACCGCACCGGCTATCGGGTGATCGACCTGACGGGCTCCTCAATGTTTGAATGCCTCATCAAGTATTGCCGGGAAAATCCTTGGGAAGGGCTGGATCTGCTCACGGCCGCGATGCCACGGACCAAAATTCGCGCAGGCATGCGCTCCAACGCCTCGGTCACTTTCAGCGTCACCCCCGACTCCCTGATGGACGCCTGGATGCGCCAGCTCAATGTTCACGGCTGTCGCAGCTTCTGGATTTACGATGTGCTGTTCAACATCGACAAAATGCATCGCCTCGCCAAGGTGGCCAAGGAATTTGGCTCCGAGGTGGCCGGCTCGATCATGTTCACGCTGAGCCCGGTGCACACCGACGAGTACTACGCGGACAAGGCAGACAAACTGTCTATCTGCCCCGACATCGATACCTTGCTGCTCTACGACACCGCGGGGGTATTGGAAGAAAGTCGCCTGAAGACCTTGTTGCCGGCGATCATTGCGAAGGCGCGTGGCAAACCCATCGAGTTTCATTCCAATAATCTTTTGGGCCAATCGGCCAAGGCTTATCTGGACGCCATCGAACTCGGTGCCTCGATCATTCACACCGCGATTCGCCCGATGGCGAACGGCCCCTCGGTGCCTTCGGTAGAAATCATGGCCCGCAATGTCACGTTGCGAGGTCACACGCATAACTTAGATACCTCGCTGTTTGCACCGGTGGCGGATCATTTTGAGAAGGCGGGTAAGGCCGCGGGTTTCCTGGTTAACCAGCACGCGGAATACGACGTGCTGTCGGTGCAGCACCAGATCCCAGGCGGCATGGTGGGCACCATGAAGGCGCAACTCGTGCAGCACGGCATGTCCGAGCGTATTGACGAGGTGCTGCGCGAAACCGCCATCGTGCGCCGCGAACTCGGCTACCCGGGCATGGCTACACCCTTCAGCCAACTGGTGGGCACGCTCGCGGTGTTGAACATCGTGACCGGCAAGCGTTACTCCGTTATCCCGGATGAAGTCATTCAGTACGCCGCCCAGCATTACGGTGCGACGGTCGCGCCGATCGAACCGAATATCTTGGATAAAATCCTCTCCGCACCGCGCGCCAAGGAAATCTGCGCACAGCCGCCAGAACAACCCACGCTCGCCGAACTGCATCAGCGCTTTGGTACCCACAGCGATGACGAACTCATTCTGCGTGCGTTGGTGCCGTCCTCCGAAGTGGACAAAGCGCTGGCTGCCGGCCCGGTCAAAACTTCCTTCCCCCTGCTCAGTTCCCCGGAACTGGATCAAGTACAGCGCCTGATGAAGCTCGCCACGGCTGCGGTAGTGCAAGTTTCCTCGCCTGATTTCAAGCTCTCGCTGCGGCGTTTCCAGTGAGCACGCGCCGGGCAGTCATCGTTGATGTCTGCCGGTCACCCTTTGCCCGTGGCCGTGAAAACGGCGCGCTGGCGGGTGTGCATCCGGTCGATTTATACGCCCAGGTATTGGCGGCACTGGTGGCCCGCGTGGACCTCGATCCGGTGCTGGTGGAGGATGTCATCACCGGCTGCGTCATTCAGGTGGCCGAGCAAGCCGGCAACATTGGGCGGCAGGCGGTGCTGGCGGCGGGTTTCCCGGAGAGCGTGCCGGCGGTCACTTTGGACCGCAAATGTGGTTCCGCGCAGCAGGCGATCGATTTTGCCGCGCAGGGTGTTATCGCTGGCGCCTACGATGTGGTGATTGCTGGCGGCGTGGAGATGATGGGCTTGGTGCCGATGCGCATCAATCGCATGGGTAAAGACGACAAAGGTCCGCGTTTTCACGCCCGCTACCCCCAAGGCCTGGTGCATCAGGGTATTTCTGCGGAACTCATCAACGCGCGCTGGCAGATCGATCGCGCGGCGCAGGACGACTACGCGCTGCGCTCGCATCAGCGGGCGGCGGCCGACCTCGCCGGCACCGCGCGCGATATCGTCGCCATCGACACGGGCGGCGGCACTTGGGTGGACACCGACGAGAGTATCCGCGCTGACACCACGCTGGAAAAACTGGGTGCTCTAAAAGCCGCCTTCGAAGATCCGGCGTTGGGCGTGCGTTTTCCACAAATCCGTTGGAGCGTTTCGGCGGGTAATTCAAGCCCGGTGAGCGATGGCGCGGCAGCGGTTTTGATCATGGAGGAACAAACCGCACGGCGTTTGGGGCTCACCCCGCGCGCCGCCATCACGCACTTTGCGGTGGCGGGTGATGACCCCATCCTGATGTTAACGGGGATCATCCCGGCCACTCTAAAATTACTCTCCCGCGCGGGCCTCAGCCTGGCGCAAATCGATGCCTTTGAAGTCAACGAGGCCTTTGCCTCAGTGGTGCTGGGTTGGCAACGAGAACTGGGGGTAGATCTGGATAAGGTCAACGTACTGGGCGGGGCCATTGCCCTCGGTCATCCGGTGGGCGCCTCGGGCGGGCGACTGATGGCCAATTTGCTGCGCGTATTGGCGCAAACCGGCGGGCGTTACGGGCTGCAAACCATGTGTGAATCTGGCGGCATGGCGAACGCCACGCTGATCGAAAGACTCTGAGGAGAGCAAGTATGACAGGACGAGTTCAAGACAAAGTAGCGATCATCACCGGTGCGGGTACTGGGATAGGTCGGGCTTGTTTGTCGCTATTTGCGCGCGAAGGCGCAACGGTGGTGGGGGTGTCGCGGACGCAGTCCAATTTAGACGCCGCGCTGGCGTTGGCGCGCACCGAAACACCCGGTCTGAAGGGCATGGTAATGGCGCAGGATCTCGCGCGGCCTGAAGCCGCAGATGAAATCGTGGCCGCCACAGTGGCCGCGTATGGGCGGGTCGACATCCTCGTGCATTCGGCCAGCGTGGGCTGGAGCTGGCAGGAAAAAAGTCCCGGTGCCATGGACCCCCTCGCCACTACCACGCCGGATAAATGGCGCGAGGTCATGGGCTTTAATTTAGATGCCTGCGCGTTTATTGATCGCGCGTGTTTAAACCAGATGATCAAGCAGGGGCGCGGTTCAATTGTTAATGTTGCGAGTATTTCGGGCCTCTTGGGGATGACCACCGCGCACACTTACTGCGCCGCTAAAGGCGGGGTTATCAACCTCACACGGGCCTTGGCTGCGACCTATGTCAAAGATGGTGTGCGCACCAACTGCGTGTGTCCGGGTTACACCGACACCCCCATGATCGCCCCAGTGATGAACGTTTTTGATGACCCCGCAATCGCCACCCAACTCACCCCCATGGCGCGCGCAGGGCGGCCCATGGAAATGGCCTACGGTTGTTTGTATCTCGCCTCGGATGAAGCCAGCTACTGCAACGGCACCATTCTTATCATCGATGGCGGCACCGCCGCGCGTCAGTAATCGGCGGGGCGGAGGTCACCTGCGGCGGGTTGCCGGGGGGGAGCGGTGGCGAACAGATAGCACAGCGCGAACGGGACGTTTAGCGCCCAACGCTGCAAGGGCGCGGCGCACGCCAAGCTACGTGTCGCGCCAACAGCGCGTTGATGACGGCGTCGGCGCGAATAGGAGGCTTTTACGCCTCGGCGTCTACAGAAGCGTGCGGCTGCATTCCAAACGGGGTAGCCTGCCACCCAAAGCCTTCGAGCATCAATCGGCAATCAAACAACCTATCGGCGTGTGCTGAGTAGCTTGAAATCTTCCGATGGCAGGCCATTAACAATCAACCACGCACGACCCTCAATACCTTCGATTTCGTCGAACAATGTGATTGCTTTTCATATACTCCAACTTGGCCCCGTGTCGCGTAATCAATATGACGACTTCAGATCGATTTTCATTGGGTGAACAAGCAGATTTCTATGACGAACGCTGGGCCCACGACGCGGACTCCGATCGGTTGAATGGATTCCAGCTGGCGCGGGCGGCAGCAATATTTGAGGCACTTTCCTTTCTCGATCTCGAATTCAAGATTCACAATGTTCAGGGATTTAGGGTGTGCGACCTTGGTTGCGGTCGGGGCTGGATGGCTTCGCAACTGGCCTCGGTTGGACTGGTGACAGGGGTCGATCTGTCCCCTAGCGGCGTCAAGCTTGCAGCAGAGCGGTGGCCGCATATCCGCTTCGAGTGTGCAGACATTCTCAATTGGACTACAGATCAACCCTTCGATCTCGTCGTTTCCTCGGAGGTGATTGAACATATCACCGAGAAGGAACGCTTTGTTGAAACGGTAGTGCGAAACCTGAAGCCGGGCGGCTTTGCGGTCATTACTACGCCAAATAAGCGTGCAAAGGCGGCGTGGGCGTCAGCCGGTCAACTTTCCCAGCCCATCGAGGATTGGCCGTCGCTGGGGGAACTTCGGACCTTATTTGCACCTGATTTCGATGTGTTGAGTCACAAAACTTTCGCCCACGCGTACACCTATCTTGGTATTCACCGTTACTTCAGCGCACCGAAATTGCTAAATTTTTTTCGTCGAGTCGGGGTGCTTCCCGCCTATCAGGGTATTCAGGCCTCGCTAGGCGTTGGCCTACACCAAGTGCTGATCGCGCAGCGCAAGCCCCGTCATCGCTGACGAATCCCGAACAATTTGCGGGTGTACGGCAGAAACTTCCATCCGGATGGATACTGAAGACTGCGCAAGTGTGCAGCCCAAGCGAGTCGCAAAGCTCCGTTCCTTCGGTGAAAATCGGAAACCGCGTGCCACGATTGCACCAGTCGGCTACGCAGTAACTGCCTTATCTGGGGCTGGGTAGCGGCTGTCAGCATTCGTGAATACACATCTGTATGACAAAACAAGTATGTCCCCGACTTGGATGCGGACCCCATCGTATCGTTGATACGGAATGTTGGATGATCTAGGACGGTTACGCGCCGATTGGCCTGAACCAAGCGAAACGCCAGCCAAGTCCAATGAATATGACAAGGCAATTGCTGAAAAAACTCAGCAGGCACCCTGCGGCTGCGAAAAAATCCTCCACAAGAGGGAAGCCAGTTTTCCCGGAACAGTGCCAGTAATGGATTTTCAGGGACAGCCTTCAATTGATGCAGGGCAATCTCGTCGTTATGGCCTTTGAACCGATAACCGTTCGTTGCGACCAAATCCGCGGAAGGGTCGTCTTCGAGCACCTTCAGTCGCGCATCAACCGCGCCAGGAAGATACTCATCATCGTCATCTAGGAATCCGAAATAAGGCGTTGTGACAGCCCTTCGCCCCGTTAACAACGCCTCTCCAAAAGATGGAGCTGGTATCTGGATGAGTGTGATATCGGTGCGCGCGCTCAGGGATATAAGCAGGTTTTCGTCATACTTTTGACCATTAACGACGATGATGACCTCGGCCTGTTGTAAATTGCCGATTCGCACGCTTTCTATCGCTCGAAGAAGGGACCTCGCGCGTTCGGGCAATCCCATGGTGCAGATGATCACTGAACATAATGTTGTGCTTGCTCCTGCTGCGCTCATGCCTTCTATGGACGGCCTTCTTCACGGGCTGCCCTGAACTGCGCCTCAGAGAAACGAGGTGCATTCTGCCGATTGGCCAAAATCCGCTCTACGGCGCTGCAATGTTGTTTGCGGCGCTGTTCGCGCACCACCGCATCGCGCATCAAGTCGGCGATAACGGCGCTTTTATTCTGGCCTGCAAAGACCGTGTTGAAGGCCTTCTTGATGTCTTCAGGGACGCTAAAATTGACGGTAGGCATGGCGGCTCCTCGGTTGTTGAATGATTCAACAACATAATGATTCAACAACATAATGATTCAACAACATGGTGTTGCGTAAAGTGGGTTCCGTCAAATAAATGAAGCGTCAATTAGTTTGATTCACGTGCCGAATGGCGCCACCGAAACGAACCAATCGAACCAATGGCTGTCCCGCCAAAACGAACTACCACGTGCACGTCGAGTGCTACTTTATTGCCACGGATCTATAGGGGCTAGGTGCGCATTAATCAAACGAGCAACGCGCAAAACGCCTATTCGTCATGCCCGCGCAACTGGGCGATGACGATTTCTGCCGCTGCTACCTGGTAAACCACCCGGTGTGCCTCATCGATGCGCCGTTTCCATCAGCGACTCATATTCCTTAAGCGACATCAGCACCGCTGCTGCGGATTTCTGGCGGGTGATGAGGGTGACGTCGTCATCGTCGTTGACACGGTCAAGCTCAGCGGCGAGGTTGTTACGGGCTTCGGTATAGGTAATGGCGCTCGTTGCCGACGCTGGACTCGGTGAACAGAAATACGCAAGACTGGACCCTCATTCACGCCTCGGAGAGTTCCTATGTCTACTCTGAACGGTATTCACCATCTGGCCATTATGACGGCCGATGTCAAAGCACAAATCGATTACTTCTCAGACGTTTTGGGCATGAAGCTCAAAGCGCTGTACTGGATGCATAACGTGGAGGGGTATTTCCACGCTTTTATGGAGTTGAATCCCAGTTGCTCGGTGGCGTTTGTGTTTGCCCCGGCGGTGAAAGATATCCCCACCGAATTCGGCATTTCGCACGCGGGTAATCCCGTAAAGCCCTGCGCACCGGGCGCGGTTCAGCACATCGCTTTTAATGTCGACACCGACGACCAACTCCACGCCATGCGCGATCGCATCCGGGCCAAAGGCGTGCGGGTGCTCGGCCCGCTGGATCATGGTTTCTGCAAATCGATTTACTTTGGTGGGCCAGAGAACCTGGTGTTAGAGGTCTCGACGGGGGCCGGGATCGACGCAGAAGCTTGGATCGATCCCGAAGTGGTGATGTTGAACGGTATTTCGGCGGCAGAACTGGCGCGCTACAAAAACCCACCGCCGTTTGTTCACACGGGCGCGCCGGTGGCCCAACCGCCGCTGGGTAACGGTAGGCCCGCCTACACACACATGGACGAAGGTTTTGGTGGGGCGTTTGATCTGCCGGATGACTTTGTCACCCGCGAGCTGAGCGAGACCACGCCGCCGGTCGATGTATCGGCGGTCGCCTAAGTTGGCAGGCTAATCCTGAAGCGTCTGGATCAGGCGTTGGCGCCAGGCGTGATGGGTGAAATTGAGATGGATGGGGGTGACCGACACGGCGTTCTCGTGGATGGCGTGGAGATCAGTGTCCGGGTGTTTTTCGCCTTCGGGGTAGGCAATTTTGACCCAGTAATAGGGCACGTTGCGGGC
>CAMAXW010000038.1 GCA_945862315.1 Klebsiella pneumoniae
GTTGCGAGTCTTATACAGACAGGGACCACGATGAAATTCAAAGACTATTACGAGGTCATGGGTATTCAACGCGATGCAACCCAAGACGACATTAAGCGCGTCTATCGCAAACTTGCGCGCAAGTATCACCCGGACGTCAGCAAGGAAACTGATGCCGAGGCACGCTTTAAGGAATTAGGCGAAGCCTATGAGGTGCTGAAAGATCCCGAGAAACGTGTCGCCTATGACGAGCTGGGAGCCAACTGGAAAGGTGGGCAGGATTTCCGTCCCCCGCCCGGCTGGGACGATGGATTTGAATTTCGCGGGCGCGGTGAGGGTGCCGGCTTTACTGACGAGAACAGCGATTTTTTTGAAACGCTTTTCGGACGTGCCAACGCCGGCGCAGGCCGCGCACAACGTGGTGGTTTCCAGATGCAAGGTGAGGACCATCACGCCAAGGTGCTGATTGATTTGGAAGACGCCTACACCGGTCCCACACGCACCATCACCCTAAAAATGCCGCAGGTGGACGCACAAGGCCATGTGGTTGCCAAAGAGCGCGTGTTAAACGTGGCCATACCCAAGGGAATTCGCGCTGGACAACATATTCGTCTGGCGGGTCAGGGTGGTCCGGGCCTCGGCGCGGGGCGCGCCGGCGACCTTTACTTGCAGGTCGAGCTTCGACCACACCGTTTGTATCGCGCCGATGGTCGCGACATCTACCTCGATTTCCCCGTAGCCCCATGGGAAGCCGCGTTGGGAGCCAGTGTTCAAGCCCCCACGCCGGAGGGCACCGTGGGCCTGAAAATTCCACCCAAATCTCGTGGCGGCACCAAGCTTCGCCTCAAAGGACGCGGCCTGCCCGGCAACCCGGCGGGCGATCTGTATGTGGTGTTGCAGATAGCGCTGCCACCCGCCGAAACGGATGCCGCAGTGAACGCCTACCGCAAGATGGCCGAGGATCTCCCCTTCGATCCGCGTGCCGAGATGGGAGTCTAGTCGCATGACCAGCAATGACCCGCAGACAAACCCAGTCATCTGTATTTTCGAAGATCAGATTGAGTTAACCATTGACGATCTGTGCCGCGCCTGCGCGGTCCAAACTCAAACCATCATAGAACTGGTGGAAGAAGGCGTGCTGGAAACGGCCGGTCCTTCACCACAGGACTGGCGCTTTGGCGGCGACAATCTCCGACGTGCCCGCGTGGCCTTGCGCTTGCAGCAGGATCTGGGCGTGAATCCGGCGGGTGCGGCACTTATTCTTCAACTCATGCAAGAAATTGACGCCTTGCGCTCGCGGCTGCATGCGCTGGGTGAGTACTGATGCCTACGCCGCAAAAATCGTTGAGGCGCAGTGATATTAGCCCAGCGATTGTGCTTCATTAAACGGGCTTAAGCGGGCGAACCCGGCTAGCCGACGGGGGCGCGCGCAGGCTAAAACCTGGGTCTATGGGGCCGGTTTTCCCGAGGCAGATAACACCACGGCCATCGGGCCTGATCTTCGGCCAGACTGAACGAGATGCCGCCTGAGTGTTGTGTGCCTGCTCTTTGGGTTGTCCAGCCATTTAGCCTCCAGCAGGGGGAGGTCGGGCACTCAACCGTCCGACCCTCGGCTTTCTGTGGTGGAGCCGAGTACGCACTAAGACCCTAACGCCCTTAGGAAGCCCCAGTTTGCCTTTGTGAGCGACCAGCGGTCTCTCCCACTCAATGGGCGCCGAGGGCTCTGCGTCGGTTGTTTCGAACGGTATTTCCGGGCAATAACCGTCGCTGGCGCGGCTGGCCCTGGTGGTCGGAGAAAGGAGAAATGGTGGGCCCGCTCGGACTCGAACCGAGGACCAAGGGATTATGAGTCCCCTGCTCTAACCGACTGAGCTACAGGCCCGTATTTTTTAGCGTTTGAACACCGCGCCGCAGCTTAGGCGGCGCGGGCCAAGTGACCTAGTCGAGGAAGGTTCGCAGACGTTCAGAACGCGAAGGGTGGCGCAGTTTGCGCAGGGCCTTGGCTTCTATCTGGCGAATTCGCTCACGCGTGACGTCGAACTGCTTGCCCACTTCCTCTAGCGTGTGGTCGGTGTTCATGTCGATCCCGAAGCGCATGCGTAAGACTTTGGCTTCGCGTGGCGTGAGCCCCTCTAATACCTCGCGCGTGGCACGACACAGACCTTCAAAGGTGGCTGAGTCGACCGGCGCTTGAATATTTGCGTCTTCGATGAAATCGCCTAAGTGGGAATCCTCGTCATCCCCGATAGGAGTCTCCATGGAGATCGGCTCTTTCGCAATTTTTAGCACCTTGCGGATTTTATCTTCCGGCATTTCCATGCGCTGGGAGAGTTCTTCGGGCGTCGGTTCGCGCCCCTTCTCCTGCAGGATTTGGCGCGACACGCGATTGAGCTTATTGATCGTCTCGATCATGTGCACCGGGATTCGAATGGTGCGCGCCTGGTCGGCAATGGACCGGGTAATCGCTTGCCGAATCCACCAAGTCGCGTAGGTGGAGAATTTATAACCGCGGCGATATTCAAATTTATCCACCGCCTTCATCAGGCCAATATTGCCTTCTTGGATGAGGTCGAGGAACAGCAGGCCGCGATTGGTGTATTTCTTGGCGATGGAAATAACCAAACGCAGATTGGCCTCCACCATTTCTTTCTTAGCCCGCCGCGCTTTCGCTTCACCGGTCGACATCCGGCGGTTGATTTCTTTAATTTCCGCCAGCGTGACGCCCGCGTTTTCGGCAATTTTTGTCAAAGCCTCTAAGGCACTGTCGATCTCAGGCGCGCGGTCTTTAATGGCGGCGAGATAAGGTTTTTTCTTACGGCTAAGCGTTTTGAGCCACGTTGCGTCCAGCTCGGCATCGCCAAAAACTTCTAGAAAATCTTTGCGGGGCATTTGGCACTGCCGCAAGCAGATTTCTTGGATGGCCCGCTCGTTGATGCGGATTTCTTTGACCACCCGACGCACGATATCGCCCAGCTGCTCCGAGACCCGGGGCAGCAGTTTGAATGCTAGGAATTTTTCCTGCAGCTCCTTACGAGCTTCGTCTGTCTTGGCGTGGCCACGGCCATTTTTCTTGGCGAGCGTCTGCACTTTTTTGTACAGCCGGCGGTATTCCTCAAAACGCAGCTTGACTTCTTCTGGGTCGAGCTGGTTAGGAATGGGATCGGCTTCTTCGGTGGTTTCTTCGCCGTCTTCGGTGCCAGCGGCGGCCTCGACTTCGACTGGTAGCACCAGTTCTTCGCGGGGCTCTGGGGCTTCTTCATGCAGGTTGATGAAGCCGCTGATCAATTCCGAGATTTTAATTTCGCCGCGGTCGGATTGGTCGTAGCGAAAGAGGAATTGGTCGCAGACGGCCGGGAAATCGGTCATTGCGGAGAGCACTTGGTTCAGGCCTTCCTCAATGCGCTTGGCGATTTTGATTTCGCCCTCGCGGGTCAGGAGGTCAACCGTGCCCATTTCGCGCATGTACATGCGCACGGGATCGGTGGTGCGGCCAAATTCGGTGTCGACCGCCGCAATGGCAGCCGCGGCTTCTTCTGCCGCTTCTTCATCGACGTCGTTTTCGTTGAGCAAAAGGGTGTCGGTGTCAGGTGCCGTTTCATGCACCATGATGCCCATTTCGTTCATCATGTTGATGATGTCTTCGATCTGTTCGGGATCGACGATGTCATCAGGGAGGTGATCATTCACCTCGTGATAGGTCAGAAAACCCTGTTCTTTGCCCTTGGCAATGAGCCGTTTGAGTTGCGATTGCTCGTCATTGGATTCCAAGTCTTCAGCGGGGGGATGTCCATTAGCCATGGTCAAAAGTCTACCTCTGGTCTGCCGTCGAAAGTTGAATGTCACCCTTACACACCACCATGCTGGAGGGCCTTTGGCTGACTTGGAGTCGGGCGTGGCGTCGAAGTTTCGACCGGTCGGGCAAAATGACTCGCGATATTAGCCCAATCCGTTCCATTCCGCAGCCCCGCTGTCAGCTTAAACGCCCGGCGCGCCCGGCAGTTCGTGGTCGACCCCGCTTAATCGGGATTTTTCACTCACCAAACGCCGATAACGTTGGCGTTGACGTTGTTTCAGCAGCTGTTCAATGGCGCCGCTGAATTCTGCTTCCCATTGCGTTTCGTCGAGCAACATCGGTAACCCCAACACCTCTTCCAGTAGCGGCCATAGTGGACTATCCCGCAGGCTTTCTAGCAAGGTCCCAACTTGGGCTGAAGGATTCGCCGTCAGGCGCTCCAACAAGGTGAATAAGAGGGCGGCTTCGTCGCTGAGGGCGACGTCGATGGCCGGTAAATCCCGCGCCAGCGGGGCGAGGCTTGGTTGACGAACCAACAAACTGATGGCGCGGCGCAACAGTGAGGGAACGCGGCCGGCCTGCGGTGCCGCCCGTGATGGCGACGTCCGTGGGGGCGACGGATTGGTGGGGGGCGAAAAAGACGGTGATTGGCCCATTTGCACGCGGGTTTGCGCCAGTTTCTCGAGATGCTGAATGAGCAGTTGGCGGAACGGGCCCACGGGCACCTTGCCAATGAGAGGACGCGCCAGCGCGATGAGCTGCGCACGACCGTCGAGGCTGCTGGTGTCTGCGCGGGCCGCTAGCTGGTCGAACAGAAAAGTTGATAACGGGGTGATGTGCGCCGGTGATTCAAACCGCGCCGCGCCTTCGCTGCGCACGAGACTGTCCGGATCTTGTCCCTGCGGCAGAAACAGAAAGCCGGCTTTGCGGCCCTCCAGCAGTAAGGGGAGCACCGTTTCCAAGGCCCGCCATGCGGCGCGGCGACCGGCATTATCGCCATCGAAGCAGAACACAATTTCTGCAACATGCCGGAAGATCAACTCCAATTGTTCCCCGGTGGTCGCCGTGCCCAGAGTTGCCACGGCGTTGTTCACGCGATGCTGGGCGAGTGCCACGACGTCCATATAACCTTCCACCACGAGCACGCGCTCGGGTCGGTGGCCATGTTTCAGCACGTAATGCAGCCCGTAGAGCTCTTGGCGCTTGCGAAAAATTGGGGTTTCGGGTGAATTAAGGTATTTGGGTTCGCCTGCATCGATGATGCGGCCACCCAAGCCGACACAGCGTCCCCGACGGTCGAGGATGGGGAAAATGATGCGGTCGCGAAAGCGATCGTAAAACGTCCCGTTATCGCGCGGGACCGCCAGACCGGCGTCCACCAGCTGCGCTCTACGTGCGGCGTCCACCCCCAGCTGATTGACCAAAGTCTCCCAGCCAGCGGGGGCGTACCCGAGCCCAAAGGTCTTCGCCACCGCGCCCGTGAGGCCGCGTCTCTTGAGGTATTCCACGGCCCGTTCTTTGGTGGGGTGTTCGCGCAGCAGGCGGGCATAACAGGCCTGTGCGGCCGTCATTAATTCGTAGAGCGGGGTGTAATTAGCAGTGGGGCCTGGACCTTCGCTTTCATACTGCACCGCGAGGTGCAGACCACCGGCCAGATCTTCCACGGCTTCTACAAAGCCGAGGCTGTCGTGATTCATCAGAAAGCCAATGGCCGACCCGTGCGCGCCGCAACCAAAGCAATGATAAAACTGCTTCTCTGGGCTGACAGTAAACGAGGGGGTTTTTTCGTTGTGAAATGGGCAGAGGCCTTGGAAGTCTCGGCCTGCCTTCTTTAACGTGACGGTGCGGCCCACGACCTCCACGATATCCGCTCGGGAGAGCAGATCATCAATAAAGGATTGAGCAATTTTTCCCGCCAAGTCAGCACCTCTGAGACTGCACTATGCGCCTCACCGGGCTAGATTCTACCGTGCAAACGGCGAGTGGCGTTGGATTTACCCGGCTGGGTCGGTGGCCACAGGCCGGCGCGAAATCAGCCGCCGAGGAGCTGTTTTACCTTGGCACTGACGAGGCTTAGGTCGGCACGACCCATCAGCTGGGGGCGTAGCGCGTTCATCACTTTGCCCATGTCTTTGAGGGTGACCGCAGCTACCGTTTGCAGCGCCGCCGCAATGAGGGCGGCGATTTCGGCTTCGTCGAGCGGCGTCGGCAGGTATTGTTCGACGATGGCGAGTTCAGCGCGCTCTTTGGCCGCCAGGTCCACACGCCCGGCGCCCTCAAACTGCGCGATAGACTCGCGGCGCTGGTTGGTCATTTTGGTGAGGATAGCGATGACGTGGGTGTCATCTACCTCCAGCCGGGTGTCGATTTCCTGCTGTTTTAATGCCGCCATCATGAACCGCAAGGTGATGAGGCGAGTTTTTTCGCCCCCCTTCATTGCGGAGGTGATGTCAGCGCTAAGGCGTTCTTTTAGGCCACAAGCCATGTGCGTGTTGCGTTGACGGAGCGAGTCCGTCGTTAGCGCCGGCTAGTAGTTGCGGACGCGCCGCGCCAATTGGCGGGAGGCCTTTTTCTGCCATCGCTTTACGGCTGCTGCCGCTTTACGCTTGCGCTCTTGCGTGGGCTTTTCGTAGAACTCACGCTTGTGAACTTCGGCGAGAACGCCGGCTTTCTCACAGGAGCGCTTAAAGCGGCGCATGGCGACATCGAAGGGTTCGTTTTCGCGGACTCGGACTGAAGGCATAGAGACGTCTTCTCGCAGGTTGGGCTTTAGGCTATTGATCCAGACCCGAAACTTTAACGAGCACAGCTACGAATGTCCATCGGCAAACCAAATTCATCTTCTTTCAGGGTGCTCGGCATCGAAACCTCTTGTGACGAAACGGGGGTTGCGCTCTACGATTTAGAGCGTGGACTGCTGGCCCACGAGCTATTTAGTCAGGTCGACATGCACCGTGTGTATGGCGGCGTGGTGCCGGAGTTGGCCTCGCGCGACCACGTGCGTCGCGTGGTGCCGCTCACCCGGACGGTGCTGCGAGCGGCTGGCGTGACGCTGGCGGAACTCTCGGGCATTGCCTACACCGCAGGCCCAGGGCTGATTGGCGCGTTATTGGTGGGGGCGGGGGTTGCGCAGGGACTGGCGGTGGGTTTGGGGTTGCCCGCCATCGGCGTTCACCATATGGAAGCCCATTTGTTGGCCCCACAACTCGAGCCTAATCCCCCGGCTTTTCCGTTTTTGGCGTTGCTAGTGTCTGGTGGGCACACGCTATTGGTGGATGTGGAGGGGCTAGGGCGATATCGCGTGCTCGGCGAATCGCTGGACGATGCGGCAGGCGAGGCTTTCGATAAGACCGCCAAGCTGCTGGGCCTTAACTATCCCGGGGGGCCGGCCGTGGAAGTGCTGGCGCGGCGCGGTGATCCGGGACGTTTCCGTTTTCCGCGACCCATGACCGATCGTCCGGGCCTCGATTTCAGCTTCAGTGGTCTCAAAACCTATACCGCAACCACCGTACGCGCACACGCCGACGATCCGGGTGCTGGGGCCGACATCGCGCGGGCGTTCTCGGACGCCGTGGTGGATACGTTCGTTATTAAATGCCGGCGTGCGTTAAAGCAAACCGGACGGGCCACGCTAGTCGTGGCCGGGGGGGTGAGCGCCAATCGTGCGCTGCGCGCCGGTTTGGACACGCTGGGTCAAGCGCTAGCCGTGCGGGTGTGTTACCCCGCGCTAGAGTTCTGTACCGATAATGGCGCGATGGTGGCCTACGCGGGCTGCTTGCGTCTGGCGGCCGGCGCGCGCGATGACAGTGGGTTTGCGGTGAGGCCGCGCTGGTCGTTGGAGGAATTAGTGGCGCCTGCGTGAGCCTCAGACTTTGGGCTTGCCAATGCGGCTTTCAGTGCCGGCTATTAGACGGCCGATATTCGCCCGATGACGCCAAAAAATGGCGCTCGCCATGATGACCAGTGCTCCTGTGATGGCGCCGGGTAGTCCCAGCGCGAGGCCCACCAAGGGTGCCGCCGCCGTGGCCAGCAGTGCGGCCAGCGAGGAGTAGCGAAAAATCGCCGCGGTGGTCAGCCATATTCCGCAGAAGGCCGCCCCCATGAGTGGGGCCAGGGCGAACAGCACGCCGGTAAAAGTGGCCACGCCCTTGCCGCCACGAAACCCGAAAAAGACGGGAAACAAATGCCCCAGAAACGCCGCGCAAGCGCAGCCGCCCACCACCCACGGCGCGAGATCAAAGTATTTGGCTAAGAGCACCGGCACCACGCCTTTGGCGATATCGCCCAGCAGCGTGGCGGCCGCCGCAGCCTTCCCCGCACTGCGCAGTACATTGGTGGCGCCGGGGTTGCCTGAGCCCGACTCGCGTGGGTCTGGCGCGCCGATGACACGGCAGATCAGGACCGCCGATGACAGCGACCCCACCAGATAGCTCGCCAACACTAAGCCTAGGGATAAAAGCATTGGGACTCGCAAATTTGATAATGGCCGGCCTAGCGCCGACATTCATCGTTATACTTCCGAACACTACACAAGCCAATTGCGGCGACTCAGGGAACCGGCGATGGATATTGTTTTTCTACACGGATTGCGCGTGGATACCGTGATCGGCATTTGGGACTGGGAACGCCAGTTCAAGCAAACTTTGGTGATCGACTTAGACCTTGGCACCGACATCACGCCGGCGGCGCGCAGCGATGCCATCCACGACACGCTGGACTACAAATCGGTGTCCAAACGCGTGGCGTACTTGGTGGAAAACGGCGGGTTTTTATTGGTGGAAGCGCTGGCAGAAAACATCACCAGCACGTTGTTTGCCGAGTTCGCCGTGAGTTGGATACGGCTACGGATCAACAAGAAATCTGCGCTGCGCCAAGTGCGCGACGTGGGCATTCTGATCGAGCGTACGCGCCCTACCGCATGACCCAAATTTACCTCAGTCTCGGCAGCAATGTGAACCCCCGCGAGAACCTGCACGCCGCACTTATCGCCCTGCGCAGCGCTTACGGGCCGCTGCGCTGCTCGGCCATTTATTGCACGCCGGCCGTGGGTTTTGCCGGTCACGATTTTCTAAATTTCGTGGTCGGTTGTAACACCTCGGCACCGCCGCCGGTGGTGATGGCTGAACTGCGCCAAATTGAAGCTCAGCACGGCCGCCACCGCGGCGAAGCGCGGTTTGCCGATCGCACGCTGGATATCGATTTGCTGACTTACGGCGATCAGATCAGCAGCACGCCACCCCTGCCGCGCGCCGACATTGAGGCGTATGACTTTGTGCTGGGTCCACTCGCGGAAATCGCCGGGCATGAGTGGCATCCGGTGCTGCGCCAAACCTACGCTGAACTGTGGGCGCTCATGAGCCTAGGTAAAGCACCGTTGGTGCGGGTCGACGCGGCCACCGAACAGGCAATTTTCGAGACCCTGCAACCCAACCCCAAAGGCTTGATATGACCTTTACCCGCGCGCACTCGACGGGTCTGGTTGGCGTTTGTTGGGTGTTGGCCGTGCTGCTCAATCTTGGGGGCTGCGCTTCGGCCAAAAACCGGGCGGATGACCAACGCAATATGGCCTTAACCAAGGCCACCGAGAACTACCGAAAACTGATCCGCTGGGGCTATTTTGAGGAAGCCAGCCGGTATTTCAGAGCACGCAACGACGAACTGCCCGCGCCCGACTTAGCTAATTTCGCGCCTTGGACCGTCACCGGCTACGACATGGGTGAGGTCCGAGTGGGCGACACCGCCAACGAAGCGCGCATCCTCGCGCGCATCGATTTTTACCGGAAGGACACCCGCATTGTGTCCAACGTGCGGGACGAGCAGCTGTGGTGGTATGACACTACCCAAAAAAGCTGGTTTTTGGGCACGCCAATGCCCGATTTTGCGAAGGCGGCCCAACCGTCGCGCTAGTTAACCGCTGACGCTCCGTCCACCGTCTACGGCAATGGTTTGCCCGGTCACGAAGGCGGCGCCAATGAGGTAGAGCACCGCCTCGGCGATGTCTTGTGGTTCGCCGCGGCGACCCAGTGGGGTACGGGTGAGCAAGCGATTTTGCTCCGTCAAATCCCCTTCCTCTGGCCACAAAATAGCGCCAGGCGCGACCGCATTCACGCGGATTGTCGGTGCCAATTCTTGGGCCAACGCGCGGGTAAGGCCAGCCAACCCCGCTTTGGCCGCGCTGTAGAGCGGGAAACCCGCTTTAGCGCGCTCAGCGTAGATGTCTGTGAGGTTGACGATGGTGCCACCCGCTTGGTCCAACCAAGGCAGCGCTGCCTGACTCAACAAGAAGGGCGCTCGCAGGTTGATGTCGAAGATGTCTGCCCAATCTGCAGCACTCGCCTGCGCGACCGGGGTGGCGCGGAAGACTGCGGCGTTGTTAACCAAGCCGTCCAAGCGCCCCCAGTGCGCTGCGGCGGCAGCTATCAGCGGAGCAATCGCCGACGCATCGCCTAAGTCGGCGCGTAGCGCGAGCGCCGTGTTGGCGCGTTGTTGGTTGAGTTGCGCCACCAATGCTTGGGCGGCGTGCTGCGAGTGATGGTGGTGAATCACCACGCAATAACCTGCGGCGTGCAGGGTTTGGGCAATTTGCGCGCCGAGTCGTTGTGCGGCCCCAGTGACGAGAATGACTTTATGCATACTCACGTCTACGTTTTAACGCCACCTTCCGATCAGTCGGAACATGAGGATAGCGAGTGGAAGTGCCAAGGAGATTACCCGATCCAACTCAGGATGAGATAGCCGCCAGTGCGGCCTTGTGCGCGCAGATTGCCAGGGAAGTCAGTGCACTAGGCGGCTTTATGCCCTTTGAGCGCTTTATGGAAATGGCCTTGTTTGAGCCCCCCTACGGCTATTACGTCGGCGGGGCACACAAGTTCGGCGCAGCCGGCGATTTCCTCACCGCCCCAGAAATTTCGCCGCTGTTTGGACGTGCGGTGGCGGCGCAGTGTGTCGCCGCGCAGGTTTACGGCCGCACCATCGTGGAATTTGGCGGGGGCAGTGGCCGACTCGCCGCCAGCGTGCTGGAGGAACTGGCCCACCGCGGTGCGCTGCCGGCACGCTACCTCATCGTGGAGTTAAGCCCGGAAGTGCGCGCTCGCCAACGCGCATTGCTGGCCCAACTGCCGTGCGCCAATGCCGTGCAAATCGAGTGGCTAAGTGGTCCACCGGCGCTACCGGTAGACGGCATTGTGCTGGCCAATGAAATTCTGGATGCCTTGCCCACCACAGTTTTTCGGGTTGGTGAGCGCGGTTATCTGGAGCGCGGGATAGGTGTAGATGAGGCCGGACAACTGGCGTGGCAAGAGCGTCCGGCACCCGCACAACTGGCGGCACAACTGGCCATTACGCTGGCCGAACAGGCGTTGCCGGCGGGTCACTGCGGCGAAATTAATTTGCGCCAGCCGTTATGGATTGCTGACCTTGCGCGTTTTCTGCGGCGTGGGGTGGCGCTGTTATTTGATTATGGCGGTCCGCGCGCCGAGATTTATCACCCAGTACGCGAGGTCGGCACGCTGCGCTGTTATTGGCGTCACCGGTTACATGACGACCCGTTATGGTTGCCCGGTCTGCAAGATTTAACCGCGTCGGTAGATTTTACGGCGGCGGCGGAAGCAGCCCTTGATGCGGGTTTTCACGTTGCGGGTTACGCCACGCAGGCGAGCTTTTTGTTGGCCAACGGGATCGAGCGCTTACTCGCTGAGGCCATGGCCCGCGATCCCACGGCGGCCGTCAAACTCGCCGCGCAGGCCAAACAGTTGCTGCTGCCCACTGAAATGGGGACGACCTGTAAGGTGTTGGCGTTGGGGATCGGCGTAGAGCCCGAGTTGACGGGGTTTTCGCTGCGCGATGAACGCCATCGCTTGTAAGCCTATTGCGCTGATCCGAGCGCTAAGACCGACTCAGAAAATGTGGGAGTACTTTTTATGCGAGCCCTGACTGTCATGCTCTTGGCCCTCTGGACCCTAGGTGGGGTGGCCGCCCAACCCGCTGGCGGTGCGCCCAGCGTGCCGTCCCCAACCTTGGCAAAGGCGACTTTTGCCGGTGGGTGTTTCTGGTGCATGGAACCGCCCTATGAAAAAGAGGCCGGCGTGCTGGCGGTGGTTTCCGGGTATACAGGCGGCACGCAAAAAAATCCCAGCTATGCCGAAGTTTCCAACGGCAACACCGGCCACGCTGAGGCGGTGCAGGTGACCTACGATGCGTCAAAAATAAGCTATGCGCGCTTGTTGGATATTTTTTGGCACAACATCGACCCACTCGCCGTCGACCGCCAGTTCTGCGACAGCGGGAACCAATATCGCTCGGCAATTTTTTATCACGATGCGCAGCAGGAAGCCGCCGCGCGGGCGAGTCAGGATGCGTTGAGTCAGTCGGGTCGGTTTAAGGCGCCGATTGCGACCCAGGTGCTGGCCGCGAGCGAGTTTTATCCCGCCGAGGATTACCACCAGGACTATTACAAAAAGAATGCCTTGCAGTACGAGTTTTATCGCTACCGCTGCGGTCGTGAGCAGCGTTTGGCGGAACTGTGGGGCGCTAATCCGAAATAACGGGGTTGGCGTCGTCGTCTTGAACTTGGGTGAGGCGTTCGATGCGGGCGCGGCGAATGGCGTCTTTGAGTGCGGGGCCAGCGGCGTGTTGGCGGGCTAACGCCGCAATATCCAACGCGCGGATTTTCGCCAACGCGCAGCGTAGTCGCAGCGCCTGCGGGTAGGGCGCGTCTGCGCTGCCCAGTTGCGCGGTGAAATCGATCAAACACGCCAGCAAAATATCCTCAAACCGTGCGGGGCGACGCAGCCCATCCAGCCCTTCGAGCAAATCTAGCAGCGCGTCCGGTGGGAGTGCTAAGGCTTGATGGATGGTGAGGTGATGGCGCGCCACCAGCACCGCCAACTCGCGGAAACTCTGCGGCGCACGCAGTCGCAGCGAGATGTTTTCCACCAAGTGCGCGCCCGTTGCCGCGGGGTGCTGCTGGCTCAACGACACCCCCCTGGGTGTCTGCGTTTTCCCCACATCGTGTAATAACACCGCGTAGCGAACCGTCTTCGAGGCGCTGCGTCGCACGCACTGCCGGAGGGTCCGCAACAGGTGTTCGCCGTAGTGGATTGCCGGGTGAGGCGGCGTCGCTGGGGGCGCTGCAAATAATGCGTCCACTTCCGGGAGCACCGCGTTTAACGCGCCACACTCGCGCAGCACTTCGATAAAACGCCACGGAAAGTCTTCGGCGAGCGCGCGCTCGAGTTCGCGCCACAGACGTTCCGGCGGCAGCGTGGCCAGTTCGCCACTGTGGACGATTTCGCGCATGAGGGCGCTGGTTTCTGGCGCCACCGCGAAACCCAGACGCGCGGCGAAACGGGCGACTCGCAGGACGCGCAACGGGTCTTCCACGAAAGCCGCCGTGACATGTCGTAAGACCCCTGCCGCGAGGTCACGTTGCCCACCGTAGGGGTCGATAATAAGCCCTGCCGTATCCTCGGCCATGGCGTTGATGGTGAGATCGCGGCGGGCCAGATCGGCCACTAACGAAACCGCCTGGGAGGCGTCAAACTCAAACCCCTTATAGCCCGTGCCGCGCTTGCGCTCGGTGCGGGCGAGGGCGTATTCCTCGTGGGTTTGGGGGTGCAAATACACGGGGAAATCTTGGCCGACTTGGCGGTAGCCTAAGGCCAGCAATTGCGCGGGGCTGGCGCCCACCACCACCCAGTCGCAGTCTTCGCTAGTGCGACCCAGCAGGCGGTCGCGCACCACCCCGCCAACTTTATAAGTATCCATGGGCTAACTAACGCTCGCCGAAACACCCAACTTAGCGATGCGCGCGCCGCCGCAGGTCGTCATAGCGTGTGCGTTCACCTTTCCCAAGGAGGCACTCCGGGACGATGGCGGCGACCGGTGTGGCGGTGATTTGCAAGGTTTTTAGCCCATCAACCCCCGGCGGCAGGACGCTATCCAGCGCGGCAGAACGCAGATTGTCCCGCGAAAACGGTTTGCCGGGCAGATGCTCCATGATCTCGGCCAGCACGCGCGATAACCGACTGCCCAGCGGTAGGATGACGCGCCGCCGGCCACGGATGCGCAGGCCGTAGCGCACAATCTCCGCGAGGGTCATCACCGCGGGGCCACCCAGAGCGTAGTCCTGCCCGATGGTCGTTGGATCCCCCAGCGCCGTGAGCAACGCCGCCGCCACATCGCCCACATACACCGGCTGGAAGCGGGCGGCCGCGCACGCCAGCGGGAGGACGGGAGCGAGACTCAGGAGTTGGTCGAAACGAATAAACAAACCATCGCCAGGCCCGAAGATCACCGAGGGACGGAAAATAGTGCTGTGGAGCGCGCTGGCTGCCCGCACCAGATTTTCGGCCTCGCCTTTGGTGCGTAAATAATGGCTAGTCGCGTCAGCTGCGGCGTTAAGGGCGCTCATGTGCAAATAACGCTTAACGCCAGCCGAGGCACAGGCGGCAATGACGCACTGGGTGAGTTCGACGTGGGCCCGCTGAAAGCCGGTGCCACGGTCGCCTTTTTCATTCAAGATTCCAACGAGATTGATCACCGCGTCCATGCCGCGTAACGCCGCGGCGAGCTCGTTTGGCGCATAGACATTGCACTCAACGCACTCGGTGGCGGGTAAGGGCCACAGTTCTCGCGCGTGGTTGCGCGCGCGCGTGAGCACCCGCACCGTGAAACCTGCACGCACCAGCTGCTCGCACAACACGCGGCCAACAAAACCCGATCCGCCGAGGACCGCGATAGATTTCTGCGCCATGGTCAGTTACTCCTGCGCGTGCACCGGCAACCCGTGCACGTTGTATTTAACAATGATCTACCTGACCGGCGAGCGTGAAGGCGGTCAATTCGCTGGACAGGCGGCTGATGCTCATGCCGAGATGTTTTTCGTAAATGGCCGCGTAGAACAATGCGCGGCGGACATAGGCTTCCGTTTCGGCACAGGGGATAGCCTCCACCCACACATCGGCCGGCACACAACTGCGCTTCGGCAACCACGATTTTACCCGCCCCGGGCCAGCATTGTAGGCGGCAGCTGCCAGCGCGAAATTGCTTTCGAACTGGCCCATCACTTGGCGCAGATACGCGCTGCCCAACGCGATATTTTTATCCGGCGCGAGGACGTCGCTGGGGTCGTTTAGGGTTATTCCGGTGCGGCGGGCTGTTTCTGCGGCGGTGGCGGGCATCAACTGCATGAGGCCCAAAGCCCCAGCGGGCGAACGGGCGGCGACGACGAAAGCGCTTTCCCCGCGAATGATGCTGTACACCCGTGCCGGGGACATGTCGCGCTGGTCCGCGGCGGCGAGTACCTGGTCCTTGTACAACAGCGGGAAGCGCACGGTGAGGTCGTTATAGGCTTCAATTTTTCCCAGCGCAGCGATCGCCCGGTCAAACCAGCCCCAATCGTAGGCGAGGCGCGCGGCGACTTCGACTTCACGGCGCGAGAGTTGGTCTAGGGTCCAGCGCCACTCGCGCATCGATTCATCGTGCAGGCCGAGTTGCTCAAACTCCAACGCGTGTGCGATGCCGGGCACCGCATTGACAGCCCGAGTTTCACGGGGCAGTGGGGCAATCGGATGGTCGGTCAGTGAATAGGCGACCCCCAGATGATCGCTCGCCAGAAAGCCGTAATAGTCGCGCTCTTTGGCGACCTTGGCGAAAGCCGCCTTGGCCAGTTCGTGACGCCCCAATTCTGCCAGTGCACGGGCGTGCCAGTAAGACAGACGGAGGCGGTTGGCTGGGGTGAACGGCGTGTTGGTGGTCCAGCGCTCGAGCCGGACCCAATCTTGGGCGGCCAGCGCTACTCGCAGGCTGGCGCGTTCTAGCGCGGCGTCTGCGAGGTGTCGCGGCACTTCGTCTAACATCGCCAGTGCGCTGGGTTTGGATTGGGCCACGCCCGCGAGCGCTATCGTGCGCAGCAAAATGGCGCGGCCATCCGCCGAATAAGCGTGATGTTTGCGCACGCTGAGCCAAAGCGCGCGGGCGCGCTCGGCGTCGTGGCCGGCCAATTGGGTGATGGCGTAACCGATGAGTGCGCGGTTGTCGCGGGAATCAGCGCGCAGTTCGGGGATTTGCGCCGCGTCCTCCGGGTGTTTCTCTAGCCGTAAGACTAAAGCGGCGCGGGCAGGTGGGGCGAACGCGCGCAGCAAGTAGCTGGCAAACTGCGGGCGATTAGCACCCAGCGCGAGCCACACCCGTTCGCGCACCATGGCGTTGGACAAGAGGCCTTGCTGATGGAGAGTTGCGAAGACTGGCTCACAGGCGGCAGATTGGGATTTGGGCTGTAACCACAGCAATTTTGCCAGCTTGTTGAACTGTTTTAGGGCACCTAGCTCCAGCTTTGCGCGCAGTGAAATGCAGGCTAAATCCCCGTCAGGGGTGGTCTGGTAGAAATGGTCAAACAGCGCCCATTGGTGTTGCCGTCCCAATTCGCGCAGCCAGACATCCCGCAGTTTGGCCGCCAGGTAGGTGCCGTGATGGGCCACTAGAAAAGCCTCCACCGGCGCTACCGGCAAAGACGCGAGGTCCCGACGCAAAGCCTCAAACTGCAAATAGGGGTAGAGCGAATATTGTTCTAAGCCGCGCGCCAGTGCGGCGGCTCGCGGGCCGCCTACCCGCGCCTCGGCATAGGCAAGTTTGAAGCGGGCACGCTCATCGCTACCGGCTTGCGCCGGCAGGGCGTAAGCCAGTAACAATAGGAGTGCAGGCAGGGTGCGAGAATTCATAGGGCTTTCCAATTGTCGCCACTGCTAGGAGCATAAGCAACGATATTTCCGAACCACCGCGCGCGAGGCGTTCTATGTCAGATAAATCTATCCACGAGGCGAGTTCGCGCACCCTGAGCGCCTTGGTGCGGGCGCGCCGCACGATCCACGAATTCACCACTGAGATGCCACCGCGCGAGTTGATTCTCAACGCCTTGGATGCGGCGCGCTGGGCGCCTAATCACCACCGCACCGAGCCCTGGCGTTTTTATTGGCTGGGGCCCGCCACCGCCGAGCGTATTAGCCTGCTTAACGCGGATATTGTCCGCCGCAAAAGCGGGGAAGACGCCGCTAACGCGAAGCTGCGGCGTTGGCGTGCCATGCCTGGCTGGGTGGCCGTTACCTGCCTGCGCAACGAAGACCCGGCGCGCGAGCGTGAAGACTACGCCGCGTGCTGTTGCGCTGTGCAAAATTTTCTATTATTGCTGTGGGAGGCGGGCGTTGGGAGCAAGTGGTCGACCGGCAAAGTGACGCAGGCAGCCCCCTACTTCGATGCGTTAGGGGCGGATCCCAAAACGGAATTCAGCGTGGGTATCATCTGGTATGGCTACCCGGCGGCGGTGCCGGTGCAAGCCCGCCCGGCGTTGGCCACCGCTCTACGCGAACTCGCCTAAACCAACGCCCACCCTGCGTGGGCGAACTCGCCGCGTGCCAATCGGCGCGCGGCTATTGTTAACTTAAAGGAGAATTTTATGCCGCAGGCACGTTGGAACGGGGTGGTCATCGCAGCGTCGGATCACTGCGAAGTGGTGGAGGGCAATCTCTATTTCCCCGCCGCCGCGCTCAATCGGGATTACGTTCAACCCAGCGACACCCACACCGTGTGCGGCTGGAAAGGTACCGCCAGCTATTACGATGTGGTGGTCAACGGCGCGGTTAATCGTGACGCCTGTTGGTACTACCCGCAGAGCAAAGCCGAAGCCAAGCACATCGAAGGCTATGTGGCTTTTTGGCGTGGCGTGGAGGTCACGGCCTAAGCATTGGCACCGAGTGCCTGCGCCCGGGTGCAGGCGCCGGTTGTGGCGCTATTCTGGGTATCCCAACCCTGAGTATGCCGCACCACTAGGCCCGCGAGGGCTTTGATGTGATCCGCGCGCACGTTCAACGCCGGGATGTAGCGCAGCTCGCGGCCGCCAGCGGCCTCGAACAACTCGCGATATTGAACGGCGATTTCCTCGAGGGTTTCCAGACAATCTGCGGCGAAGCCGGGACACACGACGTCAATGGTGCCCACGCCTTCGCGCGCTAGTTGTCCGAGCGTGATGTCGGTGTAGGGTTCTAGCCACTTTTCGCGCCCAAACCGCGACTGAAAAGTAATGAGCCACTCCGTGGGGCCTAAGCCTAGACGCTGCGCGAGGAGGCGGGCCGTCGCCTGACAATGGCAAAAATAGGGGTCTCCCGCCAAAAAATATCGCCGCGGAATGCCGTGAAAGGAAATCATCAAGCGTTCGCCGCTGCCGTGGCGCGCGCGAAATTCCCGCACGCTGGCGGCCAGCGCGTCTAGGTAGGCATCGTCGGTGTGGTAGTCCATCACCGTGCGCAGGCTAGGCACCCAACGCCATTGGCGTAATTCGGCAGTCACCGCATCTATCACCGAAGCCGTGGAGGGCGCCGAGTACTGGGGGTAGAGCGGTAACACGAGCAGGTGTCTAATATTCGCCGCGGCCAATTCGCGCAGTCCGCTGGCGATGGAGGGTTGGCCGTAACGCATGCCTAAGGCCACTTTGAACTGGCCAGGGGCTACCCCCTCTAGATGTTCGGCGAGGGCGGTGCGTTGCGCCTGCGAATTGACCATCAACGGCGAGCCTTCAGCACCCCAGATTTTAGCGTAAGCCCGCGCTGACCGGCGCGGCCGAATATTTAAAATCACGCCGTGGAGAATAGGCATCCACAGCAGGCGGGGCAGTTCTATGACGCGCGGGTCGGCTAAAAATTCTGCCAAATAAGTGCGCACGGCGCTCGCCGTCGGCGCCTGCGGGGTGCCCAAATTACACAATAAAACACCCAGCGGGGTGGCTGACTCATGCGCAAAATTGGTGGTGCCACGATACTTCGCCATCTGCGATATGCTCCTGTCTTGGCGACCCGCGCCACGCGTTGTGGCACAGGGGCCTAATGGTCGAGGTCGATGTCATGCTAATTAAACACGCCGCGCAAGTGCCGGCCTTCATTGCCAACGATGGCTGCCTCCTGCGCGAACTTTTGCACCCCGCGCACGGGGACTGCCAGCTCGAGTACTCGCTCGCACTGGCCGAAGTCGCGGTGGGAGCGGCCACTTATCGACATCGCTTGGCACAAACGGAAGTTTATTTCATTGTCGCTGGTGAGGGCGAACTGCACGTTGACGCGCTGTCTTCGCGGCTCGTCACGGGCGACACCGCACTCATCCCGGCCGGTGCCGAGCAGTGGATCGAAAATTGCGGCAGCGAGGTGCTGAGATTCTTGGCCATCGTCGCGCCGCCATGGTCCGCCGCAGATGACCAGCGCACCTAGCGCCGGTTAGAGTTTGCGCAACGCGCTGCTGACGGGTTCGCGCAGCGCGCTAATCACCGCATATAGCCCCACCGCCACTATCCCCGTCAGCCCGGCCAGCATTCCCCAGCCGATGACGGCGGGTTGTAGGGTGTAGTCGATATGCAGCACTTTGCGCGCAATGATCCAACCGCCAAAGCCCGCGCCCAGCCCCCCAATGAGTCCCGCACAGGCCCCCAGCGCGGCGAATTCAATCGCCACCGCGCTAGCGATGAGCCGGCGTGGTGCGCCCAGCGTCTTGAGGATGACGGCGTCGTAAATGCGTTCGGATTGGGTTGCCCGGAGTGCGGCGATCAGCACAATAACGCCGGCCGCGAGCGTAAAAAGAAACACAAACTGCACGGCGTCCACCACCCGCGACATGATGCCGCGCACTTGGGTGAGCACCGCGCCGACATCGATAACCGTGATGTTAGGAAACTCGGCCACGAGTTCGCGCAGCAGGGTTGGATGAGCCGGCGGGAGCCGGAAACTCGTGATAAAGGTGGCCGGTTGGCTGCCTAATAAACTCACCGGGGAGACCACAAAGAAATTCACTCGCATGGAATCCCACGCGACTTCCCGCAGGTTGGTTACGTTGGCTTCTATCGCTTGGTCGGCAATGCTAAAACGCAGCACGTCGCCAATTTTGATGCCCAGTTGCTTGGCCAATTCCACTTCAACCGAGAACTGCGGACTGGCCGATTCGCCCCAGAAACTGCCGGCCACAACGCGATTGTCGGCGCGCACTTCGTTGGTCCAAGACAGATTGAATTCGCGATCTACCAGCCGTTTTGCGCGCGGATCGGGATAGTCATCAGGGCTAACCTGTCGCCCCCCAATCGCGACCAAGCGCCCTCGAACCATGGGGTAGAGCGCGGTCTCCGGTAATTGATGGCGGCTCAAAAAGGCTTTTAGTGCGACCACTTGCGCGGGCTGAATGTTGACCAAAAATTGGTCTGGGGTGTTGGCGGGTAGCGTTTCTTGCCAACGCACCAGGAGGTCGGTGCGGAGCAGACTCAGCAGCAACAGCGCCATGATCCCGAGCCCCAATGCGGTAATTTGCCACACGCTTTGGTGCTGTCGACGCGCGAGATTGGCGAGGCCAGAACGCCAAGCGATGCCTGCTTGACCACGTACCGCGCCTAGCAGGGCCACCAACCCGAAGCCGGCACCCGCCAGCAAGCACAACACCGCGCCGAAGCCAACGAGGGCCCAACCGGTGAGGTGCCAGTCGCCGCTGTCCCAAGGTGCGAGTAACACCATCGCAACCAGCGCGTAGACCCCGCTCAGCAGCGGGCGCGTGCCCGGGACTTGGGTGTCTTGGCGCAGAATTCTCGCCGGAGGCACATTGCGCAGCGCCACGAGTGGGGCCAAGCCAAAGCCAGCCACCGCGATGACGCCGGCCACAAACCCGCGTGCCGCGCCAGTCCAGTCGGGCGGCGGGAGCACGCCTTGGGTCCAACCTCGCAGCGCGGTGGCAAGGATGTTTTGGGCGCCATAACCTAAGGCGGCACCGATTGCGGCGGCGGTAATCGCTAACAGCACCAGTTCGCCCACCACCAAGAGGAGGATTTGGTTGCGGCTGGCGCCAAATGTTCGCAGCAGGGCCACGGTGTCCAGGCGTTCGCTGGCGTAGCTGCGCGCGGCCAGCAGAATGGCAATGCCGGCCAGGGTGGTGGCCGTCAGCGCTGCCAGACCCAGAAATTGTTCCGCATGGGTGAGCGCGGCACGGATTTCTGGTCGTGCATCGGCGGGTGATACAAAACGGGCTTGGTGGTCGAGTGCTGCCTTGTTGCGAAACTCGGCGAGTGCCGCGCGTGGCCCAGCCAGCAACAAGCTGTGTTGCACCCGCGATCCGGGGCTAATCAGACGGGTTGCCGGGAGTGATTCAAGATTGATGAGGACCCGCGGCGCCAGCGAAAAAAACTCCCCCGCGCGGTCGGGTTCTAGGGTCAACACACGGGTGATAGTGAAGCGCGCTTCGCCAATGCCAATAGTGGCGCCAAGCGCCACCCCGAGCAGGCCGGGTAGACGGGCATCGACCCAAGCCTCGCCCGGTGCGGGTAGGTCGAGGGCAATGTGGTCCGTGCCGTCCAGCGTGTCCCTCACCACTAAATTGCCGCGTAGGGGGTAGCCAGCAGCCACCGCTTTTAACTCGCTTAATTGCAGGTTTTCACCGGCGCTCAACATGGTGCGCAGCGCCAGAAAACGGGTGGTGCGTAGCCCCTGCGCGTGGGCAAGTTCGGTGAGTCTGGGGGCCAGCACTTCGCTGGAGACTACCGCCAGATCGGCCGCCAGCAGCGCGTGAGATTGCCCGTCTAGCGCGCTGCGTACGCGGGCGGTGAAGGTGCTGACGGCCGTGATGCTGGCCACGGCGACGATCACCGCCAGCCCGATCACCAAAAACTGCGCGCTGCGGAGGTCGCAGCGGAAAAAACGTCCGGCGAGCCGCAGCGTGGCAAGCGAGGATGTTGCCAGACCCGCAGCCTCAATCATTCAACGAGCCGTCCCGCCGCCAAGCGCAGCGTGCGGGCGCAGCGCGCCGCCAAGCGCTCGTCGTGGGTAATGAGCACCAGGGTGGTGGCTTGCTGGGCATTGAGATCGAACAGCAGATCCGTCACCTGGCGTGCCGTGGTGGCATCCAGATTACCCGTCGGTTCATCGGCCAAAAGCAGGGCTGGCGCGGTACAGTAGGCCCGCGCCAGTGCGACGCGTTGTTGTTCGCCACCAGATAATTGGCGTGGATAGTGGTGCCATCGGTCACCCAGTCCCACGGTATTGAGGATGGTTTGGGCGCGCGTTTGAGCGTCGTGGGCCCCCGCTAATTGCAGTGGCAGCAGCACATTTTCCAGGGCGGAAAACGCGGGTAGCAAATGAAACTGCTGGAAGACAAAACCCACTTTTTCGCGGCGCACACGGGCCCGCGCGTCTTCGTCGAGCTGCGAGAGATCCTCCCCGGCTAGCACGCAGCGCCCGCTGCTGGGAATTTCCAAGCCGGCCAGCAGGGCTAGCAGCGTTGATTTGCCGGAACCTGAGGTACCCACTACCGCAACGGTCTCGCCGCGTTGGATTTTGAAATTGATATCATCCAGTACGGTCAGTGGACCACTGGGACTGACAAATGATTTAGTGAGGTGTTCGGCGATGAGAATGGCGTTTGGCATCGTGCTGGGGCTGTTGACGTGGCTGACTTGTGGTACGAGTACGCTCGCGGCACCGCCACCGGTTTTGCTGGTGTTTGGCGATAGCTTGAGCGCGGGTTATGGCTTGCGGTCGGGAGAGGCTTGGCCGGTCTTGTTGCAAGCCCGGCTGGAAAGGTTGGGGCATCCGCAGCGCGTCGTCAACGCAAGTGTCAGCGGTGAAACCACCGCCGGCGGTGTGGCGCGGCTGCCGGCGCTGCTGCGCGAACACGAGCCCCGCGTGGTCGTGCTAGAACTAGGGGCCAACGATGGCCTGCGTGGCCTGCCGCTGGCGGCACTGCGCGCCAACCTGCGCACGTTGGTGGCAGCCATTCGCCACGCGGGTGCGGCGGTGGTGGTGTTGCCCATGCGGCTCCCACCCAACTATGGGCCGGCGTATGCCAGTGGTTTTGCGAACGCGTTTAGTGAGCTGCCGGGGCAAGATGCCGGTGTATCATTGACCCCTTTTTTCCTTCAAGACGTGGCGCTTAATCCAGCGCTGCTGCAAACCGACGGATTGCACCCCACGGCGCTGGCTCAGCCGATTATCTTGGATGCAATCTGGCCCGGAATTGCGGCCGTGCTCGAGGCGCCCCAACAGGTAAAGCAATGAAATTTTGTAGTCAATGTGGTGCCGGCGAGATGCACTGGCGGATTCCAGAGGGCGATAACCGGCCGCGGCATGTGTGCGGTCAGTGCCATGAGGTTTTTTATCAAAACCCCAAAATTGTCGTGGGCAGTATCCCGGAATGGGGGGACCAAATTTTATTATGCAAACGGGCGATTCCTCCCCGTTATGGCTACTGGACCCTGCCCGCCGGGTTTATGGAAAACGCCGAAACGACGCAAGAGGCAGCAGCCCGAGAAACGTTAGAAGAAGCCAACGCTGAGGTCGAAATTCTCGAGCTCTACACGCTGATGAACATTCCGCATACCAGTCAGGTCTACTTGATGTACCGCGCGCGTTTGTTGAACCTCGATTTTAGCCCTGGCACGGAAAGCCTCGAGTGCGCGCTGTACCGCGAGGATGAGATCCCGTGGGACCAATTGGCCTTTCTCACGATTACCCACACGCTGCGACTTTTTTTTGAAGACCGGCGGCGGGCGAAATTTGGCACTCACGTCGGCGATATCGTCTACCAAGAACAGGCGGCCGCGTTTGTGCCGCGGCGGGATAAACCCTAAGCCGTTTAAGCCCGGTGGGGGCGTGCGCGGTGCCAACTCAACGCGGCCCGCCCCAATTTTCAAGCCACCTCCGCCGCGCGACCTTGGCGGATTAAACGAGCACCCGAGCGAGCAAACGAGAGCCACCCATGAGCGAAAAAACGCTGTTTAGCCGAATCATCGAGCGCGAAATCCCGGCCGACATTCTGTACGAAGACGACTACTGCATCGCCTTCCGCGACATCAATCCACAGGCGCCGTTTCACGCGCTCGTGGTGCCGCGCAAAATTATTCCCAGATTGGTAGACGGGGCCGAGGAAGACGCCCTGTTGCTCGGCAGGTTGCTGTTGGCCGCCGCCGCAGTGGCGCGCAACCACGGCCACGGTGAGGCGTTTCGGCTGGCGGTTAATAACGGTGAGGGCGCGGGGCAGACGGTGTTTCATCTGCATGTGCATGTTTTGGCGGGGCGGGCTTTGGGCTGGCCCCCAGGCTGAACTGCCGCCACAAGGCGCGCGCCGTGACGGCGGCCTTGTGGCGGTGGCGTTTTCTTAACGCTTCATCGAATCGAAGAAATCGCTGTTGTTTTTAGTCGCTTTCAAGCGCTCCAGCAGGAATTCCATCGCCGCGACTTCTTCCATCGGATGGAGCAGTTTGCGCAGGATCCACATTTTCTGAAGTTCTTCCGGGTGGGTGAGCAGTTCTTCGCGCCGCGTGCCGGAGCGATTGATGTTCACCGCCGGGAAAATGCGCCGCTCGCCAATTTTGCGGTCGAGGTGCACTTCCATATTGCCGGTGCCCTTGAACTCTTCGTAGATCACATCGTCCATGCGCGAACCGGTATCCACTAGCGCCGTGGCCATGATGGTCAGGCTGCCGCCTTCTTCGATGTTACGGGCCGCGCCGAAAAAACGTTTGGGGCGCTGTAAGGCGTTGGCGTCTACGCCGCCGGTTAGCACCTTGCCCGACGCCGGCACCACGGTGTTATAGGCGCGCGCGAGGCGGGTGATGGAATCGAGCAGGATGACCACATCCCGTTTGTGCTCAACCAGTCGTTTGGCCTTGTCGATGACCATTTCCGCGACCTGGACGTGGCGGCTTGCCGGTTCATCGAAGGTGCTGGCGATGACTTCGCCACGCACCGAACGCTGCATTTCTGTGACTTCTTCTGGCCGCTCGTCGATGAGCAGCACAATCAGATAACACTCCGGGTGATTGATGGCGACTGAGTGCGCAATGCTTTGCAGCATCATCGTTTTACCCGCCTTCGGTGGCGAGATGATGAGACCGCGTTGACCCTTGCCGATTGGCGCGACCAAATCGATAACCCGTGGCGTTAGGTCTTCGGTGCTGCCGTTGCCGAGTTCGAGATTTAGCCGCTTATTGGGGAACAGCGGGGTGAGATTTTCGAACAGGACTTTGTTCTTAGCGTTTTCTGGCGCTTCAAAATTGATATCGCCGACTTTTAACAGCGCGAAGTAGCGCTCGCCTTCTTTGGGCGGGCGAATTTTGCCGGAGATGGTATCGCCAGTACGCAAATTGAACCGGCGTATTTGGCTGGGCGAGACGTAAATGTCGTCTGGCCCGGCTAGGTACGAGCCGTCTCCCGAGCGGAGGAAGCCAAATCCGTCTTGAAGGATTTCCAGCACGCCATCGCCGGAGATGTCTTCGCCTTTTTTTGCCTGGGCTTTCAGAATGCCAAAGATGACATCTTGCTTGCGGGAGCGCGCAACGCCCTCCAAGCCAAGTTCATCGGCGAGGGCGATCAGTTCCGCGGCGGGTTTCTGCTTGAGGTCGGTCAGATTCATGTGGTTTTGGAATCACAAGTTGGTGGCGCGCAAGGTGGCTGGCGCGCAGACGGGAGGTGGATTTGCTTAGGTGAGCGTGAAACGCCCAGAACGGCGTTTCAGATTTATGCCGGCCGAAAGTAGCATGCTCAAGTTGAGCCGTCTAGGCTCTATGGACGACTCGGTTATAGGGTTGTGGTCACGCGGCGCCTTAACGTGGCGATTACAGGTGCCCTTCAATGAAGGCTTTGAGCTGCGATTTGGTCAACTGCCCGACGTGGGTAGCAACTACCGCGCCGCCTTTGAACAACATCAGGGCGGGTATGCCTCGGATGTTGTACTTCACGGTGGTGGCTTGGTTGGCATCGACATCGAGTTTGGCAACCGTGAGTTGCTCGTGATATTCGGCGGAAACCTCGTCTAGAATGGGGGCGATTGCGCGGCACGGGCCACACCATGCCGCCCAGTAGTCCACCAGCACGGGTTTCGTGGACTCGAGCACGTCTTGTGCAAATGAGCTGTCGGTGGTGTGCACAATATGCTGGCTGCTCATGAACGCAATAATCTCCAAAAAATACGGTGCCAGAATTGTCGAACGAACTCCCTAACGAAAGCAAGCGCAAAACCCACTCCTTTGGGCGGCGTATCGTGGTGGCCTGTTTGGCGTGTGCGCTCACGGCGGCCTTAGCGGCTTGCGGGCAAAAAGGGGGGCTCTCGCTGCCGAGCCCCGATCCGGCCTCACAACCGCGTTAAAACGACCGCCCAAGCCAACGCTGACCACCGATATTTCCACTCTCAAAAAACAGTCCTGAGTCGCCATGATTTATCCCCATTTTGAACGCCGGAACGGCGAACTGTTCATGGAGCAGGCTTCACTGCGGCTGATTGCCGAGCGCTTCGGCACACCCTGTTATGTGTATTCGCGTGCCGCACTCAACGATGCTTGGCACAGCTATGACCTAGCGTTTGGTGCGCGTCGGCATCGTATTCACTACGCGGTGAAGGCCAATGCCAATCTCGCAGTGTTGGACACCCTGGCCCGTTTGGGTTCGGGTTTCGACATCGTCTCGGCCGGCGAATTGGCGCGGGTACTCGCGGTGGGCGGGGTACCCGAACGCATTGTTTTCTCCGGGGTAGGCAAGACCGCCGCCGAAATGCGCGCAGCGATGGCTGCGGGAATCGGGGTTTTTAACGTGGAGTCGCCCGCTGAACTGGCGCGTTTAAACGACATCGCCGGCAGCTTGAACCAAGTGGCGCGGGTGGCGATTCGGGTGAATCCAGATGTGGACGCGCAAACCCATCCCTATATTTCAACCGGACTCACCGACAATAAATTCGGCGTGCCGATGCCTGAAGCGCTGGCACTGTACCGCCGCGCGGCGAGTCTCTCTCACCTGCAGGTCGCTGGCATCGCCTGCCATATCGGTTCCCAAATCACGGCGCTTGCACCCTTTATCGATGCCCTTGCGCGGGTGATGGCGCTCGTGGCCCAACTGGCCCAAGAGGGCATTGAAATTGCCCACGTGGACGCCGGCGGTGGACTGGGCATTCGCTATCAGGACGAGACCCCGCCCCCGGTGGCGGATTATGTGGCGGCCTTGTGTCGTGCGATCCCAGAACGCTACGAAATTTGTATCGAGCCGGGGCGCTCCATTTGCGGTCCAGCAGGGGTGTTGTTGACGCGGGTTGAGTACCTCAAAGACACCCCCACGCGGCGCTTCGCCATCTGCGATGCGGCCATGACAGAACTCATTAGACCCGCGCTATATAAGGCTTGGCACGCGGTGGAAGTCGTGCAAACGCCGCCCGCCAGCGTGACCGCGCATGTCTACGATTTGGTGGGCCCGGTGTGCGAGAGCGCTGATTTTCTCGCCACCGGCCGGCATCTGCCGTTGGAAACCCACGCGTTGTTGTCGATCATGAGCGCCGGGGCCTATGGCCATGTGATGGCATCCAATTACAATGCCCGGCCTCGACCGCCTGAACTGGTCGTGGATGGCGAGAAAGTACATTTGGCGCGCCCGCGCGAGACGCTGGCGGCGCTGTTCGCAGAGGAGCAGCTCTTACCCGCTGACGCCCGCTGATCTCGAAATTTTTAACGACCGTCTTTTGCGGGTGCAGTAATATAGCCAGGCTAGTCGGCCGATCGAGCCGGGCGGCGACGCTGGTGACATGGCATGATTTCTGCCAGTAAACACCGCCAACCGAGGGTTGGCACAGCAACGTCCCCCCGCCGCCACGAGCAGTGCGAGATGTAGAGCAATCCCACGGTGCGCATCAAACAGCCCTAGATGTGCACCTTTTGTTAACGAGTAAGGTCCGAACCGAAGCAAGTGATGGCCTGGAGGAAATCATGTCAGTTGAAAGCATTCTGAAGACTCTCAAAGAGGAGGAGGTCAAATACGTCGACTTCCGGTTTACGGATACCCGCGGTAAGGAGCAGCACGTCACCGTGCCCCACCACCAAGTGGACGCCGAAACTTTCGAAGACGGAAAAATGTTCGACGGTTCCTCCATTGCCGGTTGGAAAGGTATTCACGAGTCCGACATGATCCTCATGCCGGATGCGAGCACGGCGGTGCTCGATCCGTTCTTTGAAGACAAAACGATGATCATCCGCTGTGACATCGTTGAACCGGCCACTGGGCAAGGTTACGAGCGTGATCCGCGTTCGCTGGCCAAGCGAGCCGAGGCCTACATCAAGGCGTCGGGCATTGCGGATACGGCCTATTTTGGCCCGGAACCAGAGTTTTTTGTCTTTGACGACGTGCGATACGGTCAAGAAATGCGCGGCGGTTTCTACGAAATCGATTCGGAAGAAGGCTACTGGAGCTCCCGCAAGGTCATGGAAGGCGGCAATTCTGGCCATCGTCCGGGGATCAAAGGCGGCTATTTCCCGGTGCCGCCAGTCGATTCCCTCCAAGACCTGCGCTCGGCCATGTGCAACGTCCTCGAGCAGATGGGCCTACCTGTTGAAGTCCATCACCACGAGGTGGCAACTGCCGGCCAGTGCGAAATTGGCACCCGCTTCGACACCTTGCTCAAGCGTGCTGACTCTCTCCAAATGCTGAAATATGTGGTGCACAACGTGGCCCATAGCTTTGGCAAGACGGCGACCTTCATGCCCAAACCGTTGGTCGGTGATAACGGTAACGGCATGCACTGCCACCAGTCTTTGTTTAAAGGCGGCGTGAATCTTTTTGCGGGCGACGGCTACGGTGGCCTGTCCGAAACCGCGCTGCACTACATCGGCGGAATCATCAAGCACGCGCGGGCGCTGAATGCGTTCACGAACGCTAGCACCAACAGCTACAAGCGTCTGGTGCCGGGCTTTGAGGCCCCCATCATGCTGGCGTACTCGGCTCGCAATCGCTCCGCGTCGATTCGCATACCGTGGGTTTCCAGTCCTAAAGGTCGCCGCATCGAGGTGCGTTTCCCGGATTCCACCGCGAATCCGTACTTTGCCTTCGTGGCCATGCTCATGGCTGGGTTAGATGGCATTAAGAACAAGATCGATCCGGGCGCGCCGATGGACAAAGATCTCTACGATCTGGAGCCTGAAGAAGCCTCGCATATTCCCACCGTATGTCATTCGCTGGATCAGGCGCTGGATTGTCTGGACCGCGATAGAGCGTTCTTGACCGCCGGTGGCGTGTTTACCGATGACACCATCAACGCCTACATCGAGCTCAAAATGCAGGAAGTCACGCGAATTCGCATGACCCCGCACCCGCTGGAGTTTGAGATGTACTACAGCGTTTAGCCGAGAGTTTTTCTCGGCGATGCTAGGACCCCCGCCTCGGCGGGGGTTTTTTTATGGCGCCGCCGGTTGAAGCTTGAACGGCGCCTGACTAAGCTCTCTGCGATGAAACGCATGGTGATAGTGGTTTGGCTGCTGGCGCTACCCGCGTGGGTCGTGGCGACCGAGGTTTTTCGCAACCCAGATTCCGGCAACGGCGTGGAGTTTACCGATCGCCCCGGCACGGCGAGCCAACGCATCGAAATTTCGCCCCCCGCGACGGTAGCACCCCTGCCTGGGTCTCAGCCCGCCCCCACTCCTGCGGTGGGCAGCTCGGTGGTGGCTGCAAGCTACACGCGCTTGAACATTTCTGAGCCCGCCGCAGAGGCCACGATAGTCAACCAAGCCGAGACCGCCGTGGCGGCGGAACTCACCCCGGCGCTGCAGAGCACGCTGGGTCATCGGCTACAGTTTTTCTTGGACGGCAAAGCGGTTGCAGAACCTGGTACCAGCGCGCACATCACGCTACCGGAGGTCGAACGGGGCACCCATGAGTTGGTGGTGCGTATTCTCAATGCCGAAGGCCAGCCGCTGCGCGCCTCTTCGCCGAGTCGCTTCTATGTGCATCGGCACTCGATACTCAAACCGCCGGCGTCCCCTCACTAGCGAGGACAATATTGGTCTAATTCTTGCTGCGAGCGAAGCATTCGGTGGCGCGCGAAACCGCCACTAGGGCGCTAATGTTGAGGGGCGCACGCGTACTCTGCGGCCGGTCGGAGGGTCCTAGTGGCGGCATGCCGCCCTGGGTCGTTCGGCTTCGCTGCACCTAAAATGCACACGACCGGCAGAAAACGCATGTTTAAAGAGCAAGAAGCCGGCGCCGTGCTTAACCAACTCGCCACGGCAGTGCTCCAGGTTGACCTCAAGCTCAGCGTGATGCAGGCCAATTCGTCGGCAGAAAACTTGGTGGCGACCAGTGTGGCCAAGCTGCGGGGCCTGCCGCTAGCCAAGCTATTTCCCCAAAGCGACCTGTTTTTACGGGGCGTGTCTGCGGCGGTGTTAAGCCATCGATCTTTCACCGAACGCGATCTTTGGCTGGCGCGACCCAACCAAGAGATGCTGCGCGTGGACTGCACAACCTCGCCGTGTCTAAACGCGCAAGGCCGGGTGCAAGCGTTAATTTTGGAGATTACGAGCACGGAACGTCAGCAGCGGATTCAGGCGGAGGAAAATAAGCTCATGCAGAATCAGATCAGCACGACGCTGATGCGCGGTTTGGCGCACGAAGTTAAAAACCCCTTGGGTGGCATCCGCGGCGCCGCCCAATTGTTACAGCGTGAACTCACGCACGATCATCAAAAAGAATACACGCAGATCATCATCGGTGAAGCCGACCGTCTGCGCACGCTGGTGGATCGCATGCTGGGGCCGCGCGGACAGTTGCGGCCGAGTACTTTTAGCATTCACGAGGTGCTGGAACACGTGCGTCAGATTCTCGAAGTGGAAGCCCTGCCGGGCGTAACCATCCATCGTGACTATGACCCTAGCCTCCCCGAACTCTTCGCTGATCGTGACTTACTGGTGCAGGCTGTTTTGAATTTGGCGCGTAATGCCATGCAATCGGTGCAGTCACGCAGCGGTAACGTGACGTTGCGCACGCGGGCGCATCGACAGTTCACCATTGGTACGGTGTTGCATCGGTTGGCGGCGCGTATCGACATTATCGACGATGGTCCGGGCGTGCCCGCAGACATCGCCGAGAGTATTTTTTTCCCCATGGTTTCTGGACGCGCCGAGGGGTCTGGTTTAGGACTCCCCATCGCCCAGTCGCTGGTTAATCGCCAAGGTGGCCTGATCGACTTCACGAGTGTCCCCGGACACACCGTGTTTTTCGTCTGGCTGCCCATAAGGAACGTCCCATGAAAAGCCCACCCCAGATTTGGATTATTGATGATGATCGGGCGATCCGCTGGGTGCTGGAAAAAGCACTTTCGCAAGCCAAGCTGGCCACGACTAGTTTTGAGAACGCCGACCAAGCGCTCGCACGCCTGAAACGCGCGCAGCCCGATGTCATCCTGACGGATATCCGTATGCCCGGCACCGATGGCTTGGCCTTACTGGACCAAGTCCAGATTTCCCATCCACATCTGCCGGTAATCGTCATGACCGCCTACGCTGATTTGGAACGCGCCGTCGCGGCGTATCAGGGCGGGGCGTTTGAATATCTGCCCAAGCCCTTTGATATAGATGACGCGGTGGCGATCGTGCTGCGCGCGCTATCCAAGACGGCAGAATCGACGTTGCCGCCGCTCGTGACGACGGCGCAAACCCGCGCCACGGCCGGCATTATTGGGGTGGCGCCGGCCATGCAAGAGGTTTTTCGGGCGATCGGTCGACTCTCCAAAACCCATATGACCGTGCTGCTGACCGGGGAATCCGGCACCGGTAAGGAACTGGTGGCGTGCGCGCTGCATCGCCATTCGCCGCGCGTCGGTAAACCTTTCGTCGCCTTAAATACCGCGGCGATTCCGCGTGAACTGCTGGAATCAGAATTATTTGGACATGAGCGTGGTGCCTTTACCGGCGCCACCAACCAACGCATCGGGCGCTTCGAACAGGCCGACGGCGGCACGTTATTTCTCGATGAAATTGGCGATATGCCGGCTGAACTGCAAACCCGTTTGTTACGGGTGCTCGCCGAGGGGAATTTTTATCGCGTGGGTGGCCACCAGCAGGTGCATGTCGATGTGCGCGTGATTGCCGCGACCCATCAAGCACTCGAAAAAAGTGTCCGCGAAGGCAGTTTTCGAGAAGATCTTTTCCACCGTCTGAACGTTATCCGGCTTGAGTTACCGCCGCTGCGTGACCGCCTTGAAGATATTCCCGAATTAAGCGCGCACTTTCTGCAGGTCACGGCGCGCGAGCTTGAGGTGGAGACCAAGCGTTTGTCAGCATCGGCACTTGCAGTCTTTAGGGCCTACGCTTGGCCGGGTAACGTGCGCGAGCTTGAGAATGTTTGTCGCCGGGTGACCATCATGGCGCCGTCACAAACGATCGAAGTACACGATCTACCGCGCGAACTCACGGGCGATGCAACGAGTGAGGCGGTGCTCTATGAACGCCTGGGGTCGGATTGGGAACTGGCGCTACGGCGCTGGGCTGAACATCATGTGGCGTCTTCTAGCACGCCCATTTTGGATGAGGCAGTGCCCAAGTTTGAACGCCTGATGATCGGCGTAGCGCTGGCTAAGACCCAGGGTCGTCGCCACGATGCGGCACGTCTGCTGGGCTGGGGCCGCAACACCTTGACCCGCAAAATTAAAGAGCTGGGGATGGAAGTCTAGGGCGATTTACAATTGTCCGCCGCCAGTCGGCGGGGCGCGCAGTCAGTCGTAGGCCACGCATGCCGGGTGCGCTTTCAACACCGCGGAAGGGCGGTGGGAGCACGCAGTTGCAGTGCCCGGCCTTAAGCCGTGGCCCCTGAATTGTTGACGAATTCGTCTAAGCCCGTGAGCAGCCGCACGATGTCATCCGTGGAGGTGTACGGGGCTAGACCCATTCGCAAGCCACCTGCATCCCCAAGCCCGAGCCTGCGCGAGGCCTCCAAACCATAAAAATTGCTCGCCGGTGCGGCCACTTTGTGGGCGGCCAAAAACTGGTAAGCGTGGCTTGCAGGGCGCCCCGCAAAAGTAATGAGCGTCGTTGGGGTGCGTTGGGCCGCGCGGGAGTGCACGGTGACACCGGTCAACTTCGCGAGCCCTGTTTCGAGTTGCGCGCGCAAGCTTGATTCGTGTTCTTCCAAGGCTGCGAAGGAAGACACCAAGCGCGGCCGGCGCATCGCTGCACCCGCCGTGCTGCCGTCCAGCCCGGCAAGGTAGTCAACGGCGGCGGTGACACCGGCGAGCAACTCGTAGGGCAGGGTGC
>CAMAXW010000039.1 GCA_945862315.1 Klebsiella pneumoniae
CGGGCGCAGCACCTTGTGGTTGGCGCCCGGCTTATACTGCCGGCATGACAAACACCCCACCCCCTGCCATGACCTACCTCGCGGACTATCGTCCACCGTCTTTCCTGATTTCGACGGTCGCGCTGGAATTTGATCTCCAAACCACCCACACCGCAGTGCGAGCGCGGATAGCTTTCAGTCGCAACCCGCAGGCGGCCGATCCGGCAGCCCCGCTCGAATTGGCCGGCGAGGCGCTGGAACTCATCCACATCGCCCTCAATGACGTGCCGCTCGGGCCAGAACGCTACACCTTGGATAGCGCACAGCTGTCTATCGCTGGTGTACCTGAGCACTTCACGCTGACTACCACGGTGCATATTTACCCCGAGCGAAATACCCAACTCATGGGCTTGTTCGCTTCGCGCAATGGTTACTTCACGCAATGCGAGGCCGAAGGCTTTCGACGCCTCACCTTTTATCTAGACCGCCCAGATGTGATGGCGTGTTTTACCACCACCATTCACGCGGATCGCACGCGTTTCCCAGTGCTCTTATCTAACGGCAATCCGGTCGCGCAGGGCCAATCGGCGGACGCGCGGCACTGGGTGCGCTGGGCGGACCCACATCCCAAACCGGCCTATCTGTTTGCGCTGGTCGCAGCCCAACTGGACCTCTTGGAAGATCATTACCTCACCGCTTCGGGTCGCCCGGTGACGCTTAATATTTATGTGGAACCCGGTCGGCTTGACCAATGCGGCTACGCCATGGCCGCGCTCAAATCCTCCATGCAGTGGGACGAAGAAGTCTTCGGGCTGGAGATCGATCTCGACCAATACACCATTGTGGCGGTGTCCGATTTCAATATGGGTGCGATGGAGAACAAGGGCCTCAATATCTTCAACACCAAGTTCGTCTTGGCGCGCGGAGATCTCGCTACCGACCACGATTTCATGATGCTAGACCGGGTGATCGCCCACGAATATTTTCATAACTGGACAGGCAACCGCGTGACTTGCCGCGACTGGTTTCAGCTCAGTCTTAAAGAAGGGCTCACGGTTTTTCGCGACCAACAATACGGCGGCGATCGTTATTCGCACGCCGTCCAACGCATTGGGGAAGTGCGCGGACTGCGCAACAGCCAATTCCCGGAAGACGCCGGCCCGATGGCGCATCCGGTGCGCCCCAGCGCCTATCTGGAAATTAGCAACTTCTACACCGCCACCATTTACGAAAAAGGCGCGGAGGTCGTCCGTCTGATCCACACGCTGCTCGGTGCGCCTAACTTTCGGCGCGGCATGGACCTCTACTTTGCGCGCCACGACGGGCAGGCGGTGTGTACCGAAGATTTTGTCCGGGCGATGCAGGATGCCAGCGGGGTAGATTTGTCGTTGCTGCAGCGCTGGTACGATCAAGCCGGCACGCCGCAGGTGAGGGTAACGGCGCATTACGCCGCTGAGCGACAGGAATACACGCTGAACTTCGAGCAGAGCTGTCCCCGGCCAGACAACGGCGCGGCCCAGCTGCCGTTGCCCATTCCAATCAAGCTGGGGCTGCTAAATCGCGCCGGACACGCGCAGCCTTTGGTCACCCGCGAACCGGCACCCTTCAACCCGGAAAGCTCGGTGTATCTACTCACCGAGGCGGCGCAGAGCGTCACTTTCACCGGTATCACCAGCGCCCCGGTGCCCTCGCTGCTGCGCGGATTTTCCGCGCCGGTCAAACTCGCGTTCGACTATCCGGCAGCCGATTTGGCGCTGTTGATGGCGCATGACAGCGATGCTTTCAACCGTTGGGAAGCTGGCCAAAAGCTTGCCATGCAAAGTTTGTTGGGTGCCATGGCCGCCGCGCGCGAGGGTCGCGAACCGGACTCGCCTAGCGACTTTATTGCCGCCTGCGCTTGCGTGCTGAGCAGCGCCGCAGACGACCCGGCGTTCGCGGCCGAAGTCCTCAGTCTCCCCACTGCCACCTTCATTGCGGAGCAAATGGCGGTGGTGGATCCCGACGCCATTGCGCAAGCGCGTACCACCCTGCGGCGCGCGATTGCACTAGCGCTACGCGCGCCTTTGCTCGCGGCCTACCACACCTTTACGGTAGCCGGAAGCTACGCACCCACCCCGGCGGCGGTCGGTTACCGGGCACTCCGTAATGTGTGCTTGGGCTATCTCATGGAACTGGGCGAACCGGCCATCGAAACCTTGTGCCACACCCAGTTTCAGAGCGCGGACAACATGACCGATGCCATGGCGGCCCTCGGGGCGCTCGCCAACAGCGAATGCCCGCAGCGTGTTTTAGCGCTCGCGGCTTTTTATGCGCAGTGGCAAAAGGAGCCGCTGGTCATCGACAAATGGTTCTCGGTCCAAGCCACCTCGCGGCTGCCCGACACCCTGCGTCAAGTGGAACTTTTACTGTCTCACCCGGATTTTTCGTTGACCAATCCCAACCGCGTCCGGTCTTTGATCGGTGCGTTCTGTCAGTCCAACCAGCTGGGGTTCCACCTCGCCGATGGCAGTGGCTATCGCTTCGCGGCGCGGCAGATCTGCGCACTAGATGCGATCAATCCCCAAGTTGCTGCGCGCTTGGCGCGAGCCTTTGACCGGTGGGGAAAATTCGACGACGCTCGCCAGCACCACGCCCGCGCGGCCCTGCGGGAGATTCTCGCTCAACCTGGGCTGTCGAAAGACACCACCGAGATCGTCACGCGCACATTGGGCTGACCGCATTTCTGGCAGGCACCTGACGGCCACTTTGTTCACTGCGGTGATAAGGAAATATTGATGTTCAAAGGCATTTTTTTCGATCTCGGTGGCACGCTCGTAAGCTACCACCACATCACCGCTATCCACACGCCACTACTTTTGGAGGCCGCTACGCGGGTGGGCTGCAAGCAGGATCCGCAGGCTGTCAAAAGCGCTTATTCGCAAGCGGTTAAAGACACCACCGAGCGCTACGCCACCCGCGATTACTACCTGCACAGCGATTATTTCACGGAGGTTTTTGCACGTTGCTGCGAATTGCTCGACGCGCCGCTCACCCCGGAGGTCAGAGCGTGGTACCAACAAGAGAATCTCGCTGGTCTGCGCGATGGTTTGGCGCTCAAGGCCGATTGCCACGCCACGTTGGCGCAGCTTAAGGCCCGCCGCCTTTATCTTTCGATCGTCTCCAATATTGACGACGACATGCTGGAACCCATCGTTGCACGGGAAGGTCTGCAGCAATATTTCGACCACTGGACCAGCTCACAAACCGCCCAGTCCTGCAAACCCCATCGGGGGATCTTTGAACTGTGTCTGGAAAAATCCGGACTTGCTGCCCACGAAGTGTTGTTCGTGGGCGATTCTCCCGAACATGACATCGATGGCGCCGCGTGGGTCGGCATGAAAACGGCTCTCATCCTCAATGCCGGCGCGGTGCCGCCGCTGCAAAGCGGGCGCGCCCGGGCGACGCCCGACTATGTCATCCACAGTCTCACCGATTTACTCGCGCTGGTACCCGCATGAAACGTGTCGCGCTGTTTGTCGATGTGCAAAACATCTACTACACCACTCGCGATGCCTACGGGCAAAATTTCGACTACAACGCCTTCTGGGCGGCCGCAACTCAAGGGCGCGAGGTCGTCAAGGCGTTTGCCTACGCAGTAGAAAAGGGCGACGAAAAGCAGCAGCAATTTCAAAATATTCTGCGCGGCATTGGCTTTGAGGTTCGGTTAAAGCGTTATCTCCAACGTGCCGACGGGTCCTCAAAAGGTGACTGGGATGTGGGCATTGTGTTGGATGTCCTCGACTACGCCCCGCAGGCCGACGTGGTGGTACTGGCTTCGGGCGACGGGGATTTCGAGCCCCTCGTAGAGCGGGTGATTAACCGCCATGGGGTGGAGGTTGAAGTCTACGGTGTGCCGCGTTTGAGCGCGGTCGCGCTGAAGGCTGCGGCCACCCGTTTTTTGCCCATCGATGCCGCCCTGCTGTTAGCGCGAAAATTCGGCTAGCGTCTCGCCACACGCGCAGGCTGCGCGGGGCAACCTCCTCTAGGGGTTCTAAGCTATCCACGCACGCGTATCAGCGCGCGGGGTGCACTCAAGCACGTCGTGGACGCTGCACATCCTCGGCTTTCAACACCGGCATAATTTCTTCAAACAGCGAGGCCTGTAAGGTGTCCATGTTGAAGGCATCGGTGTATTGCATATCCGGGCTACCCACGCGGGCAACGACCTCTTGCAGGGTGGCTGCGGCATCGTCGGTCTCAATTTCATAGAGGGCCAAGTAGCGGTGCGTGTGCGCCTGATCGTCCAGCGGAAACTGCGTCTGCGCCAACCGAAAGCGTCGGGCAGAAATAAAACCGGGGACGTTCAGCACATCCCTCACATGGTCTTGCTCATACCATTGGTTGAACTCCCCTTCTTGTGCCTCGGTGCGGGGATTGGTGAAGGCTAGAAACACATATTTGGCCACTCGGTACCTCGCTCGATTGATTCACGAAGACGGTCCGCGCCCGCGCGTTGGTGGCAGGTTAGCCGTTGCCAGCAACGCCGGCTAAGGGCGCTGGAACAGCCGCCCTCACCCCACCTCGTGGGTGATTTGTACCGCTATTCTTTCGACTAACGGGGCCATCTGCGACAGCAGATTCTCCAGTCGTGGCCAATCCCCAGCCTTACCGACAGCTTCAATGTCCTGACACAAAACGGCAAAACTTCCCGCACCCGCCATCGCCGCTGCCGATTTATAGCGGTGGCCAAGGCTTACCAACGCCGCCAGATCGCGGCGCTCTCGCGCCGCCTCAAACGCCGCAACAGCCGCCTGCGCGGCGTGCAAAAACTCGCGAGCAAGGTGTCCCACTTTGGCCGGGTCCTTCTGAAACAAACGGCCCAGCACGGTGAAGTCGAACGGCGCGGATTGGGGCATTTCCGGGCTTGCTTCGGCAATCGCCGCGACGCTAGGCTCAGGGAGTTTGTGCGGTGCCGGCAGCCATTTGGCGAGGGTTAGATACAGACGGTCCGGGTCGATGGGCTTGGTCTCAAAATCATCCATGCCAGCGGCAAAGCAACGTTCACGATCGCTGGCCATCGCGTTAGCGGTCATTGCGATGACACGCTGCCCTGCCAACGCGGGGTTGGCGCGAATTTTCAGTGTGGCTTCATAGCCATCCATGACCGGCATTTGGACGTCCATCAACACCAAATCAAACTGCGTTTGTTCCAAGTGCGCCAGCGCCGTGCGCCCGTTTTCGCAAACCTGCACGCACGCCCCGCTCTGTTGCAGCAGCTCTTCTATGACCTGCTGATTGAAAGCGTCGTCCTCGGCTACCAGAATTCGCACGCCCTGCAGACGCGCCCGCGCGGCAGCCACCTCACTGGCATTGGCTTGCATGAGCGCACGCGCTTGCGTGGCTTCGCCATGCCCAAAGCGCGCCGTAAAATAAAAACAACTGCCGACCCCTAACGTGCTCTCAACCCAAATACGTCCACCCATGAGTTCGACGAGGCGCTTGCTGATCGCCAGTCCCAAACCGGTGCCGCCATATTTACGCGTGGTGGAGGTATCTACCTGAGTGAAAGCCTCAAACAACCCGTCGACTTGTTCGGGGGTCAAGCCAATGCCAGGGTCACGCACCTGAAACTCCAGTTCCACGCCCTGCGCCCCCACTTCCCGGATTGCCACCGATAAACTGATCCGTCCCGCGTGCGTGAACTTCACCGCGTTGCTGGTCAGGTTCAGCAGTACCTGACCTAGGCGAAACGGATCGCCCAGCACAAACTCGGGCACGTTGGTCGCCGTAGAGACCTCGAAGTGCAAGTCCTTTTCGCGAGCCAGATGTCCCGTCACGGATTCAATCAAACTAAAGCTCGACCGCAGATCAAAGTGCGCTTTCTCCAACACCAGTTTGTTGGCGTCCATCTTCGAGAAATCGAGAACATCGTTGATGATCACCAACAGACTCTGCGCCGATTGGTTCACCCGGGACACGTAATTGCGCTGCTGCAGGGTGAGTTCGGTTTGCAGGCACAAATACGACAAACCAATGATGGCATTCATGGGCGAACGTATTTCATGGCTCATATTGGCCAGAAAATCGCTTTTAGCATGGTTCGCAGCGGTTGCTGCGCGGGCGACAACGCCCAGCTCGGTCGCCTGTTGCGTGGCCAGTTCTGCTTTGAGTTCGGTCGCTAGCGCCACCGCATGCACGTTGCGTAGTTCTTCTTCCACCAGCGTGCGCTGGATGATCTCGTGCGCAACGCCAATCGCACCCAGCAGCCGGCGGCTCTCGGTCAGGTCGATCATCAGGCCAATGACAGGCCCCACGCTGGCGACCAGATCGGTATCGGCCACACTCCAGCCGCCGGCGCGGTGGGTCGTTAACGCCAGCACATGCACGCTGTTACTCGAGGACATCACAGGCAAGGCGAAATAGCTGGTGGCGCCATCGCTCGCGAACTGACGCAGGATGTCGAAGCGTGGGTCTTGGATCATCGCAGCCGCGTCTAAGAATAACGGCGCGTTGCGCGTCAAGACATCGTGCAGCGGGCTGCTCAGGTGTTCCGGGGTGTCAAGAAAATGCGCTGGTCGCTCGAATGATGTCACCTCCCCCGAGGTCCGCGTCCACACATAACCCAAGCCGCTCAGCGAAGGGTGGCTGGTTAACAGGGATAAAGAGGCTCGCTGCGGCGCCAGACCCAAATCGACCAACGCCTGCACCAGCATTAATAAGGTGGGCTGCAGATCGGCGACATCGTTAGCGTGGCTGACGATGTCTTGATGGAAGGCTGCCAACCAACCAGCAGGGGCCCCTGTATGAGGAGCTGGTTTATCGCGCACGCTTGGGCTTCGTCTTGAGTTTGTCTGGCGACATTTAAAGTTGGCCTGTGTTGGTGACACGCTCAGCGTGACTGGCGTTATGGATAAAGTAACGCATCATCGTCGTGGCCACACGTTAAATTTAAGTTAGACGACCTCGCCCGTGCGAAGGCACCGCACACGCGGCCGCTGCGTGCCAGCAGGCTTAGTGCAGCCGTTGTTTCAAGGGCATAACGCGAGGCTAAACGCGGCGTCGCGCGCGTTCAGCGATACAGCCACCGCAGCCCGCGGCTCACCGCTGCCGGGATGGTGGAATGGTGCAACTCACCGTCGAGCACAGCCAGCGTGGTGTCAAAATCGGCACCACACCGCTGCGCGAGGCGCGCGTGGAGACTCTCGGTATTAGCGAGCATGGGAATATCGCCCACCTGACCCTCTTCGCCACCGACCGACAAAAAAACCCGGCCTCGCAGCGCCGGCCCGTGCGCCAGGTTGCGTTGTTCTAGATCGAAAATGTGCCGGTTATCCCACCATGACGACGGGCTGGCCAGCAGCCATCGGTTGAACGCCGCGGGCCGGGTGAACAACGTATAAAGCCCGAATAGGCCCGACAACGAATGACCAATAAGCGTGCGTTGCGCGGGATCGATGCGGTAGCGCGCTTCCAGCTCAGGCAGCGCCCCGTCGAGCAGCCAGCGTTGGAACGCGGGCGCGCCACCGAAGGATGGGGCGTCGGCCATATTCCTCGCCACCGAGGGCGGAATGGCTGCCGAGGTCGGCGTATAGGACGCCGCTCGGTGATGCACCACCGCGCGTGCGGTGGTGCTAGTCCACCCTACCCCAACCACTACCACCCGCGGCAGTATGCGGGCCAAACCCAGATTCAACGCCACGTCGCAGACCGTGCCGAAGGTCCATTGTGCGTCCAGACAAACCACCACCGGATAGGGCTCTGGATGCTCGGCATAGCCTTCTGGCAGAGCCACGTGCAGAACCCGGCCACTGTCTTCGTGGCGGTGCTCCTCGCGCTGCCAGATCATCGAACAAACCTCACGAGGGTAGAAGTTGCGGCGACCACCGGGCGAGCCGCCGCCATTTTGATTGTTTGGGCACAGACCACGACGTCTCCTTCTGGATAGGGTTCCTAGGCGTGAGGATTATCGCCGAGAGCACACCCAGCACGCGATTTTTGCTAACAGTTGAAAACCGGCGGGCGTTGGCGGCGCAGGCCGCCGGCACCTGCGTGAACCTCACCGATGGGCGTCGGGCAGGCGTGATCGCCCGCCTCTGCTAGAGTGCTGGGGAATATCTCCCCCTCGCGCAGGTACCCCGATGATCGCCCAACGCCTACTCGTTCTCATCGCCACCTTCCTTGTCCTAGCCAGCAGTGCCCCGCCGGGACTCGCCGACACCGCCCAGCAAAAAGACCCAGCGCTACGCGACCAGGATAACTGGTCCACCTACGGCCATGATTTCAACAACCAGCGCTACAGCGAATTGTCAGCGATCAACACCGGTAATGTGGCAAAACTAGCGCCCGCGTGGATTCTGCAAACGGGGATCTTGGGCACTTTTCCGACCAATCCCCTGGTCGTCGATGGGGTGATGTACCTCACCACGCCCTTCAACCACGTGATGGCGCTGGACGCGGCAAGTGGTGCGGTGAAATGGCGCTATACCCATCAGGCGCAGACCGAAAAACTGTGTTGCGGCTCGCATAATCGTGGGCTGGCTTGGGGTAATGGCCGCTTGTTCATGATCACCGCCGACGCGCGTCTCATCGCGTTGGATGCCAGCAACGGCAAGCTGGTGTGGGATATTCCGGTGGTTGACCCTATGAGCGGCGACCCCGCTGATCTTGCGGCCATCACCCACTATGACCCCGCCGATCACGCCGCTTTTGACCGCGCCACCCGCTTTGCCGGCAACATGGCGCCAGTGGTCTACGAGGGCCGGGTTTTCGTCGGCGTCAGCGGCACGGGTTACAGCGCCGTGCTGGCAGATGCGGAGCACAACAGCGCCTCGGTACTGGGCAAAGCGGGTGTGCGGGATGGCCTGCGGGCATTTCTGTCGGCGTACAGCGTGACCGATGGGCAACTACTGTGGCGCTGGTATTCAACCGCCGCCCAAGGCTGGGAAGGGGACTTCGTCGCCAAGACGGCCTTTGGTGATCCGCTACCGCGCGACCTCGTCGCTGAGCGCGCGAGCGCGGCCCAATACCGTGACGCTTGGAAGACCGGCGGGGGTTCCATTTATTCCACGCCCTCGATCGACGCCGCACAGGGGCTTATTTATTTCGGCACGGGGAATGCCTCACCCGGCTACGAGGATGACAAACGTCCGGGCGACAATCTCTACACGTCCTCGCTCATCGCGCTGGACATCGCGACCGGCAAGCTGCGCTGGCACCACCAACTGGTGCCGCACGATCTGTGGGGCTACGACGCCGCCTCGCCACCGGTGCTCATCGACCTCAAGCGCCCCGGCCAAGCCCCCATACCTGCGCTGGCGGCGGCCTCCAAGTCGGGTTGGATGTATGTGCTGAATCGGCTGACCGGCGCGCCCCTGCGGCGTTCAGAAGCCTTTGTGCCGCAGGATACGACCATGTTCCGACGCGCCACGGCCGCTGGCATCGACGTACGCCCCGGCGCGGGGGGTGGGGCGAACTGGCCCCCCTCCGCGTACAGCCCGCAGACCGGTTTGACCTATGTACCTGCCAGCGATGCCCCCACCCACTATCAGCTAGAAAAAAATGCCGCCGGCAAAACAGTGACCGTGTTGAGTTTCAAGGATGAGGTGAAACGCGCCGGCACACTGTCGGCCATTGATCCCCGCGATGGGAAAATAAAATGGCAGTTGCAGAGCGATTTACCCCTGATGTCCGGCGCGCTGGCTACCGCCGGCGGCTTGGTGTTTGCCGGGGAATCCAATGGCGACTTCATCGCCGTGGATGCGCACAGTGGTCAGCGCCTGTGGCGCTTCGCCACCGGTGCGGGTGTCAACGCGCCAGCCATTACTTATCGGGTAGGCGGGCGGCAATATGTTGCGGTCGCCGCCGGCGGCCATGCGCTGTTCAAGTTCCCGCTGGGAGATACGGTGATCGCCTTCGCACTGCCAAAATAACCACGCGCTGTGCACCCCGCGAATGCGCCGATTGCTTCGGGGTCAGGTCTATAGCCTGCTAGCCACGCGGCATAAGCTGGCACGGCGCATCTTTCATGCGTGGTGCTGAAGATTGCGCGCACCAACCGCACCGGCCAGTTTTTTGGTGGCACGCTAGAGGCCGCGGCGCGCGGCAGGTGCGCGGCGTTACGGACGGGCCACACCGCACCGTGATCGGCGTGATTTGGCGCGGCCCGCGGGTCGTGTTCAGTCCAGCAGCTGGGCTACCGCCTGCACTAGCCGATCGATATCAGCAGCCTGTACCCGTCCCATCGTGGAGATCCTAAAAATCTCGGCGGACAAACCGCCCTGCCCGGCATAGATCACAAAACCGGCGGCTTTAAGCGCGTCATGCAACTGTGGATAGTCCACCTTGGGTGGTAGCCGGTAAGCGCGCAACACCACCGAACTCTCTGCGGGCGGTATGGCGGGACCTATCCCCAACGCCAAAAACCCGGCGGCCGCGCGCTCGGCCAGAGCCTCGTAGCGCGCGTGTCGCGCCGCCCAGCCACCCTCATCGCGCAATTCGTGTAGACCCTCAACCAGCGCGTAATAAGCCTGCACCGCCGGTGTAAACGGTGTATTGCGTTGCGCTTGCAGCGTCGCCAAGCGGCCCAGATCCAGATAATAAGTGCGGCTCGTCGCCTGCTCTAGGGCAAGCTGGCGGGCCATCACAAAGGCCACGCCCGGCACCCCGTGCAGACATTTATTGGCGGTCCCGGCGACCGCCAATAAAGCCGGGTGGGTAAAATCGATCGCCTCCGCGCCAAAGCTACTCACCGCATCTACCAGCAGTCCTACGCCCCGCTCAAGGCAGGCCCGCGCGAGGCGGTCCAAGGGGTTCAGCCGGCCGGTGGTGGTTTCGTGATGGATGATCGCAAGGTGGGTGAAACGGGGTTGGGCATCGTCTAAGCGTGCGAGGATCGCGTGCAAGTTCGGTGCGCACAGCCAGTCGTGTTTGATCACTTCGTGTGGGATGCGATATTGCCGCGCCATCTGCGCGATGCGTTCACCATAAACGCCATTCTCAACCACCAACAAGCGACCACCTTCCGGCACCAGTGCGGCCACCATGCTCTCTACCGCAGCAGTACCGGACCCGGTCATCAGCACGGGCACCCAGTCGCTGGCAGCCAAACCATAAACCCCGAGCAAACCCTCACGCGCCGCGTCCTGCAGGTCAAAAAACTCCGGCTCGCGATGGCAGAGATCGGGTTGCAGCAGGCTATTGCGTACCCGCTCAGACAAACTCACCGGCCCAGGATTCAGTAACAACATTCAGTGCGCTCCAGACAATCTAAAGTGTAAGCCGGCGGCCTGCGGGGAGGTGGGTGGCAGCGGCCAGCTGGCCGGCGCTCACCCACACTGACGAGGGTAGGTGCTGAGGAACGCGCGCGCCGTGCGTGAGCCGCCGGTGGCGGGTGTCAGTCATTCGCAAGCCCCGCGCCAGAAGCGGCGAACGGCGTTTGCGCATGCGCGAAATCTGCCGCCCGTCGTAAATCTTCAAGGTCGTTCACATTGCGCCAGTGGCCATGGACGTAGAGCACCTCAATAAGCTCACCCGCGCCCACCAGCGCATTGAGCAGCGCCGGCATGTCGAGGTGGTCGAAGTCGGGGCGTTCGCGCAACGTGGCGAGCATCGCTTTTAGCCGCGCACGCCCCGCGCCCCGCACACTCAGCAAGCCTATCCACTGGCCATCAACTCGCTGCGGATCTTGTCCGTCCACCGCCACGGCAACCCGTTGCAAGAGCGCCCGTTGGCCAAATAATTCGCGGGTATCCGCGCCAGTGCAGAATGCGAGATCGCGGGCGCCGGTCGCAGACGTGGCAGGCTCGGGCTCGCTCTGCACCGCGGTTGAATCGACGACGACGCAAAAATCGGCGTCTGAATCGAGCAAATCGCGCAGGATGTAACTGCGATAGAGCAGGTCACCATAAGCGATGATGGTGTCTTCGCGCAGGAGGTCGATGGCGCAGGCCAGTGAGGCGAGCTCGCCGGTTTGCGCGTGCCGCTCGTTGGTCACGAGTTTGATGCCGGCGGTGTCGATGGCGTCGGCGCGATAACCGCCCACGACCGTGATGTCGTTAACGGCGTGCTTCTTAAAGCCATCCACCATCCACCGCAACAGCGGCTTGCCGGCCACCGACAGCATCACTTTGGGAATCTCGGTGGTGAGCGCCTCGAGGCCCGCCCCCCGGCTGGCGGCCAGCACGACCGCCGCCCGCGGTGCCTGTGAGGCACTGAGGTAAACCCGTTCGGCTTGGGTGTATTCCTCGGCGTCTTGCAGCCTGAAAATTTCGTCCACCGCCGCCACCCGGTCTTCTACATCCACCAGCGTCTGGCTGGCATGGATTTCTTGGGCCACCAGTTGCATCGCGGAGGCCGCGGCGCGAATGAGATGATTGGCCCAGATAACCGTGCTGATACCCGCCTTGCGGAATACCTCGGTGGGCGTGCTGTAGTACTTGGTCGGCACAATGACCAGCGGCCCACGGCCCGCCCATTCGCGTGCAAAAGCGAGAATCTCATCGGGGCGGGACAGCTTGCTGTGAATCAGGATCGCATCAGCGCCGGCTTGCCGGTAGGCCTCGCCGCGCTTGAGCGCCTCCTCCATACCCCAGCCGGCAATGAGCGCTTCTACCCGCGCCACGACGCAGAACGCGGGGTCGCTCTGAGAGTCTTTGCCGGCCTTAATCTTGCCGCAGAACTCCGCAATTTCGGCGAGCGGCTGGCGCTCGCCACCGATAAAGCTATTGGTTTTGGGGAACTGCTTATCTTCGATGCACACGCCCGCAATGCCGCGTTGTTCGAGCTTGCGCACCAAGCGGCGCATATTGTTGAAATTGCCGTAGCCGGTATCGCCATCGAGCAGAATTGGCAGGTCGCTGGCGTCCACCATAAATTCGAGCACGTCGACGACTTGGGTCCAGCTCGCTTCGTTGTTGTCACGCACGCCAAACTGCGCAGAAATGGCGAGACCCGACGCCCAAATAGCCTTAAAGCCCGCTTCACGCACGATGCGTGCGGAGAGGCCGTTGTGGGCCTCCATGAGGAATTCCAGCTGATCACTCTGGAGCAGCTGGCGCAGCCGTTGCGCGCGCGTCGTCGTCGTGGCGGGAGGGTTGTCTAAGACATTCATGGGATCACCAACTGCGGGACTCGAGATAAGGGAATGAAATGAGTTGGGCTGCCCGGGCCACCCAAGCACGTTAGCATCATCACAGGGATGCTAAGAGACCGCGTGGGACGGTGCCGCAAGCGGTCTCGCGCACCCGCGGCGCGGCGCCAAACCCGTCGTTAAAATAATGTGACGCACCACACCTCCTGTGGTTCAGGGTTGTCAGCTGGCTACTCGGTGGCCTGCAAACGCGCGGCGCTCAGGCGCCAACCGCGTTCAGAAAAATGCAGATAGATCAGCCCCGGCACCCCCAGCAAAAGCTCGCGGGCACGTTTGATGAGCGACAGCGCCAGCGCCGCCTCTGGTGACAAACCCACGACCGGCGCCAGTAACAAATAACCACCTTCCTGAACCCCCAAGGCGCCGGGTACCGCAAACGCCGCGCCGCGGATCGCCTGCCCCAGACTCTCAAGCATTAAGGCCTCGACCCAATCCACCGGATGCCCAATGAGGCGCAGCGCGAACCAGACTTCGAAGGTCCCAACTGTCCAACCCACAAAGCTCAACAAAAAGCTGGCCGCTACTTTTGGACCTTCGCGATAGAGCGCCTGTACCTGTAAATCCACGGCATCAGCGCCACTCAGCAACGAGGACCAGTCGCGACCCGCGCCTAACTTGGCAACCCGCCGCGACAACCAGCCAAACAGGCCGCGCCGCTGGGCGAGGTAGAAGCCATAGGTCAGCGCCGCCAGCACCAGACTCACGCCGGTAATCCAGAGAATTTCGTTCACGCTCGACAAGGCGTGCGCGCCGAGCGCCGCCAGCCCCAACAGCGCGAACAACACCTGCGCCAGGGTCTGCAGCGTCGTGCTGACGGTGATCACGGAGGCGGCCTCAGCAGTCGATGCGCCCAATTGGGCCAACCGCCTCACCATCAACACCGGTCCACCAATCTGGCCGGCCGGCAGCAAACTGTTAACCGACTCGCCGCACCAGCGCACGCGCACGGCATCGGCAAACAGCCCCTCGCGCGGCCCGAGCACGTGGATTGCCCCGGCATCGATCACCAGGGGCAGGAGGTGAAAAGCCGCTAGCCCCACCACGCCGTAGCCGGCAAGCGCCAAAGCGGCCGCGATCGGCGCGAAGCCCTGCCAGGCGATGAGGCCAATAAACAGCGCCATCCCCAACGACAACGAGAGCAGCGCGGTACGGGTCATTGGGGTTTTTGACGCTTGGCGCGCAACTGACTGAACACCTGCCGGAAGCCAAAATAAGCCACCGCGTCTTTCATATTGGAAATGAAACGGCGCAGCGGCCGCATGTGCGGGTTGGTGACGTATTCGAAAGTGAGCGAGACGCGCTGTTCGCCTGCGCGCAACGGCGTAATGCGGTGATGGAGTTGGTCGCCATCGAAAAACACCAAACCGCCGGGCGGAATCTGCACGGCACCCGTCACCACTGGCGTCGCCGTGCTGCGGGTGTGCAAACGATATTCCAGCCGGCACGAGGACTCGTCCAGTATCCCGAGCAACAGCGTGTAGCGACGCCCTTCGTAGTAGGAGGTGTCGTAGTGCCAACCGATGTGATCGCCGGGTTCCGTATAGAAATACAGCGCATAGGCGTGTGGATCATCTACCGGCGAGGGCAGCAGCCGCTCGCCACACAGCTGCTCTAGCCAGTGGATTAATTGGGGCGAGCGATACAGTTCGGCGATGGCCGGCGCCAGTTGGTCGATCACATGCCGGCTCACACTACCGCCCTGCTTATGCCCTGGCAGGTAGTTCCGATTGACCTTGCCCCACACCGCTTGGGTGCCGGCAATGAGCTGCGCGGTCACGTGGGCCGGCAGAAATTGCGCGAGATACAAGAAAGCACCCTGCTGGCGAAAAGCCGCTTGCGGCACGGGGGTTGGCAGGTCCGTGAGGGTCATATCAACCGCGTCGTGCGGCGTGGCGGGGGCATCCAGTGCCGCACTCATTGAGCGCCCTCAGGGCGATTGGCGCGGGCAACGGTGGGCAACCGCAAACCACGCCAGTAGTCCCACACGACCCAGAGTGCGAACAGCGGCGCGCCGATCGCTGCGGCCACTAAAAACGCCTGCGTGCCGTCCAGCAGTGTGACGAGCGGCATGAGGTAAAGGATGTCCTCGGTTTCGAAGCCCCCTAAGCTCGCCTGCTGCGTGCCAGCTTTGCCCCTGCGTTCCTCAATTTGCAGGCGTAGCACGAACATCAGCGCCACCGCGATGCCGGCCAGCCAACCCAAGGTCGGCGCGCTCACCAGCAGACTGGCCGAAGTTAATGGCAGGTCGTCTAGCAAGTAGGGACCCTGTACCGCGCCAACGCCGATACTGATGCCGACAAACAGCGCAACCGTCACGAAGCCATCGCTGGCCAGATCATAAAAATGCCCGAAACGGCTGGTTTTGCCGCTGATGCGTGCGAGTTCGCCATCCGTATGGTCAACAAAATTCGATAACACCAGCAGCCATGCGCCGAGATTGTTAAAGCCATAGCTACCCTGGCTAAACGCGAGCGCGCAGGCCGTGCCAATGAGCAGACGCAGGCTGGTGAGATGGTTAGGCGTGATGCAGGTGTGCTGGAGCGGCGTGACCAGCCAGCGCGCGAGGCGCGCGTCGTAGGGCCGCGCAGGCGCGAGGCTCGGGGGTGGCGCGGAAGACCGCGAATCCATTTGGGTGGTCATGGGGAATATCTTATACCGTGTGGGCCAAATCGCGCTCCCCGTAATGGCCTATGGGCCCAGCCTTGGGCTAGATAGCGCAACACGACCGCAAGCACGGGTGGCCAGAAACTTGGCCCGGTGCTAGCGAGAACGTTGGGGTACTGGCCGAGGGTAAGCTGCTGGACGGCGGCGAGATGCCCCGCCGTGCGCGGGTTGAGCGCCCCTCTCAAAGCCGGTGAGCTGAGGCGGCTCTACCGGTTTGCCAAGGGTAAAAGTGGCGTCCCCACGGGGATTCGAACCCCGGTCGCCTCCGTGAAAGGGAAGTGTCCTAGGCCTCTAGACGATGGGGACGTCGTTACCAAACGCTGTTTCTCGCGTGCCCCGCACAGTGTGCGCGGGGCGGTTCTGGTGGAGCTAGTCGGGATCGAACCGACGACCTCTTGCATGCCATGCAAGCGCTCTCCCAGCTGAGCTATAGCCCCAGAACCGTCGCGGGAGGCGGGACGATACGCAAGTGGGCTTTAGACTGTCAAGGCAAAAATGCTTGTCGCGACATTATCCCGCGCCAATCGCCGCCAAAGCCGCCGCCAAGCGGGCCAAAGTACGCTCGCGGCCCACCAGCAGCAGCGTCACATCAATCGCGGGCGAAGCCGCGCTGCCCACCAGTGCAACCCGCAGGGGTTGTGCCACCTGGCCCATTTTTATCTGCAGCTCAGCCGTCACCTCCTCCACTACCGAGTGCAGCGCCGGACCTTCCCAAACACTCAGCGCGGCGAATTTCTCGGCCAGCGCCTGCAGCACCGGCGCACTGGCAGCGGTGAGGTGTTTGGCCGCCGCGGCGGGATCGAGGGTGATCTCAGCCGCATAGTAAGGCGCGCTTTTTTCGGTGACTTCCAGCAACGTGCGGGCGCGGGTGCGCTGGGCCTCAATGGCCTGCGTCAACGCTGGGCCGTGCTCCTCGTGCAAACCCGCCGCCGCAAAATACGGCGCCGCCGCGCGCGCCAGTGCCGGCATCGGCATGGTTTGGACGTAGTGTTGGTTGACCCATAGCAACTTTTCTAAATTGAACGCTGCCGCAGATTTATTAATGCCCGCCAAATCAAACTTCGCGATCAACTCGTCCCGCGTAAATAATTCATCATCGCCATGCGCCCAGCCCAAGCGTGCCAAGTAATTGAGCAGCGCATCGGGCAAAAAACCCTCGTCGCGATACTGCGTCACGCTCACCGCCCCATGGCGTTTGGAAAGCTTCTTGCCGTCTGGGCCGTTGATCATCGGCAAATGGGCATAAACCGGCCGCGTGCCGCCCAGGGCTTCGAGGATGTGAATTTGCCGCGGGGTGTTGTTCAAGTGGTCATCGCCGCGAATGACGTGCGTAATGCCCATGTCGAGGTCGTCCACCACCACCGTCAGGTGATAGGTAGGCGTGCCGTCGGAACGGGCAATGATGAGGTCGTCCAGCTCTGCGTTGCCAAACACCACCGCACCGTGGACTTCATCGGCAACCACCACTTGTCCCGTCTGCGGTGTGCGCAAACGCACCACAAAAGGCCCGCCATGCGCCGGCGGCGCGGTGAGTTCGCGGCAATGCCCGTCGTAGCGCGGTTTGTCTTTGCGCGCGGTTTGTGCCGCCCGCAGTTCGTCCAAGCGTTCGCGCGTGCAATAGCAACGGTAAGCACCCTCGGTGCGCAGCAATTGCTCAACCGCCTCGGCGTAGCGATCAAAGCGTTGGGTCTGGAAATAAGGACCATCGTCCCAATCCAGATTGAGCCAGCGCATGCCTTCAAAAATTGCCTCCACGGCGGCGTCTGTGGAGCGCGCCCGATCGGTGTCTTCAATGCGAAACACAAAACGGCCACCGTGCCGGCGCGCATACAGCCAGTTGTAGAGCGCAGTGCGCGCACCACCGATGTGTAAATAGCCCGTTGGGCTGGGCGGAAAACGAGTCACGATAGTCATGCAGGCACGGGCTCACTGAAAAGAACGCCGATTATACGAAACCACCTGCCCGCGAGTCGCTTGCTGTCGTTGACCACCCCGCACCCACCCGCCTACAATCCGCCCCTCGATTTCCGACCCAGATCGGGCGATTAGCTCAGCGGGAGAGCACTGCCTTCACACGGCAGGGGTCAGTGGTTCGATCCCACTATCGCCCACCAATACACTGCAAAGAAATCTATAAATTATAGAGATGCCACGCCGTGGCATCTCTCTTGAGTGCTTTAACGTTCCATCCGATTGGAGGATCTTCAGGCTGGACGTGCGGTCAGCCGTCGCTACCGCAACCGGCGGATTGGCGAATTCCTGAAGGAACTTGATCTGAACGAAGGCCGCTCGACTGGCATCCCGAAAATTCTCAAGGTGATGGCCGCGAATGGCTCGCCCGCGCCGCTATTTGAATCGGATGATGACCGACTTTCATTCGTGATCCGGCCGCCCTCTCACCCCCTGGCCCGACCGCTGAGCCCCGCAATCACAGGGGAAGTTACCCCCGAAGTCGCCCCTGAAGTTACCCCCGAAGTTGGGAGGGTCGTGGTCGCATTACAGCATGAGTTGTCCCGAACAGGCCTGCAGCAGGCCCTGGGCTTAAAAGACGAAAAGCATTTCCGCGAGGCTTACCTCCTGCCGGCGCTCGATGCCGGTCTAATAGAAATGACCCGGCCCGAAACACCGCGCAGCAGCAAGCAGCGCTACCGCCTGACCGCCCTCGGGCAAAGCTGGCTTGTTGCGCATTCCAACGGTAGCGCAGCTTGAAACAGTGACGGGACACCCACTTACTCCAACCTGCTATTGGGGTCCGGCCGTTGTTACCCTGCGTTACGCAAGCTGTTCGCCGCGCAGGCACGCAGGCGCGCGGTACGGCGAAGACAGCAGCTTACGCGCCAACGGTGGCAGTTGGAGACAAAAACGCTCAGACCAAAACCGCCAAGGGGTCCGTTCGTTGCTCTGGGGTGAAAATCAAATCACGCCGCACTCCCATCGCGATGGATCAGGTCTCCCATTTTCCAAACTTCGGAGCTTGGAATAATGAAGCGCAGAATGCCAAACAGGAGACCTGACCCCTAAGCTGTGGCGACTTACGTCGCCATGGCGCGAGCGATTCTGCCTAGCACCTTGCCGCGCTTTTAACGTCCGCGTCCACAGGCAATTTCTCAACGGCGTTTACTTCCTGCGAGCGCCGCGGCCCACCGTGCTGCCACGGTCAAACGTCAAGGGCTGGTGGTGGAGAATTACTTTCTGACACGGGCCTGTTCAACTTGCCCAACCGAGATGGCTGAGTTCAGTAAGGACCCGGGCAGAAATAATCTTGTCACACCGAACGTGTTTGTGAGCGGTTGCTGTAAGGCGCGTTTCGCCGAAAATGGCGGCCCATTGCGAAGAAACACAACGCCGCAGCAGCCGCTCAGGAACAGCCGTAAGCGAAGATTATTTCCGCTCGGGTCCTAAGCTTTGAGATGTGGTTCTGGCATCAACATCGGCCATCGCCGTCCGGCGACCAGACCCTTCCAGTAAATGTAGGGGAGGCCGTGCTTCTTCAGCAGGTACATGCTGAGACGTTCCTTGCTCTGGTCAAAAGGAAAGGTCTCCTGCGGATTGAGGTCATAGTCGAACTCGGCCAGGATCAGTCGCCCGTAACCGGTGACCAGCGGACAGGAGGTGTAGCCGTCGTATCTCGCCTCCGGCGGAGCCTGGCGCATTACCGCACCGAGATTCGAAATCAGCACCGGCAATTGCGCGCGGATGGCGGCGGCGGTCTTCGAGGTCGGCAGGCTGCTCGCATCACCTAGGCTGAAGACGTTCGGAAATCGCACGTGCTGCAAGGTTTCTTTGTCGACGTCAACGAAGCCGGCTGCGTTGGCCAGGGCACTGCGCGCGACGAAATCGGGCGCGCTCATGGGCGGCGTGACATGCAGCATATCGTAGCGTTCGCTGCGCCTTTCAGCGGTCTTGGTATGCTCGAACGTCGCAGTTTTCGCCGGCGCGTCGACCGCCACCAGTTTCCATGCGAACTGCGTATCGATGTCGCGCGCCGCGCAGATCGCCGTCAGGGCGGCGGCATATTTCTTGACCGCGAAAATACCATCCGCGGCGCAGCGATAGGCGACCTTGATCTGTCCGCGAACCCCGGTGCGACGGAAGTGGTCCTCGGCGAGGTACATGATTTTCTGCGGGGCGCCGGCACATTTGATTGGCGGCGGCGGAAAGGTGAACATCGCCGTGCCGTGACGCAGATTACGAATGTTCTCCCAGGTCGAGGCGACCGAGTCGTAGCTGTAGTTGCTGCAGATGCCATGTTCCCCCAGATTCCCGGCCAGGCCCTCGATCTTGTGCCAGTCGAGTTTGATGCCGGCGGCGACGATGAGGAAATCGTAGTCGACGCGCAGTCCGTCATGCGTCGTGAGATGGTTTTCGGCCGGCGCAAACCCGGCTGCAGCCTGTTTGATCCAGTGGACGCCGCCGGGCAGCAGATCGGCGATGCGCCGGCGCGTCACCTCGCGCGGAAAGAGGCCGCCACCAACCATGGTCCATTGCGGCTGGTAATAGTGGTAGTCAGCCGGTTCGATTAAGGTCAGGTCGAGCCGGTCGCGCCCGGTCAACCGCTTCAACGCCGCGGTTACAGCCATGCCGCCGGTGCCGCCGCCCACGATCACAATTCTCGTTCGGTCAGGATTGGTCATGCGTCACCTCTGGATTACTTGATTGACCTGTCATTCGCCTGTGCGGCGACGCGCGCTCAACGACGCACGCCCTCACTCGCGCACGCTGATCGCATCGTGGGGACAGGCCTGGACGCAGGCATAACAGCGAATGCACCGTGCGTCGTCGATGGCCAGTCGGTGGTAGTAGAGTCCGGCAGTGTGGAGAGGAACAATGGGCGTGTAACTGCGCAACCTGCCATCAGGCGCGAGGTCGATCGCGGCGGCTTCGACGATGCACGCGGCTACCGGCCGAACGAGCAGGCATTCGTCACATAGCATGCAACGGTGATCATCGAGCACCGGCGCGGGCGAACGCAGATCGGTGAACAGGTCACGCGCGATATAGGCCGCCGGCACGCCGTATTCACGCAACAGCGTGTGCCCGGCCTCGACCATCGGGGGTGGACCGCACAGCCACGCCCGCAACTGCGAGGTTCGCATCGAGCCGTGGTCGAGACAGGCTGCGCGCAGCCTGTCGGTGACCAGGCCGCGCGCGCCGTTCCAACTGCTCCCGGCCGGCTCCTCGGACAGCACGGGGACGAACTCGAAGCGGTGCGCTGGGTGCCAATTCGCCGCGATGCGTGCCATCTCTTCCAACGCATAGAGGTCACGTTGAGTCCGTGCGCCATAGAGAAACAAACACTCACGTGCCTGCCGGCGCCGGCACGCTTCCTCAGCGAGCGCCTTAACCGCACTCATGCCGCTGCCGCCCGCCAGCAGCAGCATCGGCGCGGCGCTGTCATCGAGCGTGAACGCGCCCAACGGGCCGGAAATATCGACGGTGGTGCCGCCGCGGTCGGCGGCCGTGAGCCAGGTCGACATTTCGCCGCCGGGAACAAGACGTACGTAGAACGTGTGTTCGCCGGCACGCTCGGCCTGCGGATCGCGCGCGAAGGAATAGGGGCGCGGCCGTGACAGGCCCGGAACAGACAACGTCGCGAACTGACCGGCGCGCCCGTGCAGGGGCGCACTTCCGGGCAGGCAGCTGATCACGAGTTCATGGGTGTCGTGGGTGAGTGGGCGCATGCTGTGGATGGTCCCGCGGCTGTGCACCACGCGCCGCATCGCGATTTCGGCCCGTGGCGGCGGCGGCGCGAGCGGATCGATGTGGTGGGCTGCAACGCGGGCGCTCATTCGAACGCATCCGGATGAGCGGCCCGGGCGTCGGCGAGTATCGTCGCGTCGTCACGCTCGACGCCGGGATTCGCCGCACGCCAGGCGCGCGGGTAGGCATCCTGACCGCCGAGTGCAGCAAGTCGCGCGCGCTCCAGGGTATGGAGTTCGACCTTCTCGATCTCGGCAAGACAGGAATAGAACGACGGGGCGAAACCGAAGTCCGTCAGGACTTCGGTGTTCAGGGCGTTCACGTTGACGCCACCGGGCGTATTGCTGCCCTTGAACTGCTTCTGCGTTCCGACGACGCCTGGCAGCATCCCGGCTACGATGAGTGCGTAACCGAACGTTTCTCCGCGCGCGTTGTAGAGGCGGCAGGGATCACCATCGCCGATTCCACGCGCACAGGCATCCGCCGCGTTCAGCTCGAAAGTAGGGCGCGACTGCATCGCCTGCAGACGCTCGACGGTCTGGAACGAATCGCCGATGAAATAGTGACTGGCGGTGCTGAGCACCTGCAGCGGGAAGCGTGCGCGTAGCGGATCTTCCTGGCCTTCGTACTCGGGAAGGTAGCCCGGCAGCGGGTCCACGCCCTCCGCCGCGAGCGCATCGGACCAGATCTGAATGCGACCGTCCGGCGTCGGCCAGCCACGTTGCAGGTATTGCCGCGCCGGATGATCGTAGTTCGCCATCGCCCAGCCGTTCGCGACCAGGGCTTCGAACTCGATGCCCTCCACAAGTGGGTTCTGCGTGCCGTCGAGGAAATGCTCGCGAATGATCTCTTCGTCAGTCTGCGTGAAGGCGTTGCCGCTGGTCTCGACGTAACCCATGCGCCGCGCCAGACGCCTGAATAATTCGGCATTGCTGACACTCTCGCCCAGCGGGGCAATCACCGGTCGATTCATCGCGTAGTGGTAGTAGCCATAGGAGCCATGAAAATCCGTTCGCTCGAGCTGCGTGTCGGCAGGCAGCACGATATCGGCGTAATCGCAGGAATCGGTCCACATCGTGTCGTGCACGACCGTGAACAGATCCGTGCGCGCCATCCCGCGCCGGACGTCCCCGCTGTTCGGCACGCAGTTCGCGGGGTCGGCGTTGTAGACGAACAGGCATTTGATCGGCGGATCGAGCACCGCGCCGTTCCATCCGATGTTGTTGGTGAGTGCGCGCCCGATCTGGACCATGTTGACGATTCGCTTGTGCTCCCTCTCGCCGAGATCAAAACGCTGAATGTCATTGCGGAAAAACGGGTTCCATTGCTCCTCTAGCCGCCCGAATCCAGCCCCTCCACAGCGCTCGCGCCAGGCGCCGGTGATCGCCGGGAGCAGGAGTACGGACCGGCACATCTGGCCGGAGTTCTGATGGCGATTGAGACCATGCCCGGCGCGTATGTAGCTCTTGCGCGTGGCACCGTAGGTGAGCGCGAGACGTTCGATATCCGCGCCGGGCAGACCGGTGATCCGCGCCACCCGCTCGAGCGAATAGTCGGGCAGTCGGGTCTCGAGCAGCTCGCGCCACCCGCGCGTATGGTTTTCGAGGAAATCGGCGTCATGCAGACCGCGCTCGACCAGGATGCGCATTATGCCGAGCGCGAGCGCGGTGTCGGTGCCGGGGCGAGGCTGCAGGTGCCAGTCGGCCAGTGCGGTCGTGCGCGTGGGGCGGGGATCGATCGCAATCACCGTGCAGCCGCGTGCGCGGGCCTCGCGGATGAAAGGCATGGCGTGCACGCCGGTGCTGGCGGAATTGACCCCCCATAGCACGATCACCTCTGCCTCCTCCGACGCCATGGCAATATCGGGACCGTTGGCGGAGCCATAAGTATGCATGCACGCCCAGTACGCCGCGTGAATGCAGATCGACATCTCGAGCCTGGCGGCGCCCAGCTTGTTCCAGAAGCGGTTGTCGAGCGTCCAATACCCGATCAACCCGAGCGTCCCGGAAAAATTGAATGGCTGGATCGCCTCCGAGCCATGTTCGGCGATGATGCGCTCGAAGTTCTGCGCGGTGCAGTCGAGCGCCTCGTCCCAGCTGATACGCTCGAACCGCGCGCCCGGGCCCTTGGGGCCGACGCGCCGGTGCGGATAGAGCACGCGTTTGTCGTTGTAAACCAGGTCCAAGTAGTGGTTTACCTTATTGCAGAGGTGGCCACGCGTGATCGGGTGCGTCGGGTCACCCCGCAGCGCGACGGCGCGGCCGCTGCGGTCGTCGCGCGTCACGAGCATCGAGCAGGTATCCGGGCAATCGTGGGGGCAGACGACGTGGTGAAGCGAGTGGCCGGGCGGTACCTCAAACTTCGTGCTTCGCGTCATTTTGTATCCTTCGTTCGTTACGGCCGGGCAAACCGTCCGCACAGGCCAGCAGCGCTAGTGCGGTTTGACACATCCTCGTGCTACTTGCCATGCTGCCTGCGCGAGCATAGATTGACAATCACCTCATTCAATGCAGGGTCTGGCTGATCGCGGCGTCCGGCGATCAGAACGAGGCGATTTCTGCATCACCCCTAATCTTAAGGAGTCGGCTATGTGGAAATATTTGCGTTTCGGTTACATCCATTGGGCCTGGTTACTCATCACCATTGTGGGCTTCCTGGCCGGCGGGTGGTGGATGTGGAGCGGTGTCGCGTTCCTATTCGTGGTCGGAGTCGGCGGCGAAGTGCTAACCAAGAACTGGCGCGACGAAACGAATCCGGAATACACCTACCCAATCATCCACGATCTCATCCTCTATTCCGCGGTGATCGGCCATTTCGGCGCCACTTTTGTCGCTGCGTGGGTGTGCGGATCGGCTGACGCTTTCGGCTTCGGCGCATGGGCTGGCGGAGTATTGAGCGGGCTCGGTGTCACCTATGATCTCGTCGGGGCGCGCGCGGCCAATGGCTGGCTTGACTATCTCGGCGCAGGACTATCCCTCGGTGGGTTGCTCGGCGTCAGCGGTATCTCGGCGTCGCACGAACTGACACATCATACGGGCAACCCGCTCGATCTGTGGTTCGGTCGGTGGGATTTCGCCCTCAGCTTCGGCACTAATTTCGCCACCGAGCATGTGTACGGACACCACAAGAATCTGGGCTACCCCGGCGTTGATACGGTGTCCCCGAAACGCGGCGTCGGTTTCTATGAATTCCTAATCGCCGGCGCAATGCAGCAGTGGCACGGCGGTTTCGAGATCGAAAAAAAGCGGCTCGAAGCGCAGGGGAAGTCCTGGCTCTCCCCGAACAATCGTGTGCTGCACGCGTGGGCGCGCGGCGCGGCGGTGGTCCTGGCGGCTGCCTGGATCGGCGGCGTGATCGGCGTCGCCGTGTGGTGCGTGGCGGCGGCGTTCTCCAAGTACATTCTGGAAGGCCTCAACTTCTTCTCGCATTACGGCCTGATCCGCCTGCCAGGCGACAAGATCACGACCCGCAATACTTTTTCGAGCTTCAATCCGCTGTCCAATCACTTTACGTTCAACCTCGGCCGTCACGGCTCCCATCATGAGCACGATACGCCTTACTGCCTGTTCCATTATCAGCCGATGCCGGAATCGCCGTTCGGTTATCTGACCATGACGCTGATCTCGTGGTTTCCACCGCTTTTCTGGAAATGCATGATCCCGATGTTGAAAGAGTGGGATGCGCGATGGGCGACGCCGGCCGAGCTAGCCGTGCTGCGTGAGCACAACCGGGAATCCGGGATTACCGAGCTCGTTGGTCAGGTGCACGCCGCGGCGGCCTGACGTTCACGAGCCGTTTCAGTGCACGCAATGTTTTCGTTCTTCAAAAAGCATGATTACGCGGCAACCATCGAACCCGGCAACACGTGTGTCGTGGTTCGACATGGCGGTAAATTGCTGGATGCTGCGCTCGCCGCTGGTCTCGACTGGCCGCACGACTGCCGCGTCGGCAGCTGCGGCACGTGTCGCTGCGTACTGAAATCAGGGCGGATCAAGCCACTCACAGACTTTGCCTACACCCTCGCGCCGGAAGAGCTGCGCGCCGGCGTCATCCTGGCCTGTCAGTCTCAGTTGCGGAGTGACGTGACAATTGAGATCACGTTAGCAGCGAGTACTTCCGCGACCGACACGGTGCGGGGCACTATTGAGTCGCTGCACAAACTGACCCACGATATTCTCGAAGTGAGGATCAAACTCGCTGAGCCCGCGTTTGCCAGCGCTCAGGCCGGCCAATATGCAGATCTGCAAATAGCGGGACTTGATGCCCCGCGCAGCTACTCATTTCTGCGCGCGCCGCGCATAGAAGCCGATGGCCAGGTGACTTTCTGCATCCGTCGTGTGCCCGGTGGCGCATTCACCGAGTGGCTGTTCGGTGCCGATCGGCAGGCGGCCCTGCTCACGCTCTCTGGTCCCTACGGGGGATTCCGTTACCACGCGGCGACCGGGCGAATGATTTGTGTCGCGGGTGGCAGCGGGATCGCCCCCGTGTATGCGATTTTATTGGACGTGGCCGCCGCAAATATCGTGCGCGATTGTGTCGTGCTGTTCGGCGCGCGGACCACCGCTGATCTGTACTACCTGGACGAACTCGCCGCCTTGCGCGCCCGCTGGCGCGGAAATTTTGAGTTGATACCGGTGCTGTCGATGGAGCCTTCCGACAGCGCCTGGCGCGGCGCCCGCGGTCTAGTCGCCGACGCACTCGCGGGCTGCGTGCCGCAGGGGAGCTTCACTGCAGACGATCAAGGCTACTTGTGCGGTCCGCCCGCGATGGTCGATGCCGGCATCGCGGCGATGCACAGACTGGGGATGGCGCGGGAAGCTATTTATTGTGATCGATTCCTCGATGCCAGCACCCAACCCGGCGGGCGTGATGCGCTCGCCGGGCAGCCGCCCTCATGAGCAAACTCCCACTGACGCGCTGGGTTGCCACTGCAACGCACTGGGGTAATTTCCAGGTCGAGACTGACGGCGAGAAAATTCTCGCGGTGCGTGGTTATCCCGACGATCCGCATCCGTCGCCGATCGGCCGTTCTCTCACTGACAGTCGCAATCCGCAGGTGCGCATCGATCAGCCGATGATCCGGCGCGACTATCTCAAGCGCGGTTGGCAATCAACCCGCAGCGGTCGCGGCCGGGAACCGTTCGTCGCGGTCGGCTGGGACGAAGCGCTTGATCTCGCGGCGGCAGCCCTGACGCGCGTCAAGCAAGAACATGGTAATAAGGCGATCTACGGCGGTTCATACGGCTGGGCAAGCGCTGGGCGTTTCCATCACACGCAGAGTCAACTGCATCGCTTTTTGAAGCAATTCGGCGGCTACACCGATTCCGATCGCACCTATTCCGCGGCCGCCGCCGAAGTCCTGCTGCCGCATATCCTCGGCAGTGATCTCTATACGTTGTTCCTGAACACCACCCCGTGGGTGGACGTCCGCGATCACGGCGAGATTGTCCTGTGTTTCAGCGGCGTGAGTCCGAAGAATCTGCAGGTGGTGATGGGCGGACCGGGTGCGCACACTGCGCCCGATCAACTCCGCGAGTGTGCGCAAGCCGGCGTACGGTTCATCAACATCAGTCCTCTGCGCGGCGATCTGCCGGACTATGTCAACGCCGAGTGGATTCCGATCCGGCCGACGACGGATACCGCACTCATTCTCGCGTTATGCCACACCCTGGTTGACGAAGACCTGCACGATCGCGCGTTTCTCGCGCGTTATACCGTCGGCTTCGAGCGCTACCGCGCGTATTTGATGGGCGATACCGACGGCTGTCCGAAGAGCGCCGAGTGGGCCGAGAAAATTACGACGGTGCCGGCCGCACAGACCCGCGCACTCGCCCGCCAGCTTGCAGGGAAACGCGTCTTTATCCCGATGGGCTGGTCGCTGCAACGCGCTGAGCACGGCGAACAACCCTATTGGGCGGTCACGGTGTTGGTGGCCATGCTGGGGCAGTACGGACTGCGTGGCGCCGGCGTCGGCCATGGCGTCGGCTCTCTACATACCATCGGGTTCATCGGCCGGCGTCTGATCCCGTTCCGCTGGGCGAGCCTGCCTCAGGGCGATAATCCTGTCGACTCCGTGATCCCGGTGGCACGGGTGACCGACATGCTGGAGAAGCCGGGCGAGCCTTTCGACTACGACGGCCGCCGTCTGCACTATCCCGATATCCAGCTCATCTACTGGGCGGGCGGTAATCCGTTCCATCATCATCAGGATCTCAATCGACTCCGCGCTGCCTGGGCGAAGCCAGCTTGTGTGATCGTGAACGAACAGGTGTGGACCGCGACCGCGCGGCATGCCGATATCGTGTTTCCCGTCACGACTTCGCTTGAACGGAATGATCTCGCCGTCAATACGTTCGATCATTACGTGTCGCCGATGCCGCGCGCCGTACCGCCCTACGCCGAGTCGCGTAATGACTACGATGTCTTCGCCGAACTTGCGCGACGTCTCGGTTTTTTTGAGCGGTTTACCGAAGGACGCGACGAGATGGCCTGGGTGCGCCACTTATTTGAAGAATCGCGCACCTGCGCTGGCGAACACGGGGTGAAGCTGCCGGAGTTCGAGGCTTTCTGGGCCGGACAGCACTTTTCAATTGCCCCGGAAGTCGCCGAGGCCGAACTTCTATTTGAAGCGTTTCGTCGGGCACCGGAGCAGCATCCGCTCGGAACGCCTTCGGGCAAGATAGAAATCTACAGTGAAACGATCGCGTCATTCGGCTACGACGACTGTCCCGGCCACCCGGTATGGCTGGACAGGACCGAGTGGCTCGGCGGGGTGCGCGCCGCGCGCTATCCGCTCCATCTCATCTCGAATCAACCCGCGCCACGCCTGCACAGCCAACTCGATTTCGGGGCTCTCAGTCTCGCGACTAAGATTGCAGGGCGCGAGCCGGCCACCATGCACCCGCTGGACGCCGCCGCGCGCGGCATTCTCGCCGGTCAGATCGTGCGCCTCTACAATGACCGCGGTGCGTGTCTCGCCGGAGTGCATCTCTCGGAGAATATTCGCCAGGGCGTGATACAGCTTTCCGTCGGGGCGTGGTATGACCCGGTCGATGGCGATGAGAGCCCGGGTCTGTGCGTGCATGGCAATCCCAATGTACTGACCCCCGACGTTGGCACCTCGAAACTGGGCCAGGGCCCGAGTGCACAGAGTTGCCTCGTCGAAGTCGAACGGTACGACAAGCCGCTACCCCCAGTTCGTGCTTTCGTGCCCCCCGAGATTATCCGCTGACGTTGACAGGAGAACGCCGATGCTCGACAACGAATTCTATTCCCAGCAGCAGCAGGGACCGTACGACACCTTCGCGCTCGGCGATTTTGCGCTTGAGCGCGGGGGCGTGATTCGGAATTGCCAGCTGGCCTATGCGACGCTCGGCACACTCAACGCGGCGAAGGACAACGCGGTGCTGTTTCCGCATATGTTTTCGGGGACCAGCAAGCACATGCAGATGTATGTCGGGAACGGTCTTGCGCTCGACCCCGCGCGCTACTTCGTCATCTTTCCGAACATGCTGGGTAACGGCGTGTCCAGTTCACCGCATAACTCGCCGCCCCCGATCGCGATGGCCGATTTTCCCGCGGTGATGATCGGCGACGATGTCCGCGCGCAGGAACGTCTGGTGCGCGAACGGTTCGGGATCGAGCGGCTCGAACTCGTGCTCGGCTGGTCGATGGGCGCACAGCAGACCTTCGAGTGGGCGGTGCGCTTCCCATCCATGGTCAAGCGCGCGGCGCCTATCGGCGGCACGGCGCGTGGCACGCCGCACAATTTTCTGATGGTGCAGAATGCCATGGACATCATCCGATCTGATCCCGCTTTCGCGGGCGGACGCTACACGGCACCCCACGCAGTCAGTGCGGGTCTCAAGCTGCTCGCGCATTTTTTTGCGCAGATCGGCCTGTCCAAGGAGCTCTATGCCGAGGAACACTGGCGTGCCGCGGGCTTCCAGAGCCTCGAGCAGTTTCTGCGTGATTTCTGGCAGGCCTGGTTCGCACCGATGGATCCGAACGCATTGCTGAGCCTGCTTTACAAATGGCAGCACGCCGATGTCGCGCGCCATACGGACGGCGATCTCAAAGCGGCGCTGGGGCGGATTACAGCCGTGGTATGGAACATGCCGTTCGCGCAGGACATGATGTTCACCGTGGAGGAGTGCCGCGCCGAACATGCGTTGACGCCACGCGGCGCCTTCAAGCCGATTCCGACCACTTGGGGACACTTCGGCATGCTGGGCGTCGCCCCGGCCGACAAAGCGTTCATTGACCACACGCTGAAAGCGCTGCTGGCCGTGGATGCTTGATGGGTACGCGGTTACACGCTGTGGAGTTTACTCAGTCACGCAGGTGCCTTGGTCTTGCGGCGATAAAACCGTCATAACGCTGGGGCGGTCATTGCACTGACAGGCGGGCTGGACCACCGCGGGCCGACGGTCACGGGTGACGAGCGCAGCTTGAAACAATTACGGGAAACAGTTACGGGACACCCACTCACTTCAACCTCCTATTGCCATGCGGCCGTTGTTACCCAGCGTTACGCAAGCTGTTCGCCGCGCCGGCACGCAGGCGCGCGGTATGGCAACGACACCGACGGCTCGCGGGACCCACCGCGCCCTGCGTAGCCGCCCCACCGCCGGTGTCCCGGCGGGTTGCTTAAACCGGACGTCCGGTCTACTTTGGCGCGTCGGCGCCACGCCGGTTAACCCGAGGGGAACGCATGCCCAAGGTCGTCATCCTCATCAAGAAGAACCCCGCGATGAGCCGTGAGGCGTTCATCGCGTACTACGAGCGCAGCCACGTGGTGCTGGCCAAGCGCCTGCTGGGCCACCTCATGACCCGCTACGTGCGCAACTACCCCCACACGCTGATCAACTACCACCCCGAGGACTACGACGTGGCCGACAGCTACGACGCCGTCACCGAGATCAGCCTGAAGGACGATGCCGCGCTGAAGGAGATGGATCGCATCTGCGCCATCCCTGAGAACGCCAAGGCGATCATGCACGACGAGGAGATTTTCCAGATCCGCACCGAGACCCGGCTGCTCATCTCGGACTCAGTCGACACCGGCATCGAGCTGCTGCCCACCGACACGATGCACGAGCACCTCTCCCACCCGCCGCACAGCGGCTGAGGCGCAGCTAGGATCGGATCGCGGTGATTACCGTGGGGGATCGCGTGCAAAGG
>CAMAXW010000040.1 GCA_945862315.1 Klebsiella pneumoniae
GCCGCCGCCAGCGCGCCGGCCGTGAGTTGCGGCACGATGTGTTTTTTCATCGTCACCGGTCCCACCATCCACGTGCTGGTACCGTCTGCCAGTTCCCCGGTGAGCCGCAGCATGTGCCGACCCAGTGCTGCCACCACTACCGGCACGTCGCGCACGCCCGGCACGCGAAACTGCGCCTTTCCCAGCCTAAATTCTGTGCCGATGTGGTTAAGCGCCTCGCCCCTGAGCAGCGGCCGCAACACTTCCAGATACTCCCTCATATGCCGCGCAGGTTGCGCAAAAGACAGCCCAAAAAGGTCCTCAATGACCGCACGATGCGACACCCCTAAACCCAGCACGAAACGATTGCCACAGGCTTGCGCGGTGGTGAGCGCCTGCTGCGCCATCGCCACCGGATGGCGGGGATAAGTTGGCGTGACGGCGGTGCCGAGCTCAATGCGGTGGGTCTCGCGCCCCACTAAACCCAGCGTTGAGATGGCATCGAGCGAAAAAATATTGGCCATCCAGAGGCTGTCGAAACCCACCGCTTCGGCCTGTTGCGCGGTGGCCACGATAGTATCGACGTGCAGCCCTTCTAAGCTTGCAGCCGTCATTAATCCGAACCGCATGATGCTTTCCTTAAAACCCGAGAGGCGACCATTTGTCGCCAGTATAACGGCCCAATTCACACCGCACAGGGCATGCGTATACTGTGCGCCCGAGAGCCAATAGCGATGAGTATGATGCCAATCAAGGGTGTATTTTTTGACCTCGGCGGGACGCTTTTTAGCTATCGCCACGTGCCGCGACAACATGCAGAACTGCTCGCCACCGCCGCAGGACGGCTGGGTCTGGCGGACGCTCGGCCCCTCAAAAAAGCCTATGGCATGGCCCTGGCCGCTATCAGCGCAAGTTACGCGCAGAAGCCTTATTACCTGCACCGCGATTTATTTAAAGAAGCCTTTGAGCACTGCGTGGCGCTGGTGGGGCAGCGCGCCGACGAGGCGCTAACCGACTGGTACTTGGATGCGCATCAAACTTGCGTGTTTGGCTCACTGGAACTGAAAGCAGATTGTCTGGAGACCCTCAAGGCGCTGCGGGCGCAGGGTTTGTACGTGTCTATCGTCTCCAATATTGACGAAGACATGCTGACCACCCTCGTCGCCCGGGAAGCGCTAGGACCATTACTCGACCATTGGACCAGCTCCGAGGAGGCGCAGTCCTGTAAGCCCCATCGCGGGTTCTTTGAACACTGCCTGCGCAAATCTGGGCTGCCGGCCGCCGAGATTTTGTTTGTCGGAGATTCACCCGAGCACGACATCGAAGGCGCCGCCGCGATGGGCATGCAAACGGTGCTCATTCTCGATGTAGGCATGCCGCCCCCACTCCAGGCGGGGCGCGCGAGCGTGGCACCTCAGCACACCATCAGCCACCTGCGCGAATTGACTAGCATTGTGGGGCGTTGAAGCCCATGCCCGCTGATCCGACGCCGCGTCATTTGCGCAGCGTTTTGGCATCGGTAAAAATCCACGCGCCACCTAGGCAACGCAACACGGCCGCAAGGCTATTACTCCCCAGCAACGGCACTGAAGAAGAGAACAGACGTTGAGCACCTCCAACCCCATTGCACCGCTCGACGCGGTCATCGTCGGCGCCGGTTTTGCCGGACTCTACATGCTGCACCGTCTGCGTCAGCAAGGCTTCAACGCCTGCATCCTTGAAGCCGGTAGCGGCGCTGGTGGCACGTGGTTCTGGAATCGCTACCCCGGCGCGCGCTGCGACATTGAAAGCATGGAGTACTCCTATAAATTCTCCGGCGCGCTGGCCCAAGAATGGGATTGGTCCGAGCGCTACGCTACCCAGCCCGAACTCATGCGCTATCTCAATCATGTGATCACACGGTTTGGCTTGGGCGACCACATTAGCTATGACACCCGGGTAGCCAGCGCACATTTTGATGACAGCACGGGCCTGTGGGCCGTCACGACCACCACCGGCATTACCACCCATGCCCGCCACTGCATCATGGCCACCGGCTGCTTGTCCTCAGCCAACATGCCTGAATTTCCTGGCCGCGAGTCCTACACCGGCGCCACCTACCACACCGGCAAATGGCCGCACGAGGGCGTAGATTTCACCGGCAAGACGCTCGCCATCATTGGCACGGGGTCGTCGTCCATTCAGTCTATCCCGCTAATTGCCAAACAGGCCAAGCACCTCTATGTGCTGCAACGTACGGCCAGTTACTCCGTACCGGCGCATAACACGCCGTTGGAGCCCGCAGCGCGCGCCGCCATCAAAGCCAATTACGGCGAATTGCGCGCCCGTGGTTTGGCGCAGCCCTTGGCCTTTGATATCCACTTGAACGCCAAGATGGCCAGCGAACTGACCCCGACCGAGATTCATGCCGAGATGGACCGCCGCTGGGCGCTCGGTGGTTTACCCATTTACGGCGCGTTCGCCGATTTACTGGTCAACGCCGATACCAACCAATTGGCCGCCGAGTACGTGCGCAATAAAATTCGCACGGTGGTCAAAGATCCGGCCGTCGCCGAATTACTCGCCCCGAAGGGCATGCTGGGCTGCAAACGGATCTGCGTGGATACCGGCTATTACGAAACCTTCAACCGTGAAAACGTGACCCTTATCGACGTGAGTCAGTCAGGCATCGAGGAAATCACGACCACCGGGCTCCGCGCCGCCGGCCAGACTTTAACGCTCGATGCGATCGTTTATGCCACTGGCTTTGATGCGATGACCGGCTCGCTCGACCGCATCGACATCCGCGGCCGGGGCGGCAAGACGCTCAAAGAGAAATGGTCGGCCGGCCCAATGACCTACTTGGGTCTGATGTCTGCGGGCTTCCCCAATTTCTTCACCATCAGCGGCCCGGGCAGCCCCTCGGTGCTGACCAATATGGTGATGTCCATTGAGCAGCACGTGGATTTTATCGCCGAGTGTCTCGCGCATTTGCGTGCACAAGCCCTGCAACACATCGAACCGCAGCCGGAGGCCGAGCAGACCTGGGTGGCCCACGTGGATGCCGTCGCCAGCGCCACCCTGCTGTACTCCTGCAACTCTTGGTATCTCGGCGCGAATGTGCCTGGAAAGCCACGGGTTTTCATGCCTTATGTCGGCTTTCCCGCTTACGCGGACAAATGTCGAGAAGTCGTGACCCAAGGTTATGCAGGCTTCCAACTGAGCGCCGCGTAGGGCCCGTGCAGCACCACCACGCCAAAACTTAGAAGCCGCGGCGTGGCGGCGCTTAACGCAACTTATGGCGCGCCCGTGAGCCCGGCGCGGAATTCTTGGAGTTTGTGTTGCACCCGCGCGGCGTGGGCAGGCCCGAGGCGCAACAGCATCTTAGCGCCCACGCCCTGCGCCTCGAGCGCGGGGTCGGCGTAGCGATAATAAACGCCGGGATGTACCAAGCGCGGTGGGCTGGCGGGGATTTCAACCGCCAAAAGCTGGTCGATGACAGCGATCAGCCGGTCGTTAAACAACGCGCGAGGATCGGCAATTTCGGCGTAAATCTGTTGAAAAAGCGGATACCACTGGCGGTAATGTAGCAGCAGCGCGGCAACATTTAATTGCGCAAAGGCGTCCACTAACGGCCTGTAGCGCGCGTCATTCAGTGGGCTTCGACGCAGGTCCGTATCGCCCCCCTCCACCGCAAAATAGCCGGGCACAGCACGTAGCAGCCGGTCCTTCTGGGCCAGCTTGGGCCCCGGCAACCCATCCACACTCACCACGATTCGCCGCACGATGCCCGTGGCCTCGAAACGTTCATCAAATAACACGGCACCCAACGCCGCCCGCCCAAGGTTGGCGAGTGCCGCATCGCGATCAGCGGGGGCGGGCAGCGAGGGATCTGCAAGAGGCTCGGGCGGCGGCACAAAAGTGACGGCGGAGGGCGCGGGCGGGCGAGGTGGCGCCTCGCTGACGGGTGCCCGTGCGAGCAGTTGGCTGATCTGTGGCTGTTCATGGCTAATCCATAAATAAATGCTCAGCCCAACCAAGCCAACAAAAACCAGCCACAACAGACTTTTAGAGAACCGATTCATATCCCAACTCCAGTGGCGAGGCGATGTGGGAGGACTTTAATCGATGAGCGCCAACGCGCTGAGATCGAAGTGCGCATCCGGCACCGGCGGCGCGTTAGACAACCAAGTGCCCGGTGGGTCGAGACTCAGCCCGCTGAGGTCGACGGGTGGCGGATCGATCAACACGGCTTCAGTGAGTGGCGTGCCCACGGCAGCCACGCTCAGATGGGCGGTATCAATGTTGAGTGTCGGCACGGGAACCGGTTCCACCAGCAGCGTACCGGCCTCCGCCACGCAAAAATCGGGTGCCTGCGGCGGCTGATTTAGGGCGCGCGCGACCGCGGGGGGCGGGGGAGCTAGCGCCGGTGGCGTGGCCGAGACCACAGTGGCCGCGGGTTCAACCTGCTCCCCGGGCATCAACAGAACATCTGCCAACGCACCGACCTTTGCCATCGCCGCTTGGTACTGGCGCGCGGTGTTTTCGTCCAAATCTTTGCGCAGGACCACCGGCTGACCAGTAAATAGCGCGGCAATTTTAGCGGGCTCGGTTTTAAACAAACGAGCCAGCGCAATGTGTACCTCGCGGGGATCCGCCGCTGGTGCCAAACGCCCCGCAAACACCACCCGAAACCGTGATTCGGCCATGGAACTTTTCCCCCTAGCGTGTGCCTGAAGGCCAGTATAAACGCAGTGCTGGGCTGGTCTGATCGATTGTTCAGTCAGCGTTCAACACCTCGCCTGCAATCTGCCTGAAACAGCCGGCTGCGTGGCGTGCCATAACGCTGCCACCCCTCCACGCTGTTACTGTGTGAACGCAAGATACGGAGTCACGAGCATGGGTAAAAGATTTATCACGACGCTGGCGGTCATTGGTCTGCTAAGCCTGCATGCCGGCTCGGTGCTGGCGGGTAATAACCGTGGCGGTGGCGGTCATCACGGCGGTGGCGGTCATCACGGTGGCGGCGGTCATCACGGTGGCGGTGGTCATCACGGTGGTCATCACGGCGGTCATCACCGCGGGGGTGGCTATTGGGGTGGCGGTGGCTATTGGGGTGGTGGCGGCTACTGGGGCGGCGGGGGCTACTGGGGTGGGGGTTATGGCAGGGGCTACTACGGAGGCCGCTCCAGCGCACAGTTTGGCTTGTACATCGACAGCCCGGGTTGGGGGCCCGCACCGTGGCCGTACTACCAGCCTTATTACGCCCCGCGCACGGTGATCATCGAGAACTCGCCACCCATCGTCGTGCAGCAAACACCCCCGGTGTACACACAGCGCGAGGCAGAGGCCCCGGCGGCGGCGCCCGCCGCGCAGTTATGGTTTTATTGCCCTAAACCGGCGGGTTACCACCCCTATGTCGCGGAATGCCAACAGCAATGGGTGCCCGTCGATCCGCGCAGCCTGCCGCCTGTCGTGGCCCGTGCAAAATAGCCACATTTTAGGAGTCATTTGATGAAATCACGTTTACGGATTGCACTGACCGCCATGGCATTTGGCGGAATTGCCGGCTGCGCCACCTACCCGACCGGCCCCAGCGTGATGGCGCTGCCCGGCACCAACGCGAGCTTTGACCAGTTTCAAGCCGACGACCTAAGTTGCCGGTCTTATGCGAACCTCCAGAACGGCACAACCCCAGGGCAAACTGCCGCTGATAGCGGCGCCAATAGCGCCGCAGTGGGCACGCTGGTGGGAGCAGCAGCTGGTGCACTATTGGGCGCGGCATCCGGCAACGCAGCGGCGGGCGCCGCCTTGGGCGCCGGCGGTGGTCTGCTCATTGGTAGCGCCGCGGGCACCGAGGCCTATGCAAGTTCGGGTAATTCGGCGCAGACCCGCATGGATGGTGCCTACATCCAGTGCATGTATGCGAAGGGTCATCAGGTACCCCTGCCGGCCGGAACAGTCCCTCGCGTACAAAGTGCCGCGCCGGCACCCTACTCCGCGCCCGCCCCGCAGGGCGCGATGGCCCCGCCGGTACAAGGCTCGCCAAGCGCGCCTAGCTATCCCCCACCGGGCACCACGCCACCGCCGGGTTACTGACCTGCGGGGCTCGTGTAAATGCTGTGGACTTCCTCAATGTCGCGCAGTATTTCAGGGGAGAGGATGGTGTCACCGGCCTGCACTTGAGCTTGTAACTGGGCCACGCTGGTCGCCCCAATGATCGTTGAAGCAACAAAAAACCGCTGCCGCACAAACCCCAGCGCGAGCGTCAAAGGGCTAAGCCCATGGCGCCGCGCGAGGCGGTCGTATTCGGCCGCTGCAAGCAACGCGCGGGGGCGCTTGTAGCGGTCCCCAAACTGGGGAAAGCGACCCAACCGGGCGTCAGCGACGGCCGGCGCAGGTGGTTGGTCGAAGGGCGCAATCACCCCCTCCGCGGTCAGGTATTTTCCGCTTAGCAAACCCATGGCAAGCGGTGAATACGCCAGCAGCGGCACCTGCAAGCGATGACTGGCTTCGGCCAAATCGCCATCGAAAGTCCGAATCAACAAGTTATAGCCATTCTGGATCGAAACCGGCACCGGCAAGCCATTTTCACGCGCTAAGCGCACAAATTCGCAAACCCCGAAGCAGGTTTCATTCGACAAGCCATACGCGCGAATCTTGCCCGCGGTGATGGCCGCGGAGAGCGCTTGAATTTGCTCCAGAATGGGCGTGGTGTCTTTTTCTTTGCGGGCATCGAACTGCCAAGCACCAAACATTGGCACGTTGCGGTCGGGCCAATGGATTTGGTATAGGTCGATACAGTCGGTGTGCAATCGTCGCAGGCTGTCATCGAGCGCCCAGGGGATGGTCTTGGCCGAGACTTTGGTATCACCGTCGCGTATCCAATCCCGCCGGCCGGGACCTGCAATTTTTGACGCCAAAACAAACTCGGCGCGCCGCGCGGGATTTTTAGCCAACCACTCGCCGAGGATGGTTTCTGTGCGTCCTTGGGTTGCCCGGCCAGGCGGCACCGGGTACATCTCGGCGGTATCGATGAAATTAATGCCCAAGGCCAGCGCCTGTTCAATCTGCGCGTGCGCTTCGGGCGCCGAGTTTTGTTCCCCCCAGGTCATCGTGCCCAGGCAGAAATCGGTGACTTCCAGCGCGCTATTACCCAAACGTTTTTTAAGCATGCAGGGGCCTTCTGGGTGCGGTTTCGGTAGGCGAGAGGCTAATACTCGTTCCCCTCGCCGCGCGGGGTTAGCGGGCCGGTCTGTCAGTGTGCCGTCGGTCCTCAGTAAAGGGAGACCACCCGATCGTTCACAAAGGTATAACGGGGGTACTTGTACCAACCGTAGAGCAAGGACTTGCGCGGTTCTTTATGGATTTTCTCAGCGTAAATTTTGAGCTCCCCCGTTTGGGGATTCATCCAGAAATCGAGATCGTAGAGTTTTTTCTCATCGCCCTGCACTTGAAAATCGGTGCAGGCAAAATAAGTGCTGCCGCCAATCACCCGCACCGGGTCGTGGATGCGCACGAACTTGAGATGCAGATTCTCGCCGGTTTTCTCATCACGCAGGTGGAACACGCCTTGCGCATCCACCCGCTGCGCGATGTAGGCCATCATCGCGGCTTTGATGTCTTCCACAAAAAATTGGGGCGGGGTAGCCGTCGTGGCGACCCCGCCCGCGCCCGCGCTGTTGGTATTGATGCTCGTGTTGGGCTCGGCTACCGCCAGCGAACACCCGCACACCAACAGGCCGAATAGCCATCTAGGCACAGCCCAAGAAGGGGTCATGAAGGTGGCTATCGGCACCGGTTCAGGGCGCCTTTGTCGCCGGCGTGCCTGCGTGCTCAGCAGGTGCTGCTGCGTCTGAACTGGCCGCTGTCGCGTCTTTTTTGGCATCGGCGGCCGTATCTTTGGCTACCGCGGCGGTGTCCTTGCTGGCCGCCGCCTCACCCGCGTGTTCGGACGCGGCTTCCGCCGGCGCGCCACCATGATCAGCCGCAAAAACCGACAGCGGCAGGGCTAGCAACAGGGCTGTGACTATCTTCATAAACTGTACTCCCAAGGTGTTTTAAAACATGACGTAGCGAGGCGGGACCTAGCGGGACGCTCGCGAACCCCGCGTTGTATCGCTCAGTTGTAGATTACGCGCAGCGCCGGGCTCCGTCATCCACGCCCGCAGCGAGAAGGCCAGATCCCGCCCTTCGGGCAAGCCTAGAGCGTGCTCACCACGGGTGGTAGCGCCGCCGTCGGCCGGCCGGGCATAGCTCCCAAAAAGATGATCCCAGAAACTGAAAATGGTCGAAAAATTACGGTTCCCATAGCGCTGATCAACCGCGTGGTGCGCGGCGTGAAACCGCGGGGTGACCACCACCCACGATAAATACCGCTCCACTGCATCGGGAAAATCCACATTGCTGTGATGGAACTGCGCGCACAGGCTGACCAATACCTCGAAGATAAACCACGCGACCACGGTTGGGCCCCACACCCAAAGCCACACGGCCTTCATACCGGCCGACAACAACAGTTCCCCCGGGTGGAACCGTAACGCGGTGGTAACGTCCATCGCCGTATCCGCGTGATGGGCTTTATGGAAACGCCAGAAGAAACGCACGCGGTGATTAGCCCGATGCCAGAAATAATCCAGACCATCCAGCACCACCACGGCAGCGAGGATCTCCCACACCCCAATCAACCCCCACCAGCGCGCCAGACCATAGCCTTGCTCCTCGACATACACGAGCCAGAGCAGCGAGGGCACAAAAACCAATTGCCGCACCAGGACCATATTGAGGACTGCTACCGCGCTGTGAAAGCCGAGTCGCTGCCGCCGTGGCTGACGCCAAGGGCGCGCCGGGACGAGTGTTTCCAGTGCGAAAAAAATCAGCCCGCCCACGATAAACACGAATAGCTTGCCGAGATCGAGGTCGAAATTCATGTTAACGCTTGCTCCCAACGGTCAACGAAAAACGGTAGGGTTAGGGACTGAGCGCGATGGCTTTGCCATTGGCCCCAAACCACACTGCACCGTTGCCCAGCATGGCCCCTTGGTCACGCACGAACAAATTGCGCGGCATTGCTTTGAGGATAGTCGCCCGAAAAGCTTCCGTAAAAATAGCCTCGTAATGGCTGAGTAGTTCAGCCGGAGTCTTCAACCGCAGGCGTCTACCCGCCACGTTGAGCACTATCGGATAGGCAATTTGGGCCGCGACCACCGGCCGGTCGTCGGCCTTCACCGCCCGCCAAAAGCGCGTCGCACCGTCGTTGATGAGGTGGTCGTTCTGCACGCCCAGCGCCGCAAGATAGCGGTGATCGAGGCTGCCGGTAACCGCGCTGCTGGTGGTGAGGTAGACCGGTAACGCCGCGCCGCCGCCGAGTTTTTGCCAAGTGCCGACGATGACATCGCAGGTGAGTGGACTGTCGCCATAGGTGCCACCGGGGTCGCGCTCCGGAAAGTGTGCGACGAAGCGCGCCGTCACCGCACCCGCGGCATCCCGTTCATCGAGCACCAAATTCTGCGCATTGCTCAGGTGCCCTTTGAGGGGGATATCCCGTAACTGGTTGGCGTAAAAATACACGCCCTCAACCTGCTCCCCGCTAAACACCAGCGTCATGCGCACGCGCAGTTTAGCTGCCAGCGTGCCCTCGAAATCCCACAGCGTGCCGGGTTCATTACGCACGCATACCGCCCCTGCAAGACCCGGCACCAAGGCCAGCAACAGCCCGAGCGTGCGGGCCGCACAGCCCCACGTGCGATAGCGTTCATTGGGTAAAACCACAGCGATGCTAAATCTCCTCGCGCGCGCCCGCGGAGTGCGTGTCGATACGAAACCAAACGGCATACAACGCTGGCAATGACACCAGCGTGAGTAAGGTAGCAAAAACCAAGCCGCCCATGATAGCGACCGCCATGGGCCCGAAAAACGCACTGCTGATGAGCGGAATCATCGCCAGCACCGCGGCTGCGGCAGTCAACACGATGGGTCTGCAACGCCGCACGGTGGCCTCAATCACCGCCTGAAAAGGCGTCTGACCCAGTGCGATGTCTTGCTCTATCTGGTCGATGAGTATCAAAGAATTACGCATGATCATGCCGCTCAGCGCGATGGTGCCGAGCATCGCCACAAAGCCAAACGGCTGCTTGAAAAGCAACAGGAATACGGTCACCCCGATAAAGCCCAGGGGGGCCGTGGCCACCACTAACAGCACCCGTTGAAAACTCTGCAGTTGAATCATCAAAACCGTCAGCACGGTCATTAAAAACAACGGCGCGCCCGCCGCGACTGAACGCTGTCCCCGTACGGATTCCTCTACCGCGCCGCCGATTTCAATGGCGTAACCGGGGGGCAGGCGCGCGCGCAGCGGGTCTAGCAGTGGGTCAATCTGTGCCGTCACTTCCGGGGCTTGGATAGAGCCGTGGATATTGGCACGCACGGTTAGCGTGGGCAGGTGGTTGCGACGCCACACCAAACCGGTCTCGAAGTCATGCTCGATGTGCGCCAATTGCGCCAGTGGCACACGCTGATGGGTGGGCGTGGGGATGGTGAGTTCCGAGAGGAGCGAGAGCTTGGCGCGTTCCTCGGCTGGCCCTCGCACTAACACCTCGACCAAGCGATCGCCGTCGCGCTGAAAAGTGACCGAAGTGCCGTTGAGCGAGTTATGCAAAAATTGCGCGACGTCCTGCGAGGACAGTCCCACGAGCCGCGCGCGCTCTTGGTCCACCACCACGCGTGTGACCTTGGAGGGCTCGTCCCAATCAAACTGCACGTCGGATAGGTGAGGGTTGCTGCGCATGACGGTGGCGACCTCCGCCGCGTAACGCCGTACGGTGGGGATATCTTCGCCGCCCACGCGAAACTGCACGGGGAAACCCACCGGCGGACCATTCTCCAAACGGGAAATATTGGTCCAAAGCGCCGGAAATTCGCTACGCAGCTTAGGAATAAGCCGCATCCGCACCCGCTCGCGTTCCACGCTGCCTCCCGTCAACACCACCACCTGACCAAAATTATCCGCCGGTAATTGTTGATCGAGCGGTAAATAGAAACGCGGGCTGCCAATGCCCACGTAGCTCACATAGCTTAGAACCTCGGGTTCGGTGGCGAGTATTGCTTCCAAACGCCCCACTGCGGTGGCGGTCGCAGCGATGGATCCACCTTGCGTCAGGCGCAGATCGATAATGAGTTCGGGCCGGTTTGAGGCCGGAAAAAACTGCTGTGGCACCCAACGAAAAGCGACGACCGACAGCCCCAACAGCAGCACCGTACCCACCACCACCTTAATCCGGTGAGTCACGCAAGCGGTCACCAAGGCGCGGAAACGCCGATAAAAGCGCGTTTGATAGACCCCCTCGCCCGCCAAGTCTGGGTCCCCCGCCGCGCGCCCACGCGCGTGGGAATCTGGCAGCAGTTGGTAGCCTAGCCAGGGAATAAACACCACCGCCGCAAACCACGACACCACCAGTGCAATGACCGTCACTTGAAAAATAGAACGCGTGTACTCCCCGGTAGTGGACTGTGCGGTGGCGATGGGTAAAAAGCCGGCGGCGGTCACCAGCGTGCCGGTCAACATAGGGAAGGCGGTACTGCGGTAGGTGAAGCTTGCGGCGCGCACGCGATCCCAGCCCTGTTCCATTTTTACGGCCATCATTTCCACGGCGATGATGGCGTCGTCTACCAGCAGGCCCAGCGAGAGTATCAGCGCGCCGAGCGAGATCTTATGCAGACCAATATCCAGCAAATGCATACTGAAGAAAGTGATCGCCAACACCGCCGGAATCACCAGCACCACCACGAGCCCCGCGCGCACACCGAGCGACACCAAACTCACCGCCAAGACTATCAGCACCGCCTCGCTCAGGGAGTGCAGAAATTCCTTGATCGATTTTTGTACCGTGACCGGCTGGTCGCACACCGTGTTGAGTTCTAAACCGACCGGCAGATCGGCGCGAATGGCGCGCAGTGCCAGGTCGAGATCCCGTCCGAGATCGATAATATTGCCCTGCGCCGCCATCGCAATACCCAAGCCCAAAGCCGGCTTCCCCATGTAGCGCATGCTGGGTGAGGGGGGATCCGCATAGCCGCGCCACACCCGTGCGATGTCACCCAAGCGCAGACTGCGAGCACCTGCGCGCAGCACCAAATTGCGGACTTGTTCGGTGGAGTCAAAACCACCTGACACCCGCAACCGGATTTTGTCGGTATCGGTTTCGAAGGCGCCGGCGGAGGTCACCGCATTTTGCTGCTGGATGGCGGCAAATACCGTTTGCGGGTCGAGACCAAGCGCGGCCAGGCGCGCGTTAGAGATCTCGATCCAGAGTTTTTCTTCCTGCACGCCGAGCAACTCTACTTTGGCGACGTTGGGTACCTGCAACAGGCGCTGGCGAATGCGGTCAGCTTGGATCTTGAGATCCGCGTAGAGAAACCCCTCGCCCTGCAGGGCATAGATATTACCCAGCACGTCGCCAAATTCGTCGTTGAAAAATGGACCTTGAATTCCAGTGGGCAGCGTGGCGCGAATATCGCCAACTCGCTTGCGCACCTGGTACCAAGTTTCCGGCACCGCGGAGGCGGGTGCCGAGCCCTTCATTTCAAATAGCACGACGGATTCGCCCGGCTTGGAATAGCTTAACAAGCGCTCCAAATTAGGCGCCTCTTGCAGCTTTTTCTCGATGCGATCGGTGAGCTGGAGCTCCACTTCTCGGGCGGTAGCACCCGGCCACAAAGTGCGCACTACCATCACCTTGAAGGTAAACGGCGGATCTTCCGACTGCCCCAAACCCTGATAGGCAAACACCCCCACCGCGGTGAGCATGACCATGAGATAGAGCACCAGCCCACGATGAGACAGCGACCATTCCGACAGATTGAAACGGCTCATCGGCGGCGCTTAGGGCGTGGTGCCCGCCGGTAGCCGCACTAGCTCCCCGGCGTGCAACTTGTGGGCGCCGGCCACCACCACACGCTCACCGGCGTGCACCCCGGCACTCAGCGCCACACCATCTTCGCGATATTCGGCAACCTCCACGACCCGCGGCTGGACTTGGTGGGTTTGGGGATCTACCAGCCACACCACTGGCTGGCCATCGAGTTGCGTCAGAGCGCCCAGCGGCAGAATAAATTTTGCACGCGCGCCGGGGCTTATCACGCTAGCCGTCATGCCCAAGCCCACCGCCGCTGGGGCATCGAGGATGGTGACTCGCGCGGCGAAGGTACGGGTAGCGGCATCCGCGCTGGGTGCCAGTTCGCGCAAGCGGCCACGCAGCACCAAATGGGGGTCGGCCAGCAACCGCACGCCCAGTTCGCCGCTGCCAAGGTCGGTCAGCCGGGTTTCGGGGACATAGATCAACACTTCCTTTTCTGCGGGCTGCGCCAGCCTAAACACGCCCTGCCCGGCCCCTAACACCTGACCCACTTCCGCCAACACCGCGGTGATCACCCCGTCGCGGTCGGCCGTCAGCGCGGCGTAATCGACCTGTCGACGGCTGAGTTCGAACTGCGCCTGCGCTTGTGCCCAACGCGCCTGACTGGCCTTGAACGCCGCTTCGTGTTGCTCCAGCACCGCGCGGCTGATGAAGCGTTTTTCCAGTAATTTACGCTGCCTAGCGAGCTCGGCCTCGGCCAGCCGGAAATCCGCCTCGGTGCTGCGCACGGCAGCCTGTGCTGCGTCGCGATGAAGGCGAAAATCGGCATCGTCTAACTGCCCTAACACGCTCCCTGCGTGAACCACTGCGCCCACGTCAACCCGCCGCGCCACAAGTTTGCCACCCACCCGGAAAGCCACCTCCGCTTCATGACGCGCCCGCACTTCGCCCGTATACACCCCAATGCCATCCAGATTGTCGGGCCCAGCGCTCGCTTGCACCAACTGCGAGAGCACCGGGCGCGGCCCCTCAACCGGCGGCACCTCCGGCGCGCAAGCTTGCAGCGCAGCGCAGATCCACAGCAGCGCAATGGGGCGATTAAGATTCACCATGGTGGGGTGGGCCTTCAGGGTTTGCATTGAGAAATTGCGTAGCCAGTCACTGTCGCCGGAGAAAAATCTCTGCCGCAGGCAGGGCCCGCAGCGTAACCGCCCCGGTGGGGCAAATCGAGTTCTCCGCATGATCACTCGCTAACCGACCGATTTACCCGGCAAGCGCGCGGGTCATCCGCAGCGTTGCGACATCTCGAATGAGTGCAGCCAATACGCGCACCGTGCGTCAAACGGATTGTTCGACACGGGTACGTCTGCATCCTACGGCTGTCTGCCAGCGATGATGAGTGCGGCAGTGCGGCATTCAGTTCCGTGGAATTCAGTGGGTGTCCCCGAATCTCGTGGTGGGTGTCCGCGAATCTCGTGGTGGGTGTCCCCGAATCTCGCGCGAATCGCGCGAATGCCCCGCCCGCGCGAATGCCCCGTTAGTGGGTGTCCCCGAATGCCTGCGAATGTCTGCGAATCTGTGGGTGTCCCAGAATCTCGCGGTTCATCCCGTTCAGTGGGTGTCCCCGGTTCATCGGTGTCCCCGGTTCAGTGAGTGTCCCCGGTTCGCGCCGCGGTTCAGTGGGTGTCCCCGGTTCATCGTTCGCGCCGGTTCGCGCGGTTCAGTGGGTGTCCCCGAATTGCGCCCGAATTGCATCCCCGCATCGCGGGTCAGGAATCCGTTCGAGAAACAGGCGGACTTCCGGCAGTGCCAGCATTCCGCCCGAACTCGCCATGAGTTTTCAGACCCAATGCGTGGTCAGCAGCATGAGCACGCCATACCGGGCGCCTTTCGCGAGGGTCACGATGAGCACAAAGCGCCAAAGCGGTTCGCGCAGAACTCCGGCCGCCAGGGTCAGCGGGTCGCCGATGAGGGGCAGCCAACTGAGCAAGAGCGACCAGTGGCCATATCGCTGATAACTGCGCTGAGCATTTTCTAGGTGTCGCGGTTTGATGGGGAACCAGCGTTGGTCCTTGAAGTGTTCGAGCGAACGACCTAACAGCCAGTTCACCACCGAACCCAGCACGTTGCCGGTGGTGGCGATGCCCAAGAGCAGCCACACGCTATAACGACCGTTGAGCAGTAGGCCCACCAGCACCGCTTCCGATTGCAATGGCAGCAATGTCGCGGCACCGAACGCTGCCAGAAATAGTCCTAAGTAGCCTGCCAACATCAGCGTGCCGGGTACTCGACGAGGTTCAGGCGATCGCCCGCGCGGATCACCGTCATCATTTGAAAAGCATCGGTCTTGCCATCACTCATTTTTTCACGAACCTTGCGCAGCGACGCTCAGCACGTCCCGTGGCGGTGGGTCGGTGTGGGAGCGGCCGGCAGCTGGTCTTAGCCACACTGATAATGGGTGTCCCCGAATATCCCCCAAATATCCCCGCCGAATATCCCCGAATGCCCTCGCCGATGCGGCCGGCAGCCTCGACACGATGCCGCAGCCCCATGCCGTGTAACCGCACGCAGGGCGGCGTTGGTTTGGTCATTAAAATCTTTACCGTTGGCATGAAAAAGCGTTAACCACTTTTTACCGCCACTTTTTACCGCAGCCACCATTGATTTCGTACTGGAGGTTGCTGGTGGCTCGTGCAGGCGGCTTGGTGCACACGGCCAGAATAGGGTTGAAGACAGGACCAACGGCGTTGCCAAATGCATTTACCGGTCTTTTTGCAAGCAATAAGACACCGCGCGGGCTGGCGAGTTTGCTTAGACGCTCGGACCGCTCACCCGGCAGTGGAAACACATTGGTCCACGCGCTTAGGCGCGCGTCATGGGGAAAGTGAGACTGACCAGCCAACAAGCGGCCAACAGCACCGCGGATCCAACGAGGCAGGCGAGCAATCCGCCCCAGCCATACAGCAACCCAGAGAGCAAAATGCCAACGAAACGCCCGGCGGCATTGGCGGCATAGTAGAAGCCCACATCTTCGGCTGCCTTCGCGCTGCCGGCATAGGCCAAGACTAGGTAGGAATGCACGCTGGAGTTCACTGCGAAGGCGAACCCAAAAACGACCAGCCCCACTGTCACCACTAAATCTGGGCGGGCGAAGTCCGCGAGTAAGGTGCTAGCGAGCAGCGCAGGCACTAACGCCAGCAACAAAGACCAGCGCCGGGCCGCCGGCACTTCACGACTCAGACCATCCGCGCTGGGCCGCAGAAAGCGCGGGGCCACGGCCTGCACCAGACCATAGCCGATGGTCCATAGCGCCAAGAAGGCGCCCACCATGGGGAAGGTCCAGCCCGAGGCTGCCAAAAAAACGGGCAGACCCACCACAAACCAGACATCGCGCGCACCGAATAACATCAACCGTGCGGCGGCCAAAAGGTTTATTGCGGGGCGTTTGCTGAAAAATTCTTTGATCGACCGCGACGCCTGCGCCCGGCCCAGCAAAGGTGGCAAACAGCACACCACGCCCACCAGCAGGCAGCCCAACGCACCCGCCATGCCCCACAATGCGCCGCGAAAGCCCAGGCGTTCCAACAACAGGCCACCGAGAAAAAACCCCAAGCCTTTCATCGCATTCTTGCTGCCGGTAAACCAAGCGACCCAGCGAAACAATTGACCGGGACGCTCACTTGCGACCAGCTTGATGGCCGATTTGCTGGCGGTTTTCGTTAAGTCTTTCGCCACCCCGCAAATGCCCTGCGCACCGACTACCCAGATTAGCGACACCCACACAGACCATGCCGGATTCATCATCGAGAGCATGAGTAGACCCACAATTTGCGTGGCCAACCCCACCGTCAGCATGCGGGTAATACCGAAACGCGTCGCGAGCCAGCCACCGCACAAGTTGGCACCAATACCCGCGGCTTCGTACAACAAAAACAAAGATGCCAAGGCGAACGGCGTATAACCCAGTGCGAAATAGTGCAGCAGCACCAACATGCGCAAGGCACCGTCGGTCAGCGTGTAGCCCCAATAGGTGGCGGTGACGAGCGCGTAATTGCGGGCCGCAGCAAGCTCTGCGCGTTCGTTCATTTGAGGCCATCGACCTCGCGCACGTGGCAGGCTAGGTCGACCATGCGGCAGGCATAGCCCATCTCGTTGTCGTACCAGATGTAGATTTTTAGCGCGGTGTCGTCCGTCACCAACGTGCTCAGCGCATCGACGATGCCGCTGCGGGTATCGCGTGCATAGTCGGCAGATACCAGCGGACGTTCTTCAACACCCAAGATCCCGGCCAGCGGTCCCGCAGCGCCGGCGCGCAACAGCGCATTCACTTCGGCGGCCGTTGTTTTGCGTTGGAGCTCGAACACGCAATCGGTGAGGGAGGCATTCAGCGCCGGCACCCGCACCGCATGGCCATCCAACTTACCCCTGAGTTCTGGGTAGATCAGCGCAATGGCCGAAGCGCTCCCGGTGGTGGTTGGTTGCAGCGACAACAAAGCACTGCGGGCGCGCCGCAGATCTTTATGCGGCGCATCGTGCACCACGTTGGTGTTGGTCGGGTTGTGAAGGGTGGTGATCTGGCCGTGGCGGATCCCAAGGGCCTGGTGGATCACGCCGACCACCGGGGCCAAACAGTTAGTGGTGCAAGAGGCCGCCGTCACGATGGGATGCCGCAAGGGGTCATAGCACAGGTGATTTACCCCCATGACCACGTTTAGCACGCTGTCGTCTTTGACCGGCGCGGCAACAATGACACGCTTGGCGCCACGCTGCAGGTGTCCTGCCAACAACGCCGGCGTCAGGAACTTACCCGTGCATTCCAGCACGAGGTCCACACCCAAGTCGCCCCAGGGGATGTCGGCTGGCTGCGCGTGGGCAGAAAAGCTCAGCTGTTGCTCGCCAATTTGGATCGTGTCCGGCCCGTCCACCACAAAGCGTGGGCCCCGCCAACGGCCTTGAACGCTGTCGAATTCCAGTAGATGCGCGCAGGTGGCAGCACCGCCTTTGATTTCATTGAGGTGCACGACCTCCAGACGATTGCCACCTCGCGGGTCATCGTCCGGCCGCTCAGCCGCCCCCATTGCGGCACGCAGCGCCAGCCGTCCAATGCGGCCCATACCGTTGATGCCCACTCGCATAGTGATAGACCTCCACCCGCTTCAGGATAAAACACGGTACAAATTATGGTGACGAAAAAAAGACGGTTTGATGACGAAATTTTAACGCTCACCACCAGCCCGGCACGAGTGTCACGCGGCCGCTTGCGCAAAGGAATCCTGAAAATTGTGGGACACCCACCCATCGTGTGGGAATTGTGAGACACCCACCCATCGCGGGAATTCGGGGACACCCACCAACCGTGCTCACCGGGACGCGAGGAAATTGTGGGAGACCCACCAACCGCATTCGGGCGCATTCGGGGACGGGCGCATTCGGGGACACCCACCCATCGTGATGGGAATCCTCGCGGACATTCGGAAATTGTGGGACACCCACCAACCGGGGAATTCCGGGACACCCATGCTGGCACCCGTGCTGCTCCGGAACACCTGGGCGGAAATTATGGGACACCCACCAACCGACGCGCATTCGTGGACACCCACCAACCGTGCCCACGGGGAGGGAATTAAGGGACACCCACCAACCGTTGGAAATTACGTGGAAATTCCGGGACACCCACCAACCGGGGAATTCCGGGACACCCATGCTGGCACCCGCGCGTCTCCGGGACACCTTGGAAATCGTGGGACACCCACCAGCCGTGCCCACCATGGAAAAGGCGCGGGATTCGGGGCGGGAATCTAATACGGAATTTGGGGACACCCACGCGCTTCTCCGGGACCCCCAGGGACTGGGACATTCGCGCATTCGGGGACACCCACCCATCCACCCATCGTGATGGGAATCCTCGGGAATCCTAGGACACCCACGATCCTCGGCTGCATGCAGGTCGCGGCAGCGCTATCATCATCCACCACCCTTAGCAGCCCGAGGCCCACGTGATCGTCAAACAAATCTGGACCGGCAACGCCTACCGCAACTTCAACTACCTCATCGCTTGTGGCGAAACCGGCGAGGCCTTGGCCATCGACCCCCTCGACAGCGAGAAGTGTTTGCAGGTGGCCAAGGATGAGAATTGGGAAATCACGCAGATCCTGAACACCCACGAACACCACGACCATATCGGGGGCAATGCGGCGATGGTGAAACACACCGGCGCCAAAATTCTCGCGCACAAAAATGCCGGCGACAAAATTCCGGGGTTAGGGCGCGGTCTGAGCGCGGGCGATGTCATTAAGGTGGGCCGGAGCGTGGAGCTGGAAGCGCTCGATACCCCCGGCCACACCTTGTGCCATATCTGTCTGCGTTCCCATACCGACCAGCCGGCGCTGTTTTCTGGCGACACCCTGTTCAACGCTGGCGCTGGCAACTGCCATAACGGCGGCGCCCCGACGACCCTATTTGAGACCTTCGCAACGCAACTGGCGCAACTGCCGGCAAATACGCGCATTTATCCGGGTCATGACTACATCGAGAACAACCTGCGCTTCACGCTGGATCGAGAACCAGACAATCTGGCGGCGCGTGCGCTGCTCGCGCAACTAGCGGGTCAAGACCTCCATCAGGCCCATGTCACCACCCTGCAGGAAGAGCACGAAGTGAACACTTTTTTTCGGCTGCAGAATCCCATGGTAATCGCCAAGTTACGCGAGGCATTCCCGGACCTCGCAGAAAAACCCGATCCCCGCAGTGTTTTCATCAAGCTGCGCGAGTTACGCAACACTTGGTGAGCGTCGTCAGGTGCTGGCGCGGCGCGTGGGTGGCTGACTAACGGCGTCAACACGGCTGGGCGGCGCATGCGGCGCGCCTAAAATCTCTAGCAACAAATCTGCAAACCAAGTCATCGCGGCCTGCCCACTCGAACGCCGATGCCACAACAACTGAATGTGCGAATAAGCCGCGGGGGTCGGTACGGGTGATGCGCGCTGCGCGAGCTGATACAGCGGCGCGTATTGATCGGCCATGCGTTTGGGCAAGGTGACGATGAGATCGCTGTTGGCGATGATCGCCGGCACCACGCTGAAATGATTCACCGTCAAGGCCACGCGCCGCATGAGGCCGTGCTCGGCCAGCGACAAATCCACAAAACCGGTGGGGTCCCCGCGGGGGGTGATGAGTAGATGCTTGGCGGCGGCGTAGCGCACCAAGTCCAGTTTGCCCCGCGCCAAGGGGTGCTTGCGGTCCATCAGGCAGGAGAATTCGTTGTCTTGGATGACCGCCACCGCATAGCGTTCGGGAATGGCACCAAAGCCACCCAGCACAAAATCTACTTCACGCGCATCCAACCGTTCGAAGGCAGCCCGGGCATTGGGCGGCACCACCCGCACGTTCACGCCGGGCGCTATGGCGGCGAGGCGCTGCATCAGCTGCGGCATGACCATGCTGACCAAATAATCGTTGGTCTCTAGGGTAAAAACCCGGGTCATGGTGGCGGGATCAAAAGCGGGTTGATCCAAGGCGTGCTCCAGCGCCAGCAGCGCTGCATGGATATGCGGTGCTAATTCCAACGCACGCGGTGTGGGCACCATGCCGGCCGGCCGGCGAATAAAAAGATCGTCCTTCAAGTAATGGCGCAAGCGCGCCAACGCGTTGCTGAAAGCGGGTTGCGACAGCGAGACCCGTTGCGCCGCCCTCGTCACATGACGCTCGGCCATCAGCGCATCGAAAATCACCAAGAGGTTTAGATCGAGCCGTCGTAAATTCATCGATCAAATATAGATTATTCCAATTATCCATTTCAAGAATTTTTATTCAGCGCCCAAACTCCCCCACCAGCAAGGTCAGTTTGGCTGAATAAGGCAGCACCAAGGCGCAAGCAACTCAACCTCCAGCACCGGGATCACCGGCAAGCGCTTGCACTGCCGACCGCACCAGACTTATATTGTGCGCCGCAGCATTTTTAATTTATGAATGAATAAGGAAATTTTATGAGTAATCCCCATCAACCCCTCTTTACCGCTGACAGCCAGCTTGCCATCGCTAATCCGGCCGATGCGGTATTCCAGCAACAGCTAGATGCGCGCCAGAGCCTGCCAACAGCGAGCCCCCTAGCCCTACCCCTCACGCGAACCGACGTGATTTTTTCCGTGGCTGCAGCTTTGGCAGGCGTCGGCATGTGGGCGTTTTTTATCTACCAACTCTCGGTGCGGTTGCAGCCTCCTACGCTGTTCTGAGCGCCGCCAGCTTGAGGTTCGCCGCACTTATCTTCCGCGTTTTCTCCGTTAACCTCCCATAGCCCTCGTCGCTTGGTCTACCGGCCAGCCTTCGGGGGCTTTTTATTGCGCGCGTTAAGCGCTCCCTGCAGCGCCTACCGATTCCGTCTGTTTTTGTGTAGGGCTTCGCTCACATCAGCCCCTCTAATAAAGCTCCCGATTACCGCCTTAGCAGGCGGCGTCACCGCCTCCGCGGGTCTGGGCTTTGACGGTTTCTGACAGGGTAGACGCTCCTCTATCTGGAGCACGCGCAGCGCCTTGGGTGGTCTGTGCGCGGCCCATTTTATCGCTGATCTGAGCGCGGCTAACTGGCCATGAAGCAAGCAGGCTTGCCGCACGCAGGTGGCGGGTCGTACTGTCTGGGATTTTTTCGAGTGATGCTGGTCGATGCATTTCAGGCGCGCGCCGGGGCGTGCGTCGCGGGGCCTGTGCCGCCCCGCGGCTAACCGTCTAAGGTCTAGATCTCAACCCACTCCAAGCCAGTCCGCGGCTCGGAGTGGGACAGGCGCCAGCGCCGCCGCTAGAAAAGATCCGCCGCGAGCTCGGCCAGCTCCGCCACGATGTCCGCCTCGTTGTTGCCCTCCAGCCAAATCACCACGTTATCAGCGCCGGCCGCGGCCAGCATTTTGATGTCTGCCGACCGACGGAACATGCCACCCGGCGCGAAAGCGGTAATGTCCAACGTGGCCGGATCGCGCCCCGCAGTCCGTGCGCACTTGGCAATTTCTGCTTTGCCTTCCGTGAGCTCTTTGGGATCCACCACAAAAGGTAGCCAGCCGTCGCCCCACTGGGCCACACGTCGGTAGACATTGGGCGAGCCAATGCTGCCCAGCAGTATCGGCGGATGCGGGCGATGGGTGGGTCTGGGCTGGCAGATGATGGGACCGAACTGGCTGTACTTACCGGAATGTTCGACGTATTCGCCGGTCCAGAGCTTCTTCATGACTTCGATATATTCTTTCACCTGCGCCCAGCGATGGGGGAAGTCGCCACCCATGATGGTGCATTCGGCTTCATTCCAACCAGCACCAATGCCGTAGAGAAAACGCCCGCCGGAGTAATGGTCTAGGGTCGCAATTTCCTTGGCCGCCAGAATGGGGTGACGCTCCGGAACGAGCGCCACACCGGTACCGAGTTTGATGGTGCGAGTGACCGCCGCAGCGCGCGAGAGCGCGATCAAGGGATCCGGCATTTTGTACAAATAATCCGGCGGCGGTTCGCCGTTGAGACTACCGGGGTAGACATCTGCAGAACCCTGGGGAATGGCCGCATGTTCTGGCACCCAATAAGAAGCAAAACCGAGTTCCTCGGCGCGCTTGGCCACTACTGCGGGGTCGCCAGTGGCGAGATCGGGCATTACCTGAAACACGCCAACACCTATCCCGTGTGATTTTTTCATCGTCATTTTTGCTCCTCATTTGGACTATTTTTGTAATGGCCAAGCCAACTTCGGCACTGGCGATATTTGACCGGCGGTACCCAACCCTCGCCACTAAAACACGCGGTAGTTGGCCGGTAGCAGCGAGCGCTAGGGTGCGTACACGAAGCGCTGAAAAAACCTCGCGCCCACAACGCCCAGCACGCACCAGAACACCCCGCTGGTTATCAGCGTGGCGACCTCGAAGCGCTCGGCAAGATCGGGCGGGGCAAGACCGGCGTCCACTAAAGGATGCGGCGCGCCCGCCAAATGTGGGATGACCATCAGCGCCACCCCCAGCAGCTTGCCCCAAGTCTGCGGCAAGAATACCAACGCAGCCAAACCGGTGGCGCTCGCCAGCGCGGTGCCTAGCCACCACCACTGCCGCGCGGCGAGTTCGGCCGCCACACTCCCCGGCAGTTCCGGCGGCAAACCCGCCGCGGGCGCGAGCGTCAACGCCGCAAACCCGCCCAGTCCCCACAACAAACCTTGCCAGTGGTTCAAGGGCTGGCCCCGCCATAGCCAAATACCTGCCAATAGCAGCGCAAAGCCAGTCCCCGCCAAGACGTCGCTCAGCGCGGTTGCGGCCATGCGTTGAATACCGGGCTGGGGCGCCCAAATACTCGCTTCGGCGGGTGTCGCGGGGGTCATCTGTACCGGCACTTCGAAGCGTTCAGCTGCGAGGATGAGCGGTACGGTGAGTAATTGGTGCAGTAGCGTGAGGATTAAACCGGCGCTGACGCCGCTCGCCAATGCCATGCGGAGTAGGCGTTCAAACAGCGACATGGGCTTGGCTCAATGGCAGGGAAAAACCAACGAATGGCGGGTGTCGTGCGCGGTGCTGTGAAGCACTTGTATCGGAGAGAATCCTACCGCCCACAAGATCGCGAAGCCCAGTGCTGCGGCGGCCAAAGCCGCACGTGCGCGCGGCACGGCCCGGGTGCTGCTATCGGCGGTTAATACAGGGTGCTGCATGGGTCGCTCTCCATCATTTCGAATCTTGTCTGAGGTGTTCTTACGGCGGCGCGCGGCGATGCCACCCCCGAGTTGGGTTGAGTTTACTGACTTTCTAGCGAGCGGCAAACATTGCTGCTTCTCGCGCGCCTCGCAGTTGCTTATTCTGCCCGCCCCATCCCCACCCGCGCCACCTACCTCATGCCGCCAGCGCCGCCGCTGTTGTCCATAACCCCTCGCCAACGGCGCTGGCTCGCCATGGCTCAGGCCGTCGTGCTGGGTTGCGGTCTGGCCGTCTTACTGGTGTGGATCCGGCGCGAACGCTCGCTGGTGCTGTGGGATTACTGGCTCCTGGCGGGCCTGCTATTGAGCCAGCTTTCGATGGTGGCTTTCGGCCAGCGCTTTCGCAGCGTGCTGCGTTTGGCGGGGTTACAGTTGGGCCTCTTAGAAACCCTGCGCATCCTGTCGCTCGCGGTGTTCTATCACTGTTTTGTGCCGCTGTCGGTCGGCTCGGAGCTGACCAAATTCCTCAAGCTGCGTGCTGCCGCACCAGGTCATAGCCTAGGGCTGCTGACTGGCGTGCTGATGCTCGACCATGCCGTGGGCTGCGTGGCGCTGTTGGGCGTGTCACTCAGTCTCCTGGTGCTGCGCGCACCGCTGGGCCCCACGCTTGCTGCCCAACCCGTGCTGCTAATTACCGCGGCAGTGGTGCTCGCGGGCCTGCTGGTGTTGGTGGTGGCACACCGCCGAGGCATGCTTCGCGGCGCCCCGCAAATCGCCCTCCAAACGCTGTATCGCTCGCGCTATCAGGCTATCAGCGGCGTCGCGTGGTCAGTCGTGATGGTTAGCCTATTGGCCGCCGCGGTGGCGGTGGGCAGCGCCGGCTGGCATTTCCCCATCGCCTACCCAGAGATTTTGTTTGTGTTGGCCAGCGCCGGCATCGTCCAGTTGTTGCCGGTGAATGTCGCTGGGGTGGGGGCCGGCGATGTGGCGGGCGTTGGTTTGTATCTCGCGCTCGGTTTAACCAGCACCCAAGCCTTGGCGCTGGTCTCGCTGCTATACGGCTACCGCCTCGCAATGGCTGCCGTGGGCGCTGGATGGGAGCTCGCAGCGACCCGCCACGCGCGGCGACCTTGAACCTTCACTCCGCGTTGCGGAAAACTCGGTGAACCCGTGGCAGCGTTGGTTCCATCGCGCGCGGCACCAGCTTCATCAAGGCATTAAGGAGCGCGTGGCGACTGCGGCACCAGCAGTAAAGCGGTTCCAGTTCGGCACCCATCAGCGACTTGGCCTCATAGGAGCCTAAGCCCAAATTGATGTACTCGCTCTGACGTTCGATCCCCATGCGCACCGCGGCATCCAGCAACTGAAACCAAACATCTCCCGCCGGCCCGGCCTCACGTCCAAAGGACGTCGCCACCAAATGAGCCTCGTCCACCAGCACCATTCCGTGGCCCATCAGGCGTTTATCCCGTTCGGCCAACAGTAACAGGCTGCGCTCGCCCAACGCTGCGTCAAGATTGCGGTAATAGGCCGGGCCGAGCACCTCGCGCTTGATGCCACGGCTGCGCTCATAGGCCAGCCGCACCTGCGCCACACAGTGCGTAGAGAGTTCGCCAAAAGAGCTCGAGACTCGGATGTGCTGACCCTGCGTTGCGGCACGTCGCAGGCGGCGGCGTAAATCTTTGCGATAACGCGAACGCATGGCGGCGAGATATTCTTCGTAGGTCCGCCAACGCACCCGAATGCGGGCCTGCGGCAGGCTGGAAACCTGTTGATAGCCTTGGGTTGCCAACACCGAAAAATGGGCGAGTTCGTCGGCGCGAAAATCGCGGATAACCACCAACGGGCTCCCCTCGCCCCGCGCGATGCGCGCGATGGCGGTTTCCAGCGCCTGCAATACCGGTGCCTGCGGCACACCTTCACGCAACGAGAACCCGTGCCCAATCACGTGCGGCGAGGCGCACTCCGTAATTTTTACCTGCAAAAACCCCGGCCAGCGTTTGCGGATCAGGCGCGCCAGTGGTGCGAGCACTGCGGGCAGAATCTGGGCCAAGTCGGTGGTGATGGTGTAGACACAGCAATGCCCCAGCATGCGCCCGGTCGCGTCGGTGACGACTGGGTAAAAATACCGACAATCGTTGACGCCCGCCGTCTCGATAGCGCGCAGATAAGCGTGCGAACGGATGACCGCGCGCGGCCCGACCAATTCATCCCAACGACTCGCGTCAATTTCCTCAATTGAGCGAAAAATATCGACCCGTAATTCGCCCGCCGCGGCCACAGCCGTGCCGCCCGCCGCTTCGGTCAAGGTAAAGCCAGCCGGCGCGAGCCCCGCCGCGCTGGGCCGTAGTGATTGAGGCAAAGACAAAACTTTAGCTAACTCGCCGCCGGGGCTTCGCCGTCCCACCAACGCCGCACCGCGCGATTAACTTCGCCGGCGTGGAAACGCGCCGTTTTCAAGGTGGGTTGCAGCGCTTCCGTGTAAAAAAATTCTGGCAGTTCGTCGTCGGCTTCGGTGAAGCCGGCCGCGCTATTGAACTGCGCCTCAAGGCGCAGCGTGGCGCGCCCTAGGTCTTGAAAAAACGACATCGGCAAGCTGGTACCCAACGCATCGTTAATAGTCGTCGTAATGAAATCCGTGTGCGCGTTGGTGACCGAACGACCAAACACACACAAACCCAAGGAATCTTGCGCGGCGCACATGACCTGCGTATCCAAGCTCACCTTAACCAGTTCGTCCAAGCTCTTGCCAGTGCAGTCGAACTTGGGCGCATTGCCCGTGGTGTGGTCGGCACCTTGCGCCGTCATCATCATGGAAATACCGGTGACTTCGATGACACGCGGGTCGTAGGCGCTAATCGCCTGTTTTTTTATCACCGGGGTGCGATGAACATGGTAGTGCTCGCCCACGCGTGCCGTCCCGCCCGCCCACAGGCGACCTTGGGGGGTGCCCGCCCGCAACTCGTCCATCACCGAATTGAGAAAAGGCATATCCCCAAAAGGTGCCAGCCCGGCATCTAGCAACACGCCCATGGTGGCGCCGGTTTCAATGGTATCGATACCCAGATCGTTGGCTTGCCAGTTTAGGCGCGCCAGGTCATCGGGGTCGCTCAAACCACAGTTGGTGCCCATCAGACCCAAGGTTTCGTATTCCACGGGCGACACAATTTCGACGCCATCAGCATCCACATACACATTGCTGCACTCGATCAGGCAGCCGGGCATACAAGCGTGGGTGGTATTACCGCCGCGCGCGAGATTCTGCTGACGGATGTAGTCGCCACCCATTTTCATTACCGCCGTCTGGGGATCAACCTGCCTACCGGCGGTGAAATTATTCACCGGCAGACCGCCCACCAAATTGGTGTAATCGGCCATCGCGGCGGTGCCGTAGTCCTGAAACATTTTGATGGCTTCGTCGGCTTTCAACAGCGCGCCGTACTGCTTCACACCCTGCAGCACCTTCTTACGGTCGTGGAAAGTCGGCAGGCGGTCGAGATCCAGCACGATGGCTTTCACTTTCTTCATCCCCATTACCGCCCCAACACCACCGCGCGCCGCGAGCCGTGAGGGGCGGCTATCAGTGTCGCTGAAAGAGATACCGGCCAGTAGGCCTTGATATTCGGCTACGGGACCGCACAGCGCGAGGCTGACTTTTTTGCCGTATTTCGCGTGCAAACGACGCGCGCACTCGAAAGTGCCAAGGCCCAGGTATTCAGTGCCCGAATCAAAGGTAATGTTGCCGTCTTTGGTGATCCGGATGACCGTCCAGTCTGCCGCCGCACCGTGTAGGGTAAAACCCGCCAAGTGGGCATGCCCCATGGCCAAGCCAAAAGAGCCGCCCGCGTTGGCCTCCTTGATCCCGCCGGTGAGCGGACTTTTACAGCCCACACTGGTGCGGTTGGCATTCGACCAGTTGCTGCCCGCGAAGGGCCCGGCCGAAAAAATCAGCGGGTTCTCGGGTGTGAGGGGATCGACCCCTGCAACGCCCATCTCGTTGAGCATTTTGGCGATGAGATAGCGCCCAGCGTGGGCCACTTGCTCACCGCTGAACGCCTCCTCCCGTACCGTGCGCGAGGCTAAATCGAAGTGAAGGTATTTGCGCATGAGAGGCTCCAGCGACAGGGCAAAGCAATGGGATGTGGCCCAGTATAAAACGCGCAGCCCCTCTGGGGCAGCACCCATGAGAATCTCGCGCAAGACGGTGTTTTGGGGGGGCTAGGCCGGCGCCACCGCCAACTTGCGGGCGATCAGGCATCGGCGAGGGTTAAGTGTCCCCCGCCGACGCTCGCGCTGAGCGCTTAAGCCGGGTCCCAGCTAAAGATGTCACCCGAACGCTCCAGCGGATAAAACGCCTTCTCAAACTGCGAGAACACGCGCTCGGCCACGGTTTCCGGTGTCCAGCCATCCGAGGTATGGGCGGTTTTGAACGGCCGGTTTTGCGTGAACAAGAAAATCTCGTTGTTGCGGACCCCAAATATTTGTCCGGTGACGCCGGCTGCGGCGTCCGATAGCAACGCCACCGCGCAGGGCGCCACTTTTTCCGGGTTGAGCTTTTTAAGCTTCTCAACGCGCTTGGCTTGCTCGATATCGGTAATCGGGATGGAGTCGATCATGCGGGTCCAGGCGAAGGGTGCGATGCAATTGGAGCGCACCCCAAATTTTTGCATGTCCAACGCGATAGATTTGGACAGGGCCACGATGCCCAGCTTGGCGGCGGAATAGTTCGCTTGGCCAAAATTGCCGATGAGGCCAGAGGTGGAGGTCATGTGGACAAAAGCCCCGCTGTTTTGCGCCTTGAAATAAGTCGCGGCAGCCCGGCTCATATTAAAAGTGCCATACAAATGGACGCTGATGACCGCATGGAAATCCTCGGGGGTCATCTTATGAAAAATCACGTCGCGCAGATTACCGGCGTTGTTCACCACGGCATCGATCCGGCCCAAGCGTTCAACCGTCTCGGCCACCATTTCCTGCGCATCGTCCCACGAGGTCACGCTTTTGGTCAGCGCAATGGCACGCCCACCGAGGTCTTCAATTTCGCGTACCACCGCGTGCGCCGGACCCGCATCGGCATCGGCACCATCGCCGGACAGGCCCACGCCCAAATCGTTGACCGCGACGCTGGCGCCGGCCTTCGCCGCTTCCAAGGCGATCGCTCGTCCCACACCCCGGCCCGCGCCCGTGACTAATACCACTTTGCCCTTCATCAACATGACTAGATTCCTTCAAGTTTTGGGCCGCATCCCAAGTCGGGTGCGCAGCCGAAATTTGTACCGCGAAAAGCGTGCCGCCCGCAGGCTACCGACGCGCGGGCGCATCAGGCGAACGGTTTTACCCCGCTGTGTGGGTGCGAGTCGCCCATCTTCCCCCGGCATCCTATCGCCCACTTCCCAATTGGGCCAGTTCCTGCTCGCGACTTGACCCACATCCGCCACCCGGTATTGAATCAACACCCATTCCCATGCTCTCCAGCGAGGCCCCGTATGCACGCCGACCAGACGCCCGTCATCGTTGCTGTGGGCCAGTGTGTGGCCCACCTCGCGGCACTAACGACCACTGTGCCCTCTCCCATGGACCTCATGGCGCAAGCAGCCAGGACTGCGCTGACGGATAGTGGCGTGGCCAGCGCGTTGGCCGCCGCCATCGATACGGTCGCCGCGATCCGCTACTTCGAGCACTCCACCCGAGGGGAGGCCATGGTCGCGCATCCCTTTGGCTGCGCCGATAACGTCCCGGGGGCGCTAGCAAAACGGTTGGGACTGGCGCCGCGACGGTTGGTTTATGCGGATGTTGGTGGCCAGACGCCGCAGCGTTTAATCAACCGCTACTGCGCGGAAGTGGCGGCCGGTGAAACCCGCTGCGCGCTGATTGCTGGGGCGGAAGCCATCGCGAGCATCAAACACGCGCGGCGCAACACACTCAGCCCAGACTGGCGCGAAGACGTGGGCGGCGACTACACCGACGAATGGGCGTCCGACAAACTGACCAACGCCTACGAACGGGCGCACGGGCTCTACCTGCCACTGCGGGTTTATCCCCTGTTTGAAAACGCGGCTCGGGCGCAGGCTGGTCGCACGCTTGAAGCGCATCGCGCCTACATGGGAGCAGTGCTGGCACCGCTGGCCCAAGTCGCGGCGGCGAATCCTTTTGCGCAATTCCCCGTGGCCCGCAGTGCGGCGGAAATTGCCGGCGTGAGCACCGAGAATTTTCTGATTTCCGAGCCCTACACCAAATGGATGGTGGCGCAGGATGCAGTAAATCAGGCGGCGGCGGTGATCGTGACCTCCTTAGGTGTGGCGCGCGCGTTGGGGATCCCGCCGTCGCGCTATGCTTTTTTACGCAGTTCCGCCGACTTGGACGATCGCAACGTCACCGA
>CAMAXW010000041.1 GCA_945862315.1 Klebsiella pneumoniae
CGAAATTGCGGCCTGTGAGCACATCTGTACCACACAGAAAAGCGCGGCGGACACAGCGGCCAATACAATGGTAATAGGGGGTGTCCGCGGGGGACACCAGCGTTGCGCGGGGACGGGTCATCCATGGCCTCCTTGTCAAACTAGCCAGCGTCCTTGCTGGCTTGAACAGTTAACGCCCTAGCCTGGGAGCTGTCAATTTGTGCCCGTCCTAACGGCACTCATTTATGCCTGTCCCGGCAAAAGCATCGGGACCGTCCGCGGAACCGCCCGCGCCGTCGAAAACTGAAAGGTGCCTGTCCCGGTAAAGAGTCGAGGAGGCGGAAAGGTGCCTGTCCCGGCAAAAGAGTCGAGGAGTCGGTCCCGGCAAGGAGGCGGAAAGGTGCCTGTCCCGGTAAAGAGTCGAGGAGGCGGAAAGGTGCCTGTCCCGGCACAAGAGTCCCGGCACAAGAGTCTGCCAAGGGCAGGCTACAGAAATTGTCCGACGAATTGCTTCTTCCGGAATCTGAAGATGGGGCGGGTTAAGAAGCGCGCCTATCTAGCCTAGGCCGCAGCTTGGCGAGACCTCGCCGAATAAACCGTTAGTTGCTTTACCAGTTATGCAGCCGCGCTCTAAGCTGGATATCCCGCACGTCGAATGCGTGAGAGCATCAATCGGCATCAAAATAACCGATTGCAGCGCCCGGAAATGCTTGCCTAGCGCAACGGCCTTTGAACGGCCTGACGGGCAGATTTAGCGAAGTCTTGAAGCGGTTTGCTCGCAGAGATGATTGGCATCTAGTGACGATTCAGGTCGCCCCGATTTGCCTAAACGGTCGCCGACAAGCGACCTTTCCGGCGGCGTGAAACTCGCCCAAGCGAGGGGGAAACCTACGGGGCCGCGCCTGCTGAATCTCTCGGTGCGCACTTGCGCATATCAGCGCACCTCGCCCGCGATTCCAGATCGCTAACAACCTGTTTTGAAGAAACGTCCTCGGGCGTCTACACCACGTTATTGGAGGCTGGGGTCGGAATCGAACCGGCGTCCACGGCTTTGCAGGCCGCTGCATGACCACTCTGCCACCCAGCCTTGAACGACCCGACGTGCAGATGGCACGCCGAGCAGAAACGAAAAGCCCCGACAATGCCGAGGCTTCGGTGTTCTTTTGGAGCGGGAAACGAGACTCGAACTCGCGACCCCAACCTTGGCAAGGTTGTGCTCTACCAACTGAGCTATTCCCGCCGAAAGAGCCGCAATTCTAAACGCGCGACGGAATGTGTCAAGGCTTGGCGCATCATTCTTTTGTTAACGCCGGCCAAGCCGCACGCAGATACACCATCATTGACCACAACGTCAGTGCCGCTGACGCATAAAGTGCCGTAAAACCGAGCACATAAAGAGGCAGCCCCCACACGGAATCGCGGGCGATCATCAACACCAGCGCCACCATCTGTGTGATGGTTTTGAGCTTACCAAGCCCCGACACCGACACTTGGCTCCTAGCACCCAATTCGGCCATCCACTCCCGCAGCGCGGAGACCGTAATTTCGCGACCGACAATCACCAATACCGGCACCGCCAACATGATGGTGGGATCGCGCTGTAGCAGCAGCACCAGTGCTACGCAGACAATCAGTTTGTCGGCGACCGGGTCCAGAAACGCACCTAGGCGTGAGGTCTGACTGAGGCGGCGCGCAAGATAGCCATCCAGCCAGTCCGTTATCGCGGCCAGCAGGAAGACGCCAGCCGCAGCGAGGTTGGTCCATTCGAAGGGCAGCCAAAATAACGCTACAAAAAGCGGGATCAGCGCGATGCGGAGTAACGTCAGGGTATTGGGAATATTCATGTTCGCTCACGTAGGGTGTCAAAAAGAACTTGGGCCAAGTCACGCGAGATCCCGGGAACTTTTTGCAAGTCCTCCACGCTCGCCCGGGAAAGTCCCTGCAGCCCACCGAAGTGCTGCATCACTCGTTGGCGGCGCTTGGCGCCGATGCCCGGCACATCTTCTATCGGTGAGCGATTGCGCGCGCGCCCCCGCGCCTGGCGGTGTGCTGTGATGGCAAATCGATGAGCCTCATCACGAATTTGCTGAATGAGGTGCAGCGCCGCAGAATCGCGCGGCAGCAGGCGCTCATCGCGGCCGTTGTTCATGATGAGGTGCTCCAAACCCGGCTTACGCGTGGTGCCCTTCGCCACGCCCACCACCATAATCTCCTCAATTTGTAGTTCGGCGAGCACGGCTAATGCCTGTCCCACCTGGCCCGCTCCCCCATCGATGAGTAATAGGTCAGGCATCGTGACCTCTTCTTTTTTCAAGCGCGAGTAGCGCCGGGATAACGCCTGATGCATTGCCGCGTAGTCGTCGCCGGCCGTTACCCCTTCGATATTAAATCGGCGGTAATCGGATTTCAGGGCGCCGAGGGGGCCGAAAACCACGCACGAGGCAACCGTTGCCTCACCGCTGGTATGACTGATGTCAAAGCACTCGATCCGCGCCGGCACCTGCGGCAAATCCAATACCTCGCGCAGCGCTTCCAAGCGACGCTGCTGGTTAACATCGGTCGCGATACGCTCGGTAAGGGCCTGTTCGGCGTTCTCTTGGGCCAACTCCAACCAGCGGGCACGTTCGCCCCGTACATTGAGCCGCAGCCGCACGGTGCCGCCCCGCCGCTCACTCAGTGCTGCCACCAGCCACTCCGCTTCCTCTGGTGCTTCGGCCAAGATAATGTCGGCGGGGATATCGCGCTCCGTCTGTCCCGCCAAATAGAATTGCGGGAGAAATGCGTCGACCACCTCACCCGGGGTGGCGTCGCGGGTATGGGCCGGGAAAAACGCCTTATTGCCGAGATTACGCCCGCCGCGCACAAAAAATACCTGTACGCAGCCCACGCCATCGCGTTTACGCGCCACCACAATATCGAAATCACCCGCGTCAGCCGTGATGTGCTGTTCGGATTGCACCCGTTGCAGGCGGGTAATTTGGTCACGGATCTGGCCCGCCCGCTCATACTCTAAACGCTCGGCCGCCCGCTCCATCTGGCCGACCAGCGTCGCCACCACCTCCTGACTACGCCCCGCCAAAAACAATAGCGTGTTGTCGATGTCGCGCCGGTAATCCTGTTCGCTGATCAAGCCCACGCAAGGCGCGGTACAACGCTTGATCTGAAACTGCAGGCAGGGTCGCGTCCGGTTAGCGAAATAGCTGTCTTCGCATTGCCGTACCGCAAAAAGCTTTTGTAACAGATTGAGCGTCGCGCGCACCGCACCCGCGTTGGGGTACGGCCCAAAATACCGACCCTTACCGCTGCGCGCGCCGCGATGGAAACCAATGCGGGGATAGCCGTGTTCCACCGAGACATAGATATCCGGATAACTTTTGTCGTCGCGCAGGACGACGTTGTACCGCGGGCGCAGATCTTTGATGAGATTACTCTCAAGAATAAGCGCCTCGTTTTCCGTGCGCGTCACCACGACTTCGAGGTCTACAATCTGCAACACCATCGAGCGTACTTTGGCGGTGTGACCCGCCTGCCGGGTGAAGTAACTGCCCACGCGCTTGCGCAAATCTCGCGCCTTCCCGACATAAATAATCTGCCCCTGCCCATCGAGCATGCGGTAAATACCGGGCTGTGCGGGCAGGCGTGCCACTTTTTCTTTTAGCAATTCGGCGCTCATTGGCTCGCTCATCGCGCTGGCCCCAGCCATTCGCGCACACGCGCAAACACGGCCTCAAACATCGGCGCGGTTAGGCGGCGGGTCTGGGTGTTGTAGCGGCTGCAATGATAGGAATCGATCAGCCTGCGGCCAGCGAGCAGATGTTCAGCGCCGTGCGCAAAGGGGTAGTCGCGCCGGCGCGCGCCCAAAGCGCTCAGCACCGCTTCATGTGCAATCCGCCCCAAAGCCACCAGTACTGCGTCTGCTGGGCAGTGGCTAAGTTCGGCGGTCAAATAATCATTACAGGCCGCTATTTCGGCCGGTAGAGGCTTATTTGCCGGTGGCACACATTTCACGGCGTTGGTGATGCGGCAATCGAGTAACTGCAAACCATCGTCCACCGCCAGCGATTGGGCCCGCGAGGCAAAACCAAACTGATGCAAGGTGGCGTAGAGCAACAGACCCGCGTGGTCACCGGTAAACGGCCGACCCGAGGCGTTGGCGCCGTGCAGCCCAGGCGCCAGACCCACCACCACCAGCCGCGCGTCCGGCGCACCAAAGGGCGCCACCGGCGCGCAGTGATAGGCCGGGAAACGCGCCCGGGCGTCTTGGAGATAGGTATCGATGCGCTCACAGCGGCGGCAGGTGGCATCAAAGCAGGTGGCTAACATGCGCGCAGTGTACCCGCCACGGGTAGCCGGACAGAAGCGCACCGCCTGCGCGCAATTTAACGTAGTGCCAGCGCGCCCCACAGCAGCAAAAACGTGCTGGTAAAATCGGTGGGTGCGCGCGCGATCCACGCCGCTATTTCGCTCACGGTGCACCAGCGGCCGTCCATGATTTCGCTGGGATCAGGTTGCACCGGCGGGTCCACCACACCGCGAAACACCCACACAAACTCCTGCCCGGTGGCCACACTGGCCGGCAATTTCAGCAGTGGCGTCAGTGGCTCCAGCGGTCGCACGCCGAGTTCCTCTGCCAACTCACGCAGCGCCGCTTCGGGATAATCCTCGCCGGCATTTAAATGGCCGGCGGCCGAGGTATCCCAGTCGCCCGGCGAGGTATCCTTGGATAGCGCGCGCCGCTGCACAAACAAGCGCCCGGCCCTGTCGAACACCAGCACATGTGCCGAGCGATGCAGCAAACCTTCGCGATGCACCACACTGCGCGCCGCTGTGCCGACGGGTTCGTCGTGCTCATTGACCACATCGAAAATTTCTTCTTCTAGCATGCGTGATGTCCTACTGACGATGCATCTCTCACTGGCCACACGGCGGCGTAGAATTCCGCACCCTTGACCACCAAACCCTGACCGGCCGCCGGAGTGTGACCGCCTAAGGGCAACCCAACTCACAGAGACCACCCAAAATGAGCAAAATTGAATCCCTCTCCAGCGCCAGCCACCTGGCCAAAACCGCGTTATTTGCCCAGTGGGCACCACAGGCCCTGCAAGGCTTTCAGGCGCTGGCAGCCAGCGCATTCGCCCCGGGCGCGCTGTCGGTCAAAGAAAAAGAACTCATCGCTTTTGGCTGCGCCCATGTGCTGCGCTGCCCTTATTGCATCGACTATCACCACGGTCTCGCCACCCGGGCCGGGGCCACGCGCACCGAATTGGTCGAGGCGCTCTGGGTTGGGGTTAGCGTGGCCGCCAACGGGCCGTTAGCGCACGCCGCTATCGCCATGCGTCTGCTCAACGGGGAGACGCCCGACACCTATTACGAGGCCGGCGGCAACCCAGTGGAACGGGCCGCATTGGCCAGCGCGCTACCCGCGCCCATGCAGGCTTTCGATGCGCTGCAAAACACGACCTTTGCCGCCGGTGCGCTAAGCGCCCACTTCAAGACCCTCATCGCCGTGGCTTGCGCGCATAACCTCCGTTGTGCGTTTTCAATTGAACGCTACGTGACACAGGCACTGGCGCAAGATCATGCTCGCGCCGCGATTGCCGAAGCCATTTTTATCGCCGTAGAAATGGCTGCCGGCGCCTGCTTCGGCCACGCCGGTCTGGCGGCCGCCTTAATGGAGTAGACGCTGAGAAGGAGCGCGTGTCCTCGGGTCAAATGCCAAAAAAATCAAAGAACCGGATGATCGGCGGGCCCGCCATCATCCCGCTAAATTGCGCCATATCGCCACGCGCCACCCGCCACGCCAAGTAACGCTCGTAATGCTGGCGGGTGTCCCATTGTTCTACCAGCACGATAATGTCCGGGTCTTCTTGATTCTGCACCGCGTGCAGCGTCACACAGCCCTCAAACGACCGGGTCTCGTGCAACACGCCCTTTAACCACGCGCGGATGTCTTCGGCGCGCCCAGGTGCCGCGCGTAACTCTAGAATGACCTGACAACCCATGCTGCTCTCCTTGTTGATAATGGGAAATGGTGAAGACCGCGTTGGTACCCAACTAGGCCCCGGCAAGCGTACAACATCCACGCTCTCTCAATAGCCACGACCGCCGCCAACCGGGGCTCGATGGGGTGCAAAAGGTGGTTTTAGGCTCACCTGCCAATGCGCCACCGCCGGCGTGTCCGCCGACACCACCACCTCGATGGGTGTGACGTCGGCCCCCACAGCCAGCCGCGAGTGCCACAACTGAACCGTGTAATGGCCCACGGGCAACGTTATCACCGCGTGCCCCGTCGCATCGGTCTGCGCAAACCAAGGGCTGTCCGCCACATACACATACGCCCGCATCCAATCGTGGATATTGCAGCCCAACGCCACCGGGCCGGGCTTGTCGAAAATCACGAAGGGGATGTCCCCTCCCCCATACAGCGGCAGTTCAAAAGGCTTCGCGGCTGAAACCGAATACACTTGGTGGCGAGTTTGATCGCGATTGGGGAAAGACACTCGCGCCCCGACGGGCACCACCAACAGCCCTGGCACAAATTGCTTGGCTATTTGGTCTAGCGTGATCGGCGCCTCGGGCGTTGTGGGCGGCGTCGCCGGAGAGGTGTTTTGTTGGTCCCTGGCCACCACCACCGCGTCCGGCACCGGCCTACCTTCGTTGTCTACCACTTCAACGCTCAGGCTCGTGGCTTGCACCCAGTGGGTCCAGCCGAGCAACATCAAGATGGATAAAATTTGCATGCTTTTAATAGCTGTAACGTAGCGCTAAGCGCGTCACATTGTTTGAGTAAGATAAATAGTCGCCGCTGGAAGCATCGCGGTGCTCCCACGCAACCTCCAAAGCTGCGCGTTCCCCTAGGGCGTAGTTCAGCAACACGTTAAAAAAATTGCTCGGTGCGCTTATCCGGTAGGCTTTCCGGTCGCCGCCAAAAACCGGGTCGGACGCTACCGCGCTGGCGTATTCCAGTAGTTCGAGGTCCGGCTGGGTGCTAGAGCACACCGTGCCGTAGCGCCGAGCATAGCCCGTCTGGAAGGTCCACCGCGGGCTAAGGTCATAGCTCGCTTGCACAGTAAGGGCGTTGCCAGTGAGGTTAAAGGCGTCGCCATAGAGGCCAAAAACAGTGACCGCACGCGGGATATCCACCACGTCGCTCGAGCGCGTTGCGTCAAATTGATAACCTATCTGAGTAGACAATCGTTCACCCCAACGACGTCCAATCGCAGCACTGGCAAAATATCGCATGCCGTCGCGAGGATCAAAATCATAATCGTGAAACATCGCCCCGCCACGCACTTGCCACCATGGGGCGTCCAAGCCCAGCCCCAGTTTGCCACCTAATGCAGCACTGGCCCCCGCGCCTAGGTTGTCTAAACCAGCAAATTGATCGTGATGCGCACCCTCAAGATTCGCCGCCAAGCTGAGGGCCACGCGATTGGTCAGTTGGTAAGACTGTCCCGCAGCAACGTGGCCGGCGAACACGGATTCGGCGTCAATCTCATCAGCCTCCATGGCGAAGGCGGGATTGTTTTCGAACCGCACTTGCGTACTAGCGTCTAGCGTCCACTCTGCCGCGTGCACCACACTGCAAAATAGTGATTCCATGAGATAGACCACAAGCATTGCGCCTACCCAACGCGTCCTCACTGTTTTAAACGACTTTTAAGCACAAAAGAAAACCTCTCGGGAAATCGGTTGGGACTTGTCGACTCGACGTGGCTTCTGCAGCGCACATCGTCACGTTTTGACGGCAGTTGTTACCGCCCCGCCGGACACCAGCGTTAGGTTCTCGCCATCCAAGTCGTGCCACTGAAAGGCCGCCAGCCACGCCAGCAAGGCTTCCGGCGACAAGGGTCGACTGATCAGAAAGCCCTGTGCAGAGTCACACCCCAGACGCTTGAGCAGGCCTAACTGAGTGCTCGTCTCAACACCCTCAGCAACCACCCGCATCCCTAAGTTGTGACCCAATTCGATGGTTGACCGCACGATGACTTGGTCTTCGGCACGTTGTTCGATGTCTTTAACAAAAGCCCGATCGATCTTCAGTTCTGCCGCCTGCAGATCCTTGATATAGGCCAGCGACGAATAGCCAGTTCCGTAGTCATCGATCGCAATGCTCACCCCCAAATTCCGCAAACGCGCCACGGTGGCGTAGGCAAGCTCACTGTTTTCCATCATGGCGCTTTCGGTAATTTCGATGCACAAACTGCTGGGCGACACCCTGAAATCTAACATCGCCGTCGAGAGACACTCCACCAGTTCGTGACCTGCCAGATCGCGAGCCGATACGTTGATAGCCACCTGCAAGGAATGTCCGAGTGCTTGCCAGCGCTCAATTTGCGCCATCGCTTCGATAATCACCCAGCGGGTAATGATCTTAATAGCACCCGTTTTCTCCGCGAAGGGTAGAAAATCTATCGGTGGAATCAGTCCTCGTTCCGGGTGACGCCAGCGCACCAACGCCTCCACGCTCACCACCGCACCGGTGGCGAGCGTTACTTTGGGCTGGTACATCAACAACAGCTGCCCGCCCTCCACCGCACGCTGCAAATCGCCTAGCAAATGAAGCGTATCGGGTTGATGTTTGTCGAGCAGTGAATCGTAGAGCGCAAAGACCAGCTGCGCTTTCTTGGCATAAGACATGGCCGCGTCGGCCTTGCGCAGCAGCGTGAGAGCGTCGGGGCCGTCTTCCGGAAAACGCGCCGCCGCAATACACGCGGTGATGTCCACTTCTTGGCCATTGATAACCACTCGTTGGCCTAAAACATCCTGCAGCTGATCAACAATCCCGGCGAGCAACGACGGAGAATCGCTGTGGATCACCATTGAAAAAACGTCAGCGTGGGTGCGCGCCGCAATGGCAGATTCTTTGAGCAAGCCTGTTAGCCGGTTTGCCACCAGTTGTAGGACTTCATCGCCCGCGTCCGGTCCCAAAGTGTTGTTGATCACCTGGAAACGATGGAGGTCGATTAACAACACACTCAGCGGTAACCCCAGCGCACACAGTTCATCGAGGCGTTTGACCAAACCCGCCCGGTTGGCAAGCGAGGTGAGTGGATCTTCGAAAGCAATGCGCCGGATGTGGGTTTCGCGGGCCGCGATATCCTCACGCATATGGGAAAACGTGGCCGCAAACACGCCAATTTCGTCCGGTGGGAATTGGCCCATGGGGGTGGTGTAGTCGCCTATTCGCATCCGGTTCGCGATGTCGGCTAATTTTTTGAGTGGTCCGGTGATTTGATGAGCTAGCCCAACCCCCACCAACAGACACAGCAAGACACCAACACCCATGGTCAAGGCTAAGGTGCTGAGTAAAGGATCAAATATTTCCGCAGCCCCGCTCATTGAGCGCTGCAGCACCACTATCACGGACTGTGGACCGATGGTTTCAAGAGGAATCAAGTAAGACTCGAAAGTAGGTTCTATCGCGGCGGCCCAGGGCGCGCTGTTGAGGTTTGCCGAATGCCTCGCCAAACCCTGTAGCAGCACCGTCTGAGCTTCAGCCGGCTTGCTGGAGGCGAGGGTCTGCCACTCACCATTGGCAGCCTGTCGCAGAAACGATACCTCGCAACCCAAAAGCGTTTGCAAACGCATCGCCAGAGCGCTATCGATTTGCACACCGGTTACCACCCACGCAACCGGATCAGGCGCCAAAACTGGCACCACCGCCATTTGGTAGGCGTGGCCGTCGAGCATCATCAACGCCCCTGCCCAACCGTTGGTCTGCGCCACCTCGACCAGCGCCTGAAGCGGGGCCAATTGGCGAGGTTGTTTGGGTGGCAAGGGATCGACACTGAGCTTGCCGGCCAGATCCAGCAGCAGCGTTAGACTGACTTTAATGCGCTCGCCGTGGTTCAACAACACCGACGCGATGGTGTCATGATCGCCAGACCCCACTGCGGTTCGAAAGGCGAAGTCCGCCACCAGCAGCTCAGCGGCGGACGCTAAGCGGTGGTTACCTTGCACGACTTCCTCTTGCAGCACCCGTCCGGAGATCGCCAGCTCGCGCAAATTATAGGCTCTGGAAATGCCGACCGACTGCTGTGTAACCAGCCACAAAACCCCCGCTGCCAAAATGAGCAGTGCCAAGCCAAAAGACAGCACCAGCCGATCGCGCATCCCCAGCTTCAATTGGCTCAGCCCCTTTAACTTCAGCACTACGTAGTTCTCCACATTTCGCAAACAGTTAGGGTAAATCTTGCGCGGTTCGCGCCCTGACGGCAGCACGCCTGCCATCAACGAAGTGCCATGCTCGGGGTCTTGGTTCCCACCCGGTGTACGGCACCCTCACTTTAGTGCTACTTCCGCGTCTTTATAGATGGATTCTTTCACTGATTTCTTCAGCACAGCGAGCAAGATTTTGGCGGGAGAGGCATCACCAGCGCGTGTCCTGATCCACGCGAGGGATTTGCGGTCGTTAGCCCTAGCCACCCAACCCGCCGGCCGAAGCCGGGCCCGCTCGAGACGCTCGGCAGAATACAAACTAAAGCCGCACTAATACTTTGGCGTTAGCACCGCGCTCGGTCTGCTGATGCGCCTGAACGATGTCATCTAACGCATGAATGGCGACCGGGGGGTGCATGAAACCAGGTCGAGCCAACACGACGGCAATACCCTCCAGCACCGCCCGCAGTTCAGCCGCTGCCAGCTTGTAGACCATGAAGTAATACACGCGGATGAAGCCCGTGATGAGCGGGCCGAATGGCATGCTGATCTGGGCCTGACTAGAGCCGTACACCACAGCCTGGCCATTGGCGCAGAGCAACTGCCCGTAATGCGGCGCATGGGTCGCGGCATCGACATCCAAGATGGCATCCGCACCGCGGCCCGCCGTCATCGCTTGCACGCTTTCTACCAAACTTGCGGTTTTGTAGTTAATACACTCATGCGCGCCGGCTGAGCGGGCCAGTGCCGCTTTCTCATCACTGCTAACAATGGCGATCACCCGGGCACCCGCCATCGCCGCCAGTTGGGTCACGTACAGGCCGACACTGCCGGCGGCACCCGGCACTAATACTGTTTTACCCAGCAGGGGGCCGCAGGCTAACACCGCGTGCATAGCAGTCATCAGCGGGATGCCGATAGACGCACCCACCTCAAATGAAATGCCCTCGGGCAAGGGCACAATTTGCGCCACCGGCAGCGTGATGTATTGCGCACAGGTACCAAAGGCCCGGTCCCATTGTCCGTTGAAGACCCACACCCGTGCGCCGAGTAGCGTTGCGGGTATCTCCTCCCCCACTAGATCGACCACCCCCGCGCCGTCGCTATGCGGAATCGTTTCGGGATAGCCACCCACGCGTGCGGACACCCCTAAGCGGGATTTGACGTCGGAAGGATTCACCCCGCTAAAGACTATTTTTACCCGCACTTCGCCCCGGCCCGGTTTGGGATCGGGCCGTTCGACGATTTGTAGCACCTCGGCCGCTGGGCCTTTCCAGGTATATATGACTGCGCGCATGTCTGAGTCCCTTAGCTTAATTTCGACCGGCGGCGTAGGCGTTGCGCCTACGCCGAGAACATTTAAATTGATCGATAGCTCGGCGCGGCGAGCGGCACTGGAATGCTAGGTCACCCGACCTACCCTGATGCCCTCTGTTAACACAGGGCCGATCCTGGTTAGGCGAGTGGGCCCTGCCACCGCATTCGCCTTGGCATTCTTGCCGCAAATGCGCAGTCGCTTTTGCCCGCGATCAGCCCGTCCCTCGTGACGGATGGGCCACCGCCCAGCCCACCCTGGAGCACGTCCCGGTGGCCCGCTAGCTCATCATAAAGCCTTCGTAGTTGTTGGCCGCGACTTCGTTCACTTTGTTTCTAAAAGCCGGTGCGCCGCCTGCATAAAACAGAAAAGTGCGTTTTTTACCGGGAATATTGGTGCCCATAAACCAAGAGTCGGTTTGGGTGAACAACATGCCTTCGGTTAAATTATTGGCATGCTCGGTCCAAGCGACTTCTGCCGTCGCATCCGCTTCGATACGCTCAAAGCCGTGCTCACGCATATACCCCAGACAGCCGCTGACCCAATCGGCGACCACCTCAGCGCAGCGCGTGAAGTTACAAAACACCGCCCCATTAACAATAAACAAATTGGGAAACCCAGCGGTTTGCAGCGTGAGATAAGTGCTCGGGCCATCGGTCGCCCATTTCTCTTTGATGGACACGCCGTTTTCTCCACGAATGTCCATGCGGGTTAGCTCGCCGGTAATCGCATCGAACCCGGTGGCGTAGATGATCACATCGAGCGGATATTCGGTGGTGCCAGTGCGCACGCCGTCCGGTGTGATGCTGAGGATCGGATCGGCTTTTACATCCACCAACAGTACGTTGTCGCGGTTGTAAGTTTCGTAGTAATTGGTTTCTAGCGGGATGCGCTTGGCCCCAAAGGGGTGATCCTTCGGCACCAGCATTTCGGCCACCACCGGATCGTTAACACGTGCACGAATTTTATTGCGCACGAATTCCGCGTAGTCCTCGTTGGCCTTGGGATCCAGCATGATGTCGTGGAAGCAGCCGAACCATTTGGTGAACCCGGGCTGGGACCAAATTTGTTCGTAGAACGCGTGGCGCTCATCAATGGGCACATCAAACGTTTTGCGGGGGTCGAAATCCTGCATGAAACTGGCAAAAGTTGAGCGGCATTTCTCAAAGATTTCAGCGTAGCTATCTTTAATGTCCTGCTGGGCCGCCGCATCGATGGTGGAATTACGCAGCGGACAGCAGTAATTCGGGGTGCGCTGGAAGACCGTGAGGTGGCCCACTTCGGCGGCGATCCGCGGGATCAGTTGGACCGCAGTTGCCCCGCTACCGATTACCCCCACCCGCTTGCCTTTGAGGTCCACCGCTTCATGAGGCCACCTGGCGGTGTGGAAGGACTGCCCCTTAAAACTCTCAACACCTTTGATATTCGGCATTTGATGCGCCGACAGTATGCCCACCGCGGAAATGAGAAATTGCGCCTGCGCCAGCCGCCCATCTTCGGTTTCGACGTGCCAGCGATTTATCGCCCCGTCGTAACGCGCCGTGCGAATGCGCGCACCGCACTGGATGTGCGGCCTGAGCTTAAATTTATCCACCACAAAATTAAGATAGCGCTCGTTCTCTGGCTGGGCGGAGAAATGCTCCGTCCAATCCCATTCCTTGAGCAATTCTTCGGAGAAGCTATACGCATAGCTGTAGGACTCGGAATCGAACCGCGCCCCGGGATAGCGGTTCCAGAACCAAGTGCCACCCACCCCCGCACCGGCTTCGTAAATGCGCGCGTTGAGCCCTAGCTTCCGTAAACAATACAGTTGATAAATACCCGAAACACCGCCGCCAATGACCAAGGCGTCGAGCATTTCCACTGGCGTATCACCGGCAACTTTTACCGCCACACTTGCTGTAGACATCACCCCTCCCATTCTTTTTTTGTAATCAGAAACAGTGGTAATTCGCCGCCTTTAATAACCGAGATCACGGGCCGCACGCGCCAACACGACCGGCACCGACCAAGCGGTGCGTGCCAAGCGCAGGTCTTGGCTGCGGCCCGCAGCATAAAGACCCGAGGCACTCATCCAAAAAGCCACCGAGCGCATCGCGTATAGCGCGTTGTAGTAGCGGCAAATATCCGCATCGATGGCATAGCCGGTAGCGGCTTCATAGTCATCATAGAAGGCCGATCGGTCGACCAAATTGGACAGCAACTCGGTGCCTTCACGGTTGAGGTCACTCAACACATAGGCCACATCGTAGAGCGGATCACCCAACACCTGTAGCTCCCAATCGAGCACCGCCGAAATGCGTTCTTCGTGGATCAAGAGATTACCGGTGCGGTAGGCGCCGTGCACCAGCGTGACCCGCGAGGTGGCTGGCGCGTTGGCCTCCAGCCAGCCAATGAGATCCGTGAGGATCGGCGCTGGCGGCTGTTCCGAGAGTTCGATCAGGGAGCGCCATTTGGCGATCTCCCGCCGGGCAAATGCGGTGCCCGGCTCTGGCACGCCTAAAAACTCCAAGCCCGCGGCCCGCCAGTCCAAGGTATGCAAGGTCGCTAGCGTGCTGGTAAAGCTTTTAGGTAATACACCGCGTGTTGCCGAAGCCTGATAAAACGCCCGACCCTCGCGCCCCCACGGATTGGGGCAGCTGCCGGGCACTTTCTCCATCACCAGAAAAGGTGCATCGAGAATCGCCGGATCGCTTTCATACCAAAATGCTTTCGGCGTGGGTAAATTGGTGTTCTCCAACGCCTTGAGCACCCGGTATTGTTCGCCCAAGTCTGAGAGCTGGCGCAGCAACGCGTTGCCGGGATCGCGGCGCAGACACAGGCCTTGTGAATGCCGCACACCGGCCGTCTGCCACGTGGCATCGAACAGCCACGTCTCGTGCGACCAACCCACCGCGATGCGCTCCACCCCGGACAAAGCCAACCCGACCGCGTGCGGCATTTGGGCCGCGAGGTAGGCGGTTATGCGGGTTATCAGTGGGTTGTTCGGGGCGTGGCTTTGGGTACTCATGCGGCGTAGGCCAGTTGCCTGTCGATGCCCGCACGCAGGGTTTCCCGCACCCGACCGAGCGTGCGATCAAAAAGTTCGGCGCCTAGTGCGGTGCGCGTCTCGTACAGCGCACCCACCAATCCACTCAGGGCTGCCTGGTCGCGCGACCGAGCCAGTGCGACCAGTGCGACGCTCAGCGCCGCCGGCACCACGACGGGGGCCAGTAGCTCACCCAACGCACTGAGCAAAGCCGCGACATCCGTGCTTTCGGCCGCCGCGTGGAGCGGCGCTAACTCGAGTTGGCGCGCCAATTTCTCTAACACGACCCCGGCCATAAAAGCCTGAGTTTTAGGATATTCATCGGCGATGGCAGGCCCTATTTCCCGCTTTAACGTGTGCGCCATCCGGCTTAATAAATCGTCCGCATTCATGCGCCTAAATCCTTGGTCGAGGGGCCTGCCATGAGGCCCCGGGTAGAAATTCACATCCGTAAACGACCGCAGGGCTAGAAGGCTTGTGCCAACGCCCGCAGCTTGAATTTTTGAATCTTACCGCTGGCGGTGCGGGGAAACTCCGGCAGAATTTCCAAACGTTCCGGCAGGTATTGCTTGGTCAGCTTGCACGCTAGCAGATAGCTCACCATCCCGGCCAAATCTAGTTCGCCGCCCGGCCGTAGCGTGACAAACGCGCACCCCCGCTCACCCAAACGGGCATCAGGCATGCCGACCACCGCGCAATCCTCAACCGCCGGATGCCGATAGAGCAAGCCTTCAACTTCCACCACCGGGATATTCTCGCCGCCACGGATAATAAGATCTTTCGAGCGCCCGGTGATGCGAATGTAGCCATCTTTGTCCAGGCGTGCGTTATCACCCGTTTCGAACCAGAGTTCGTCGTCAACCCCGTAATCAGCGGGGCGCCGCAAATAGCCGACGAATAGCGTCGCGCAGCGCGCTTGGAGCCGCCCTTCTATTCCCAACGGCACTACCGTACCGGCTTCGTCAACGATTCTGACGGCATGAAAAGGCAAGGCCCGGCCATCGGTATCAAAAACCTTGTCCGGTGGATCGCCCGGATAGGTCGCCGTGGAGATACCCATTTCAGTCATCCCCCAAGCGCTCATCACATATAACTGCGGGTAACGTTGCGCCGCCGCTTCCACTAGCACGCTGGGAATGGGCGCACCCGCACACGCGAACAAGCGCAAGCTCGAAAGAACTGGCGCAGCGTCGGCCGGCAGTTGGACCAAGTCGCTCAGGAACGGCGTGGAGCCCAGCGTGATGGTGCAGCGCTCCGCGGCGATTAAGCGCGCCGCCACGGCTGGGTCCCAAACATCCTGTAGGACACATTTGCTGGCCTGATACACCGCCAGAATAGCGGCGTACATAAAGCCCGTTTGGTGGGCCAGCGGGGAGCCCATAAAAATGCTGTCGGCCAGACCAAAGCTAAGCAGTTCGCTGGCCAGCAGCGCCTTGCACAGCAGCGTGTTAGCGGTATGCATCACCCCTTTAGGCTGGCCAGTGGTACCCGAGGTATAGATGATCTCGGTGACGTCGTTGGGGTCGGGACGACGTTCTTGCAAGACCGCTGCGAGGTCCATTTCGGTTTCCCAAGCGCGCGCCATCACGCAAGTCTCAAAAGCGCTCGCCGGATCCTGGCCGCCAATCGCCAACACGCGTTCGAGTGCCGGCAACGCCGGTCGCAGGCCGGCCAGCATGGCTGGATAATCGCAACCCCGAAACTCGTTGGGAACGATGATCACGCGGGCTTCGGCAAAACCCAGCATGAACTCGAGTTCGCGCTCACGAAAAATGGGCATGAGCGGATTGGTAATCGCCCCAATCCGCACACACGCGATATGGATAGCGGCGAATTGCCACCAATTGGGCAACTGCACCGCCACGACATCGTTGCGCTGCACACCCAACCCAATGAGCGCCGCGGCGATGCGTAGCGAGGCTTTTTGCAGCTCGCCATAAGTGATGCGGGTGATGGCGTTGGTGGCGCTGCGGTGTTCAACGATGGCGGTCGCGTCTGGCTTCGCCTGCGCGGCGGCATCCAAAAAATCGCAAATGAGCCGGTTCTGCCACAACCCTTGGGCGGTCATATTGGCGATGCGGGTGGCGGAAAGAATGGGTTCGCAATGCATCGCGCGGCTCCTAGTTAGTTGGTAACTGGCGAGCCGGCAGCTCTAGCCTCACGGCGAAACCGTGTCCAGCGATGCACCGGCCACATGTCCTGGTCTTCGCCCCAAGCCTCCACCCCGTTGAGGTCCCAACGAATGAGGCTGTTGATGTCGATAAAGGTGTGGCGGTTAAGAATGATCCGACTCACCGGCACGCCCTCCGCCCGCAGTTCACGGCCTTGCTGGTCGCGCGCATTGATGAGAATGCGCGTCACCCAGCCAGTAGTGGGATCGCGTTCTACGCGGCGCTCACCGTCGGCCAAGCTCACCGTGCGCCCATCACGCCGCAGGAATCCGTAGGCCACAGCGTCCCGCGCGTCTTTAAAACTTGTCACGGCTAAAAAGCTATTGGCCGCATCGGCAGCACCGGTGACATATGCCGCCTGCCGGGGCCGGTCTTCCGGGCGACGTCCCCAAGTGCGGTCGCGCATGCCGATGCAATCGATGAGAATGCGCTCGCCGTGCAGCACTATCTCGCCAGTTACCCGACCAAATTGGTCAAAGTGATGCGCATTGCCAAAGGTAGATCCCACCGCCGTCAGTGGCTCTGGCGGCATCACGCCGTGAAATTCAAGATTGGCCTGCAAGCGTTCGCCGTCGGCGTAGCGCAGCGCATACCGCAAGCTGGGTTCTAGTACCTGAATCGACACCCCGTTGGGCAGCTGGCAATTATCGAGATTTTGATCACGCGGCAATTGCAGCGCGGTGTAGTTCGCGCAGTAGGGCACTTCCCAAGGCAAATGCGCGTGTGCGTCCCACACCCAAGCGCCGCCTGACACCGTGCCGATGTTGGGGCGAATCAGGGTGTAGAACCAGCCACCGAGGCGCCGTTCCGGGTGGTGGAATGAAAACCACGCGGTTTCCGTAGCCCACCAATCAGCACCCATTTCCTCAAAATGGAAAGAGTCGTCGCGTGGGGTAAAAATAGCACGGCTCATGGCAGGCTAGCGCTGATGTGCCAGCGGCATACCCGGAATGGGGCTGCGCACCTTGACCACGTAATCTGCCACCACGCTGCCGATATATAAATCGGCCAGATCCGGGCCACCCCAGCTCACGTTGGTGGGGGTACGGATGATGTCGCCCGAAGGATCGGAGAGCACCTCTATCAGCTCACCCTGCGGGGTAATGGCCACAATTTTATTGGCCAGAAAAAGCGTTACCCATAAATTTCCGGCTTGATCCAAACCGCAGCCGTCGGGCGCACCGAGTTGGCTGCGTTGGGCTAGCGAGAGGGGACGCAAGTGCTGCACTTCAGCGTGCGACAGACCCAGCTTGGGACCGTAGCGCGCTGGCGCACCCAGCGAGCCGTCCGGCGCGATGGCATAACGCACCACATCGCAACCAGAAGTTTCGCAAACAAACAGATGCCGCTCCTCGAAATCCATCGCCATACCGTTGGCGAAGGCGATGCCCTCAGCCACCACGTGCACCGAGCCATCGGGGTCGACGCGAAACACCAAGCCGTCGTTGAGTCCCGCGAAGGCCGCATCAACCGGTCCCCAAGTGGAATGTGAACACCAGATTCTGCCCTGAGAATCACACAGCGGGTAATTGGACCCAAACAGGGTGCGTCCACCGAGTTGACCGCATAAGGTGGTTACTTCGCCGGTACGTGGGTCCAAGCGTTGCAAAGGCCCGGCACCACTGGTCGGGCCACCGAAGTTGGCAATGAGCAGCCGCCCTTCCAAGTCCATATTGATGCCATTAGGCGCGCCACCCGCCTGACCGACGCGCGTCAGCGAACCATCGGCTTCGAGGCGCGCACAGGCGCTGTGCTCATCCGACAGCCACACTGTGCCATCACGAGCCACCACGACATCCTCGGGACGCCGCGCGCCCACGCCCACTTTCTCACACGCAGAGAGATCCATTTTACGCAGCGCCATGACGGGTGTTGCTCCGAGAGTTAAGGCTGGCACGGCGTCTTGATTAAGACGGCGGTACCGGCGTATTTCAGCGCGAAAGTCCTCTGCGGTCTACTCGCTGGGGTCTACTCATAAACTTGCGCCGCACGGCGCGCGGCCAATGCTAACCCGCAGAATGCCACCGTGTCTGACTGTGGAGGATTTTTTGGCAGCCTCGTTGTGGTGCAGCAAATTGCGAACACTTTGGCCGCGCGCCAAAGCAACCCGGACAAAGGCCACGGCTTTGAATTAGTCTGGAGGCACCGCGGTCACGCCGACGATGCTGTGCAACTGCGCGCTATCCGCAGCGCATAAAACCCTGTCATTGGCCCCGTTGGGCTGGTGTCGATGGAAGACGGCGAGGCGGTGGAAATTGTGCAGCGCAGTGATGTGCGACCCGGAAAAAACCTCGTGCATCGCGATGGGTGGCGGGCGCGCCGAAGACTCGGCGCATCTCAGAACAGAAGCCTCTATCGTTGGCTGCTGGGAACACGACAAGACCCTAATGAAAATTGCGGAGCACGCCGCGCGAGCCTCTTGCCAAACCTAATAGGGACCGCGCTACGCAGAGAGACAGACCTCCAGATGCAGGCATACTCGCCGCGCGGAAGCTGGGATGGTGAAAGCTAAAACCACGATTTTAAGGAAGCAAAAATGGACCTAGAACTGACCAACAAACGCGTCGTTCTCACTGGCGGCACGCGGGGCATTGGACGCGCCATTGCAGAACGGCTGTTGCAGGAAGGTTGCTGGGTAGGGATTTGCGCGCGCAATGCTGAGGAAGTGGCACGCGCAGTTGGCGAATTACGCCAGCTCGCGCTCGGCAACGCACAAGTGATGGGGATGGCCGTGGATGTGGCGGACACTCAAGCGGTGGTCACTTGGGTCGCGGCGGCGGCGGCTCAATTCGGCGGCTTGGACATCGCCATCGCCAATGTTAGCGCCCTGAGCGGCGCCCCCGATGAAGCCAGTTGGCGTCTGGCAATGGAAATCGACATGCTCGGCACGGTGCGCTTGGTCGAGGCAGCCCTGCCGTATCTTGCGCAATCCGCCCACGCCTCCATCGTGGCCATATCTTCTACGGCCGCGCTCGAAGCCTTCGGCGGACCGCGGCCCTACAACGCGGTGAAAGCGGCCGTCATCAACTACATGTCCAATTTGGCGACGGTGTCCGCACCCAAGAATATCCGCGCCAACACCGTCTCACCCGGCACCATTTATTTCGACGATGGCATTTGGGGACGACACAAACGCGACCAACCTGACGTCTACGCAGGGGCACTGGCCAATAACCCGCTGGGCCGCATGGGCACCCCTCAAGAAGTGGCGAACGCCGTGGCTTTTATTGCCAGCCCGGCGGCCGGCTTCATCACCGGTGCTAATTTAGTGGTGGACGGCGGGTTCACGCGGCGCGTGCAGTTTTAAATCCTCACTCATCGCTAGAGCCGTCCGCGCCGTAGGGTCGCCCTACACGCACGGCAAACGCCCCGTCGAGGGCGCCACGTTGGGGCGAGGATGCAGCACCCGACCCCGTGGCGGATCGCGGCCGGCTGGGTTGTGCATTGCGGGAAGCGACCCGTCAGTAACCCTGAGGAATCGGCGCGCGGCCTGCCCGCAAAGACCCCGTGCAGCGTGGGCGCGAAGCACGCACGAAGGTGCGGCGTTGCGCCACCCATTGCATCGGATCCTCGCGCGCGGCGATTTGGCTACCGGCGGCAAACTCACTCCAGTGCGCAATGTTGGACACCGGCTCAGCCCACGCGCGTTTAGGGCGTGCCAAGTCTTGCAATAACGCACCCCCCACCGGCAGGATCACCGAGGCGGCGGGTGGGCCGAAGCGCCGGGTCAGCGCGCTGTAGGGTCGGATAATCCTCCGCGAGTTCCGAGTGGCGCATGTTTAAAATCTTTTAGACGCTGGGGCAGTTGCAAGGATAAACTCGGACAGCCATACAGGTGAGGTATCTAGTGAACGACCAACTTAATGCATCGTCCCACAGCGATGCCCCCTCTCCGTGGGCCGACCATCCCAGCGAGACCGCGGTCCCCTATGCGGTGTTTACCGATGCGGCCATTTTTGAGCGTGAGCAGGAGCGCATTTACGGCGGACCGACTTGGCATTTTTTGGCGCTGGCGGATGAAATAAAAGCCCCGGGCGATTTTAAGTCCACCTACATTGGGACCACCCCGGTGGTCGTCACGCGAACGAAGGATGACCAACTCGCCGCTTGGGTCAATCGCTGCGCGCACCGCGGGGCGCTGGTGTGCCGGCAGCTACGCGGCAATGCCCGGGTACATACTTGCGTTTACCACCAATGGGCCTACGACCAGAAAGGACGCTTGCGTGGCGTGCCGTTTCGCGGTGGTCTGAACGCACAAATCGGTATGCCAGCAGATTTCAATCTCGATGCCCATGCGCTGACGCCAGTGCGCGTTGAGATCCATTGCGGCGTTATTTTTGGCTCTTTAAGTGCCGCGGCAGAAGACTTAAAAACCTACCTTGGGCCGGCAATGTTGCCCTGGTTCGAGCGAATTTTTCATAAACCGGTGGTCTATCTTGGGTGTACGCGGCAGTACGCAAAATCCAATTGGAAGCTGTATTACGAGAACGTCAAAGACCCCTACCACGCCAGTCTGCTGCATCTTTTTCACACCACTTTCAATATCTATCGCTCGAATATGCAGGGTCGCTCGATTGTTGATTCGCAGCACGGTCTGCATTCGATCATCACGAGCACCCCCGGCGACGATGACGCCACCGCGGCCGCCTATGCCTCGGAAGGCATCAAAACCTATCAGGCGAAGGCGAAACTCAACGATCCCAGCCTGCTGCAGGTGACGCGCGAATTTGCCGAGCAAACCAGTAACAACATCCAGACGCTGTTCCCGAGCACCGTGATCCAGCAAATCCATAACACCTTGGCAGTTCGCCAAGTGTTGCCCAAAAAGGTCGATGAGTTTGAGTTGGTTTTCCATTTTTTTGGTTACCAAGACGATACCGATGAGCTGCGCGAGATGCGCTACAAACAGGCCAACCTCGCAGGGCCAGCGGGCTATATTTCCATGGAGGACACCGAGGCCACCGAACTCGTACAGCGCGGCGTGAGCAGCAGTGCCGCGGGTGGTGCCTCCTATCTCGGCATGGGCGACGAAGCACGCGACGGCCAAACCAGCCTCATCACGGAACATATGATTCGACGTTTTTGGCAGGGCTATCGGAGTTTGATGGGATGGACATGACCGAAGAAACTTGGCGCTACCTGCGCCTCGATCGGCTATACGCTGACTACTGCGCTTGTTTGGACGAAGATCGCCTTGAGGACTGGCCAGCGTTATTTCTCGACGACGGTGTCTACAAAATGGTCTCGCGGGAGAATTATTCGCAGGGCTTTCAAATCCCCCTATTACTGCTGGACAGTAAGAACATGCTGCGCGACCGGGTTTATTCCTTGCGCAACGCCAACATTTATCAAGCCCACCGCTACCGGCATGCCATTTCTGGCGTGCGGATTACGGCCCATTCCGATGCCGGCTGGGAAGTCTCGTCCTCCTATATCGTGGTGCAGACGCTGAGCGAGGGCTTTACGGAGATTTACCAGGCCGGTAGCTACTACGATCAAGTGGTGGAGACCCCGGACGGTCTGCGTTTTAAGCAGCGCTTGGTGGTCTACGACACCGCCCGCATCAAAACCCTGTTGGCCACGCCGATTTAGGCGCGTTCGGTCAGCCTGGGGCTAGGCTGGGGTCGATGCACCGCCCCTATTGGGCGTGGGCCAGCAAATGGTCCAGCCCGGTGGGGCACGCCGCTTCCCACGCTTAGGCGAACGGACGGGCCCGGCGACTTCGCGGGCGGGATGGTCTCGGCGCGTTCTCAAAATGCCTTGAACGCAATGATCGTGCGGGTGTCGAGAATACCCTCGAGCGTTTGCACTTTCTCGCCAACAAAGTGGCCGATGTCGACCTCCTGGTCCACGTAGAATTTGGCGAGGATGTCGTATTGCCCGGCAATGGAATAGATTTCCGAGGCGATCTCGGCCTCCGCGAGGGCATTCGCCACCGCATAGGTTTTACCCAGCACACATTTAATCTCCACGAAAAATATTTGCATCGGGCCTCCCTAACTGGCCATGCCGCCGCCATTTATCTTAGCCAGCATGATAGCCGAGTCCCGGTCCTACTCCAGCAGCAGCACCAAGGCAGGCCCGCACCGAGGCACATTCCCGCACGCACATTCCCGGGACAGGCACATTCCGGCGTTCCCGGGACGTTCCCGGCGTTCCCACGACAGGCACATTCCCGAGGCACATTCCCGAGGCGCACATTCCCGGGACAGGCACATTCCCGGGCACATTCCCGGGCAGGCACCCGCCCCCCAGCCAAACAGAATCCGCCTCACCTCAGGAACACACCGCAACTGACACGCAGGGATAGGGCTGGGGCGTAGGCGCTGGTACGCTGCTCACTGGCTTCTTTCACCAACGCCGAGGACCGCCATGAGTGACATCGATATCTATCAGCGCCAGGGATTTGGGCACGCCTGCGGCTTTGGCACGCGACCCGCGCTCTTGCTCGTAGACTTCGTCAACAGCTTTACCGACCCCGCACAATTCGGCGGTGGCAACATTCTGGAGGCCGTTGCCAACGCTCGGGAACTGCTGGCGCTTGCCCGCGTCTGTGACATCCCGGTGGCCCATACCCGCATCGTGTATGCCGATGATGGCGCAGATGCCGGGGTGTTCTGTCTGAAAGCCAAGGGCCTCGAGCGTTTAACCGAGCACCTGCCCGGCAGCCAAATCGTGGCAGAACTAACGCCCGTGCAAGGCGAATACGTCGTGCGTAAAACCCAGCCCTCGGCGTTTTTTGGCACCCAGCTTGCGCCCTGGTTGGTGAGCCGGCAGGTTGATACAGTCATCGTGACGGGCTGCACCACTTCGGGCTGCGTGCGTGCTTCGGTGGTCGATTCGATGAGCCATAATTTTCGCACCATCGTGGCGGGCGATGGCGTGGGCGACCGTGCCTTAGGCCCGCATACCGCTAACCTGTTCGACATGGCGCAGAAATATGCGGATGTTTTGAGCTGCGCAGATATCGCCCGACATTTGCGACAGCACTACCCCAGCGCGCAAGCCCTCCGCTAAGGCGGCCCGCGGAGTTCGCTCAGGCAGGACCCATCGGGGTCAGTGGCGCCACCAAAAAAGAGACATGCGCGCTGGCAATTTTCCAACCGCGAGGCGTTCTAATCCAAGTTTGACTCTGGCGCCCAGTTTGCCCGGCCCGAGTCGTCCCCTCGGGGACAAACTCGGTATTAGCGGTCGCGAAATCCTCGCCGAAAGTCGTGATCCGTGTGTGCATTAAGGTTCGACGCTGATCAATCGGCCCTCGCGCCCGGCGAAAATCAGCAATCTCCGCGTGGCTATAAAGGAGTTCGCCAACACCATAACGGAGCGTCAAAGGGCTGTCCCAAAAAAGCTCGTTCAAGGCCTCAATGTCGTTAGCCAGCAACGCGCGCTCGTACGCGGCGAAAGCGCGCACCATCTCGGCCAGTACAGTGGGCAGATTGATTTCCAGCGCAATAGTGCTCTCGGTCATTGGGGTCGCTTACCAGCCATGTTGGACAGGGAATTGAGGGGTGCCGCTCCGGGGCTCAGCGCGGCTCTCGTTGTGCAAAGACTCATCGGTCACCGGGCGTTAAGGTGCGCCAGACTTGCGCGGCACACGGCACCGCTGCGGCGAGTTGGCCCGGCCGTACGCGACAACCTAGCAGCCGCATGGGCACACTCGTTCGCACCAATCTTCGCACAGGAGTCGGCCCAAGCGGCCCCCCGCATTAGGCTGCGGCAAAACTGCCATCAGGACGCCACCAAACCAAGGGGTCTCGCCATGTTAATTACCGACCACCACCGCAAACACCGGCACTTCCGCACCTTTGCCCTTGAACTGCACCTCACCGATTGCCGACACCGGCACCCGACCCACAAGGGCCGCGTGCGTTTGGTCATCGATAAGAATTGGCCAGCGTGCGGTCTTGGTGTGCGCTTCGAGCCGGGCGGCCAAGTTCACGGTATCGCCGATGCAAGTGCCAGTCGCGCGGGCATTTCCAATACGAATTGGCGGCACCATCACTGCCACGGCGCGTTTAGCTGCCGTGGCCAGCGGGCTTAGGGATTACCGAGGAAATCGCGCTTGCCGAGCTCTACGCCGTTGTGGCGGAGGATGTTGTAGGTGGTGGTCACATGGAAATAGAAATTGGGCAGCGCATGACCTAACAAAAATTGCAGACCCTTGTAATGGGTTTCTTTATCGCCACGCTTGGTCACGATGTCCTTGTCTTCCGTGCCATCAATTTGGGCTGGCGTCACACTCTCCAGAAAGGCGATGGTTTTGGCGATCCGCGCCTTTAAGTCCGCCAAGGTTTGCTCGTTGTCTTCATCAACCGGGGCCTCGACGCCGGCCAAACGCGACACCACCCGCTTCGCCGCGTCGCAAGCGATCAGCACTTGCATGGTCATCGGTAACATATCCGGAAATAAACGGTAGCTGGTGAGCACAGTGGCGTCGATTTTTTTGGCATCCACATGCGCTTGCGCCTTATTCAAGATGCCGGTCAGATTGTTAAGTACATTGATGAAGCGTGGAACGCTCGCTTGATACATTGAAATCGTCATGTGGGATCCTTTTGGCATTACTAGCAGTAGACTAAGTTTGATTGTTAACGATTAGATAATTCGGGTACCGCGACCCAAGCCGCAGCCAATTCCTAGCGCGACGGCCGCAGCGGTTGCGGTTATTGGCCGCATGACGCCGCCGTTGGTAGCGCGGCTGGTTCTGGACCTCAAGGGGTCTGCACGGTAGTGCGCGTCGTGTCCGGTGTGAGCGGCGGATCCGCAGCCCCGGTTAGACCGGGACTGCGGGCCCTTGCTCATCAGGCAGCAGCGGGTTTCATGACTGCTTTGATTTCCATGAACTCTTCCATGCCAAGTTCACCCCATTCGCGGCCGTTACCAGATTGCTTGTAGCCGCCGAACGGTGCCTTGAAATCCAGGCCCGCGCCGTTGACGTGGACGTTGCCGGCACGCAGACGGCTGACCACGTTTTCCAGACGAACCGGATCACTGCCAGAGACATACCCGGACAGCCCGTAGACCGTGTCGTTGGCAATAGCGATGGCTTCTTCGTCGTCGCGGTAAGGCAAAATGGCCAGCACCGGGCCAAACACTTCTTCACGCGCGATGGTCATCTGGTTGTTGACGTTGGCGAAGACGGTCGGTTGGACGTAATAGCCTGCGGTCAGGCCAGCGGGCAGGCCCGGGCCGCCGCACACCAGTTCCGCGCCCTCTTTAATGCCGGCGTTGATCAGGTGCTGGATCTTGTCGAACTGCACCTTGCTGACCACCGGGCCCATGCCGGTGGTGTCCGCGTTGGGATCGCCCACCACCACCGTGGCGACGGCGGCCTTGGCAATCGCCACGGCTTCGGCGTGGCGTGAAGCCGGCACCAGCATGCGGGTTGGCGCGTTGCAGGACTGGCCAGAGTTCTGACAGACATGCATCACACCGCCGGTCACCGCGGTCTGAAAATCAGCGTCGTCCAGAATGATGTTGGCCGATTTCCCGCCCAGTTCCTGAGCGACACGCTTGACGGTATCGGCGGCAGACTTGGCCACCTGAATGCCAGCACGGGTCGATCCAGTGAAGGACATCATGTCGATATCGGGGTGGCTGGAGAGCGCATTGCCCACCACTGGGCCGTCACCGTTAACCAGATTAAACACACCCTTCGGCACGCCGGCCGCGTGCAGGATTTCAGCGAACAGTGCTGCGTTGAGCGGCGCGACTTCCGATGGCTTCAAGACCATGGTGCAGCCAGCGGCGAGCGCCGGAATCACCTTGCAGGCGATCTGGTTGATCGGCCAGTTCCACGGGGTAATCAAGCCGCACACGCCGATCGGTTCGCGCCTCAGGATGACATTGCCCCGGTCTTCCGTGAATTCGTAGCGCTTGAGGATCTCGATCGCAGTACCGATATGCGCCGGTCCCATCGCGGCCTGCGCTGCCTTGGACAGCGACATAGGCGCGCCCATTTCGGCAGAAATAGTTTCTGCCATCTCGCTGTAGCGCTTCTTGTATTCCACCAGGATGGCTTCCAGCAGGGCAACGCGCTCCTCGCGGCTGGTCCTCGAGAACGAGGCAAAGGCGGCTTTGGCGGCGGCCACGGCGGCATTCACGTCGTCCGCATCCCCCAGCATGATTTGCCCGATGACCTGTTCATTGGCGGGGTTGATGACGTCATAGGGGCGCGCGACTTTGGGATTTACCCATTCGCCGTTGATGTAAAACTTGAGGCAACTTTTCATGTGTTTTCTCTTGTGTAAGGTCGACCGGGCGCAATCCCGGTCGGCGGTGTTGGCGCCGAGTTAAAACTGAGCCACGGTGCCCGCTCAAAATGAGCCTAGGGTGGAAGCCAACCCTGAAGGGGCCGACTAAGGATAAGTGTAGCTATTTGTTTGCTGTGATGTCTGCCTTGGCCGCGGCTGCGGCACTCAGTGCTTGGGACGGCCCGCTTAATAACCCGGCATTCGAGGGTGTCTTAAGTTTTGTATAAACGGTGATTAGGCAGGAGACGGCCATCCTGAAGACGCTCCCATAACCCTATCCCAAAGCACCCAACGAGCGATGCCTGATCCCGAGTTGCTCAAGCGGGCTGACAGCCTGCTGGCCAACGACTACGCGCCGGCAGGTTTCATTGGCGAGAATGGCCGGCTCACATAACTCACCAATCTGCTGGTCGAGCATGCGCTGGCCGCTGAGATGACCGAGCATCTAGGTCACGACCAACATGAAGCGGTCACCAACGCTGCCGGCAATGCCCGTGATGACCACAGCGGCAAGACGCTCAAGGGTGATTTTGGCGAAATCGCGCTGGTCATACCACGTAACCGGCACGTGGCCTTTGAGCCGCAGTGGGTGGCTAAACAGCAAACCCACGGGAGTGGCTTCAGCGTCTATCTAAAAGCCTGCGTGCAGCGGTGTCATGTGCATAGCGTGCGTAACAGCCTGAACTTCGTTACGCGGAAAGCACGCCAGGAAGTCGCCGCCGATGGGCAGCTGATCGACACCTCAGCCTCCAACGAGCTCGCCGCGCAACGGCGGACGGATTTTGCAGCAAAATGGGCTGCGCAGTACCCGTCGAGCAGCCTGTCTTAGCGGCGGAACTGGGCGCGGATAACGCCGTTTTTGGCCTACCCACCGGCAATCTGCCGGGTGATTAACACCCCCAATGCCCGCGAGGCATTCAACAGGAGCTTGCGCAAAGTTGGCAAAACCCGCGCCTTATTTTCGGGCGACGAGGCAGTGAGCAAGTGGGTTTATCGAGCGCTGAATAACCTCAAAAAAAAACAATGCCGGTCAGGGAGTGGCATTCAACACTGATTCGCTGCCCTAAGCAGTTCGAAGCTCGGCAATTCGGCACGAGTTTGCGCGACGCGGCTAAGGTCGCTCCTAAATTGGCCGATGTCTCTTTACGCCAACAAGCCGACCTTCGTGAACAAACCGATGACACGCGTCTTTTTCCGTGTTCAGGCCGACAAGCTCGAGGCCTTGAATAATATCGTGGGCGAGTTGGCTATTTGGGGTTCGGCCGCAAAGCGGCCAGCGCGGGCTAGTGGCGATGCGGTGGTGTTGGAAACCGCGCACCAAATGAGTT
>CAMAXW010000042.1 GCA_945862315.1 Klebsiella pneumoniae
AGCACCAGCCACACCCGTGTGACAGCGCGGTCTGTCAGGACCACAGCGCACACTTTCATCGCCATAGGCGCACGGCAATGGCCGCGTACGAGCGGCGTATCCAACGCGGTGTATTCAGCTGTTGTCTGGGGTCAGGGCTTCCAGAATGGCGGAGCCGATGGCGTTGTCAATAACGTACCGCCACGTGCCATCATCCTGACGACGAAGCACTTCCGCAGTCTTGACTTCAATGCGCTGGTCGGCTGAGACCAGAGCTAGGTCACCGTGCGACAACGCGAGGTTGCCGTTTACGAGAACAATTGCGGTCTTGACCTCGACGTGCAGACCTATCGCGGCGAACTGCTCAAAAGCGACCCGCAGCGGCACGGGCGCTGACGGCGTCGAGCCCGGCACATCCAGGTCGCGCCCTCTTCGCATAGGGACGGCAGGCCCTCGACATTGCCGGCGTCGAAGTACTGAATGAAGAGCGAGGACAGCTGGTGGGCGTCGGTAGTCGTGAGGAAAGTGTCGGACACGGAGATGCTTCGTTCTCTGCAATCGGATACGGGAGGGTCGTTCAGGCTCGTCTGGGCGAGGACGGTCTCGTACCGGTGCAGAACCGCCTGGGCAAGGTCGGTGAGGTGACCGGAGTGTTCGATGTGCGGGATGTCCACCAGCGTGCCATGCGGGACGGCGGCGACCGCAGACTCAGTAGTCCCACGCAGCCGGTCTGCGCTGCGACCGCCGCGGATCCCGAGTACCTGGACGTATATGGCGTGGAACGCGTCCGTGTCGAAAGGCAGGGAGTCAACCAGACGCAGCTCGGGTAGCCAGGTCGGCGCGACGGCCAGCATCTCCGGCCACACGGGCGTTTCCCGAAGCAGCGCCAGGTCTTCCTCGGTGCCCCCCACGAGCGTCACGAAGGCGCGGGAGAGGGCTCCGTCGACATCGCCGCGCTACAGGCTGCTCGCGTAGTGGTCGATCTCCTCGCCTGAGTACCGACCACCGAGAGAAAGCGGCGGCTCGTAGACGACGACTCCCGCTAGCTCTGGCGCTTCGGCTACCGCGGTCTGCAGGACCGACGTGGCACCAAACGAGTGTCCGAACAGCACAGCTCCATCACCGGCGAGTTTCAACACCGCACGATGATCAGCAACGATGGTTGCCGGACCGTAGTCCGCGGGAAAGTCGTCTGAGAGCCCACGTCCGCGGGAATCGACAAGGTGCACCGTGAATCGGGCAGCGAGGGCCTCGGCGAACGGGATCCACTGCGAACCCTCATCGAGTAACCCATGGATGACGATCAGCCCAGGCCCGTTCCTCAGGGTGCGCACACCGATCTTGCCGCCGGCAATGCTGTCGACGTGGGTGATGACGGGATCTGACATGTCGGTCATGGGCGGTCCGTTCGAGTGTGTGTATCGCTGTAGAGCGGTTTCGCTAAGTATGTTACGGCCCGGGTGATTTCTTCTGGCCAATCGATTCTTGACTTGGTATCGGTTAACTAAGGGTTCTACTCTGCGTTTATGAATTCTTGTTTCATTCACAGTGACGGGACCAACGTCAGATTATGGGTCGATCTTCGCTGCCAAGGCAGCGTGACCCATCAAGAAAGTGCTAATCGTTGCGATCACCTCGTCGAGAGTGCCAGGGTTGACGGCAACGTTTTCCACGAACGCACGCCATTGGAGTTGTTTTTGCGTATCTCCGGCGAAAGCTGAGGTCAGGGCATCCGGAAGCTTCACTGGGATGGCTGACCCACGTCGTTTGAAAGTCGCGGCGATTGCGCGCGCTAACCGAGCGTCGTCGAAAGGAAACGACTGGCTGAGCAGCCAGACATCATAGAAGTCCTTCATCCGACTGTTCGCGCGCCCCAGAGCAACCATGGCTTGAAATTTCTCCGCGATGACGGTTTCTCGGGCATACGCCCGCAGGCGCGGTCTCGGAAAATCGAGCAATGACGGATAGTCGATAACTTCGACGCCCGGTTCGAGAGCATCTCCGAAGCCGACGTCCACGATCACGGCGATACGGGCGCCACTGATCGATGCTGTCGTACGCAATCGCAGTCCACCGTACTCAAGTTCTTCCCGGATCTGGTTGACACGAAGTGCATGCAAATCGAACTCGACGCCATCATCGACGACGACCGCGAGAATTTCCCGGAACGCTGCGAGCATGGCGTCCTGGCTTGGATCGCCAAAGCCCAAAAGATCAAGATCGCGCGTGGCTCGGTGCGGATCCTCAAACCAACTCGTAAGCAGCATCGCCCCCTTGAGCACAAATCGCTCTGCATAGGCAGACGTGCTGAGCCGGTAGAGAAGCCTTTCGAGTGCGTAGCGGGTCAGGATCAGATCAAAGCTCTGTCCCGTTGCCCGGGAGAGGTTCTGCAGGCGAGCACGCACCGAGGCGCCGATGTTTCTTATAGCTTTAGCCATTGGCTGTCAGCGCCTCAAGATACGGCCTGATCACCGATGACACTCCGCCCTTCTCGGCTTCGCGGACGATTTCCGCGGGCGTAGCCTTGCGCTGCCTCAACGCCTCCTGGAGCCCTTCGATTGCGACGGAAAGACCGACCTTACCGCGATGGCGGAAACAATCCGCGATTGTCTTGGCGAGTCCGAATACTTTTACTGCAACGCCTTCGATGACATGTGTCTCGACGCCATCGCGGAGCAGACTATCTGCGAAACGCACGACGCGAATGGGAGTGCCGGCGCGTCGCTGTGCCCAGTCCTTCGTTCCGATCGCCATCCAGACTTTGGAAGGCAGTTGATCTGTTAGCCCGTGAAACACCAGGGCTGAGACAAGGCAGACGACTCCCTTTGGCACTCGCTTGGCCGCCTCCGCCATGCTGTGATTCGGGTCCAACTCCGCATCGGGTAGCTGATATACACCCCTCGAGAGGCGGATAACTTCACCGGCGCGTTCCATGCGACTCATCGTGGCTGCCGTGACACCAGCCTTGCGCAGTTCTACAAGGCGCAGGATCCCCTCTTCTGTCAGGAGAGCCTGCGCCAGCTCACGCTGGGAGCGCTGTTTGTGCATTGATACAAATGCTTTATGTATGGCCCTATAGTGCGAGGATTTGTATCATTTGCAGACGCGACGCGCCACCCTCCCAGACCTAGACGTCGGCAGAATGGCCCAATCCACGCAAAGGTGCATTTGCTGAATCTCCGATTTCCCTTCGAAATTCGTTTCGCGTCGGACCCGCTTCCCGAAAATTAAATCGAATCGGGGAGCGCTGCGAATCTGTGTAGCTAAATGCGTAGCTAAATCAAATTCCATCTGCCGTTAAATAAAATAATCATATTGTTAGGGGACTATTTCGAATCCTAGTCCCCCAGCCATTAATGTAGAACGGGCCGACAGGCCCGTTTTGCGTTTATGGCTGGGGGACTGGCTTGATGAAAACCTATCGTTCGACAAACGCACGCAGTGCGTTTGGACGCCGCGCGGCGGCGCCCCGCAGGGGTGAGCACACGCATAAGCGTGGGCGAATCAATCCTAGTCCCCCAACCACTACGCCCTGCCGAATCCCGTCCGAATCCTTCTGAAGCAAGCCCACAGCGTCTGAATTGAAGAAACTCAGTTGCCGAGGCGTCCCCATCGCTATCCGTTGCAGCCAAGGCTATGGGTTTAGCATCGGTGTGTCGCCCCGTTCAAAACGGCCTGCGTTGCGCTCTGCTCTGGCGTTGCAGAACGACGCTCGACACGTGGCCGAACGCCGTCAGACAAAAAAATATCGCGTTGGAGAACGTGCTGTCAGCGCTGGGTAACCAGGTCGTGATCCCGTCATAAAGCTCGAAACGACGTAGAACAGCCGCATGACAGAGTCCCTACGGTACTGAGACGCACATTATTTCAGCAGACCATTCCAGGGCCTTTATGAAGGTTGATCTAGCGCAACGCGTACCCATCGCCAGGGTGCGATGGTGGGGCTTGGAGAAGACCCGCCTGACAGATAAGGACATAAGAGATGGTGCTCAGGATGTTAAGCAAGTTGCTCCAGCTCGGGAACATGGCTGCCCAGACTAGGATCTCTTTTTGCATCGCCGCGGCGATGGCTGTCGCAATGCCAACCTCAGCCACGGTGGTATGGCAGCCCTTGCCCGAGGTCGCGCCAGCACCGGCGGATAATCCGACCACGCCGGCCAAAATTGAACTGGGCAAAATGCTCTACTTCGACACCCGGCTGTCCTCTAGTGGCAATGTGTCGTGCTTCTCCTGCCACAACGTCATGGAAGGCGGGGATGACCACCGTCCAACGTCTATTGGGGTGCACGGCCACGTTGGCGGGCGAAATGCACCTTCCGTCTGGAATGCGGCGTTTCTATCCAGCCAGTTCTGGGATGGCCGCGCGGCGACGCTGCTCGAAGATCAGGCGAAAGGGCCACCAGCAAATCCCATCGAAATGGGCATGGCCAATCTCGATGCTGTTATTGATCGGGTGAAGCATATCCCGGGCTATAAGCCCTATTTCGAGAAAGCCTTTGGAGCCGGCGAGGTTGTCACCATGAACAACGCCGTCAAGGCCATCGCCGCTTACGAGCGCACCTTAGTCACCCCGAATAGCGCCTATGACCGCTACGCTCTGGGTGACAAGAAGGCGCTTAACGATCAGCAAGCGCGCGGCCTCGCTACCTTTGCTGATGTTGGGTGCGCGGCTTGTCACCAAGGGCCGACCTTCAGCGGACCGCCAATGGCTGCGGGCACCGGGTTCTTTATGAAATTCCCCACCTTTCCAGACAGTCCCTACGTCGCAAAGTACGACTTGCTGAGCGACACCGGGCGCGCGTCGGCCACCAAAAACGAGGCGGATAAAAACGTGTGGCGGGTTCCCGGCCTGCGCAACCTCGTAGACACCGCCCCGTATTTTCACAACGGGCAAGTGCACACCATTGACGAAGCGGTGAGGGTGATGGCCAGTACGCAACTCAACAAGACCCTTACGGAGGTGGAAGTCGCCGATATCGCGGCGTTTCTTGAGACTTTGTCGGGGCCGTTTCCTGTCCAGGAAATGCCGCGTCTACCACCCACTCCCGGGGATCTAATCGATTGAGGTAACGCCAGAACAATGCCGGTGCGATCGGCATCAACGGTGCAATCCAGCACGCCATGACTTAGCCAGAACACGAGGTTTTGATGCGTAGCCGAGTACCACCAACCTCTGCCGGCATTGCCTAATTGTGGGTGTGCGGCTCGTAACCAAGACCGCCTGCAAAAATTTTGGCGGGCCGCAAGACCTAGTTGGCCAAGAGGGCCGCGATGTGGATCTGACACTCAAGTGTCCATACCGCATCTCGGCGCCACGAGCATATCCAACAACTCCCCAAGTCGATGGTCACCACAATGGAAAACGTGCGCCTAAATGACGAAATCAAAGGACAGGACGGCCGGACTGCTCGTGGTCGAGATAGTGCGTGACACCGAGCGTGCGTACGGCACGCTGGTGACGAGCATCCCTGCCCGGTTGGGTCGCGCGGCAAGCGGCCAACGCTAACCATGCGCGCCACCCTGCTCCGTTACGATGTGCTGCCTTTTTTTGCCACCCTCTGTGGATTGGTCGCAGCCACGGTACTGATCGATGCTGCCCTGCATCTGCTCGACGCGGTTTGGATTGGGCGCTATCTCGGGATTCCCGGTACGTTGCTGATCCTCGGGTCTTTCGGGTACTCATTGCGCAAGCGAGGAGTCATCAAGGTCGGCAACCCGCTGACGCTTCTGCGCATTCACAAGTACATGGCGTGGACGGGTTCGTTGCTGGTGCTAATCCACGCAGGGATCCACTTCAATGCGTTACTGCCTTGGTTGGCGGTCGCCGCGATGTTGGTCAACGTCGCGAGTGGCTTGACCGGCGAGTTTCTCCTCGACAGGTCGAGGCGCCATTTGAATGTAATCCGGGATCAGCTGCGCCAGCAAGGTGTTGCTGAGGAAATTCTCGAAGAACGACTGCACTGGGACGGTCTGACATTGGCTGCCGTCCGGCAGTGGCGACGAGTTCATTTCCCCATCACGCTGGCGTTCGCCACCTTAGCCATCGCCCACATCGTGGTCATTTTTCTGTTCTGGGGTTGGTCATGAGCAACCGCTGGGCGCTGTTACTGGTTTGCGCCGTGTTGCTCGGAATCCTGGTGTGTGCGTTCATTTATCCAAGCGGGATGTTGAGCCCAGGCCCGCTCTCGACAGCGCATTCAACGTTAGCCCCGCGCTGCTTTTCCTGTCACATCGCCTGGCGCGGCGCGACTGCTGAACAGTGTGTGTCCTGTCACCAGCTGGACGATATTGGCGTACGGACGACCAGCGGCGCGCCTATCGTGCGCAAAACATTCAAAGCCTTATTCCACCAAGATTTGCTCAAGCCGGATTGCCTAGCCTGTCATGACGCACACCGAGGCAATCGACCGCCACTGACCGGCCACAAATCATTTAACCATCAGCTGTTGCAACCCGCGGTACAGCAACGCTGTGCCGACTGCCATGCGGCGCCCGTCAACAAAACACATCGCGATACCAAGGCCCAATGCGCTCAATGCCACCGCCAGGACCACTGGAAACCCGCTACCTTTGATCACGCTTTGCTGGACTCGCAGGCCCTGACAGCTTGCGAGGGATGTCACCAAGGGCCTGATGACAAGCTGCACAAGCAGATAAGCAAAGGTTGTCATCAATGCCATGATCCTCAAGGTTGGGCACGCGCACGTTTCGATCACGACCAGCACTTTCGGCTCGATAAACAGCACAGCACAAATTGTATAACCTGCCATACGAACAACGACTACAGTCGTTACACCTGTTATGGCTGCCATGAACATACCGCGAAGACCCTGCGCGCCGAGCATCGCGAAGAAGGTGTGCGATTCTCCGATGACTGCGTCAAATGTCACAAAAGCGCGGACGACGATGGAGAAAACAGCGAGACTAGCGAAGGTCGCGAACGCGATGACTGACCTTCGAAAATAGCCTGACTCGGCGAGTAGGAGGGCCCGCACGTCGCCATTAAAGATTCACACAGCTGGTACCGTAAGGCCTTCGGTCTCACGGTGGTCGAGCCCTACAATCGCCGTGTGGGTCTACTCTGAGATGCAGATCGAGCGTTAATCTCGCCACCCAGTCATGCTGTTATTTTTGCGCCGTTACCTGCGGGCTCACAGGGGTGATGAATTGAAGAATGGCCAACATGCTCACCTTGCCTGAACTATCCGATTGGTTAGGCTTGTGTGTTGCGCTCGGCGCCGGGCTATTGATCGGCGTAGAGCGTGAGCGTCGTAAGGGCCGCGGGCCTGCTCGCGGCCCCGCTGGGGTCAGGACATTCACACTGACGTCGATGCTTGGGGCAGTTGCCGTGTTCGCCGGGGGCAACGTGGTGCTGGCGGTCGTCACGGCGGCAGTCGGGATAATTGCCGCCTTTGCCTATCTGCGCACGCGGGACACCGATCCTGGCGTAACGACTGAAATTGCCTTGGTCTTTACCTGTGTCTTGGGCGGCTTCGCCGTTCGTCAACCCTTACTGGCGGCAGGTGTTGGGGTTGCCGCCGTGGCGTTATTGGCTGCGCGAAATCGCCTTCATCACTTTGTGCTGAGCGTCCTGACGGAGCGGGAGCTGCACGACCTGCTCGTGCTGGCGGGAATCGCTTTGGTTGTATTACCCCTCGCCCCCGACCGCTTCATGGGGCCCTTTGACGCCATCAACCCCCATGCCGTCGCGCGACTCATTACCTTGGTCATGACGATCAGCGCCTTGGGTTACGTGGCGACACGCTCGTTAGGACCCCGCTATGGTCTGCCATTGGCGGGCTTTGCTGCCGGGTTCGTCTCGAGCACCGCAACTATCCACTCGATGGGCGAACTGGCAAAGCGGCAAGGGGCGCAAACGACAGGCGCGGTCGCGGGGGCAGTGCTTTCGTCCATCGCCACCATTATTCAGCTCGCGATTGTGGTGCTGTCCGTCCAGCCGACCTTGATGAGAGCGCTGGCCTGGCCGTTGGTGATGAGCGGTGCGGCGGCTTGCGTTTATGGCGTGATCTTAGTGTTGCTCACAAAAGATACGCGCGAGGCGCAACCCATCGAGCATCTCGGGCGAGCGTTCAACCTGCGAACTGCACTCGGATTCGGCGCTATTGTGAGTTTCATTCTGTCGTTATCGGCAGGACTCAATGTCTGGCTGGGTGCCGGCAGTCTGTTGGGGACCGCAGCGTTGACCGGCATGGTCGACCCACACGCGACGGCCGCATCAATAGCCTCTCTCGTCGCGGCCGGGAAGTTACCGGCAAGTGCTGCCCAGTGGCCAATCCTCGCTGGTCTGACGACTAACACTGTTATCAAGGGCATTGTGGCTTTCCATGCCGGGGGACCCCGCTTCGCGATGCGGATTGTCCCGGGGCTGGTGCTGATGGTCGCAGCCCTCGGGTCGGGCGTGATGATTTCGGAAATCCTCGCGGCGGGGTGAGTCGACTAAAACCCTTCAAGCGCAGTTTTGTGCCAGCGGCGCTGGCGTGTTTTCCATCTTAGGGGTGGAGAGCGAAGATAATGAGGGTTCGCGGATCTTGACTTGTCGAACTCTGACTTCGTATCGCAATGAGTTCCCGCCTGGCTGCTGGAAAGCATCGTGATCACCGTTAGCCGGATTCGTGATTCTCAGGTGGAATCACGGAAGTACCTGAATTCGAAAATATCTTTTGCCTCGCGAACGGAGTTCGAGCCCTCCACCCTCTTATTTGGCTGCCATCTCAGAACGACGACCGCCAGCGGTGACGTCCGGTGGGTGGTCGATGTTGTCGCCATCAGCGTATATCCATTGGCACGACAGCTTGGGTCACGGTAAGGATACCGGGCCGCACGTAGGCTTCATCACGCTCCCTGATCGTGGGCCCAACTGCACCCCAATCTCGACAGACCTCGTGCGCTTTTTCCCACGCCATCTGGAAGACGGGGTTGCTTTTCACTTGCCGAATTTGAAGCTTTTCCGATGACATAAAGTTCTGAACCAAACCCACGTTTTTACCTTCGATTCTGAATTTCGACCCTGAGACTCAATGCCAAATCATCAACTGTCAGATTTGCCCGCGCAACTTTTGGAGCGAGTTCGTGTCATCTCGGAAAGCTCGAATGAAAATGGGCATTGCGTGCTGTACTGGATGCGGACTGCCATGCGGGCCGCTGAAAATCCCGCTTTAGAGGTCGCCTTCTGGATAGCCGCTCAGCAGCGTGTACCGCTGCTCGTGTATCAAGCCATTTCACAGCATGACGATTACGCGTCTGACCGGCATCACCTGTTCATGCTGGAAGGCGCGCGCGATGTGCAAATGCAGTTTCTGCAGCGCGGGATCAGTTACGTTTTTCATCTGGCGACTCGGGATGACTGCGACTCGCACCTGACGGCTCTTGCCGAACAGGCAACGATCGTGGTGACGGAGGAGATGCCGGTCGATCCGCCACGTCGATGCCTGACAGCGTTGGCCAGGCAGGTTGCCACGCCTGTGATTTGCGTGGACACGGCTTGCGTCGTTCCCATGCGATTGCTGAAACGGCACTACACACGGGCTTTTGAGTTCCGAAGTGCCACCGAGAAGTTGTACGGCGAGCGGCTGACTCGTGAATGGCCGGACCTGGATTTAGCAGTGCTCCCCTTCGATCTCAGCACCCTCCCGTTCCAACCCATGGATCTGCAGGCAGCTGACTTGCCCGAGTTGGTATCGCGTTGTGAGATCGACCATTCCGTGGGGCCGGTAGTTGACACGCAGGGTGGTTCGAAGGCGGGTTACGCTCGCTGGAATCAATTCCGCCAGACTGGACTGGGCCGTTATGCCGCTCGACGAAACAATGCGCTGATCGATGGCGTCAGCCGCCTGTCCGCTTATCTTCACTACGGCATGGTGTCGCCCTTGCGGATTGCGCGGGAGGCAGCCGCGATCAACAGCGCGGGAAGCGAAAAGTATCTCGACGAATTGCTGATTTGGCGCGAGTTGGCGTATGCGTTTTGCCATCATCGAGCCGATCACGACCAATGGTCAGCACTGCCGGAATGGGCGCAGGCCACACTGCAGACGCATACCGCCGATCCGCGTCCAGCACTTTATGCGTGGGAACAATTGGCCAGAGCACAAACGAACGACGCATTTTGGAATGCCGCGCAGACGTCGCTGCTGAGGCAGGGAGAGCTACACAACAACGTGCGAATGACGTGGGGCAAAGCCATTTTGAACTGGACGAAGTTGCCACAGGACGCCTTGAAACTCTTAATCGATCTCAATCATCGTTACGCGCTCGACGGACGTGATCCTGCGTCGTTCGGCGGATTGCTGTGGTGCCTCGGGCAGTTTGATCGTCCTTTCGAACCCGCAACGAAAATTTTTGGCACGGTACGGCCACGTTCAACCCGAGAACATGCGCAGCGGCTCGACACAGAATCCTACCGAGCACGGGTTGCGAAGCCTCGATTTGATCCGGTCCCGCGCGTCGCGGTGATTGGCGCCGGAATTTCCGGATTGTGTGCAGCGCGAACACTGGCCGACCATGGTTTACCCGTCACCGTCTTCGACAAAGGCAACAGTGTCGGTGGGAGAATGTCGAACCGACGAGTCGATAGTGTGGATGGCCCTGTCACCTTCGATCATGGCGCTCAGTATTTTACGGCGCGCGATCCCAGATTTCGGCGTTACGTCGATTCCTGGTTGCAGCAGGGCGTCGTCGCACGTTGGCCGGATACCGAATTTGATCCCTCTCACAAGATAGTGGAACTGACACAGGGCAGGCTGCTTGAAAAATCAGATAAGAGCGAGCGATTCGTCGGATCACCGTCGATGAATGCCGTTTGCAGACATTTAGCAACCGGACTGACTGTGCAGACACAAACGCAAATCGCGAAGATTGAAGCGGTCGAGGGGGGGATGCTTTTGACGGACGAAGCCGGCAACCTGCTGGGCACGTTTGAGCGTGTGATCGTAGCGGCTCCAGCACCTCAAACCGCCGACTTGCTGGTGAATTTCCCCACACTCGCTCTACCGATTTCGAAGATTCAGATGCAACCCTGTTGGGCCGCTATGGCGGCGTTTGAGCGGCCGGTTACCAGTGACTGGGTCGGCGCTTTCATACACGGTTCCGTGCTCACGTGGGTTGCCCGAAACAGCACCAAACCTAATCGATCAACGAGCCCAATGAATGCCGAACAGCTTGTGCTGCACGCAGGTCACCAGTGGACGGAGGAGAATTGGGAACGCTCCGCAGATGAGGTCGCTCAAGAATTGTTGACCATATTCTGGCAGGAATCAGGGCTGCCGCCGCAATCGCCGCTACACCTGCAAGCCCATCGCTGGAAGTTCGCACTGCCTGTCGATCCGCCGAGCGAGCGCTGTTTCTTCGATGCGCACTCCGGGATCGCGGCTTGCGGTGACTGGGCCGGCGGCCCGCGGGTGGAGGGCGCTTTTCTGAGCGGCATGGCAGCTGCAGGCAGGATCCTTGGAACGCTCTCCGTAAAATACAACACGACGGCGTCGCAGTTGAAATTTTTTTAGAACGCGTATTCGAATGTGGGAAGTCACACCTGATGCCTGAAGGACACACGATTCACCGGATTGCTCGTGATCATCGCGGATGGTTTGCAGGCCAGACGATGGGTCTGTGTTCACCGCAAGGACGGTTTGAAGAGGAATCAAAAAGGCTTGATGGCAACCGGTTGCAGGACGTGACGGCGCACGGCAAGCATTTGTTTTATCACTGGGGCCCGGAGGCGATTGTGCACGTGCATCTCGGGTTGTACGGAAAATTTCGAGTCCACAAGAATCCGGCGCCCGAGCCGCGCGGTGCGGTGCGAGTACGAATGATTGGCGAGGCACGTTCCTTTGACTTGAACGGGCCGACCTGTTGCGAATTGATCAATGCCAAACAGTACCGCGAGATTAAGGAGCGGCTGGGACAGGACCCGCTTAGTGAAGAGGCATGCCCCGAAAAACTGTGGGAGCGAATTGGCCGTAGTCGATCGCCAATCGGGACTGTGCTGTTGAACCAATCGGTGATCGCCGGCGTTGGCAACGTATACCGGGCGGAGATTTTGTTCCTGTTGGGAATTCATCCGCAGACTCCGTCCAACGAGCTGGCACGGGAACAATTTGATTCGTTGTGGCGGTTAACAACCGACTTGCTCAAAATCGGGGTGAAGTACAATCGCATCATCACTGTCGACCACCAGTTGTTCGACAAACCGCTTAGTCGTTTGAATGCTTCGGAGCGGCTCAATGTCTACAAGCGATCCCATTGTCGTCGTTGCGGCACCGGGATCGTCACGTGGCTGTTGGGCAACCGAAAAATGTACGCTTGTGAGACCTGTCAGAAGGCGAATGAAAGCGCTTAGCCATGCCAGAGAATTTACTGCCTAAAGTCGCTCTCCGGGAGCCTCGCAAGGGCGCACAGGGAACAGCAGAACGAGGCTTGTTTCGAACTGGCGGGAGTTGAGAATTTCTCGGCCTGAAAATTTTCTCGCAGGGAGGGTTTCTGAGTTGGGCCTGCGGAGGTCCGCGCTCTCGCGGCATTCCAATGCAATGCCGAACTGCCGATGATGCCCCTCGCGTCGATCATCGTCGCACCATCCGCATTCAAGTTCGGCCCCATGGCGACGATATTTTTGCCTTCCACCAACACGTCGGCCTGTGGGAAATCACCCACGGCAGGAACCATCGAAAGCACGGCGCCACCGCGAACAATATAGCGCCACCCCGCCCTGCGGTCGGCTGCGAAGCCAGCAGGCTCAATCCAGCAGCTGCGATTCCCGTCGCGGCCTAGCTTTCAGGAAGTCGCGCCGTGATTCAGACTGGTTCTGCGGCTGTCCCGCATCGCAAAGCTTGCACACGATTTCTCCCCCTGAAGATTTGTCTATTGGGTCATAACCACAAGCGTTTCCGTGAAATAGAGGCCCGGACATTCCTCCATCAGGACGAATTCCGCAAGGCGGCTCCACAGCCGCAAACGCGGGCGATTCACTTCCAATAGTTGTTGGCCGCGGCGATGGTTGCAAATTCCGCCGCAACGGTTTGGCCAATCGCGATCAGCATTGCGAGACGTGGGGTGCGGGTGCAGGCTCGCACGCTTTCTGGTGTGTCGTCTTCCCAAACCAGCTCCTAGTTCTTGGTCCAGGCGCGGGCGCTGTCGTTGGCGCTGCCGATGAACGAGGTCTTGCCCTATGGTACGCCGGGGCCCTCGATGATGCCGTCCTTACCGTGTACAAAGCCGAACTCCGAATCCGGCATCAGGCGAATCTCGAACAGGCGGCCAGCCTTGCCGGAGGCCATCAGCAGGTTATGCAGCACATTCAGCCGCGTCTGGGCGGGAATGCCGTGCACGTCCACCAGATGCGGAAAATGCCCGGCATTCCAAGCCAGGCGCAGCAATCCCTCTGCCAGTTCCTTGCGGCGGGCACCGGTGGCCATGCGCACCGTCTTTACATTCTCGGCGCTGACCGCGGTATTGCAGACAATGCGAATGCGCGAAATGTCGGCCGGGGACTCACTGACCAGCTCCAGCAAGCTGCTCTGAAAGTAGCCCGCGATGCGGTCAAAGCGGGTGGCGCCGGCCAGGCGCGGTTTTAGAAACTCGCCGCACAGGCTGGCCCCTCAGTTGCGCTGGGCCGCTACGCAAGCGGCCTCAATCACCGCCTCGGAGAGGTAATAGCCGTCCCGTTTCAAGTCCAGCAAGGTCGCGCGTACATCGCTGAGCAAACCGCGACGATACGCATCAACCAGCAAGCCGGCGGTTCCTTTCACCGGCAAACCGTAGACCTGGTGGGCAATCTTGCGGCCGCGCTTTTCGTCGATGATGGGCAGACACGGCGGCAAGCTTCGCGCCAGCGCGATCACCGCCGCCTCGCCGGGGTCAAGTTCGGCAATCAGCAGCGGGTCCGGTTCGGGCGAAGGGCACACATGCGAAGTCCAGCGCTCGTCGGTCAGCGCATCGGCCCCCGGCCGCCCCAGTCCGGCGATCGCCACTTCATTAAAAACCAGATCAGGAATCCAGAATTCGCCAAACAGCGCCGGCAGCAAGTCCAGTCGCCCCGCCAGCGACAGCGCGAGCAGCGGGCCGGAATTGATCACCGCAGTTGCGGCCAGCATCAGTTGAACTCGTCCGCCAGCTCATCGCCGCGCAAATCAACCACCGGCACGCCAGAGCGGCTGGCGGCCAACAGGAATTCGACACGTCCCATGTCGCACAGCCGGCCGGCCTTGCCCGATGATATGCGGCCCTGTTCAAAGAGCTTCACCGCCAGCAGAAAACGTGCTTCATCGGAAAAGTTGGCTGGCAGCTCGGCGGCTGAGGGCAGCCCATCGACCGGCAGTTCTATGGTCAGTGTATTTATCATTTCAATCTCCTCGATTAACCGCGATGGTGCTCGACACCAATGGCCAATTGCGTCAGCGCGTCCTGATAGGCCGCCCAATGCGGCAATTGTGCCGTCATTTTCTCAAGATAGGCGAAAATCACCGCCAGGCGTGTGGTGCGCAGGTTCCAGAAGTCGGTGCTATCCACCAGATGCTTCACCGCGCGCTCGGCGTCTGCGCCGTTGGCCAGCAGTTTGAGCGCGTGGTAAATGTGGCGAGTTGGCGGATAGCGCCACACACCAGGATCCGACGAGGGCACTGCATCGAAGCGCAGCGCTGCCGGCCGGGGCATTTCTTCCGGCAGTGAGGTGCGGGTATCGTTTGGCCCGTAATGCCGTTGCGCCCGCAGTAGTCCCGGATCATCACGGCAATCATGTTGGCCATTGATCGGTGCTCCTGAACGGCCGCGGCGCGCAGCCCTCTTGCAGCGTATGGGAAAAATAACCGCCCTATTCGCCCAAAACCAGCCCCGCGGTAGTTGAATGCGTCGCTTCAACTGGCACGGTCGCGACGGACGGGGGCCACTGGCCTGAGCCTTTCACCGGGCTCGCGGCGCCGGGGATCCTCGCACCGATAATTTCGACCGCTTAGACCCGCAGGGACGCATGGGCCCCTGTCGGGTGTCGGCCCGGCTTTGCGTCCCGGCATAAAAATGGGCGCACTACCATCAGCCTGCTGCCGTCAGGCCCGGTCAGGCCATTGGCGGCGGCGAGCGAACGGTCGGACGGCGGGGCTCGCCGCTCGGGCAGCCGGCGCGGCGTTTACAACGAAAGGCGCCAAGTCTCTCGGCATGACAGTCCGTGCAGCGAACGTGCTTCGCGATGCGCATCGTGCCTGGGCTGGTGCTGATGGTCGCAGCCCTTGGGTTGGGCGTGATGAGTTAGGAAATCCTCGCGGCGGGATGAGTCGACTGAAACCCCTTCAAGAGCCGTTTGGTGTCAACAATGCGGGCCTTAGACGCGCGGCATGGGCTGATCAAACTGGACAGTCAATAAATGCCAGAGAAAAGCAGCAGCGCGATTATCACCCCCTGCCCTGTGTATGATTGGGGCCCCAATTTTCAGAGCAGAAAACCCATGAGCGACCCAATTGTCGAAGCCAGCACGAGTGGCTGGATAGCCCAGCACCGCGAACTGTACCTAAAAGATCCCGTAGCCGGTCATTTATGGGATTCGTCGTTCGCCGGCGGACCTGGCCCCCTGCCCACGTTGCTGCTCACCACCACCGGTGCAAAATCCGGAACGCTCAGCGTCATGCCGCTGTTGTACGGTGACTTTAAAGGTGGCTACGCCATCATCGCCTCTAAAGGCGGCGCGCCTGCGCATCCGGGTTGGTTCCATAACCTGCTCGCGCGCAACAGCGCGACGGTCCAAGTGGCGGCCCAAGTCTTTACCGCGACGGCCCGCGTGACGAGCGGTGCGGAACGCGCCCAGATCTGGCAGCAAATGGCCGCGATGTACCCGCCCTTCCTGCAGTATCAAGAAAAGACCGAGCGCGAAATTCCGGTAGTGTTGTTGGAACGCATCGGGTAAGGCGCCGCCGGCAGTTTGTCAGGAAGCCTAGAGGCCCAAGCCGATGCGCGCGTGGCATAGCGCGCATTGGCTGTCTGGCTATCAAAATCCGCCGCACGGCGGACGAACCGGAGACCGGCGGCTAAACGCTACGTTCGACCGTGTGGTCGTCCTACGCTTCGTCAATCTGTACCCCCAGGGTGGCCCACAGGCGTACCACGGGCGCGGATTGCGACGCGGAATAAGCAACCAACCCGCGTTGGTGGCCTGCGCCAGTGGTGTCGCGGGGGGAGATGCGTTGTAATCGAACGCACAATAACTGCGAGGCACGCTCCGATGCACGATATCGTCATTCGAGATGGGCTACTGGTCGACGGCAGCGGGACCGCGGCGCGCGTGGGTGACCTGGCAATCGATGGGGACCGCATCAGCCAAGTGGGTGGTCGGGCCGGGGCTGGACGGCGTGAAATAGCGGCCGAGGGCTTGCTGGTCACGCCGGGTTTTGTCGATGTGCACACCCACTACGACGGCCAAGCGACGTGGGACCCCTATCTAACGCCCTCGGGTTGGCATGGCGTGACGACGGTGGTCATGGGCAATTGCGGCGTGGGCTTCGCGCCGGCGCGACCCGACCGCCACGCCTGGTTAATTCAACTCATGGAGGGCGTAGAAGACATCCCCGGCACCGCCTTGGCGGAAGGGATCCGGTGGGCCTGGGAGAGCTTTCCGGAGTACCTCGACGCCTTAGAAAAATTCCCACGCGCCGTGGATATCGGCACCCAAGTGCCGCACGGGGCGGTGCGTGGCTACGTGATGGGTGACCGCGGTGCGGCTAATCAAGACGCCACGCCAGCCGACATCGCGGCCATGGCAGCCATTGTAGAAGAGGCACTGCGCGCCGGCGCCTTGGGCTTTACGTCCTCGCGCACCATGCTCCACCGCGCCAAGGATGGGCGCCCAGTGCCCGGCACTTTTGCCGGCCATGAAGAACTCCTAGGGTTAGGTCGCGCCTGTGGCCGAGCCGGCCATGGGGTGTTTGAAATCGCCAGTGACTTTGGCATTGGCGGCCTGCATGGACGCTTTCAGGAAGACATCGAGTGGATGCGGAACCTCTCCAAAGAAACCGGTCTGCCGGTGAGTTTTATCCTCGCACAAGCCAGTCACAACCCCACCGAGTGGCGTGAGATTTTGCGCGCCACCGAAGAGGCGGTGGCGGCCGGTGCGAATCTGCGCGCACAGGTCGCGACCCGGCCTTCGGGCATGTTGCTCAATTTCGACAACCCCATGCACCCCTTCAAAGGGCATCCGACCTATCTCGCGCTCGCCGACCTGCCGTTTGCCCAACGCCTACGGGCGCTCTCCGAGCCCGGCCTGCGCGCACAACTCGCTGCGGAAACCAGCACCTTGACGGGTAAATTCGATCGCCAGTTTGTCACCCACTTCGACAATATGTACCCGCTGGGTGATCCGCCGGATTACGAACCTCGCGCGGAGTGCAGCATCGCCAGCATTGCCGCGCGTACCGGGCGTGCCCCGCAGGCGGTGTTGCTGGATGCGATGCTCGCCAAAGAGGGGCGCGACTTCATCTATTATCCGATCGTCAACTATGCGGACGCCAACTTCGATCCGCTCCACGAAATGTTGCTCCACCCGCGCGCGCTGCTGAGTCTGTCCGACGGCGGGGCACACTGCGGGGTGATTTGCGACGCCAGCGCGCCGACCTACCTGCTGACCCACTGGGTGCGCGACCGTACCCGTGGCGCCCGCCTGCCGTTGGAACTAGCGATAAAATTACAAACCCGCGCCACCGCCGAGGCCTATGCGCTGCACGATCGAGGGCTGCTGGCAGTGGGCCTACGGGCCGACGTCAACGTGATCGACTTCGAGCGTCTCCACCTCCACGCCCCGGAAGCGGTGCACGATCTGCCGGCTGCCGGGCGGCGCCTTGTGCAACGGGTCGACGGCTATAAAGCGACCCTCCAGAGTGGCCAGGTGACCTATGTCGATGGCCTCGCCACGGGCGTGCTGCCGGGTAAATTGATTCGCGGCCCCCAGGCTGATCCGCGTCACTGAGGCACGCTGTGCTGCCGCTCCAGCGGTGCCTTCAAAGCAGCGCCCGGGCGGCGTATCGCGGCCGGCAGGCGGCTTTGCCAACCTCACGCTGACTGCCTCAAGCGCCGCCTCAAAGAGCCCCTGACAGCGCCGCCGTTGAGGGGCTGCCGTTGGCGGCACAGGTGCAGGCATATCTCGCCTATCTGAAGGCCGCAGGCTGCGTGGCGGTTTAGCCCGCCTGCGCTGCGTCGTGTGCGGGAGGCACAGACCGCCACACCCGCGGCGCAACCGGCTACCGAAACCGCGCGCAGCGCCGCCGCGCACTGGGTAGTTCAGATGCCAATAGCCAACCTGCGTCGATTCAAAACCTGACCCCCGCCAAGCCGCGCCCAGCGCCCCAATTCACGAGGGCGCTGCGGCACGCTGGGTGGCGCCCGTGCCAGCAGCCGGCCCGCGTGCACGATGCACGCATTGCCACTCACCCGGTAGCGCCAGCAACTGAAACTCCGGGTAACGCCGCAGCGCACTGGGCGACTCCCATTCCAGCAGCAAGCACGCCAAGCGTGCGAGCGGCTGCGCGGTGGATACTTTTAGGTGGCCCACCGCCAACTCCAGCAGGCGATCCTCAGCCACGGCGCGCTGCCCAGTTGGCGCACGCCGCCAACTGCAAACCGGCACCGTGGCCGGCTGCGTGACCCACTCATAACGCAGGCCGTGAGCGTCTAAGGTGCGTGCAAAAACCGCCATATGCTCAGTGATGTAATAGGTGGTGGGTACCACCACCGAAGGTCCAGGGCGGAGCTGACCATGATTAGCAAACGGTAACTGAATCGGCTCGCGCGACGGATAGCGCCGCAGGTCTATCCAGCGCACCGGCTCGTGTGGATTTACCTGATATTGCCCACTGAGCGATAAGCTCATCCCCGCATGCAGTCCCGTAACGGCCTCCTGCACACCACCCTGCGCGACCGGTGAACGCGCCACAACGCGCAAAAAACTGCGTAGACACAGGCGCTGCTGGGCCGTGCGCTCGGTGATGTTTTGATAGCTGGGATAAATATCCTCCTTCGGCAACTTGGGCGTTTCGAGCAGTAAGGACAGCGCCCCGTACAGCGCGGCCTTATTGCGAAAGCGCCCAATGGCCATCCCGCCGTGGGTCATGGGTTTCCTAATGGAGCTAATTTCCTTGATATAGCGTTGCGCGCGCAGGCCGGCGGCGCGCACTTCCAGCAAGGTCAGCTGCATCAGCTCCGTCGCCAGCGCTTGCTGCGCGGCCGTACTCGCCGGATGGTTAGCAATATCCAGCTGACAGTCAAAATCGGTCAGATAGCCTTCCACGCCAAGCGTGTGGCGTTTCAACGCGGCAGACTCGTGGGCGTCCAGCACGATGTGGGGTCGCCAGGCCAAGAGCAGCGCGTTCATAGCTTGTGTTTCGGGTTGCGACAGCACCCCGTAATCGCGGTTGAGATTCACTTCGTTCGCGTTACGCGCAGAACCAGTGTCGCGCCCGTCGGGATTAACATTGGGCACCAGCATGAATTCAAACCGTCCCAGCAGTGCGCTGAGATCGCCATAGAGTAAGTCGCGCGCAATCGTTAGTAGCGCCTCGCCCCCAGCGGGCTCGGAGCCGCCGTGATGCGATCCCACTAACAACACCCGGAGTGCGCCGGGCGTCGGCTGGCCACAGTGCAACGCCACCAGCGCCTGCCCACGCACCGAGTGACCCAAACTTAGGCAGCGCGCCCGTGTGGTGCCGGCAGCGAGCCGCGTCAGATAGGCCAAAATCTCCATTGAAGTGGATGACCGTAAGGCCTCCTCTACGGGCGTGATGAACGACTCCGCACTCATGCTATCGCTCGGTGGCATTCAGGATTTTGCGGCATGGTCGACCCTCGCGTAGATGAAAAATTCCTGCTCAGGCTGCACCCAACTGGCGAACGGTGCGGCACGAAACACGCTGCTGGGAGAACGTGGATCAAGCAACACCACCGCCAGACGTCCGTTGGTTTGGTTCAAATCAATGGTCAGTGCGCCGCTCGGTGCCAGGAGGGTCTTCGGGTTGGCGCTGAGCAGCTGAGCGCGACTCAGCGCAGCGGGCGACAGCGCAAAGCGACTGGCCGTCACGGCGATGCTTTGTTGCGCGGTGATTACCGAATACTGAATGTCGTGGCGCGCCAGCAGTTCGCTCATCTCACGCAGGTGCGCCGTGACCACATAAGCAGCTGGACGCGTAATAGCGTCAGCCAGCTGAATCTGTCGGTGGTCCCGGAACACCACCGACACCCGTTCGCCGGTCGCGATACGACGCAGCGGCACGCTGGTTTGAGGATGCGCCACATCCGCCACGTAGCGGGCAAATAGCACCACTCGAGTATTTTTAAACGCGGCACGGTTGGCCTCGACTTGGCGTGTGATATCGGCGCGGTGCGCGTGCATCAGGGTTAAAAAAGCCCGCAGGCAAATCATTTGTTTCGTCACCCGGCTGCCAATATTGCGGTAGGTGGAATAATGATCGGCCGGTGCATCGAGGCGGGTTTCCAACAAAAAAGACAACGCACCCGTCATCCCCGCAGCGTTGCGAAAATTCCGCAACGTTAGCCCGCCGTGTGTCAGGGGCTGCTGAATGCTCGTGATTTCGCCCACGTAGTGGGTGGCAGCCAGCTGCTGGGCGCGAATGGTCGCAAGCCACTGGGTTAACAGCCCCCGCTGATAAGCCTGCATGGCCGGCGGCATAGCAGGATGATTAGCAACCTCAACTTGCGCTTGGAAATCGGTCAGATAGCCCTCGCGGGCCAGCGTCTTGCGTTTGAGGATTGCCGACTCGTGACTGTCTAACACCACGTCCGGGGCGTAGCGGCGCACGGCCTGTTTTAGCGCCAGCGTTTCGGGCTCGTTGGCGAGCACAAAATCCACATTGAGGTTGGCGCCGTGCGCGTTAGATCGTCGTTTTAGATCCCGGCCATCGGGATTGGCATTGGGGATTAAAATAATCTGGGTGTCCGCCAATAACCCCCGCAGACTGCCGGTCAGTAGTTCGCGTCCCAGTTGAAGTAGGGCCTCACCACCGGCCGGCTCGGCCGCCCCATGTTGCGACCCAACGAGCAGAATGGTCAGTCTTGGAGCACCCAGACGGGCGCCCAATACCAGCGCTTCGAGCGGTCGTCCCTGAACCGAAAACCCCAGCACTTCAAGGTGTGCTAAATCGCTGCTAGCGCTGAGCTGCTGCAGGTAACGCGTGATGTCGGCCGAGGCTGAAATGCGCGAGAAATTCGCCACCTCCAACGGCGTGGGCAAGATATCTTTCGCATATCCTGACCCCACCCACCCGAGTGTGAGCGCGATGAACCACACCAAATGTCGATGCCGCGTCAGCGCGGCGCGCCAAACACGCTCAAACACGCAGCTTGAAACGCTGAATTTTCCCCGTCGCAGTTTTAGGCAATTCCTCCACAAACTCTAGCCAGCGGGGATATTTATGCGGGGCTAACTGCCGCTTTACATGCTGTTTTAAATCCGCCGCCAACGCCTCACTGGGCACCACGCCCGGTTTGCACACGATGAAGGCCTTGGGCTTGATCAGACCATCTTCATCCGCCAACCCCACCACGGCGGCTTCCAAAACGGCGTCGTGGGCAGCCAGTGCGCCTTCCACTTCGAAGGGTGAAACGTACTGACCACCCACCTTGAGCATGTCGTCCGAGCGTCCGCCGTAAACGAAATAGCCCTCAGCATCCAGACTGTATTTGTCGCCAGAGCGCGTCCATTCGCCCTTGAAAGTTGCCTGCGAACCGGCCCGGTTGTTCCAATAGCCTTGCGCGCTGGTCGGCCCGGCAATTTCTAAGTCGCCCAGTTCGCCCGCCGCAACTGCCTGTCCGTCCTCGCCAACCAAACGCAGCCGGTAACCCGCAACGGCCTTACCCGTCGTGCCATAGCGCACATCGCCCGGCCGGTTAGATAAGAAGATATGCAGCATTTCGGTGGAGCCAATGCCATCCAGAACCTCGACGCCAAACTGCTGGGTAAAGCGGCGCCCCACCGCCGCCGGCAAAGCTTCCCCAGCACTGGTACAAAGCCGGAGTGCCAGCGCGGCGGGATCGGGCAAATCGCGCTGTGCCAACATCGCCGCGTACAGGGTGGGCACACCGCAGAAAACGGTGGGTTGATGCGCCAGCAGACGCTTGAAAACCGCCTCTGGGGTGGGTCGCTCGGCCATCAGCACGGTGGTCGCGCCGAGCGCCAAAGGGAAACTGAGTGCGTTGCCCAAACCGTAGGCAAAGAATAATTTGGCCGCCGAGAAAATGATGTCCGACTCGCGCAAGCCTAGGGTGTCGCGCGCGAACAGTTCGGCGGTTTGGATGGGGCTAGAGTGGCTATGCACCGTGCCTTTTGGGGTGCCCGTCGAACCCGAGGAATAAAGCCAGAAACAGGGCTCATCTGCGGTGGTTGGGGCGGGCTCGCAAGTCGCCGCCGCGGCGACCATGTGCGCGGTGAGCGCGCGCTCATCACCCCACGCTTCACCCGCCACCAGCACGTGCTTCACATAGGGGCTGGCGGCGATGGCCGCTTGGAATGCGGGCAGCAAGGGGGCGGCGACAATCAGCGCCTTGGCGCGGCTATCGCGCAACATAAAAGCGTAATCGCTCGGGGTCAGCAGCGTATTGACCGGGATGGGGATGATGCCGAGCTTGATCGCACCCAAAAATACGCTGGGAAAATCGATGGTATCCAACAGCGCCACGAGAATGCGGTCTTCCTGCCCCAAACCCAGATCTCGCAAGGCGTTAGCAGCACGGTCCACGCGCTGTGCCAGCGCCGCGTAGGTGTAGCTGCCGGCATCGTCGATATAAGCCAGCTTGGGGCCCCGCCCCGCCGCCAAATTACGCGCGATCAAATCGTGAGCGGCGTTGTAGTAACCCGGCCCGGTGGGGCGTGTGGTGGCGAGTAGCGACATCGGATGCGGCCCTGCAAAAGGAGTTAGGGAATAGTGTGCCCTGACTTTACGCGGCCGCGGCGTCGCCCTCTACGGCCAGCGCAAACCAAGGCGTTATCCATGCGGCAGTGGCTTCTTCGGGCATGGTGCCCGATGACGCATCGTGGGTCAGAACCTCGCCCACCCGCTGCGCCCCCAATTTGGTGAGTTGGGTATCGAAGCGCCGACCGGCAAATCCAAAAGTCTGCGCGTGTGAAGTATCGCCCAGCGAAATCAGCCCGTACCGAACCCCGCCGAGATTCGGTTTATCGGTGAGGAGAGATTGGTACAGGCCGCGGGCGTTGTCGGGCACATCGCCCTGGCCATAGGTCGAGATGCAAACCAAATACAGCCCACCCTCAGCAAAAATGGTGGCATCGAGGTCGTCCATTTGACGAATGTTCACCTCACGGTCGCCAGCCTTCAAGCGAAACGCGGCTTCCTCGGCGCAGTACTGCGCATTACCCGTCGTCGTACCAACCAAAATCGTCACCGAACGAGACATGTAGGATCCTCAAAAGGTTTCTTGTCGCAAGTTATAAGCTGCATTATATTGCCGGCATAAGAATTTTTCGGCAATATATTTCATGTCTCACGCTCAGCGAATGGCGCCGCCCGAAGGCCTACCGCTAGCCACACCCAGTGCGGCGCGGGCGCCGTTATTAGACATCGGCGCGCGCGTGCGCGAAGCCCGGGCGCGGCGGGGCATGACCCGCAAACTGCTCGCCACGCATTCACAGGTGTCCGAGCGCTATGTCGCGCAACTGGAGGCCGGGCAGGCCAATCCCTCGGTGCTGGTCTTGCTGAAACTTGCCCAAGCGCTGGACCTGCCGCTCACCGAACTGCTGCGTGAAACAGCGGCCGAGCCGCCCGAATTACGCTTGCTCATTGAACTGCTGCGCCGCCAATCCCGTGCCGTACTGCGCGAACTACGGAAAACTCTCGCACAAAAGCTCGGCCGCGCAGACGACCAACCCCGCGCGCGCATCGCCCTGTTAGGGCTGCGCGGCGCAGGGAAATCCAGCTTAGGACAGCGACTAGCGGGCCACTTGGACTGCCCTTTTATCGAGCTGGACCACGCGATAGAACACGCCGCAGGCACCAGCTTGGCAGAGATTTTTCTGCTCTACGGGCAGGCGGGCTACCGGCGTCATGAACAACGCTGTCTCGAGCACCTGCTGAAAACCCACCCGCGCTGCGTTATCGCGACCGGTGGCAGCATCGTGACCGCCCCGGCTACCTACGATTTACTCTTGTCCACCTGCCGGTGCGTGTGGTTGAAAGCGGCCCCAGAAGAACACATGGCGCGCGTGGTGGCGCAGGGCGATACCCGGCCCATGGCCAATAACGCCGAGGCGATGGATGACCTGCGGCACATTTTGGACGCGCGCACGGCGCTGTATTCGCAGGCTGATCACACGGTGGACACCGCGGGTCTCACGCTAGATCAAAGCTATCTCGCACTCGCCCACGCGCTTGCGCAAACCGACTAATGCCGAAGGAACCCGCCATGTCCGTCACCGCCAATCCAGCCGCTGCCCCCGTATGGGTCACTTTCGATCGCCATCCCGACCACTACTCGCACTGGCGAGTGGACTACTCGGGCGAGGTCGCCACCTTGTCCATGGACGTCAACGAAGACCGTGGCTTGGCGCCCGGCTACAAACTCAAACTGAACTCCTACGATCTGGGGGTGGATATCGAACTCTACGACGCCCTCCAGCGCATTCGTTTTGAACAGCCGCAGATCAAAGTCGTGGTCCTCACCAGCGCCAAAGAACGCATGTTTTGCTCGGGCGCCAACATTTACATGCTCGGCAAATCGACTCACGGCTGGAAGGTCAATTTCTGCAAATTCACCAACGAAACCCGCAACGGCATGGAAGACTCCAGCCGCGACGGCTTGAAATTTTTAGCAGCCGTGAACGGCACGGTGGCAGGCGGCGGCTACGAATTAGCGCTGGCGTGCGATGAAATCGTGATGATTGACGATCGCTCCTCCACCGTCAGCCTCCCCGAAGTGCCGTTGCTAGGCGTTCTGCCCGGCACCGGCGGTTTAACCCGCGTGATCGACAAGCGCCGGGTGCGGCGCGATTTGGCGGATGTTTTCGCCACCACCGTGGAGGGCGTGCGGGCCGATCGGGCCCAACAATGGGGGCTGGTGGACCATACCGCCAAACCGGCGCAGTTCGCCGAATGTGTAGCCCAACGTGCCCACGCGCTGGCGGCCACTAGCACGCGCACCGGCGACGGCGCGGGCGTGCAGCTGGCACCATTACGCCGGGTCATTGACGATGCCGGGCTGCATTATCAACACGTGGAGGTGCTCCTCAACCGCGTGGCGCGCACCGCGACGCTGCTCATTCGGGCGCCCACCGACGCCCCGCCAACGGATCTCGCTGGCATTCACGCCGCGGGGGCAGACTGGTGGCCGTTGGCCATGGCGCGCGAGTTAGACGACGCCATCCTGATGCTCCGCACCAACGACCAGGATCTCGGTGTGTGGCTGCTCAAAACCCGTGGTGAGGTGCAGCACCTGTTGGCGGTAGATACCACCTTGGTGGCGTTCGCCCAAGATTGGCTGGTGACAGAAACCCTTGGCCTGCTGCGGCGTACTTTCGCCCGCCTGGATGTGTCTTCCCGCACGTTATTTGCGCTCATCGACCGCGACGCCTGTTGTGCTGGGCTGCTCGCGGAGTTGGCGCTGGCGGCCGACCGCACTTTCATGTTGATGCTGCCCGATGAGCCCGCGGCCGGGCCGTGGTTGCAGCTCTCGCCGATGAATTTTGGCGCACTGCCGATGGTCAACAATCAAAGCCGTTTACTCACCCGCTACTGCGGACTCACAGCACCCGTGGCCGCAGCCCACGCCCGCATTGGCCAGTCCCTAAACGCCGCAGCGGCCCTCCAACTGGGCCTCGTGACTTACGCACCTGACGACCTTGACTGGGATGACGAAGTGCGGCTGGCGGTGGAGGAACGCGCCAGTCTCTCGCCAGACGCGCTGACCGGTATGGAAGCCTCTTTGCGGTTTCCGGGCGCAGAGACTATGGAGACGCGCGTTTTTGGCCGCCTGTCAGCCTGGCAGAACTGGATTTTTGTACGCCCGAACGCCGTGGGCGAACAAGGCGCGCTGCAGGTCTTTGGCAGCGGCAGTAAAGCTCAATTCAACTGGGAACGGGTGTAAGCACCCTTCCCTCACCCACGCCTACTCGCGAAAACATTAGCCACCGCAGGCCCGCGAAGATCGCCGGTCTACTAGGAGACACCATGACCACCGTGAACTTAAACGACCGCATCCCCAACAACGTCGATCTCTCGACTGACCGCACTTTGCAACGCGCGCTGGAGCATTGGCAGCCGGGCTTTCTGAATTGGTGGGCCGAAATGGGGCCGCGCGAATTCTCGCAGCGCGAGATTTATTTACGCACCGCGGTGGGCGTTGATGCCGAGGGTTGGGCGAGCTATGGCTACGTCAAAATGCCGGATTACCGCTGGGGCATTTTTTTGGCCGATGCCATGCCCGATCGGCGAATTGGCTTCGGCGACGCTTACGGCCAACCGGTATGGCAGCAAGTACCCGGCGAATTTCGTTCACAGTTTCGGCGCTTAATTGTCACCCAAGGCGATACCGAACCGGCGTCGGTGGAACAACAGCGCGCGCTGGGTCATACCTGCCCCTCGCTCTACGATTTGCGAAATCTCTTCCAAGTAAATGTGGAGGAAGGCCGTCACCTGTGGGCCATGGTCTACCTACTGCACGCCTACTTTGGCCGCGACGGTCGCGAAGAAGCCGAGGAATTGTTAACCCGGCACTCCGGGGATGTGGACAAACCCCGCATTCTTGGCACCTTCAACGAGCCTATCGATGACTGGCTCTCCTTTTTTTGCTTCACGTATTTCACCGATCGCGACGGTAAATATCAGCTCAAGAGCTTGGCTGAATCCGCTTTCGATCCACTCGCCAGAACCTGCCGCTTCATGTTGACCGAGGAGGCCCATCACATGTTCGTTGGGGAAACCGGTTTAACCCGCGTGATCCGCCGCACCCTTGAAGTGATGCAGGCAACGGGCAGCGAAGATCCGGCCGTCATCCGCAACGCCGGCGCCATGGATTTAGGGCTGATCCAGCGTTACCTCAATTTTTGGTTCACCTCCTCGCTCGATTTATTTGGGTCCGAGGTGTCGTCAAACGCGGCCACGAGTTTCGCCAACGGGATCAAAGGCCGTCCCGACGAAACCCAGTACGAAGACCATTTGGCCATCGATCTGCCCTATACGCTGGAAGTACCGCTGGGCGAGGGCGTGGGCCACGAAGAAGTGCCAATGCGCAAAGCCATGAACGAAGTCGCGCGCGTGGCCTACGTGAAAGACTGCGGGATGGGCGTCCGGCGTTGGAACATGACCATCCAGCGTGCCGGCTATGCGGTGGAACTCACGCTGCCTTCCACGCGCTTCCGCCGTGGCATAGGCACGTGGGCCAACGTGCCGACCAACCCCGCCGGCCAGCGCATCAGTCACGAGGCTTATGTGCGACAAATGAACGATTGGATCCCGACCGACGCCGACCGCGCGCATGTCAAAAGCGTGATGCAGCGGGTGGTGGAACCCGGGCGGATGGCTGGCTGGATAGCACCGCCCGATCGCGGCATCAATAATCAGCCGGCGGTCTGCGAGTACGTGAGGCTGTAAACCCGCGCTAGCCCCAAAGGGTTCAGCCGGCGTGGCACCAACACGCCGGCGCGCGCAAAAGACCCCGCGTGGCCCAACTTGCCACCGGCCAGATTGCTTGGGCCCCCACCTACCGCACGCGGGCCAAGGTCATGCGCTGCACGCGGCACCGAGTCCGGCATTTCATGACGGCGCCCGAACACCCGAGTGGGCAGTTTAGGCACCCAGCCCGCTGCTTGACGGCACCCCGAGTGATTGCGATAAAGCCCTGCACCGTGCGCCAGTGCCGGCGCGCAGCCCCTTATCTATTTCCGGAGAGTGAGACCATGTCTGAGGGAGCCTTCAAAATTGGCGTTCTGAAACTCGGCTGTATTGGCGCCGCCCCGCTGCTCGACCTGCTCCTCGACGAGCGCGCCGACCGCGAAGATTTAGCGGTCAAAACTTGGACGTGTGGGGCCAAACTGGATCCCCAATCCTGTGCCGAACCCACGGCAGCGCTGCTGGCGTGGCGGCCACAGCTCGCCCTGTTGGTCAGCCCAAATGCCGCGCTGCCCGGCCCTAATAAC
>CAMAXW010000043.1 GCA_945862315.1 Klebsiella pneumoniae
GCGGGTCTGTCTGATCGCTGGGATCCAGCGGCTCAAGCGTTCCACGCGGCTTGTAAGGCCGGGCGCGCTTGCAGTCGTTCGATGTAGGCACGCAAGTTTGGTTTGTCCGCAATATCCGCGCCGAGGCGGGCAGCAACGATGCTCGCATGCCCGGTCATGATGTCGGCGCCGCTGAAATCACCGGCCAAGAATTCGCGCCCCTCGAGATGCCCGTCGACGGCCTCGAGTAAGCGTCCGAGTAACTTGACCGCGCGGTCTACATTTACTTGATTGCGGCGTTCGGCCGGCAACAAAATGGTTTCCACCACGATGATATTCACCGGCGGCATGAGCATGCCTTCGGCGTAGTGCAGCCATTGCAAATAGGGCGCGAAATTCCCGTTAGTCACTGCCGGTGCCAAGCGACCCGCCGCGTATTTGGCCAACACATATTGCACGATGGCACCTGACTCTAGCACCCGCGTACCGTCGTCATCTTCCAGCACAGGCACCCGGCCCAGCGGGTGGACGGCCAGATATTCGGGCGCGCGCATTTTTTTGTCGCCCAGTTGAAAGGTCTCGAGCTCATAGGGCAGACCGAGTTCCTTGAAGAGCCAGACGATGCGGACCGCCCGGGTGTTGGGTGCGTAATAAATTTTCATGTGCGGTGGCTCCGTGATGGGGTGTGGATTAGGCCGGCGCCATGCGGCGGGATCGCCACCGTGCGCGCCGCTGGGTTATTGCTGGCGGGCCCTTTTTAGAGGGTGGGCGCGGCGAGCCCGGGTTTCCCCTGTCCCCACCGGTTGAAGTGGGTTTTGGTTTCGGCCGGCGCGCGCCGAACCGGCCCAAAATTGCCCTGGGGATAACCGATGGGAATCACGGCCACCACCCCGTGCGTGAGCGGAATGCCAAAGAATTCGTGCATTTCCGGCTCAAACATTTGATGCATGGTGGTGAGGCTAGCTCCTAGCCCGAGGCCGCGACAGGCCAGCAAAATGTTTTGTACGCACGGATAGATAGAACCGTAGGACGGCGGCGCTAGCCCGACGCGGTTTTCCGCGGGAACCACAAACGGCCAGTCCCGTTTGCCGCAACAAAACAGCAACACGGGCGCTTCGTGCAAGTGCTCGGAAAGATGCATGGCCGCTTTCATCAAACGCCCATCCGGCGTGGGGTCGTTCACGTGACTGAGCAAACTGCTAAAGCGGTCGCGCATCCAGTAGTCGTAACGCTCACCAAAAAAACGCTTGCCGGCGGGGTCGGTCACGACGAGGAAAGCCCAGCGCTGCAGGTTCTGCCCGCTGGGTGCGCAGGTCCCCGCGGCGAGTATTTTCTGAATGACGGCATCCGGCACGGGATCGGGTTTAAGGCGACGCATGGCACGTAAGGTATGGATGGTCTCAAACAGTCCAGGATCTGGAGTCATGAAGCGTTACCTCAATGGTTTAAGCGTGAGATCAGTTGCGCAGCGCGGCGGCCACGAAGTCCAGCCGGTCCTGCCCAAAATGCAGCACCTCGCCGACAAACATGGACGGCGCGCCAAATACTCCGCGGGCGACCGCCTCCTCGGTATTGGCGACCAAGGCTTGCTTGACCTGCGGATCGCCCGTTAACGCTTGAAATGTTGCTGCATCGAAGCCCGCGTCGCCCAATACTTGGGCTACCACGGCCGGGTCGTCCAGCGCCAAGCTCCGCGCGAAAATACCTTCGAAGATCGCAGCCAAATACCGTGCGAGGTCCTGCGGTTGGCGGATCTGAATGCCCACCGCGCCGCGCATGAGTGCTAGCGTGTTGATCGGAAAGTTAGCCGGCGGCTGGAACGCAACGCCATAACGCGTCGCCCAGCGGGCCAGGTCATGCATTAGCCAGCGGCCTTTGGCGGCGACCATGACGGGACTGACGTTGCCAGTCGCTTTGAATACTCCCCCAAGCAACATCGGCCGCCAGATTAGATTGGCACCCGCCTCGGCGGCGATGCGTGGCAATTGGGTCCACGCCAGATAGGCGGCGGGGCTACCGACATCGAAAAAACATTCTACGGATTTTTGCATGGCGGCCTCGGCGTGGTGGTGGTTGGCGGTAAGCGCCATGGATGAAGGAAATTAATTTCGTGGCCTGCGAGCGCGTCGGTGAGATCGACACGGCGCGTGACGGCAGGTGCCTCCTCTGACTCACCGTGGCGCCCGCGTCCGGCAATAAAACATTGTAGCTGCAATTATAAGATCGACCGTTGGCTTGCAAGCAAGGCTCGAATTAGCGCGCGAGGCCATGCTCGCTCGGCGCGCAGCGCCCGCCCCAGCGGGAGCCTCGCTGGAGCGACCGCCGAGGGTGCTTAAGTCACACCCTGATGGCGCCGCTCGCTAGCGCTGCGTCGCGATCTGCGGGTAACTGAAACTGCGGTGTTTCGTCGCGCGCTTCGCGGGTGTCCTGACCCTGCGTGGCGCCGGCTTCGGCGCGCCAGTCATCGTTGCCCCAAGCATTGACCAAACGTGCCACGCTACCGGGCGCGGTAATCTGCTCAAAGCCTGTCAGCGCCGCCCGCACGACGCTCAACTGATCAGCAGGCGCAAAAGGCTTGCCGGCGCTATGGCCCAGCGGGTAGTCGAGAAAACTGGCGCGTGGCGGACGCCCGGCGCTGAAGATGTCCAGTGCGCTACCTAAACACAGCGTAGGAATACCATTGGCCTCGAGATGTCGCGCGACCAGACACACGGTCTGGTGACACACGGGTCACATCGCAACCAGTAACGCGCAATCGACTTTTTGGGCTTGGAAAGCCGCCAGCAGTGCGGGCGCCATTTCTTCGCGCACCCGTCGCTGCGAATACACGCCGCCCATGCACGAGAAAACGCTGTCGGCCAGTTCGCCGATGACGCCTTGCTGGCGTAACGTGCGCAATGGCGCTAGTGGCAGGATGCAGTTGGGGTCGCGTCTTGCATCCACGAGGTAATTTTCTGTGATGTGCGAAAAACGCAGATCAGCTTCTGCCGTGGTGCTGGGCAGAGCGCGGATAGAGACGTCGTCTTTGTAGTGATAAGCGCTCTGGCCGAGCGCGTAGGCCCCCGAGGTGGAGAGCAGCCCGAGGCGCGATTGCGCTAAGGGTTTGGTCAACGCAGTCCACGGTGGTGGGCTATCAGCCTCAAACCAGCGGTAAGGGGTGTAGCCGAGATTCTCATAGCGGGCCCGAATGGCCTGCATGTAGTTAATGCTCATGGAGATGCTCCTGAAACGGAGGAGACACGATAAACCGAGGAGAGGGTCGCCGTCTAAAGTTATCCGCTAAACTCAGCGGGAACACCGGGTGGCCACAACGCGAGGCGGCGGTGGCGTATTACGCACCTGCCGAGGTGTGGCGATCATGCCGGCAGCGCCGCACGCAACGCCTGAAATTGCGCAGGCAACTCAGCCAAGAACGCCCGAGCATCTTGGAGATCACGCGTGGCAAAGCCTTCCGTAAACCACTCACACACGGGGGCCACCAGCGCGCGTGCCTCAGCAGCGTGCTCGAGGAGCGCTGCGGAGGATTTGGCGGTGACGCTGGTCGCCGCCGCTCGGGCTGCGAGTGGCGTTGCGCCCGACCAGACGAGGCCAAAGCCGGCTTCGTCCCGCGCCTGTAGCCGACCCGCCAGTTCGTCGCCGGCTAATAAATAACGCCGATTAGGCAGGGTGACGGGGGCGCTACCCTCCTAACGCCGCGCCGATCACCTGACCATCACAATCTGACCCCGGCCTGCGGAGGGTTTCTCCGTCCTTAAAACGCATCCCCGGGAACCCGCACATAGCCCTCCATCAAAACCCGCGCGCTGCGGCTCATGATGGCCTTGGTCACCGTCCATCCGCCAGCGTGCTGACTAGCCTGCGCGCCGACTCGCAAGGTCCCCGAGGGATGCCCAAAGCGCACTTGGCTACGCGCCTCGCCGCCGGCGGCCTCGCTGACCAGCGTGCCGGGAATTGCCGCGGCGGTGCCGATCGCTACAGCCGCCGTGCCCATCATGGCGTGATGGAGTTTTCCCATGGACAGTGCGCGCACCAGCAGGTCTACGTCGCCCGCAGCGACCGCTTTACCACTGGAGGCGAGGTAGTCAGCTGGTGGTGCCACGAAGGCAATTTTTGGGGTGTGTTGGCGCTTAGAGGCTTCGGCCACGTCTTTGATCAAACCCATGCGTAGCGCCGCATAGGCGCGAATGGTTTCGAACTTGGCGAGCGCGGCGGCGTCGCTGTTGATCGCGTCCTGCAGTTCGGTGCCGGTATAGCCAAGATCCTTGGCGACGACAAACACCGTGGGGATCCCCGCGGTAATTAACGTTGCCCTGAAAGTGCCCACACCGGGCACCTCCAGATCGTCTACCAGATTGCCCGTAGGGAACATGGCCCCGCCACCGTCGCCCTCGCCTTCATCGGCGGGGTCGATGAATTCCAGTTGTATTTCCGCGGCTGGGAAGGTCACGCCGTCCAGTTCGAAGTCACCGGTTTCTTGCACTTCGCCGTTGCACATCGGCACGTGACCGATAATAGTTTTGCTGATGTTGGCCTGCCAGATGCGCACCGTGCAGTAGCCGTTGTGCGGAATGCGGACAGGGTCCACCAGCCCGTTGCTGATCGCGAAAGCGCCGACTGCGGCGCTAAGATTGCCGCAATTACCGCTCCAGTCGACGAAACCGGTATCGATGGCAACTTGACCAAAAAGATAATCTACGTCGTGCTCGAGGCGCGCGCTTTTTGACAAGATAACCGTCTTGCTGGTGCTGGAGGTGGCGCCGCCCATGCCATCAATTTGTTTGCCGTAAGGATCGGGACTGCCAATCACGCGCAGTAGAAATTTATCGCGCGCCTCGCCGGGCTGCTGGCAGCGCACGGGCAGATCCTGTAACCGAAAGAAAACGCCTTTGCTGGTGCCGCCGCGCAGATAAGTAGCGGGCACTTTAATTTGAGGAATGTGGGCCATGGCGGAGTCTCCTTAAAAATAATCGGGGCCAGTGGGGCGTGCCGCACCGACGGTGCAAGCTATTCCGCGTTGAATACGGGTGCGCGTTTCTCGACAAAAGCAGCGACCCCTTCACGGGCGTCGCGGGTTCCGGCGCACGCTAAGAGCCACTGCTTTTCCATTTCAATGTGCGCAGTGAGGTCTTGCCCACCCGCGTTTCGGCAGAGCTGTTTGATGGCGGCCAGCGATTTTGGGGCCGCGTTGTGCAGACGTGTCACTAACTGTTCTGCCGCGGCCTCGAGCGCGCCGGGTGCGTGGAGTTCATCCACGGCGCCGGCCGCCAGACACTCGGTGGCGGTGATGGCGTCGTTGGTCATCAACCAGCGCAGGGCTTTTATGGCGCCCACCCGGCGTGCCAGAAAATAGGAGGCGCCAAGGTCGGGCGATAGTCCGATGCCCGGATAGCCAGCACGTAGTTTTAGGGTGGTGCTGGCGAGGACGAAGTCTGCGCACAGCGCAAGCCCAATGCCCGCGCCGCCAATAGGACCTTGCACGACCGTCACGACCGGGCACTCCGCGCTGGCGAGTTGGATGAAACCACGATGCAGCGGTTCCAGGGTTTCGGCGATGTAGGTTGCCAGTGAGGCCGCGTTCGCGACCATCCCTTGAATGTCGCCGCCCGCGCAAAACACCCGCCCCAGGGCGCTGATGACAATCACGCGGGGGCGGGCATCGACCACTTGCTCGAACGCTCGTGGCCAGGCTTTGCTTTGCGCATAGCCAATCGTGTTGGCGTGCTCGGGCCGGTCCAGTAGCACCCGGCCGATGCCGTGCGCCACCTGCCATTGGATGCCACTGTCGCTCTGCACGGGCACGGTGGTGGTCATGTGGGTTGGTGTGCCATGCGGGTAGACCTCAGGTTTTGCGCGGGGCGTTGCTGCCCCGTTGCGATAGTCGTCTCAATCTTCGGTGGCAGGTCATGCGCAGGGCGCAGCGCATGAGACTCGCGCGGTGGCGCCATCGCCGAGGACACTGAGCGTCAGCCACACGCAGCTCGACGTCCTGCCGCGCGCACGGCGTGGCGCCTACCTCACGCGGGTTGAGTCGCCGCCAAGAAGTCCTGTGCGAAACGCTGCAGCACGCCGCCAGCTGCGTAAACCGATACTTCCTCTGCGGTGTCCAACCGGCTGGTCATCGGCACTTCCAAGCGCTCACCATTTTTGCGTTCAATCACTAAGGTGAGATCCGCCCGCGGCGTGCGCTCGCCCAGTACCGCATAAATCTCGGTGCCATCGAGGTTTAAGGTTTTGCGGTTGACCCCTGCTTTGAACTGCAGCGGCAGTACGCCCATACCGATGAGGTTGGTGCGATGGATGCGTTCGAAGCCCTCCGCGGCGATGACTTCCACCCCAGCCAGACGCACGCCTTTCGCGGCCCAGTCGCGCGAGGAACCCTGCCCATAATCAGCGCCCGCGATAATGATCAGGGGCTGTTTGCGCGCCATGTAGGTTTCAATGGCCTCCCACATGCGGGTGACCGTGCCTTCCGGCTCAATGCGCGCGAAGGATCCTTTTTTGACTTTGCCGTCGACCACCGCCATTTCGTTGACTAACTGCGGGTTGGCAAAAGTGGCGCGCTGCGCGGTGAGATGATCGCCCCGGTGCGTCGCGTAAGAATTAAAGTCTTCTTCCGGCAGGCCCATCTGTGCGAGATATTCACCCGCTGCGCTGTCGAGCAAAATCGCGTTGGACGGCGATAAGTGATCGGTGGTGATGTTGTCCGGTAGTACCGCCAGTGCGCGCATGCCCTGCAGCGTGCGCTCACCGGCCAGCGCGCCTTCCCAATAGGGTGGGCGACGGATATAGGTGCTGGCCGCACGCCAGTCGTACAGCGGGCTAACACGCGCTGCCGGGCCCCCTTTTTGTTCGAACATGGGGATGTATACACGGCGGAACTGCTCGGGCTTTACGCTGGTACTCACGATGGCGTCGATTTCTTCGTCGCTGGGCCACAGGTCCGCCAGCAAAATGGGCTGGCCGTTGGCATCATTGCCAAAAGAATCGCGTTCGATATCAAAACGAATGGTGCCAGCCAGCGCGTAGGCCACCACCAAAGGAGGTGACGCCAAAAATGCCTGTTTGGCGTAAGGATGGATACGCCCATCGAAGTTGCGGTTGCCCGACAACACGGCCGTGGCGTAGAGATCGCGCGCAATAATTTCTTGCTGAATGTCGGGATCCAGTGCGCCGGACATGCCGTTACAGGTGGTGCAGGCAAACGCCACGATGCCAAAGCCCAGCTGTTCAAGTTCGGTTTTTAGCCCGGCTTCTTCCAGATACAGCGCGACCGTTTTAGACCCCGGTGCCAGCGAACTTTTTACCCAGGGCTTGCGCGTGAGTCCCAAGCGATTTGCGTTGCGGGCGAGCAGGCCCGCGGCGATAACATTGCGGGGGTTGGAAGTGTTGGTGCAACTGGTGATGGCTGCGATGACGACCGCGCCGTCTGGCATCTGGCCGGGGATTGAAGTCCACTTGGCAGCGATGCCTTTGGCCGCGAGATCGCTGGTTGCCACGCGCGCATGCGGGTTGCTAGGGCCGGCCATATTGCGCACCACGCTCGCAAGCGAGAAGGCTAGATCGCGCTCATACACGGCGTCTTGCAGGCTGTCTGACCACAGGCCGGCCACCCGTGCGTAGGTTTCCACCAGCGCCACGTTTTCTTCGGTACGCCCGGTCAGTTTGAGGTAGTCCAGCGTCCGCTGATCGATGGCGAACATGGCCGCCGTGGCACCGTATTCGGGGGCCATATTAGAAATGGTCGCGCGATCGCCCAAGGTCAGGCTGGTGGTGCCCTCGCCGTGGAATTCCAGATACGCCCCCACCACTTTGGACTGCCGCAGGAACTCGGTGAGTGCGAGTACCAAGTCGGTTGCGGTGATGCCCGGGCACAGTTTGCCGGTGAGCTTCACGCCAATTATTTCGGGGAGCCGCATCCAAGAGGCGCGCCCCAGCATCACGTTTTCTGCCTCCAGCCCACCCACCCCGATCGCAATGACGCCCAAGGCATCCACGTGCGGTGTGTGACTGTCTGTGCCTACGCAAGTATCCGGGAAGGCCACGCCATCTTGTGCTTGGATGACCGGCGACATTTTCTCCAGATTGATCTGGTGCATGATGCCGTTGCCGGCTGGGATGACGAGGACATTGTCGAACGCGAGCTTCGTCCAGTTGATGAAGTGGAAGCGATCCTCGTTACGACGATCCTCAATGGCGCGGTTTTTCTCGAAGGCCTGCGGGTCGAAGCCCGCCGCCTCGACGGCCAAAGAGTGGTCCACGATCAGCTGCACCGGTACCACCGGGTTTACTTTGGACGGATCCCCACCTTGGTCCGCAATGGCGTCACGCAGTCCAGCCAGATCCACCAACGCCGTTTGTCCCAAAATATCGTGACACACGACCCGTGCCGGAAACCACGGAAAATCCAAGTCGCGCTTCACTTCGATGATCTGCGTGAGGTAGTCGGTGATGCTGGCTGGGTCCGCGCGGCGCACGATGTTTTCAGCGTGCACGCGCGCGGTGTAGGGCAGGCGGTTCCAAGTCCCGGGCGCGATGGCGTTCACTGCGGCACGGGCGTCGAAATAATCGAGTGAGGTGCCGGGCAGTGGCTTGCGGTAGGCGGAGTTCATGATGCTGGCGGGTCCCTGGTTATGGACGGTCTTTGAGCGGGATGAAGGTCTGGTCTTCCGGACCCACGTAATTGGCGCTGGGACGGATAATCTTGCCGTCGATGCGTTGTTCGATCACATGGGCAGACCAACCCGCCGTGCGGGCAATCACGAATAGCGGTGTAAACATCGCGGTGGGTACACCCATCATGTGGTAGCTCACGGCGCTAAACCAATCGAGGTTCGGGAACATCTTTTTGATTTCCCACATCACCGTTTCCAGACGCTCGGCAATGTCGTACATCTTGAGGTTCTGCTCTTCGATAGACAGCGCTTTGGCGACGTCCTTAATCACCTGGTTACGCGGGTCGCCCACGGTGTACACCGGGTGACCAAAACCAATGACGACCTCTTTACGCTCCACACGTTGACGGATGTCCGCCTCGGCTTGGTTCGGATCGTCGTAGCGTTTCTGGATTTCGAAGGCCACTTCGTTAGCCCCGCCATGCTTCGGGCCGCGCAGCGCACCGATGCCGCCGCAGAGTGCGGAATACATATCCGAGCCGGTCCCAGCCACTACCCGCGAGGCGAAAGTCGAGGCGTTGAACTCGTGCTCGGCGTAGAGAATTAAAGAGGTGTGCATCGCACGGACCCAGCTCGCACGCGGCTTTACGCCGTGTAGCAGGTGCAAAAAGTGCCCGCCGATGGAGTCGTCGTCGGTTTCTACTTCAATGCGTTTACCGTTGTAACTGTAGTGATACCAGTACAACAGCATCGAGCCGAGGGATGCCATGAGTTTGTCCGCAATGTCGCGCGCACCGGGATGATTGTGATCATCTTTTTCGGGCGACAGGCAGCCCAACACCGAGGTGCCGGTGCGCATGACGTCCATCGGGTGGGCCGATGGCGGCAGTTGTTCTAAGGCGGTTTTGAGGTTGGCGGGCAGGCCGCGCAGGGCTTTCAATTTGGTTTTATAGCCCGCGAGTTCAGCGGCATTCGGTAACTTGCCGTGGACCAGCAGGTGGGCAATTTCCTCGAACTCGCAAGTGTTGGCGATGTCGAGGATATCGTAGCCGCGATAGTGCAGATCATTGCCGCTGCGGCCGACGGTGCATAAGGCGGTGTTACCGGCGACGGTGCCGGACAGGGCCACCGATTTTTTGGGTTTCGGCAGAACTTGGGGGGTATCGGACATGGTTAGTCTCCTATGGGTATCGGTCTGGGATGGCTTTCGCTGTCACTTGCCCTGCTGGAACAGCTGGTCGAGCTTATCTTCGTAGGCATGGTAGCCGAGGTAGTCATACAGCTCGCTGCGCGGCTGCATGAGATCCAGCACATTTTTTTGCGTACCTTCTTTACGGATGGCCTGCATCACGTTCAAGGCGGCTCTTTGCATAGCGCGGGCTGGCGATAGCGGGTAGAGCACCATGGCTATACCTTGCGCGCCCAGTTCGTCTAACGCGTAATAAGGCGTGCTACCGAACTCGGTGAGGTTGGCCAACACCGGCACGGGTACCGCATCGCAAATTTCTTTGTACATGCTGAGGTCGGTCATGGCTTCTGCAAAGATAGCGTCGGCGCCGGCTTCGGCAAAGGCACAGGCGCGGTCGATCACGCCCTGCAGGCCTTCGATTTGGAGCGCGTCGGTGCGCGCCATTAGTACGAAATCGGGGTCGGTTTTGGCATCCACGGCGGCTTTTATCCGGTCGACCATTTCTGCCTTCGATACCACCTCTTTATTGGGGCGGTGACCGCAGCGTTTCTGCGCCACTTGGTCTTCCATGTGCACGGCCGCGGCGCCCGCCGCGATCATCTGCTTGACCGTGCGCGCAATATTAAATGCCCCGCCCCAACCGGTGTCGATGTCGACCAGCAGCGGCGTATCCACTTGGCTGGTGATTCGGCGCACATCGGTGAGCACATCGTCCAGTGAGGTCATGCCAAGGTCAGGTAGGCCATAAGAATAATTGGCAACGCCGGCCCCCGACAAATAGATTGCCCGGTAGCCGGTACGCTGAGCCATCAGGGCGGCGTAGGCATTGAGGGTGCCGATGATTTGCAGTGGCTTTTCTTCGTGTATCGCCAGGCGGAAACGGCCGCCCGCCGTGGGTTTGTTCGTCATGAATTATCCTTGTTGCTGTTTTTCAATGGTCTGACGGGCCGAGCTAATGTGGCGGCGCATGAGCATTTCGGCGAGGTCGCCGTCGCGAGCCTCGATGGCCTCAACAATACGCTGGTGCTCGCCAAACGCTTTTTGGGGTCGTTTGGGGTAGGCGCTAATCTGGTAGCGATACATCCGAATACGGTGGTAGAGCTCGCCGATGAGCAGCTGCGTAAGCGCCGTATTGTGGCTGCCTTGGATAACCCGATAGTGGAAATCCAGATCGCCTTCGCGCTGGAAGTAGGCCATGTCGGCTTTGAGGGCCTCGTCTTGTTCGTGGGTGGCCAATAACATTTTGAGTCCGGCGACCTCCTCACTGGTCATGTGCAGGGCCGCCAAGCGTGCGGCCATGCCCTCGAGTGCCTCACGCACATAATAAATTTCCATCAGCGCGGCATGGCCAAGCGAGGCAATCCGGATGCCCACATGGGGTGTTCGCTCAACCAAACGCCGCGCTTCCAGCCGCCGTAACGCCTCGCGCAGCGGTCCGCGGCTAGTCCCAAAGCGCTCGGCCAGTTCGGTCTCGCCTACCCGAGAGCCGGGCGGGATGTCGCCACGGACGATGGCATCTTGCAGCGCCTCGAAGACCCTGTCGGCCGAGGTGCGCAACGCTTTGTCGTCATCGATTTCGGGCTTGTACACGTTTATTGTCGACAATGTATCCGCGAGATCCGGAAAAATAACGGGGAAACGCTTTTAGGTCAAGGCTTGTTGTCGACAATAAGCCGCCAAATGCCCGCTGCGTGGAATGCCCACGCAGCGCCCGTGCCGGGGGACGCGTGCGGTATGGCGCGCCGGCCCTGAGAACCCCTCGGGCGGTCTTGGGTTAGGCCGGCCGCGCGCCTGGACGCGCGAGGGCTTTAACCGAACGCGCGGGTCACCAGTTCGGTATCGAGGTACTCGGTGATGGCGATAATTTTGCCGTTCGCAAAGCGATAGACCCAGCAGTAAGTGTTGTTATAGGGCACGCCGCGCAGCGTCATGGCGACCCCATGTCCCTGCACGACGACGTAATCCCCATCGGCCAGCAGGTTGTCGACATGAATGTGGATGTGCCCATCCACCAACGCTGCGCTGAAGTTACCGAGGAACTCCAGCACTGCGGGTTTGCCCTGGAAGGTTTTCGACAGTACGGTTTGCCCGATGATGGTCCACGCCACGTCATCCGCAAGGCTGGTGATTAGCGGTTCTGCGTTACCTTTCGCGAGTTCTTCGAAGTTGGTGCGAATCACCTGCTTGTGGTTCAGTGCATTCATGTATTGGGCTCCTGCGTCTTTTAAAAGATGGGGTGAACAGCCTAGAACGAACCCCCCGGACTTGCCACCCGGAGGCTTTATCGTCGGCGGTTGGGCTAACTGCGACGGGCAAATTCATAACTCAGCCACGCGAGTGCCATCGTCACCAACAGCGTGCCAATCAGGACGACCCGAGGGACTTGGAGATCGATCAATAGCGCAAACATAAACGGGGCGCCCGACTTGGCAATGAAAGACGGCATGGCGAGGCGGCCCAAGAGCCCGCCAAAACCGGTTACCCGGGGAAATAACTCGGCCGGCACGGTGCCGCGGATGATGGTCATCAGCCCGTTTCCGGCGCCGTACAACAAGCCAAACAGTACCGGCCAAAAAAGCGTGCCTTGACCGAGCGCCAGTGCCGCGAGCGCCAGCGTGAGCAAGGCAAAAGAGACGCTGCCGACCAACACCGGACGGGCTTTATTTGCGCACCCATATTCGATAACCCGCGCCACCACCTGCATCGGTCCAAACAGGGTGCCCACTAAAATCGCCTCTCCGGCCGACAAACCACCTAGTCCCAGCAACGCGACGAGATGTGCGCAGAGCACAGAAATAGTGAAAGAGACCAGGGCAAAGGCGCTCGCCAGCGCGATGAACCGGCGCATTTCTGGCGGGCTCAGGCCAACGCTTGGCGCCTTGTGAGCGCCCACCGGCAGGTGCAATTGCAGCGGCGGGGGCACCGCTACCAGATAGGACCCAAGACAAACGGAAATCTGTAGCGCAGCAAAATAGAATGCCGCCTCACGCCAGCCTTGTTGTTCAACCAGCCAGCTGGTGAGTGGCCAGAACACCGTGCTGGCAAACCCGCCGAACAAGGTGAGCAAAGTCACCGCGCGTCGATAGTCGGCCGGTGGCACGCCACGATGCAGCACGGCGAAGGCCGCGTCGTACAGTCCGCTGCCCATGGCCAATCCTAGCAGCGCCCAACTGCCGTACAGATCGAAAACGTCGTCCGCCACGCCCAACCAAGCAAAGCCTAGGGCGGCGACTACTGCCGACCCACTCAACACCCAGCGACCTTGCCCGGCATCGATGATCCGTCCGGCAAGAGGTGCCACTAATCCCGACACCAAAAGACTGAGGGTAAAGGCGCCATAGACCCAAGTCTGCGTGAGCGCCAAGGACGCCGCGATCGGCTGGCTGAGGAGTGTGATGGCGTAATAAAGCGTGCCCCACGCGACGATTTGTGCGACCCCCAAAAACGGCAATCGCCAGCCCCAGCGCGTGCGACCCCAACGCGCAGGGGTCATTGCGTGGTCGGCCCGGCGCGCGGTTTCTGTGCGCAGGCCACGCCCCGTGATGGCGTGGTTGTAGCGCCATTCTCCGCCTGCGGGCTCACCCGCGACCGCCCGTGGCTTGGGTTAACAACTTGCCTGTCCGTTCGCAGGTTTCGGGGTGGCATCAGTTGGCGGCGTCACAGTGGTGTGGATTTCCAAATGGGCGAGCTTTGATTCTGCCAGTTTCTGCCGCCCAACCCGCACCGGTCCTGTCGATGTGAAAGGCGCGCCACGCTATTGGCCACGCGCCGCCGTAGCCAGCGGCGGTTTGCGCTTTTTGAATGACGCCATAAATGCCTAACCATCCGCGGGTGTTGCTCCGCCAATTTAGGCGTTTAAGGTACGAGCGCGCACGGCATCATTGCGCGCGCCGCTGGCTGCAGGTCACCCAGCGTGCTGCAGGTCCAACTCGCGGCGCGGGCCAAGCCGTTTTACGCCGCGCGCAACCGCGCCACCATGCCGCGCAAAATTTCGGCATCGGCTGGGCTATTCACGGGGATGCTGAACTCTGCATGGGTCACGATGCCGCCATAGCGGGCGGCGAGTTTATCGGCGATGTCATCGTAGGTGCCGATCGTGGCGTACAGATTTAGCACCTCATCGTTAATGTACTGAGGCATTTCTTCCCAACGCTGGGCGCGTGCAAGGAGCTTGAGTTCGTCGGCGAGTGCGCCCAGACCGTGGGCCGCAAAAGCGGCACGGTAAGCTGGTGTTGAAGCGTAGAACGCTACCCGCGCGCGCACGTCGCGCACCCGTTCAGCCAGTGCGGTGGTGTTGGGTGCGGTGGCCACCAGTGGCTTGATGCTCATCGCAAAGCCGTCCAGTGAACGGCCGCTCCGCGCTGCACCCGCGCGCACCGCCGGCCACATCACCGTGTTGATGTAATGGGGGGTACACACCGGATGCGGGCGCAACCCGTCGGCTACTTCACCGGCGACCTGACACAAATAGGGATTGACCGCCGCGAGATGGATAGGGATGTCTGGGTGTTCCAGCGGGCCCGGATCAAACAATGGCACGCTGAGATTAATGGTGTAGTGACGACCCACAAAAGCGGGCTGCTCGCCGTGCTGCCAAGCCTTCCAGATTGCGCGCACGGCCTGTACATATTCGCGCATCCACGGCCCCGGGGGATGCCACTGAGCGCCGAAGCGGCGCTCTATATGCGCCTTCACCTGCGTGCCGAGGCCTAGCGTGAAGCGGCCACCCGAAAGCTTTTGTAGCGTCCAGGCCGAGAGCGCCGTGACGGCCGGGCTGCGCGCAAAAGCAATGGCTACCGCTGTGCCTAAACCCAGCGTTTTCGTTGCTTGCGCCGCAATGCCGAGGCAGATGAAAGGGTCTTGTTTGGTTTCCTCGAACATCAGTGCGGAATAGCCGAGCGATTCCAGCAGTTGGGCATCTGCGACCAGACGAGAAAAATCGAAAGGGGCCGCCGGTTCGCGTAGGCCGGGGTCCACTTTGCCGAGGGGGAGTAGGGTTTCGAGCTGCATAAGGGGGCCTTGAGCGAGATAACCCAGTGTAACGGATGCTGCGCGAGCGCCGCGCAATCCTGCGCGTGCCCCGCGTTTGGCCAGCGCGCGGGGCACGCGTTGTGCGGGACTAAAGCCAGGCCTTGCGCGAGGATCAAACCACGAGGTTTTTGGCCGTGGAGCGCACAATTCATCGCCAGCGCCGGCGACTTTTGTGCCGCGCTGTGAACGCTGGAAAGTGCGGGGTGGTGCTCGCCCACGGGTTGGACTGCGCCGCAAACCCTGAGTGTCGGGTGGCGCGAGCTACCCTAAAAGGGCCGCTGCGCCTCGCGCGGCCAGGGGCTATCGGAAGCGTGGCCCATTGGATCTCCCGCGTGGCCAGAATTTGATGAAACAGTAGCCGCCGGCAAGCCCGCCTAAATGGGCGAAATGTGCCACGCCGGCTTGGGTGCCGGTGACCCCCAAAAGCAACTCCACACCGCCATACAGCGCCACAAAAATTGGCGCACGCATGGGAATAGGGGGTATTAGCGGGACGATCACCCGGTTGGGAAAGAGCAGCGCGAAGGCGATAAGCAGGCCAAAAACTCCCCCTGAAGCCCCCAGTGTGGGTGATCCCGATCCCATCAACAACGCCACGACCAGCTGTACCAACGCCGCGCTGAGCACGCAGATCAGGTAGTAATTTAGAAAACGCTTAGCCCCCCAGACTTGCTCAACGTCTGCCCCGAACATGTACAAGCCAAACATATTGAACAGCAGGTGGGAAAAATCGCCATGCAAGAAGCCGTAGCTTAGAAGCTGCCAGGGCCTAAAGTCCGGGCCCAACGGCCACAGCACCAAGGCATCTAGCGGCAGGCGGATACCCAAGGTTGCTGCAAAAAAAACCGCGAGATTGATGAGGATCAGAGTTTGGGTCACTGGGGGCAGGCGAAACATTAGCTTTCTCTGGGTTAGCGGAAGAACGAGACAAGACGGACTAGCGTCGTGGGGCGTGAGGCAAAACATAACCGTCCGGACCCTGGAAATCGAGCACCGAACCAGACCGCACGGTGTGCCATCGCGATTTTCTGCGTCGGTCGGTGATCGCGGGCAAGGTTGGAGGTCATTCGGTGTTTGCTTGGCGGCGCGGGTCAGCTCAGGGTGGTAGAGCAGATTCGCCTCCGCCGGGTCGTTGCCCCTTGGGGCTTAGCAAAATTCTTTGGGCTGCAGCGCCCGCACGTTTGGGTGTGCTTTCTGTGGACCACCGCGGCTCACCATTAATCACGCGGTTAATGGTGGCCACATCGCACGGGTTAATGTCGCCATGCTTATGGCAGCCGCTTGACGCCGCAGACCTCGTCCCGCCAGATGCCTCTGCGTTAGGGCACGGCCGTTCGGGTCTGGTGCTGTTGAACTGGCTTACGGGAAAAAAACGCTCAGTCCCTCGGCCACCAGCGCTGGCTGGGTCTGACCTTCTATTTCCATGGTGTTCTCGAAAGTCAGCCGCACGCCATCTCCTTTGATGTTCTCGGCGGCCAGCAGTTTCTGCCGCAGCCTGACCCGCGAACCCACCGGCACCGGTGCCGTGAAGCGCAGTTTATTCAGGCCGTAGTTGATTTCCCGGCTACAGTGCTCAATCTTCCAGACGCTTGCGCTGAGGCCTGGCACCAAAGAGAGCGTGAGAAACCCGTGGGCGATGGTTTTGCCCTCAGGCATGGCCACTTTAGCGCGCGCCACATCGACATGTATCCACTGATGGTCGCCGGTGGCGGCGGCAAATTGATCGATTCTCGCTTGGTCGAGTGTGACCCATTCAGACACGCCAAGGTTTTCACCGAGGTGGTTTTGCATATCGCTAGGCGTATTGAACATGCGCATGAGAAGACTCCCTGTGGGTTTGGATTTGGCCGGGCGGTGATGGTAGCGCGACCACAGCAGAATTGATCCTCGCACTGCAGTCGGATTGCCTCTGCACGCGAGCTCTTGTGGTCAGCCTCCCGGTGGCTGGGCGCGCACGGCGTCGCCGCAGCGGGCGTGCGCTTTTTCCGCTACCTTAATGCGTGGGCCTGCCCCGGATCGGGGAAACCGCGCCGTTGCCCTATGTCTCTTTTTGAATTTCTCCAGCACAGAGGATCTCTGAATCATGGCAAAACTTTTGTATATCGAAACCTCCCCCCGCCAAGCGCGCTCGCATTCGACGGCGGTCGCAGAAACCTTTTTGGCGGCCTACCAAGCAGCGCATCCTGACGATGAAGTAGACCGTCTGGATTTATGGGCGGAGAACCTGCCGCGCTTCGACGGCGAGATGCTCAACGCCAAATATTCCATCATGCATGGCGAGCAACCCTCGGCCAGCGAACGCACTGCGTGGGCCGAGGTGGAGCGAATTTTTGCGCGCTTTAATGCCGCCGATAAATATCTTTTTTCTGTGCCGATGTGGAACCTCGGCCTGCCCTACGTGTTCAAGCACTACATCGATATCATCACTCAGCCTGGGCTTGCCTGGCGCTTCGATCCCGCGAGCAGCAGCTACGAGGGTTTGGTGCAGGGCAAAGTGGCGGTGGTGTTCGCAAGCGGTGGTATGTACCACCCCGGCAGCGGGGCTGAAGCGTTGGATATGCAGAAGCCTTCGTTTTACAACTGGCTGGGCTTCATTGGCCTGACGGATGTGACGACCATCACCGTCGCTGGCACTTTGTTTGGTCCAGAGGCGACCGCTCAGGCGCGCCGCGACGGTGAAGCGCAAGCGACCCAGTTGGGCGCGAATTTCTAAGCTCTAGGCGCTGCGCCCGCGAGACCTCGCCTTTGCATGGGGGCAGGTTTCGCGCGGCCGCATCCCGCCATCGATCAGTGAGCATTGCTCGCAAGCTTGCTGGCCAGCCACCCGTCAGGGCGGATCAGCGGCGGTCTGGGTGCTAGCCGCTAGCGCAGTCTAGTGCTATGTTTTTCCCAGCGGGTTTCTAGTTTGGAATGGATTGACTAGCGCACGGAGAGCAAAACGAACATGACAGTTCTGCAAGATACTGGCCGTTGGCGGATTAGCGTGGACACCGGCGGCACTTTCACCGACGTGGTCGTAGCGGATGAGCGCGGCCATTTTACGATTGGCAAGGCGCTGACCACCCCGGCGCGGATTTTCGAGGGCCTGCGGGCGGCACTGACCACCGCCGCTGACGCGCTAGACCTGACGCTGGCAGAAGTGTTGGCGCGGACCGCTATCCTGACTTACGGCACGACCCGCGCCACCAACGCGATTGTCACCGGCGAGGTGGCGAAGACGGCGTATCTTACGACGGCGGGTTTTCCCGATGTCCTGGTCCTGCGGGAGGGCGGTAAGTTCGACCCGCACGGCTTCTCCAAACCCTATCCGCCACCCTATATTCCACGCCGTCACACCTTCGAAATTACCGAACGAGTGGATGCGCGCGGCGCTATTTATCTGCCACTGGACGAGGCTCAGGCCGAGCGCACTTTGCGGTTGATCAAAGCGCGTGGGTTTGAGGCCTGTGCGGTTTCGTTCCTGTGGTCAATTGCCAATCCGGTGCACGAACAGCGCTTGGGCGAATTAATTGAGCAGTTTTTGCCCGGGATTCCCTATACCTTGGCGCATGCGCTAAATCCCATTCTGCGCGAATATCGGCGCGCGTCATCGGCCGCGATCGACGCCTCCATCAAGCCCTTGATGCAGGCCCATCTCCGCGATATGCAGGCCGACCTGCGCGCCGCCGGATATGCCGGCGAAGTCCTGGTTAGCACCACCATCGGTGGCTGCCTGGATATTGATAGCGTCGTCGCGCGGCCCATTCACACGGTGCGATCGGGACCCGCCATGGGGCCTGTGGCCGGGCGTCATTACGCCGCACTCGAGCAGCAGCAAGAATCTGTGCTGGTGGTGGATACCGGGGGCACTACCTTCGATGTGAGCTTAATCCGCGGTGGCAAAATCGCCATCACGCAGGAGACTTGGCTGGGCGAACAATTCACCGGCCATATGCTCGGTATTTCCGCGGTAGATGCGCGTAGTGTGGGCGCGGGCGGTGGCTCAATCGGTTGGATTGATTCCGCTGGCCTGCTGCGGGTAGGACCGCGCAGCGCGGGCGCCAATCCGGGGCCAGCCTGTTACCAGCGGGGTGGTCGCGAACCCACGGTGACTGACGCCGCACTAGTGCTCGGTTATATCGACCCTGACTATTTTCTGGGCGGCCGCATGCAGCTGGATCTGAACGCCGCGCGCGCGGCGCTGAAGACCCTTGCCGATCCGTTGCAACTCTCAGTGGAAGCGGCCGCATATTCTATTTTTGCGGTCTCCAACGAGACCATGATCAGCGCCATCAAGGACATCACGGTCAGCGAGGGTGTGGACCCTAGTGAAGCGGTGATCGTTGCGGGTGGGGGCGCTGCCGGTTTGGGCATCATGCCCATTGCGCGTGAGCTAAATTGCCGGGTAGTGATTATTCCCCGCACGGCCAGCGTACTGTCGGCCTGTGGCATGCAGTTCTCGGATATCCAAGTGGAACACAGCGCCAGCATGCCGACCCGTTCCACCGCGTTTGACCGTGCAACCGTGAACCACGCGCTCGCGGAAATTGATCGGCACTTGGACATCTTTGCCGACCGCTTGGGAAGACGCGGCTTTAACTCACGCCAAACCACCTATCGCGTAGACGCGCATTATGCGGCGCAGGTCTGGGACATCAGCGTGGACTTGCCGGGCGCGCGCATGACGTCGGCGGCGGATGTCGATCTGCTGGTGAATACCTTTCACGCCAACCATCGCCGCATTTTCAGCGTCGATGATCCGGCTAGCCCCATCGAGTTTTTGAACTGGACCGGCCGACTGTCGATCGCGCTGCCACAACTGACCTCTAGCGACACGGTGGCCGCGCCGACCCCCAGCACCCCCAGCCATATCGGGCTACGCAGTGCGCTGTTTGATCTCGATGACCGCCAGGATGCTCGCGTTTATCGGGGCGCGGCCCTGTTGCCCGGCGCGGTGATTGACGGACCTGCGATTATTGAAGAGGCGACCACTACCCTCGTGCTGCCGCCCGGGACCCGCGCGACGTTGTCGCCTGCGGGAAGTTTTGTTGCAGAATTTCTGCCGAGGTCGTTGTGATGAAAACTGAACTCCCGACACCCACGTCACCACCTGCTGACGCACTCTCACCCATGCTGCTGGCGGTGCTGGCGAACCGTTTTGACGGTGTGGTGCGCGAAATGACGAACACGATGCTGCGTACCGGCCGCTCGGCGGTCATCAACAGCGCGCGGGATTTCTCCTGCGGTATCACCACCGCGGACAACGAATTGTTCGCAACTGCCGAGGGCTTGCCGGCGCACACCTATGGCCTGAATTTGCAGACCGCAACGATGTGCGCCTACCACGACGATATTGCGGAGGGCGACGCTTATCTCCATAACGACCCCTACAGCGGTAACTCGCATCCCGCAGACCATACGCTCATTGTCCCCGTGTTCTGGGACGGCGAGCATCTGTTTAATGTCTGCGCCAAAGCGCATCAGGCTGATATTGGTAATAGCCTTCCCACGACTTATCACGCCGCGGCCAAGGACGTGTACGAGGAGGGTGCGCTGATTTTTCCGGCAGTGCGGGTGCAGCGTGGCTATGAGACTAACCAAGACATTATTCGGATGTGTCGGCGCCGAATTCGCGTGCCCGACTACTGGTACGGCGACTTTCTGGCGATGCTGGGATCGGTGCGCACCGGCGAGGCACGCATCCGCGATATTTTTAAAAAATATGGCGTGCCGACGATCAAGCGTTTCGTCACGCAGTGGTTCGACTACAGCGAGCAACGGATGCGTCAGGCAATCTCGGCGCTCCCGGCAGCCACAATCGAGCGCGAAAGTTTTCATGACCCTATTCCGCCCTTCCGCAACGAAAGGATCCCGGTACGGCTAAAACTCACGATTGATCCGGTGGCCGGGCGCGTGGAAATAGACCTCACGAGCAACATCGACTGTATGGACAATGGGCTAAATCTCACCGAGGCCTGTTCCATTAGTAACTCGGTGGCCGGTGTTTACAATTGTTTGCCCTCAGATATTCCGCGTAATGGCGGGTCGTATCGCTGTATCAGCATGAAGCTACGCGAGGGTGCCGCCATCGGTATTCCCAGTTTTCCGCACAGCTGCTCGGTGGCAACGACGAATGTCTCTGAGAGATTGTTAAACAATGTGCAGGCAGCGCTAGCGGGGCTGGGCGAGGGCTTCGGACTGGCTGAAGGCGGTATCGGCATGGGTGCCGGGATGTCGGTTATTTCTGGCACCGATGCGCGCCACGCCGACCACCCCTACGTCAATCAACTCATCATTGGCGGCAATGGCGGCCCGGGTTCGCCGTACTGCGATGGTTGGATTACTTATGGCATTCCGGTCGTCGCCGGTCTCATGTATCGCGACAGCGTGGAGATCAGTGAGCTCAGCTACCCGGTGCATTACCGAGAAATAAAGTTGACCCAAAACACCATGGGTGCCGGGCGCAACCGTGGCGCGCCGGGGACCTTGATGACCTATGGCCCGAGCAACCACCCCATGACGGTGGTGTTCGCGGCCGACGGGCAGCAAAACCCAGCGCGGGGCGTGCGCGGCGGTGGTGATGGCAACGTTGGGCGCATCGACTTGATCGACGAAGCAGGTGTGATGACCCAAATGCCGAACGTGGGTCAAGTGGAACTCAAGCAAGGTCAGTGGCTGCGCGGATTAGACACCGCCGGTGGGGGTTACGGTGATCCCTTAGAGCGTGAACCTAGCCGGGTGCGTGAGGATGTGCTGGAGCGTTTTATCTGCATGGCGCACGCGCGTGACGTCTATGGGGTGGTTTTGAGCGGTGCTGCGGACGATGAGACTCTCGCTATCGATGAGGCGGCAACGATGGCGGCACGGCTCGCGATGCGCAGCGCGCGAGCTGGCGCTGGGTTGCCGGTCGATGCCTAACGACTTACTCCCCGTTCGCGTCCCCGTTGGGGTGTTCGAAGAGAACGAGCGTCTGCCGCTGATTTTGGGTTTTCAACGCATCGCCGAAAACACCGCCAGCGAGACCCGTTTTATCGAGCGAGGCCAAGGGATCTACGTCTACGATACTGATGGTCGCGAATACATCGAGGCCACTGCGTCGTTCTACGTGGCCTCGCTGGGCTACCAACATACCGAACTCATCGACGCCATCACGGCCCAGTATCGCGAGTTGCCGTTCTTTGTCTCCGCGCTTAATCGCACCAGCAAAAGCTCACTGGATTTGGCCGAGCGGCTGGTAGCAATGGTGCCGGTACCGGACGCGCATATTTTGTTCGCCACGACCGGCTCCGAAGCGAATGATTTTTTGATCAAACTACTGCGCTTTCAGGCGATCGTGCGCGACCAGCCACAGCGCCAGACTATCATCGGACGGCAAGGGAGCTATCACGGCGGCACTTTGGCTTCCGCGAGTCTCACGGGCGGGCATCACGAGGAATTTGGCCTGCCGCTGGCGGGTTTTCGACATGTCTCGCAGCCGGATTATCACGGCTCGCGAATGCCGGGTGAAACCCCGTCGGCCTTTGCAGGCCGCTTGGCCAAGGAACTCGACGATTTGATCCACCATGAACCACCGAACTCGGTGGCGGCATTTTTTGCTGAACCGATTAGTTTCTCGGCGGGTTTCAAGACCCCGCCAGCGGAATATTTTCCCGCCATAGCGGCGGTTCTGCAGGAACATGACATTAGTTTTGTAGTCGACGAAGTGATTACCGGTGGTGGCCGCACGGGGGCATTTTTTGGCTCGCAGACCTACGACTTAAAGCCAACCCATATCACGCTGGCCAAGGCCATCACGAGCGGCTACTTCCCTTTGTCTGCGATTGCCATCGGGCGCGAACTCTACGCAGATCTGGAGCGCGGCTCGGCCGCGGTGGGCACGCTGGCACATGCCGCCACCTACGCGGCTCACCCGGTAGGCGCTGCCGCCGCCCTGAAGGTGCTCGAAATCATCGAGCGCGACCAACTGGTGGCGCACGCTGCGCGCATGGGCGAGCATCTGGCGCGTGGGCTGCGCGCATTTTCTGGGCACCCACTCGTGGGCGAGATTCGCACCCAGGGGCTGGGTGGTGCCTTAGATTTTCTTCTGCGCGATCGGGACGACCGGCCCATTAACGATACCGCCAGCGCCGAGGTCACCTGCTTGGAGGTGCATGCCGTGTTGTTGGCTGCCGGCGTTGTTGGGCGTGCCGCAGGTCGCAGTTTAATTTTTGCCCCGCCGCTGATTATTCAGGCAAGTGAAATTGATGAAATCTGCACACGCCTCGGGCGCTCGTTGGATATTGTGCTCGCACGCCGTCGCTGACTGCCGGGATGCGCGGTGCGGTGAGTTTTAGGTGAGGTGCAGCGCGAAGGCGCTGGGGCCTCGAGGTGCGTTAGTTGTGCGCTCTGCGCCGGAGGCTGTTTCGCGGTAGTGTTTTCTGAGGCCTTAGCCATGCCCGCCCGAACCTTGTCCTAGACTCCCCCCGTGCCGCGGGGTTAGCGGCGCTGAACAATCACCTTCACTTAGGAGCCCGTATGAACACCAGAAATGAATTACTTTGCATCTGGAGCGCGATTCTTTTCGTCGTGGTTTTCACCTTGGGTCTGTGGCCGCTGGCGCACTTCCTACCACCGCACCTACCGAGCGCCGGTGCGCAGGAAATAGCCGCGCTGTATCAGGGGCGAACCTGGCAAATACGCTTAGGACTGTTTCTGATGATGGGGTGTTCGGGGCTAGTCTGCGCGTTTGTGGCAGCGATAACGGTGGCGATAAAGCGCATGGAGAAAGGCGCGGGCATTCTGACCTACACACAGTTGTCGGCCGGCACCTGCGGTGCGGTGTTCCTGATTGTGCCGTGTCTGGTTTGGACTGCGGCTGCGTTTCGTCCGGACCGTAGCCCGGAGCTCACTTTGCTCCTGAACGATGTGGGCTGGATCATGCTCTTTATGCCCTTCACCACCTTTGTGGTACAGAACATCGCCATTGGACTCGCGGTGCTTAGCGACCAAAACACCCCCACGATACTGCCGCGCTGGGTGGGCTTCTTTAACCTCTGGGTGGCAGTGCTCTTTATCCCCGGCGGTCTGCTGACTTTTTTCAAAACCGGCCCTTTCGCCTGGAGTGGCGTATTCGTCTACTGGGTGCCGCTGGTGGTATTTTTTAGCTGGTATTTGGTGATGTTTGTGGTGCTGCGACAAGCGGCGCTCAAGGCCGGCCGGGCGGCGTGATGCACTCGCTGACCCCTGTGACAAGGCTTGATCACGGTCTTGGCGTGCAATGCCGCACGCCCTAAACCAGCCTGCCCGGCACTTGCCTGGCGAAGCCGGCGTCTGGGTGTTTATTCTGGGTGACCTGCTGATGTTCGCCGCGCTGTTCATCACGTTTGCCTATTACCGAAGCAACGATGTGGCCAGCTTTATTGAGTCTCAGCACGCCCTTAATCAGCGGTGCGGTGCGCTTAACACAATCTTTATGCTCACCAGTTCTTGGTGCGTGGCGATCGCCGTGCAAGTTGCGCGTGCTGGGGAAACCCGCATCGCACGCGGCTGGCTGATGGCGGGCATGACCTGTGGGTTCTGCTTCGTGGTGGTTAAGATTTTTGAATATCAGGAAAAAATAGCCGTCGGAATCACGCTGATGAGCAATGACTTCTTCATGTACTACTACATGCTAACGGGTCTGCACCTGATGCATGTGTTGTTGGGTTTGGGGGTGCTGATCTTCCTCTGGCGCAGCCTTTATGCACCAGTGAGCCACGCGAGCGTGCGCACACTGGAAAGCGGTGCTAGCTTCTGGCACATGGTGGACCTCCTTTGGATCGTCCTGTTTGCGTTGCTCTATATGTTGCGATGATCCCCGGCGCGAACCCATCAATCCTGCGGGTAACTTGGCTGTGGGGACTGCTCATCGCAGCAACTGCGCTGTCGTGGGCGTTTGGACACGGCTTGGGTGCGGGTGTGGATACGCGCTGGAGTGGCACCGCGGTGCTGGTCATCGCTTTCCTTAAGGCGCGCGTCGTGTTTCTCGACTTCATGGAGCTACGGCATGCGCCGATCGCGCTGCGACTCGCGTTGGAAGCTTGGACCATCGCGGTCGCCAGCACCTTGCTGGTGCTCTACTGGCGAGTTGTCTAGCCGACGCCGCATTTCATTTCACACCCAAGTTTTTTGAGGGCTGACTCGTCGTCCTGTGCTACGGCAATCAATGCGTATGGCGATGATGAATGTCGGGAAAGTGCGGATGTTTATGGGTTATTTCGGCATGGTCGTGCGGGTGAGCATGCGGCTCTTGTCCGTCCCAGCCGGGGTCATGAGCGTGCTGATGGTGATCATCGTGCCGATGCGAATGAGCGTGTGCGAGCGGTTCATGCGTGTGGAGGTGGTCGTGCCGTTCGGTCAAGTGCAGCCATACGCCTAGGCTCATCAGCAGGCACGCAAACCAGAACGCGGGCGTCGTGGTGTCGCCCAATAGCGCTACCGCCATGGCGGCACCGATGAACGGTGCTGTTGCGAAGTATGCCCCTGTACGCGCGGCACCCAAGCCCCGCAAAGCCAAGACAAACATCACCAAGCTAATGCCATAGCCACCTAGACCCACCAGCATCGCGGCAAAAAATTTGGCCGTGGTGGGGAGTTGCGCGCCAACCATGAGCGCCAAGGCCATGTTGATGGTGCCGGCGATGAGACCCTTGGCCCCCGCGATGAACAAGGCATCAGAGGCTGAGACTTTGCGGGTTAGGTTGTTGTCGACGGCCCAGCACAAACACGCTGCTGCGATCGCCAGCGGGCCTAGCGCGTTAGTGAGCGTGATCTCCCCGCTGGGCCATGCGAGCACCACACCGCCCGCAACGATCGCAACCATGCCGAGCACGACCCGCCGATCGGCGTTTTCTTTAAACGCGAGCCAAGCGATTAACGCCGTTAGCACGGCTTCTAGATTGAGCAGCAGTGAGGCGCTTGAGCTGCTGGCAGCACTTAGGCCAAACAGCAAACACACGGGTGCGACGATGCCACCGAAAAATATAGAGCCTAGTAACCACGGCCATTCGGCCGGCGCCAGACCCGATGTTCGCCAGCCCCGGTCGCGCACGAGACGCAGCACGCCCAAGCCGATGCCGCTACCAAGATAGAGCACGCCAGCCAGCATCCAAGGTGACATGGTGCCGAGCAGCAGCTTGGCCAATGGGGTGCTGGCGCCGAATAGCACGGCGGCTGTGAGGGCATACAGAACGCTACGGCTCACGGAAATACCGCCCTTAAAATAAATAGGTGCAGTTAGATTGCACGACCACCATCGGCGCCCTGTCTGGGCCATCGCGCACTTAGTGCTGGCACGGGTACAGATTGATAGCCAAGGATTCGAATAATGTCAGGTTGCCGTCGATGAGCGCGGGAAGTCAGCCGTTTTGGATTGATAGCCAAATAGGCGGGTTTTTTGAGATCAGCCCCAAAGGTGACTGTGAGGTGTTCATCACGGGCGCCAACTTCTTCGGCACCTCACAGTGCCCGCAAGGCGCGCGCGTCGGGTGTTCCGTAGATTTTAAGCATACTCATTGGGCCACTCCACCATCATGGCGAGTGTGCGCAAAGCATAGCCATGCTGTGGGTTGAGAGCGAGCGCTTAGGTGATCAAAAAACCAAAGTCGAAACCGCGGCTGCTGCCCGAGGTAACGTGGGTGATGGTCGCCTGAAGCCTGCGGGCAACACGGTCTCGCCGCGCAGAAGTCAGGGGCCGTTTCATTTTTTCTGGGCCACCGGCTACCTAATCAATCTGCGCGCGATACAGAGGCTAGGGCTGGCGCCAGTGGGATCCCTGTCTAGGCCGCGCGGGCCATGCCTAGCCGCGCCGATGGCCCACGGTGAGGAGTGCCCCAACCATCGACAGGGGATCCGAGTTCCTTCCCGGATCGGCAGGCTAAAATTCGGGCATCATCGCGCTGTGTATTGTCAAAAAAAAGGAATAACCATGACTGATTCGCACGCCGTGCAGATGCTGCTGGCACGCCAAGAAATAGCGGACGTTATCTATCGCTATGCGCGTGGCATTGACCGCTTGGACTTTGAGCAAGTGCGCGCCTGCTATCACCCCGATGCTTATGATGACCATGGATCGATGAAGGGTAACGTCGATGAGTTTATCGCCGCTGCCTCGAGCTTCCTCACCCGCTGGACGGCGACGCAGCATTTCATGGGCAATATGCTCATTGAAATAGAGGGTGACCTGGCCCGCGCCGAGACCTATGCCGTGGCGTACCACCGTCGCGAAGATGCAGCCGGTAACGGCAAGGATGACGTCTTAGGCATCCGTTATGTCGATCGCTTCGAACGCCGTGAGGGCGTCTGGAAAATTGCTCATCGGGTGGTCGCTACCGAGTGGCGGCGGGTGGATCCCGTGGTGGGCGCGCGTGGGCGTGGCGAGGTGGGGGTGTGGGGTCGTCGCGATGGCGATGACGTCGTTAATTGGATTATGACCGCGCGGCCA